>NZ_JAVDWP010000002.1:0-632052 GCF_031457365.1 Pseudotabrizicola sp. 4114 | reverse complement strand
GCCGGGCAGATATGCTACGTGTTAGACGCCGATGCGCCCAAACCGCCCACATATCCCTTCATCACATTCAATTTTCAAAGAGCATGAAGACAAAAATTTCAGGACCACCAATCTCTTGGTGCTTCCTGCAACCGTACCTTCAGATGTCACGTCGAACTTCCATCGTCGCTCCGTCGCCTCAGAACCGCGTTTCCACGTCCCCGCCGCTTCGGTAAGGCGGTGTTTAGGCCCACCACAAAAAACCTGCAAGAGGAAATCTTCACACAACCGTCGTTTTTCCAAGATACCCTATGTTTCCTTGACCCAAACGCGCAAACTTTCTGCAGGAAGCATGCCGGTGGTTCGTCCTGTCGGTCCAGAAGCACGGCTTGCTGATGGAATCGCCATGATGAAGCGATTCCTTTCGACGGGCGGCCCAGCTCAGACATGCCCTTCTTGTGGTGCCCCGTCCTTGTGGTGTCCCGTCATAGTTCCTTGCGTCACTGAAAGCATTCCTCGCGCGATCAGCCATGAGCCTGTCTTCATGTCCCGACCAAGCCATCAGGTCATAAGCACGTGGCTTCGCGCACATCCTCATTGACAGATCATATCATCCGACAGCCCAGTCCCGGTCCGCGCGCCCGGCAGGCGTTATAGCAGTACCAAAACGACGATCCGCAGGTCGGCGCCACGCGGCCTCATTTCGGGCGTCGCCTTGCAGCCGGGCTGCTGACCAATCGCTGCGACAGGGGGCATGACCACAGGACTGTTCCGCACAGCATGACAGTCAGTCTGCGTCACCAGTGCGGAAACCTCAGGTTTGCCGGCCCGCTGGGGAGCGACAGAGCCCAGTCAGTAGTTGCTTTTCTGAGAGAGAACGACGCCCAGTGTCTTGGCGATGATCTTCATATCCCCGCGAAAGGACAGGCTGTTGATGTACTCTATATCGTACAGAATGCGATCACGCCCCTTTTCCAGTGTCTCGACCGGCCCACTGTTTCCCTGAACCTGCGCAAGCCCTGTGATTCCCGGCCGGACGGCATGGCGAGAGTGATAGTAAGCGATGGCGCTGTCAGCCCGAACCCCTTCGACTTCCATGTCAAGCGGATGCGGCCGAGGGCCAACGACGGACAGCCGCCCGCACAGGACATCCCAGAACTGCGGCAACTCGTCGAGGCAGGTGCGCCGCAAAATGGCGCCCAGGCGAGTGACCCGCGCATCATTCCGCACTGTTTGTTGTCGCCCGCCAATATCGGCTGCCGTGTGATGCATGGTGCGGAATTTGGTGACGCAAATTATTGTCCGATCCACCCCAAATCTTGGCTGACGGAAAAAGACCGGGCCTGGCGACTCAAGTTTTATTGCCGCAGATATAATAAGCATGATCGGGCTGACTGCAATCAAAGCCGCGATTGCAAAGACCCTGTCAAACCACGGCTTGAGATAGACCCAAGTCCCTGCATTCACATGAGCGAAAGAGTCATAAGCGTGGCGTGATGCACCCGGTATAACACCGAGGTTATCTTCTCTGAGCATAACTTTATCCAGCGTGACCGGAAACCATTTTTAAATATGCCCTAGGTTATCGGTAGATGCGCGTGAGTCAAGGAAATGTTAACCAAATCTTAACGATCATTAACCGTAGATTGATTGCATAAGCTTTGCTCACCTTAAAGCTGTGTCATGACTTTGTGGTGTAGCCACGCAGACAATATCATTGGTATAGGGATCGCTACATTAGTATGCCCTTTTACCAATGCCAACCTAGGCTGTCTCGTGTCCATCGTGCATGCTGCCTGGCAACCTCAACAGCCGTTCACACCTGCGCCCCGTAGTAAAACCGTTTTAAAACAAGTACTAAGATGGCTATACCTGCACGAAGTATCCGAAACTTAATACACGCGATCTCCAAAAGTACGCCATCGCGCCTGACGTCTCAGGATTTTCCCGTATTATCGACGGTCTGAGTGCAGGTTCGCCCGGCGTCACCCTGCGAAGAAATGGCCGATCAGAAACTTCGACTCAAAGATTCACTGATTCGTATAGCCCATACCCAGGAGCTGGCATTCAACCACAGCATGTAATTGCATTCTTGGCTTCACCTGACTTTGAAACGCGACGCCATGCCCGTTCGGTGGCAGGAATGCCCAAGATGCAGATCGACGTGACACTGAGGAAGACATGTAGAATCAAAGATGTCTGGCAGGGGATGCCGCAAAAGCGGGTTTGTGGCAGAGCCTTTGATGAGCAATAAGTTTTATTGATCTCCATCCCTGCACCGCCCAGGAACAAATGAAGTACATAAAAACTGTTTTGCAGAAAATGAATAAAATGCTACTGTTGTTAAAATAAGATCACATAAGAACGATTCCATACGCCAACCTCCCGGAGCCAAACACTCTTGGGGAACGATACCGAATTTCTTTCGAGCCGTGCATTTTAACGCGGTCACTCAATTTTAGATTGCATCAGGGCAGTCCTTCATGCGCTTTGCTATTACCCATCCTACTTCCTGGCCTTGGGTTCGGAGAGGATCTGAAAGACTTTTGAATGATTTGTCAGTCTATCTGGCAGCGCGGGGGCATGATGTCACTGTCATTACCTCGTCCCCGGAGGGTGCGGGGGAAGATTGCACTGGTGGGATCAGGCGTATTCTGTTGCCTCAACGGCTTGGAAAGCTCGGAAAATTCAGGCAAATCAACGGCTTTCATGCCTTTGCCTTTGATTGTGCGCGTGTGGTGCGCGAGGGCAACTTCGACAGCGTTCATTGCCTCGGATATCATGAGGCGTGGGGGATTCTGCGACAGTATCGCGGCAAACCCCGCCCCCGGCTTGTCTATCAGATGACCGGCATTCCACTGGCGCGGTATTTTCGCGCGGTTCCGTTTGACCGTATCATGTTTGACCAGGTGATGCGCGGGGCGGATGAGGTGATCTGCCTTTCTGAATTCGCGCGTGACAGCATGAAACGTGACTTTGGGCGCGACAGTATTCTGATACCCTCACCCACCGACACGGCCCCCTTCAACGCACAGCAGCGCATCATACCGGACCGCCCTCGCATCCTGTTTTGCGGCGATGCTGACGAGCCGCGAAAGGGCGCGATCCTGCTGGCGAGGGCGTTTGCTCGGCTGGACCACCCGGATGTCGAGCTTCATCTGTCGGGACGCTGCTCGCCAGAGACAGAGCGCCGTATCAGGGCCTGCCTGCCGATGGCCATGCAAAACCGCGTTATCTTTCATGGTCTTGGGAAGGTTGAAGATCTGCCTGCGCTTTATGCGTCGGCGGCAGTCGCCGTAAATCCGGCGGTGTGGGAGGCGCTGGGGAATGTACTGATCGAAGCCTTGGCGACGGGAACGCCGGTGGTTGGCTGCGATCACGGTGGCATTCCTGACATCATTACCACCGATGAGGTTGGTGCGTTGTTCGCGCCGCAAATGCAAAAGGGTGTCGCAACAGACGCCCGCGCGCTGTGCAAAGCGCTGGCGCATGGGCTGGACCTGTCCACACGGCGGAAAACGACAGCGATCTGCCGCGCCCGCGCCGCCGCATTCAGCTGGGAGCGGCTTGGACCGCAGTACGAAGCAGCCTTGACCGGCAACCGGGCAGAGGTGGCCGCATGAGGCATCTGAAAGCAACATTTGCATTTTGCAGTCTTCTGCTGGCGGAAGCCGCACAGGCACAGGAACACATGCCACGCCTTGCTCCCGGTGATGTGCTGACCATCCGGGTGGCGCGTCTGCCCGAACTGGACCGCGACGCCATGATCGGGCCGGATGGCAGCATCCGCATTGCAGGGCGCGCAGTGGCCGTGTCCGGGCTGGATCTCGACGCCGCGCACAACGCCATTGTGGCCGCTGTAAAGCAGGAAACCGGGGCCGAACCGCCTTTCGTTCTGGTCGATGTGCTGGAATGGCGGCCGGTGGCGATTTACGGTGCCGGGGTACGCAGCGGGGATGTTCCCTGGCGGCCCGACATGACCGTGCGCCGCGCCGTTGCGACGGTTGACAGCCGCCTGCGCGACGACGACAGCCCGCAGCTGATCGAAATTCTCGAAGGTCAGCGGGCAGCAACCCGGATTCTGGATGAAACCGACCGGCTGGCACGCGCGCTGGTGCAGATCTCTATCCTCAGGGCTGAGTTGGGCGATACGTCTGCCTTGGCGGATGCGGGCGCAGATGAGCTTGATCCCGCCGTGCTGGACCGGATCCGCGTGATCGAAGCCGAGGTTCACGCCCTGCGGCGCGAGCGTCTGGCACAGCAACGGGAAAACCTGTCCTCGCAGCGGCTTGCGGTCACCCGCCAGATTGAGTCGATGGCCGAAGAACTGGATCTGCAGCGCAGTCGCGTCGGCCTGTTCGAAGAGCAGCTGGTGACGGCGGAAACCCTTTCCGCACGTGGGCTTTCCACTCAGGATCGCGTCAGCAACCGTCAGGCAGACCTGATGAACGCCCAGCTTCTGGTGGTGCGTCTGATATCTGAACGGGCCGAGGCCGAGTCGCGGCAGATTCTGATCGACAGCCTGATCAATGAACTGGGCACAAACTGGACCCTCGATCTGACGACCGAGCTGAATACGGCGCAGGCAACCGCGATCTCTGCACGCAACGCACTGGCGCTTGCCCGTCAGGATCTGGCGGCCAGCGAACAGATCCTTGGAACGGTCATCCTTGAACCCGCCAGGACGGCCTATGCGATCCATCGCAAGGGCGACTCCGGGTTTACGGCACTTGCCGCAGATCCTGACACAGCGGTTCAGCCGGGCGATATCATTCAGGTCATCCGCAAATGACCGCCCGGACCGGATCCGCGCGGGCCGGGGCGCTGGCGTTGATCGCCAAACTCGCCGGCGCGGGCCTCGGGATTGTCGTGAACATCGTCCTTGCCCGCCTCATGGGGCCCGAAAGCTTTGGCCTTTACGCCTTGGGCATTGCCTTGGGGACTGTGGTGGCCGTCGTTGCGTCGGGCGGAATGCCCTTTGGTGCGGTTCGGTTCCTGCCGGACTATCTTGCGCGCGGCGATTTCGCGGCGTTGCGGGGGTTCTTGCGGGCCAGCCTTGTGGTCACGGTTCTGGGCGGGGCGCTTTGCATGGCTGCGATGCTGCTATCTGCGTCGCTACTTGATCAGAACACCCTGATGGTGCCGGTCCTGCCATGGGCGGCACTCATGGTGGTGCCCGCAGCGCTGGCCCAAAGCCTTGCGTCCCTGCTGCAAGCCCGCAGTCACGTGGCCGGGCCAGAGATCGTGCAAAGTCTGGTGCGGCAAGGGGCCACTCTGGGTCTGATCGGGGTGTGGATCGCGCTTGGCGGGGTGCTGGAGTTCCGCAGCGCCCTCGGGCTTGCGGCCTTGGCCGTCGCGCTGGCCGCCCTTGCGCTGTGGCTGCACCTCATGCGGCTGGGGCGCGACGAGCCACGCCCTGCCGCAGCCACGCGCGAAGGCCTGCGGCTCTGGATGGGCGCAGGGGCCGGGATTCTGGTGATCCTGATTATGGCCGCGCTGAATGAACGGGTGGATCTGTTTGTGCTTGGCTGGCTGGCAACCCCCGCCGAACTGGGCATCTACTCCGCTTCCGTCCGAATCGCATCGGTTGCGATCCTTGCACTGGCCGGGCTGGGCGCGGCCTACACGCCGCGTATCGCCGCCGCGTGGGCAAGGCGTGACCGCCGTGAAGTCGAACGGCTGTGCCGTGAATGCGCGCTTGCAGGCACCGCGCTGACGGTTGCGATGACGCTTGGCGCATATGTTGCCGGCGGATTCGTGCTGTCGCTGTTCGGACCAGAGTTCCGGGCAGGCGCCACAGTGCTGACGATCCTGCTGGCGGCGCAGGTCGCCGTCGGGGCAATGGGCATGGCCAGTGGTCTGGCGGTCATTTCCGGAAATTCACACATCGCTCTGACCGGGGTGGCCATCGGGCTGGTGGTGAACGCGGTGACCGGCGTTCTGCTGGTTCCGCAGCTTGGAATGACTGGCGCGGCAATCGGCGTGGTTGCCGGGTTTGCGATGTCTCAGGCGGTGATCGGCATCTGGTGCAGTCTGCGTCTGGGCTTGCGCGCCACATTGCTGCCCATTGGCCGCAGGGTGTCAGGCGTGGGGGTGGGTCATGCCTGATCGTCCCCCCTTTGTCAGCGTGATCGTGCCCACCCATAACCGGCGCGAGTCGCTTGTGGCCTGCCTGAACGGTCTGCTTGCCCAAGACTACCCGTCTGACCGCTTTGAGATCCACGTGGTGCACAACTGGAGCGATGACGGGACGGATGCCGCCGTCGCCGCCATCGCGCAAACCACCGCTGTGCCGATCCACTACGCCCGCCGCAACGGTCGCGGTCCGGCCCCGTCGCGTCAGTTCGGGGCGCAGGCGGCGATCGGATCAGTTTTGGCCTTTGTTGACGACGACTGCGTGCCGCTACCGGGCTGGATCACCGCCGGGGTTGCCGGATTTGGCACAGCAACGGGCTTTGTGCAGGGGGCAACCTACCCAAACCCGGCACATCGTCGGCGGATCTTTGAAAAAACGGTTCATATCCCTGCACCATCCCCATGGTTCGAAACCTGCAACATCTTTTATCTGACCGAAGCCTTTCAGGCGGTTCAGGGCTTCACCGGCCCCTTTGGCGACCTGTTCTACGGCGAGGATACCGATCTTGGCCGCCGGGTTTTGGCGGCAGGCTATGTCGCAGGCTTTGCGCCGGATGCCGTTGTGTATCACGACATCACCGCCCAGTCCGTTCGTCGCTGGCTGATGGAATGCTGGCATCTGCGCAATATCCCGATGCTGGTGCGCCGCTGGCCGGGGCTGCGTGACGCCCTGTTCCTGCGGATCTTTCTGAACCGGCAGACTGCGGCCTTTGATCTTGGTCTGCTGGGTCTGCTGTCGGTTCCGCTGACCGGCACGTGGGGCCTGCTGGCGTTTGTGCCGTTCTTCTTCGTGCGGATGCTGGAACCCGGGCGGTATCGGAACCCGGTCGTGGTCGCATTGCGGGCGGCCTTTGGTCTGCCGCGATCCGCCGTGACCTTTGCCGCGCTGGTGACCGGATCGCTGCGCCACGGCTCCCTTCGCGCGGGGGGGATCGTGCTGTGACGCAGGTGCTTTTGATCCACGAACGCTTTGCGCCAGACAGTGGTGGTGGGGGCGAATATGTGGCGCTGGAACGTGCCCGCTGGCTGATGCGCAGCGGCTGTCAGGTCCGGGTGCTGTGTGCCGGGGATCCGTCGATCACCGAAGTTGACGGAATTCCGACGTGCCGTTTTGCGGTGCCGCGTCAGGCCATGCTGCTGTTGCTGCCACAGGCGGTGGCCGAGGCGCGGCGCGCCGACATCGTGCATGCCTTCACCTTTCACGCAGCGCCCCTTGCCTATGCCGCCGCCCGCCTCGCCCGGCGTCCGGTAGTGTGTGAACAGCTTGGTCTGTTCGGCCCCGCGTGGCGCGACATGCGCGCGGGGCTTGCGGGGCGCGTGCTGGAACAGGTCGAGCGCTGGCAGCTGCGGCTCCGGTTTGACGATCATCTTTTCCTCAGCCCGGCCTCGTTTGATCTGGCCCGCCGGCTCGGGTTCGGCGGGACCGGCAGCATCGTCACGCCGGGCATAGATGCGTCCTCTGCTGTGGCGGGGGACAAACCTGCAGCGGCCCCGGTGCTGTTTGCGGGCAAACTGGATCGGCGCAAGGGGTTTGACCGTCTGTGCGCCGTGGCAGAGTCGATGCCTGACATCCGGTTCGAGGCGGTCGGCTGGACAGACGGCACATTGCCCTGTGCGCCGGGTAATGTCGCCATCATCGAAGGGCGCGGCGCAGTCTACCATGCCGCTCTGGCGCGGGCGTCGGTGCTGTTCATGCCGTCGCGGGCCGAGACCTTTGGCCTTGTCATCTTCGAGGCGATGCAGGCCGGGTGCAGCATCGTGTCGACCATTCCGGCGGATTACCACGGTGTCCTGCTGGACCCATGGGATCACGACGCAGCGGTACGCGCGATCCGGGCCCGCACCGATGACCCCGGGCTCGCCCTGACCGAAGGGCACCGCAACCGAACCAAAGCCAAAAGCCTGTCGTGGCAGGCCAGCAGCGATGCTGTGCTCGCCATCTACCGAAAACTTCTTTCAGAACCCAAATTCAAAGGATCAGCCAATGAGCCCCAATGATAGCGGCGATATTCGTGCGATGTCACGGCCTGACACACGCTGGGTGAACGGAGCCTCTCGCAAACGCATTCTGGTCACCGGCGGGGCGGGTTTTCTGGGCAGTCACCTTTGTGAACAGCTGTTGAGCGAAGGCCACGAGGTTCTGTGCGTCGACAGCTACATTACCGGCCGGCGCAGCAACATCGCCCATCTGATGGAGCATCCGCATTTTGACACGCTGCGCCACGATGTCATCAATCCGCTCTATGCCGAGGTGGACGAGATCTACAATCTGGCCTGTTCCGCCTCGCCCATGCATTACCGGGCCGATCCGGTGCAGACGACAAAGACCTGCGTGCTGGGGTCGATCAACGTGCTGGGTCTGGCAAAGCGGCTGAAGGCAAAGGTTCTGCAAGCCTCGACCTCCGAGGTATACGGCGATCCTGTCGTTCACCCGCAGACCGAAGACTATTGGGGCAACGTCAACCCGATCGGCCCCCGGTCCTGCTATGACGAAGGCAAGCGCTGCGCTGAAACGCTGTTTTTTGACTATCACCGCCGACACAATGTCGAGATAAAGCTGATCCGCATTTTCAACACCTACGGGCCGCGCATGCACCCCAACGACGGGCGCGTGGTGTCGAATTTCATCGTTCAGGCACTGACCGGGCAGCCCATCACCATCTTTGGTGATGGCAACCAGACGCGGTCGTTCTGTTACGTCGATGATCTGATCCGCGGCATGATCCGGCTGATGAACACCCCCGCCGACGTGACCGGGCCTATCAATGTCGGAAATCCCAACGAGTTCACCATGAACCAGCTGGCATCGCTGGTGCTGGAGATGACCGGCTCGCAGTCGCAGATCATTCGCATGCCGCTGCCAGAGGACGACCCGGTGCAGCGGCGCCCCGACATCACCCTGGCAGGCCGCACCCTCGACTGGGCGCCCACCATCGAGCTTGCCGAGGGGCTTCAGCGCACCATCGACTATTTTGACGGGCTGCTCTCAGCCCCACACGAAATGCTTGCCTATCAAGACACGTCCAAAACCACTTTCAACGCAGGAGCTCATCATGGCTAAGCCCGTTTCAAAGGAGCGTTCCGACATCCCCGTGGTCATTTTGTGTGGCGGCGAAGGGACGCGCATGCGCGAAATGACCGATCGCATTCCCAAACCGCTGGTCGATATCGGCGGCAAGCCGATCCTGCTGCACATCATGGAAATCTATTCCCGCCAGGGCTTTACCAACTTCATCCTCTGCCTCGGCTACAAGGGTATTCTGATCAAGGAATCCTTTCTGGATTACGAAGTCCGCAGCCGCGATATGGTGCTCGATTTCCGTCAGGGTGAACGCAAATTCATCGGCAATGAAACGTCGGCCTACAAGGATTGGCGCATCACCTTTGCGGAAACCGGCGAAACCACCCAGACCGGCGGCCGTGTCGCACGCATCGCGCCCTATGTAACGGGCGACCGCTTCATGCTGACCTATGGCGACGGCCTGTCGGACATTGATCTGCATGCCGCACTGGATTTTCACGAAGCCCATGGTCGCGTCGGCACGGTCACAGGCGTGCAGCCGTCGTCGCAGTTCGGGGTCATGGCGGTCGAAGGCGACCGGGTTAAATCCTTCGCCGAAAAACCACGCTCGCCAGAGATGGTGAATGGCGGCTTCTTCATTTTCGAGCGCCGGTTTCTGAATTACGTGAAACCCGAGGTGAACTGCATTCTGGAGCGTGAGCCGCTGGAGCGGCTTTCGGCGGATGGCCAACTCAAGGTCTATACCCACCGTGGCTACTGGCGCTGCATGGACACCTTCAAGGATTACCGCGAGCTGAATGATGGCTATGCGGCCGGGGTGACTCCATGGCTGCCCGCAGTTGCCCAGCAAAGCGTCGCCTCATGAAGACTGCGATTGTCACCGGGGCTACAGGGTTCATCGGCAGCCGGCTGATCGCTGCGCTGGTGCGTCGTGGTGTGTCGGTCACCGCCATCTCGCGGCGATCCTCCGGCCCATGGCCGGGGGTGATCCGGGTGGTGGCGCAGGAGTCAGACCTGAGCGCTCTGATCGCCGGCACCAATCCAAATGTGGTGTTTCATCTTGCGGGCATTTCCGAAGAGGCGGCGGCGCGCAAAGACCCTGCGCTGGCGCTGGAGGTCAATGGCCGGGCGGTCTGGCAGCTGATGAACGCCGTTCTCCAGTCCGGGCGGCGACCGGCGATTGTGTTGGCGTCATCCATCGCTGTTTATGGCGAAAACAGGGGTACCCCCGCGTCAGAGACAGACCGGCTGCTGGGCGACGGCCCCTATGAGCTGTCAAAGATCGCAGGCGAATGCGGCGCGCGCGCCTTTGCTGCCCTTGGACTGGGCGCACGCATCGCCCGGATCGGAAATGTCTACGGCCCGGCAGATCGCAAGGTGGGGCGGCTGATCCCCGATACCCTGGCCGCAATCCGCGACAACCGTGCCCCGGTTCTGCGTGCCCCGAATTCCTTGCGCAGCCATCTGCACGTCGAAGACTGCGTCAGGGGGCTGATCGCGCTGGGAAGCGAGCGGGGTCTCGCGCTCGACGGCCGGGCGGTCAACATCTGTGACGAGCATGGCATCACGAATCTGGATCTTGTGTCTTTGCTGCTGGCGCAGGCCGGGCGCGAAGATCTGCATCCAGAGCTTTCCAACAACGCTCAGGCCCAGTCGGTCCGGCTGGCCAGCGCGGCCTTTGCCCGTCAGGCCCTTGGCTGGCAGCCGGAAATCACGCTGGAACAAGGGCTTGGGGATCTGCTTGAAAGGTCGGCAGCATGACGAAGGCCTCGCCAATTGCACACACATACAACGGCTTGCGGGTCTTTGTGACCGGACACACCGGGTTCAAGGGCGCGTGGCTCTCGCTTTGGCTGTCCGAAATGGGCGCGCATGTGGCCGGTTTCAGCACGTCGGTTCCCACCACGCCCTCCGCCTTTGAGCTTTTCGGTGCCGGTGCCGTAAAGCGGGATCTGCGCGGCGACATCACCGATGCGCCCGCCGTCCTTGCCGCCATGCAGGACTTTGCGCCGGATCTGGTTTTTCACCTTGCCGCCCAACCCATTGTCCGGCGGGCGGTGCGTGATCCGCTGGAGAGCTTTTCGGTCAACGTGATCGGCACCGCTGCCGTGCTCGAAGCGGTGCGGCAAACGCCCTCGGTGCGGGCCTGTCTGGTGATCACCAGCGACAAGGTTTACCTCAACGACAATGCCGGCCGTGCCTTTACCGAAGACGACCGCCTTGGCGGGCACGAACCCTATGGGGCCAGCAAGGCGGCGGCTGAGATTGTCACCGCAACCTATCGGTCCGCAGGGTTTCATCGCGGTGCCGGGTCGGTCAACCCTTGTGTCGTTGCCACCGCGCGGGCGGGCAATGTGATCGGGGGTGGCGACTGGGCCGCCGACCGGCTGATCCCCGATGCTGTGCGCGCGATCACCGAGGGTACACCGATCATCATCCGCAATCCGCGCGCCACCCGGCCTTGGCAGCATGTTCTGGAACCCTTGGGCGGATATCTGTTGTTTGCGGACCGGCTGTTGTCATCGCCGGAAACGATGCCACCCGCGCTGAACTTTGGCCCCGGCGCCGAGGCGGAACAGGATGTCGAAACCGTGGTGCGACGCTTTCTGACCGAAATGCAGCCCTTTGCTGCGGACCTGCGGATCGAGCCGGACACATCCGGCGCCGAGGCCACCAGACTGATGGTCGACTCTTCGCTC
This sequence comes from Pseudotabrizicola sp. 4114, assembly GCF_031457365.1. Classification (NCBI taxonomy): domain Bacteria; kingdom Pseudomonadati; phylum Pseudomonadota; class Alphaproteobacteria; order Rhodobacterales; family Paracoccaceae; genus Pseudotabrizicola; species Pseudotabrizicola sp. 4114. Next base: position 620,217 of record NZ_JAVDWP010000002.1, on the reverse strand, counting down.
GCGCGGCGCAGCCTTGGCTGGGCCCCGGCGTGGTCATGGGACCAGGCCATCGCCCGGATCGCAGACTGGCACCGCGCCCTGCTGTCGGGCGATGCCGACATCGCTGCACTGACACGTGACCAGATCAGGGCATACCGCGAGGGAGGAACCGTTGATGCGTTTAGATGACTGGCGCGGTGCTAAAAAGCACACCGTTGCGATGCCGGGCGTTACAGATCCGGCTCCCGGACCAAAGACACCCGTATATGTGGAGTATCCGCTTTGCATCGCCGATATCGGGCGCAAAGAGCGGCTGAATGCCTATAAATGTATGCAAAGCGGCATGGTCGGTCCCGCCGGGCCGTATCGGGATATGTTCGAGGCCCGTTTTGCCGACCTTGTAGGTGCGCGCCACGTTCTGGCGACATCAAACGGCACCACGGCGCTGCACCTTGCCTTGCTGTTGATGGGTGCAGGACCGGGGGACGAGGTGATCGTCCCGTCCATGACCTATGTGGCCACGGCCAATGCCATCCGCCATACCGGGGCGACACCTGTATTTGCAGATGTGTCACCATCGACCTGGTGCCTTGACCCAAAAGATGTCGCGGCAAGGATCACCCCGAACACCAGAGGCATCCTGCCGGTTCATCTGTATGGCAACATCGCAGATACAGAGGCACTGGAAGCCCTGGCCAAAGCCAGAGGGCTTTGGGTGGTCTACGACGGGGCCCATGCCGCCCTGTCCAGCCGCGACGGGGCCGGAAGCGGATCATTCGGCGGGCTTTGCACTTATTCGTTTCATCTGAACAAGACGATCACCTGTGGCGAAGGCGGGGCGATTGCCATCAATGACGACGCGCTGTTCGAACGCGCCCGCCGGTTGCGTAGCCACGGAATGGATTATCACACGCGCCACCTGCTGCATGAGGTGGGGTATAACTACCGCCTGTCGAACCTGCATTGCTCCATCCTTTGTGCGCAACTCGACCATGTCGAAGACATCCGCGACAGCCGTGACGCCGTGGCCGCCGCCTATAGCGCCGAGCTGGCAGGAACGCCCGGATTGCAGCTGCAACCGGTTCTCGCGGGCCAGCGCCGGGAAACATGGATGTACAGTCTGCTCTGCGACAAAGCCGCTGGCATCCCCCCGCGCGACGCCATCATCTCAGGACTGGCCCGGCTGGGAGTCGAGGCGCGGCCGTTCTTTCCGGCAATCCACCGGATGGCGTTTCATGGCCCGCCCAAGGGCCAACCCCTCGCCCACCTGCCCGTGACCGATCGTCTGGCGCGGGATGGCTTCAGCTTGCCGACATACAACACCATGACGCCCGAACACGCCCGCCAGATTGCGCGCCGCCTGCGGCACGTCCTCGCCGACCCCGCGCTCCGGCAAGGCGCGCCCGACCAGAGCGGGGTCGCTTGATGGCGCGGATCGCCCTGTATTACCCGTGGATCTACCTCAAAAGCGGGGTCGAGCGCACGATCCTTGAAATCCACCGGCGGTCGCGCCACGACGTGATCATCGTGACATCGCACTATGACCGCCACGTCACGTTCGAAGAGCTGGCCGGGTGCAACATCGTCCAGCGCGGGCAGGTATCGGTCAAACGCACCTATCTGCAGGCCGCCAAGGCGGCGCTGACCATGGCAACCCTGCGGTTTGACCGCGCCGAGCATGACGCGCTTGTGATCTGTTGCGACGGGCTTGGGCCGCTGCTGACGTTTCGCAACCGCGATATGCCGCTGATGAACCTGTGTTTCACGCCGCTGCGCGCGGTCTATGACATGGAGTATCGCGACCGCCTGTTGTCTCGCAACGGGCCACGGATGGCAAAGCTCGTGGCCGAACGCCTGTTCCGGCTGCTTGACCGCGCCGCATGGCGCAGGTTTGACAGCGTGATCTGCAACAGCCGCACCACACGCGCCCGCGCTGTTGATGGCGGCCTGCGCGCCAAGGGCGAGATGATCGTGGCCTATCCGGGCATCGCTGCTGCAGCGATCCGCCCCGCAGGACAGGTGGGTGACTACTTTTTCCTGCCCGGCCGCATCATGTGGACCAAAAATATCGAACTGGCGATTGACGCCTATCGTGACTACCGCGCGCGGGGTGGAACCCTGGGGCTGGTGATCGCCGGCATGGTCGACCGCAAAAGCCGTCCCTACTATGACTCCCTGCAAGCGCAGGCTGCGGATCTTGAGGGCATCCGCTTTGAAACCGAGGTCAGCGATGCCCGGATGCAAGAGCTGTACAGCGGCTGCCGCGCGGTTCTGCTGGCCGCCTTCAACGAAGATCAGGGGCTGACCCCGCTTGAAGGTATGGCGGTCGGCAAACCGACCATCGCCATCGACCGGGGCGGGCCACGCGAGTCTGTCATCAATGGGCAGACCGGCTTTCTGGTGGAACCCGAGCCGCAACCCTTTGCAAACGCCATGCTGCATCTGGACAAAAATCCCGACCTTGCCCGCACGATGGGTCAGCGCGGGCAGGACAGGGTAGCCCTGTTCACATGGGAAAACTTCATCGCCGTCTTTGATGACGAAATCGACCGGATCGTCGCCCAAAGGGCCACGGTCCGGTCGCCACAACGCGAAACCCCAGCGGAGAGTGTCAGGGCCGAGCAATGAATTATTCCCCGAACGAACCCATCACCACACCTCTGGAACATCGCATCGCCCAGCTTCAGGCGCTGACCCTGCACGATGTCATGTTCTGGGTCCGCAAATGGAAGTGGGAGTTTCTGGCTGTCACCGGCGCCACCATCCTTGCGACATTGCTTTATATCATGATCTTTCGCGATCCGGCCTTTGTCAGCGAGGCGCGGCTCTTTGTCCGGCTGAGTCAGGAACAGACCGCACCAAGAACGCTGGTGACACAGGAAGGCACCACGTTGCTGACCCCGGCGACCAGTGATGTCACGTCCGAGATTGATCTGTTCCTGAACTCTGATCTGGCCAATCAGGTGATTGATACGGCCCGTTTGCTGGAAGCGATGGAAACGCCGCCGCCGCCGCCGGAGACGTTGGTGGATCATCTGAAAGCCGCCTATAAATCGGCGTCTGAAACCCTGCGCAGCTCGGTCAACGAGGTGGCCTATGCTCTGGGCGTCAAGGTCAGGCTGACCCCGCGTGAAGCCCTGATCCGTCAGATCCGCATGTCGCTGGGGGTCGAAAACAGCCGTGGGTCCAATGTGGTTGTGGTCAGCGTGACATGGCCCGACCGCGACGTGCCCAAAGCGCTGCTGCAATATTACATTGATGCCTTCATGACTTTTCGTCTGAATGCCTTTCAGGGTGGCGATGCCGCGTATTTCGAACGTCAGGCCGATCTTGCCCGGAGCCGGGTCAATGAGCTGGAATCCCGGATCGTGTCTTTGCGCACCGGCAGCGGGATCGAAGATGTCACGGTTCAGCGCGGATTGTTGATCGGCGCGCGTGAACAGGCGCTGAGCCAGATCCATGACATCGAACAGTCCCTTGCCCGCATCCGCACCCGGATGACAGCGCTGGAGGCGCGGGGCGATGCGGGCGCGCCACTGGTGCTGGCCGATCTGCCCGACAATCCGATCCTGCGGCTGCTGGATGAACGCTCCATCGCCCTGCGCGACGAACGGCTGCGGCTTCAGTCCCAGCCCAGCCTTGATGGGGCGGCGCTGGCGGCACTGGATCAGTCCTTTGCCTCGCTGACCCAATCCACCCTGCAGTCGATCCGCGACCACGAGGCCCGCGTCACTGAAGATCTGGCGAGTGCGAGGGCCGGACTGGCCGAGACCGATGCCCGGCTTGCCGCGCTTTCGGAAAACGAGGCTGAATGGAACGCGCTCCGGGTCGAGCTTGATCTTGCCTCTGAAACCTATGAGGACACCGCGCGCCGCCTGTCCGAAGCCCGGCGCGCCGAGGATCTGCACAGCGAGCGGATCAGCAACGTCGTGATCATTCAGGACCCCACCGAACCCCATCTGGCGACAGGAACGCGCAACGCAGTGGTGCTTGGTGTCGGCGGGGTGTTTGCCTTGCTGCTCGCCGCCTCTTGGGTGGTGCTGCGTGAGGCATTGGATTCCAGAGTGTGGCGCCCTCAGGATATCAAAGAAATCAATGGCGTGTCATTGCTGGGCACCACCCGGCGACGCTGGCGCGGACCGGTGCGGGAAGATATGGCCCTGACCGCGGCCAGCATCGGATCGGTCTGTATCCGCCGTGGCTATCGCTCTGTCGCCTATATGGCCGTCTCAAGGGAAAGCCATAGTCCCGCGTTGCGGACCTGCGACCTTGCCAAAGGGCTGCGGTCCATGGGCCTGTCAGAGGTGCAGATCATCAACGCGGGCCGGTGGGACAAAGGCAAAGCCCCCTTTGATCCTACCGCATCTGTCAATGTCCGCGACATGACCCCGGATGATCTGATGAAGGAACTGGCAACCCTGTCAGACGAAGACAGCACCGCCTTCCGGGTGATCGCCACGCCACCTTTGTTCTCCAGCGTCCATTCGATGAAAATCGCGTGGACGGTGGATGCGGTCGTGTTCGACATCGCCGCCGGTTCCGAAGATCTGGCCAATGTCGAAGCCGCCGCGCGCTGGATCAAGCTGAACAACGCCCGCTCGGTCGGAATGATCCTGGCCGACGCACGCCCCTATGCGGTCTACGGACCGGCAGTCACCGTCTGAGGAGACGAAGATGGATACCGACATCAAACCCGATGTGACCATCGTTGTGCCCGTGCGCAACCGGATCGGGATGCTGACCGATCTGCTGGACAGCCTGATCGCCCAACAGTTTCCGCCCGGGCAGATGGAACTGATCGTCGTTGACGGCGACAGTGCAGAGCCGGTGCAGGAAACCGTGCTGGCCGCCGCAAGCCGTGCCCCGTTTGTCATCAGATACCTGAAGGTCGAAGAAGATCACGGCCCGGTGTCCAAGCGCAATCTGGGTGTGGCCAATGCGAGGGGTGCAATCATCGCGTTTACCGACAGCGATTGCCGCGCAACACCCGGCTGGTTGCAGGCGCTGACCGCGCCCATGGCCGATCCGGCGGTGGGGTTCGTGTCCGGGCCGGTGACCTACAAACCGGAACAGCCAAAGACGTTTTTCTCTAAGCTGACGGCGGAAACGCTGATCGAACATCCGACCTATCCCACGGCCAATGTCGCCTATCGCCGCGACCTGTTTCTGCAGATGGGCGGCTTTGACGAACGTCTTGGCGTGCGCGACTTTCTGGGTCGGGCCACGGAATGCGGTGACACGGATCTGGCGTGGCGGATCCGCAAAGCTGGCTGGAAAAACGTCTTCGCGCCAAAGGCGCTGATCCTGCACGAGGTCGAAGACCTGTCACCCCTGCAATGGATGCTGGAACCGACGCGGCTGATCCTGCTGCCGCTGCTGATCCGGCTGCACCCGGAAATCGCGCCGCGCCTGCTGCGCTGGAACATCATCTTTTATCCGGGCACATTGCGGGTCTACGGCGCCTTGATCCTGTCGCTGGTTCTGGTGCTGATTGATCCGTGGCTGTTTCTGACGGCTGTCGTCGTCGGTGTCTTGCTGCTGGCGCTGCTCAAGGCCCGCAGCCCCGATCCCCGGCGGATTTTTGCGGCCTTGCGCGATATCGGCCTGCATTTTTCGCGGATGGTGGTACTGGCGGCGACCTTGATCGCTGGCAGTCTGCGCTATGGTCGTCTGGTGCTGTAAATGCTGGCACGCTTCCTCCGCTTGACCGTGATCCTTGCCGGGCTGGTCCTGCCGGGCTGTGCCGGAGAGGGACAGGCCGGCACATTGGCAAACGGGGACTTCGCCACGGTCGAAAAGGATCGCCCGACCGGCTGGTCGCTGTCAGACGTGGCCGCAAGCAAGGGCACGGTTGCCGTGGTCGAAGGCGCCCTGATCCTGCAGCCCAACGACCTCAACACCCCCAGCGACACCCCCTTGGGCCTCGGGCAGGCGATCGACGCCACAGTGCTGCGCGGCCAGCGGCTGACCTTGTCGGCCCGGCTGTCGGGCGCTGATGGGGCGGTGGCCGTGGTCGGGGTGGCGGCATTGGACACGGCGGGGCAGGTCGAACGCTTTGTGGTGCTGCGCGCCGCGCCGGGCGATCCGCAAGACCAGACAACGACCGATGCAGAACCGTTGAGCGAGTCTGTGAAGACGCTGATCGTCTTTGTCTCCGCCGAAGGAACGACGGGAACCGCGACGATAGATGACGTGACCGTGGGCGGCCTGGCCGCGACTGCAGCAGCCGTGCAAGGCGAGGCTGCAGTCACTGTCTTTGCCCTGCAAGCCGACGGCACGGGCCGCACGATCCCGGGCGACATTCTTGGAACCAATGTGGAATGGATCCGCGACGGCAATGGATTGTGGAACAAGGCGCAGGGTCAGCTGGACACTGACATCATCGCCATGTCCGCGCAGGCCGGCATCCGGATGATCCGGTTTCCGGGTGGCGTGTGGTCTGACACCTATGACTGGCGCGACGGCATCGGCCCGCAATCCGCCCGCCCCACCAAGCGCCACATTCCCGATCAGGACGAAACCTCGCGCCATGCCATCGGCACGCCGGAAATCGTGAGCTTTGCCAAGCAGATCGGCGCGCAGCTGATGATCACCGTCAACGCAGGCCATGGCACCCCGGAACAGGCCGCCGCCTGGGCCGCGCATATCCGCGACACGCACGGCCCTGCCATCGCCCCGGTGTGGGAGATCGGCAACGAGCTGTACATGGAAAACGACATGTCAGGCGGCTCGATGACGCCCGAGGCTTATGCCGGAAAACTGCGCTCCTTTGCGGCTGCGATCCGCGCCGAACTGCCTGCTGCACGGATCGCCGGGATCGGGTTGGTGAACTATGGCCCCTATCGCTTTAACGCCCATGCCGACTGGAACCGGATCGTACTGGAACAGGCTGGCGATGTGATAGATGTGTTTGCCGTTCACAACGCCTATGCCCCGCTGGTGGTAGAGGCATCTCCCCGCAGGTGGGCAGAGGTATACCGGGCCATGCTGGCCGCGCCGGTGACGATTGCACAGAACCTGTCCGATACCGCAGCGCTGATAGATGCCAGTGTATCGCAAGCCAAACGCGGCAAGATTGCTATCGCGGTCACCGAATGGGGGCCATCCTATTCCTACGATCCAAAGAACCCGTACTTCGACCATGTAAAGACCATGGGCTCGGCTCTGTTCGTTGCCCGCACCCTGAATGTGTTCATGCGCGATGCGCGGGTAGACTCGGCCCAGTTCTTCAAACTGTCGGACTGGCTGAACATGGGGTGGATCGGTCCGGTCAAGGGCGGGGGCTGGCGCGAAACTCCGGCGCTTCTGGCACTTGGGCTGTACCGCGACGCGCCGGGCGCCACGCTGCTGCCGCTCGACCGACGTGACGGGCCGACCTTTGCCTCTTCCCACCTCGGCTTTCAGCCGGCGGTCGAGGCAGCGCCCTTGGTTGATGCCGTGGCATTTCGGGACCCGGCCGGAAAGATCACCATCATCGCCAGCAATGCTGACCTTGAGCACCCGCGCGAGGCCCGTTTTATCCTTGCCGGTGGCGCAGCGGACTACAAGATCACCGCGCAGAGCCTGTCTGGCCCGAGCGCTGTCGCCCACCGTGACACCATACATATCGACGTGCCCGGCGTTCCGTTTGCCGCACCGGGCCAGTTCGGCGACGGGGATTGGTTTGCCCGCGCAAGCGCCAAGAGCATAACATTGGATACCGGCACCGCCGGGTGGGCTGACGGCACGCTGACCGTGCAGCTTCCCGCTGCCGGGATCATGGCTGTCACAATGGTGTCCCCATGACGTGGGGCGCACAATCCCTGCGCCTGATCGCGCCGCTGACCCTGCTCTCGGTCGCGGCCTTTGGCACGGCGGCACTGTCTGCGCTGGCGGTGCAATCTGGCAGCCGTGCCATCGCGGCGGTCGGTCTGGTCTTTTGCCTGACAATCGCCGCGATGCTGGTGCGCAACCTGCTTGCGACGCTGCTCTTCACGCTCTGCATTGCACTGTCCTACAATCGCCAGTTCTACAGCTTTGACAACTTGTTGGGCGATTACGGGTCGTTTGGCCTGTTCTGGACCCTGTCCGATGCGATGATGCTTGTGATCATGCTGGCGGCTCTGGCCCGGCGCGGCGTTGGCGCGCGCACCTTGCCCAGCCCGCCGCGCCAGCTGAGCATCGAGATCCCGCTGCTATTGCTCCTCACCGTGATGGCGCTGTCGACCTTGCAGACCGATCCCCTGCCCCCCGCCGTGTTCGAAACGCTGCGGATCGGCAAGTATCTGATCTACTTTCTGGTTTTGCGGGCGGTTCTCGACAGGGATCTGGCCCGGGTGCTGCTGGTGGGGTTGGGTCTGATGGTGGCGCTCCAGTTCGCGCTTGGCGCGGTGCAGGTCGCCCTTGGCGCGGGCGGCAGCGGGATCGGGTCGCTGGATGAACAGACCGGCGAGCTGGCGCATCGGGCGACGGGCACCACGGGGCACCCGAACATGTATGCCCCTTTCCTGCTGATGCCCGCCCTTGGCTTTATCGCCATCGGGGCCAGCGGGCGCAGCCTGCTGGTGCATCGTCTGTCGCTGGGCCTTGGCGGGGCCGGTGCGCTGGCCATCGTGCTGTCGCAGTCGCGCGCGCCGGTCGCTGCCCTCTTGGTCGGTCTTGCCTGTCTTGCGGGCATGTTTCTGACCCGCCGCATCCTGCCCGCGCCACGCGTCATCGGCGCTGTGGTGATCTGCGCCATGCTCGGCCTGCTGGCTGTGGCACCCCTCGCCGGAAAGATCATCGACCGGCTGACCGGCGATCTGAAAGGATCGGTCGAATTCCGCGCCGATTACAACGCCGCCGCCATCGGAATCTGGCGGCTGGACCCGGTGCTGGGCGTCGGCCCCTCCGGGTTTGTGCCGAACCTGCCTGCGTTTCACCCAGATTACGCCCGCGTCAATGCCGACATCCAGCCCGCCCGAAAGGTGGCAAATGTGCGGGCGATTGCGCCGGTCCATAATGTCTATCTGTGGATCCTGGCCGAGCTTGGCATTCTGGGCCTGTCAGCCTTTGTGCTGTTTCTGGCATCAGCGGCCCGGTTGTTTTTGCAAGCCGGGCGGGGGGAGCGACCCGTGAACCGGTTTTTCATCGGCGTGTTCTGGGGGTTTCTGGGCCTTTGCGCCGTTCAGTTGACGGATTTTTCGCTGTGGTGGGATCACCAGCTGATGATCCTGACCTTGCTTTTGGCCCTCGCCGGCTTTGTGCGTGACGAAAGGAGAGTATCATGATCCGTGTTTCGGTGATCATTCCGACCTATAACCGTGCCGGTGATCTGCCGCGGGTTCTGGATGCGCTGGCCCGCCAGACCATGGCGGATTTCGAGGTGATCGTCGTTGACAACGGCTCGACCGATGGCACCGCCGCCCTGCTGTCGGCGCGCGCGCAGACAGACCGCCAGCCGCTGATCCACCTTCCGATTGCCCCAAGCGGGCCAGCGGGTGCGCGCAATGCCGGGATGAAGATTGCAAAGGGCGAATACCTTGCCTTTGTCGACTCCGATGTGGCGCTGGCCCCCGACTGGCTGGATCTGACACTGGCCGAACTGACCCGCACGCCATCGGTTCCCGCCGTGGGCGGGGTCGTCACCTATGAAAACGACCGCGATTTCGTGAACGCCTATGGCGGACAGCTCAGCCGCATCGGCCTTGCCTGGGACGCATGCGAAGGCGAGCCGGTCACCAGCCTGACTGCGCCCGCGACGCGGCTCTGGATCAACTGTTCCGCCCTGCTGGTCCGGGCGCAGGCGGCGCGCGCCGTCGGTGGCTTTGCGGCCGACTTCTTTTACGGGTTTGAGGACAGCGATTTTGGCTGGCGTCTGTCGGTGGCCTTTGGGCCGCAGCGGGTCATCCCGGCTGCGCGCAGCTATCACAACGTCGGCGACACCATCGGGCGCGCGGCTGGTCCGCTGGTGTTTCATGGCTGCAAGAACCGCCTTGCCTCGCTGATCGCGAACGCCCGCGCGCGCCATCTGGCATGGGCGCTTCCGGTGGCGGTGACCTATGGCGTCGCCGATGCCGTGTTGCGCGCGCCGCATGGTCCAAAATGGCGGGCGCTGCTGTGGAACCTGACCCATCTGCCCGCCACACTGGCGCGTCGGCGCGCGCTGGCCCCGCTGCGGCGGCATGACACTGCCCTTCAGGCGTTGTTCGCGGACAGCTGGTTTCCGGCGGTGCGGCTGAAAGGGATGCGCCGAAGACCAAACCGGCGGCAAAGCGTATCGGACTCTGCCCTGCGCGATGACCGTCTGACCGGGGGTGCGCGATGAGCGCCCCGGTGCAATCCCGGCTGGCCTGGCTCGACGCCCTGCGTGGGGTCACGATTGTCCTGATGGTTGCGGGCCATGTGGCGCGCGGTCTGTGGGCCGCTGGCAGGATCGATTCGCCCGAGTATCTTTTGTGGGATATGGCGCTTTATGCCTTTCATGGGCCGATGCTGTTCGTTCTGGGCGGTTTCACCTTCGCCTATTCGACCACGACCTCGCCCTATCTTGCAAACTGGCGCGCGCGTCTGCGCCGCCTGATCCATCCCTATGTCGTGTGGACCGTGATCGCGGCGGGGCTGACCCTTGCCATGGCAAGAGTCGTGAACCAGCCGCTGGGCACAAGTGACTTTCTGCGCACGGTCCTGGGCATGGTCATCTGGCCCTACAGCATCTTCTGGTTCCTGTATGTCTTTGCCATGTGCCAGATCGCGGCGGCCCTGCTGCGCGAGCGTGTTGGTCTGGGCAGCGGTCAGTTGCTGGCCGTTTCTGTCTTTGGCCTTGGCATCGGCTATATGTTGCGCGCTCGGTTCGGACCGATCGACGCGTTTCAGGTCTCGATGTTCCTGCTGTATTTCTTTTACTTCTGCTGGGGCAACTGGCTGAGCACACGGACCCATATTCTGGATCTGAACGTCCTTGGTGTTACGGCAATCGTGTCGCTGCTGTGCTGGTATGCGATCATCGGTCATGGCTGGAGCATTGATACGCCCTTTGGCGCGATCGCCGGGATCAGCATGACCACGATGTTTCTCGCCATCTTTCGTCTGGGCGAAAGCCGCGCGCCACGCGTTCTGCTGGTCCCTGCGGTCTATGCCGGTCTGCTCAGCATGGAAATCTATGTGATGCACCATATGGCAGCGGGCATCATGCGGATCGCGCTCGATCGGATGGGGCTGGAAACGTTGTGGATTTACGGGGTGGTGGGGTTGATTGCGGGCGTTTTTGGGCCGGTGGTCATGTTGCTGATCTTCCGCCGTCTGGGGTTGGCCGGGGTGCTTGGACTGGCAAAGTCACAAGCCCGGCCCCGCCCGCCGTCATCCACAACATCAATGGCTGTGCGCTGAGACGGGCCCCGACCGGACCGCAGGATCTGAGCGGTGGCCAAACAGGCCCGCCCCCTTAGCCGCGCGCCTGCGCGACGGCATGGGCCCAGCGCTGACGCGCAGCATCGCGGCGGGCAGCTGGCACGTCTGGCGCAAAGACGGTCACGCGTTCCGCTTCTGCAAGCCGTTCCGCGCCAAGCGCCGCAAATGCCATTGCGGCAACGCCCAATGCGCCCACCTCTTCGACCTCGGCCCGCAACACCGGGCGGCCCAGAACATCGGCCTGAAGCTGCATCAGAAACGCATTGCCCGTCGCCCCGCCATCGGCCCGCAGATCGGTCAGCGGGTGGCCAACATCGGCTTCCATCGCGGCAAAGACATCGGCGATCTGATGCGCAATCGCCTCAAACGTGGCGCGGGCCAGATGCGCGGGCGTGGTGCCATGGGTCATGCCGGTTATGATCCCGGTTGCACGGTCATCCCAATGCGGCGCGCCCAGACCGGCCAGCGCGGGCACAAAGGCCACGCCACCGGAATCGGGCACGCTTTGCGCCAGATCCGACAGCGCGTTGGCATCCCCAACCCCCAGCAACCCCGCCATGAATGCCGCCGCCTGAGCCGAGACCGTGATATTGCCCTCCAGCGCATAGGCGGTGCCATTGCGGTCACGCCAGGCAATCGTGCCCGACAGCCCATGGGCCGACGCCACCCGCGCAGGCATCAGCGTCATCAGCGACGACCCGGTGCCAAAGGTCGCCTTGACCGCACCGGGCGCACGTACGCCATGGCCATAAAGCGCTGCATGGCTGTCGCCCATCATCGCACGAACCGGAATCCCTGCGGGCAGCGCGGTCGTGTCAGCGGTCACCCCAAAGTTTGCATCCGATGCCAGAACCGTTGGCAAGGCCCCGACCGGCACCCCGAACAGCCCGCAAAGCTCAGCGCTCCACTCCAGCCTTTCCGTATCGAACAGCTGCGTGCGCGAGGCGTTTGAGGCGTCGGTCGCAAAGCTGGCCCCGCCGGTCAGGTTCCACAGCAGCCAGGCATCCACCGTGCCCGCGCGCAGATGGCCCGCCTGCGCCAGACCGGGCACGCCCGGCACCTGCGCCATCGCCCAGCCGAGTTTTGATGCCGGAAACAGCGGGTTGATGCCCAGCCCGGTCAACTCGACCACACGCGCGTCATGCCCCTGCGCCAGCAGATCCGCGCAGGCCGCAGCCGTGCGGCGGCATTGCCACAGGATCGCGGGCGCAACCGGTTGACCGGTGCGCGCATCCCACAGGACCAGCGTTTCGCGCTGGTTGGCGATGGCAATGGCCGCGATGCGCCCCGCCCCTTGCGGGGCCAGCGCTGCGATCACCGCCTTGACCGAGTCCCAGATCGCGCTGGCCGATTGCTCGGCCCAGCCGGGCTGTGGGTAATCGGTGGTCAGGGGTGCGGCGGCCCGGGCGTGGATCACGCCCGCCGCATCCACCAGCACCGCCTTGGTGTTGGTTGTGCCCTGATCAATGGCAAGGACGAGCGCGCTCACCGCTTTGCCCGCTCCAGCCCGGCAATAGCGCGGGCGGCGATGTTGTCAGCCGTCAGCCCGTATTCCGCAAACAGCCAGTCCGCCGATCCGGTGACGACAAAGCCGGGAAAGCCCACCCGTTCCAGCGGCACCGGGCGGTTGGCAGTGATCAGCTCCGCCACCGCGCCGCCCAGACCCCCGCGCACCGAGGCTTCCTCGACCGTGACAATCGCCCGGGTTTCATCTGCCGCCGCCAGCACGGCCGCGTCATCCAGCGGGTTGATGGTCGCCATGTTCAGCACCCGCGCCGAAACACCTTTAGCCGCCAGCACCTGTGCCGCCGCCAACGCAATATGGCTGGTGGTGCCCGCGCCGATCAGCGTCACATCGCTGCCCTGCTGCAGCAGCTCGGCCTTGCCGGGGCGGAACACCCGGTTTTCGACCACCAGATCCGGCACCGGCATCCGGGACAGGCGCAGATAGACCGGGCCATCGTGGCCAGCCGCCCATTTCACCGCCTCGGCGGTTTCCCAGGCGTCGGCGGGGGCAATCACGATCAAATTGGTCAGGGGCCGCAGCCAGGCAAAATCCTCGATCGAGTGATGCGTGGCCCCCAGCTCGCCATAAGCCACGCCCGAAGACTGGCCGACCAGTTTGACGTTGAAATTGGCGTAGGCAATGTCGGCCTTGACCTGCTCCAGCGCGCGCCCGGTCAGAAAGCAGGATGCCGCCGAAACGAATGGCACCTTGCCGCCATTGGCCAGCCCCGCGCTGACCCCGACCATCACCTGCTCGGCAATCCCCACGTTTATCAGCCGGTCTGGAAATTCCTTGGCAAAAGCATCCAGCTTGGACGAGCCAACGGAATCGTTCACCACGGCGACAATCCGGTCATCCGCCCGCGCAAGATCGGCCAGCGTTTTTGCCCAGGCATTGCGGCAATCCGACAGCCCGGCGGCGGTTTGGGTGGGCGCAGCCATCAGACCAGTTCCTCCATCGCTTGCGCGAATTGTGCGGCATTTGGCACGCCATGGTGCCAGCTTGCCTTGTTTTCCATGAACGACACGCCCTTGCCCTTGACTGTGTTGGCGATCACGCACAGCGGCTTGCCCCGCCCCTTGGGCGAAGCCGACAGCAACCGGTGCAGGGACGCCACGTCATGGCCATCCACCATTTCCACATGCCAGCCAAAGGCGCGGTATTTGTCATCCAGCGGGTCCAGCCCGATCGTCTCTTCCGTTCCCGCCCCCTGTTGCAGCCGGTTGCGGTCGATGATCAGCGTCAGGTTTTCCAGCTTGCGGTGCCCGGCATTCAGCGCGGCCTCCCAGTTGGAGCCTTCCTGCTGTTCGCCATCGCCGGTCAGCACAAAGGTGCGGAACGCCTGCCCCGACATCTGCCCGGCAATCGCGATGCCCAAAGCCACGGGAAAGCCATGCCCCAGCGGCCCGGTATTCGTCTCCACCCCCGGCAGATAATTGCGGTTCGGGTGGCCGTTGAGCATGGACCGTGGCTGCATATAGGTCGGCAGCCAGTCTTCGGGGAAATATCCGGCGGCGCACAGCACGGTATACAGCGCGCCGGTCGCATGGCCCTTTGACATGATGAACCGGTCCCGCTCCGCCCAGTCGGGCCGGGCCGCATCATACTGCATGACCCCGAAATACAGCGTGGCCATGATGTCGATGGCGGAAAAGTCGCCGCCCGGATGGCCAAGCCGCGACTCATACACCATCTGAAACGCGCGGCGGCGCATCCACAGCGCCTTTTCGCGGATCAGGTCGGTCGGGTCATTTGCGTGCGTCATGTGAGTCACTCGGTCAGAAACGGTTCGGATGGAAAAGCTGCGGCTCGGGCTCGGCGCCGTGATGATAGATCGGCCAGCGTAGATAGCGGGTGACAGCCTCGTTTACCACGTCGGCATGGGTGCCACGCACCATGGCGACGTGATGCTCGAACCCGTTCTGGCTGACAAAGCGCATCAACCGGCGCAGATCCGGCACGCGGGTCACGGCAATGCCGCCATCCATCGGAAAGGGATGGTCGGTGAACTCGCCTTCGCCCAGATAGCATTTCATCGTGCCCGCCCGGTCATCGGTGGACAGGCGGAAATAGGTCATCGGGCCGGGTTTGACCTTGCCCTTGACCGCGCCAAAGCACTTTGACTTGCCAATGGTCGCACCCAGCACATCCAGCTCGCTGATTTCCGGCGTATCGCCGATGAACGACTTGGGGTAATTGCCGCAATGGGTGCAGACGCACAGATCGGGTTCGTGGCCGTAATTGTTGTTCCAGTCAAGCAGCGCCGGCGGCGCGCCGGACGCCAAGGCCAGCGCATACATCGACACAGCACCAATCACATCGACCTCGCAGGCCGAGGGCAGCAACTCTTCGCCCATCATCGACATGGTGACACAGGTGGCGCAGCCGAAATTGTCCTGCAACGACCGCCAGCATTGAATGGCACTGGCATCGCATTCGTTTTCCTCGATCCAGCGGTTGACGGCGAGGGTCCACTTGGCCTGCCGGATGATCTGCTCGGGCTGGATATGGGCGGGGATCGTGCCATAGGCCTTGATCCGCTCCATCTTTTCGATCATCGCCGGGTCAGTGTCGGCAATCGCGCCCGCTGCCTGCATCATCTCGGACAGATCCACCGTCACCACCGTCAGCCCGGACGCCTGCAGCAGCTTTTCCGAATAGCGCATGGTCTGAAACGCGCCGGTCCGCGCGCCGATAGCGCCGATGCGGGCATTCGTCAGGCCCCGCACCGTGCGGCAGACACGGGCAAACCGGTCAAGATCGCGGCCAAATTCTTCGCCCCAGGTATCGCAGGTGTGGTTGGTGGTTTCGGTAAAAGGGATGCCATACTGCCAGAAGTTGTTCGACACCGACAGCTTGCCGCAAAACGCATCGCGGCGTTCCGCGACCGAAACCTTGTCCACCTCGTCGTTTGAGGCCTGCAACAGGATCGGCACGTTCAGCCTGGCCCGGTTGACCAGTTCGGCCACCGCAATCTCGTCACCAAAGTTCGGCAGGCAGATCACCAGCCCGTCAATGCTGTCGCGGTGCTTCTTGAAGTGCTCTGCATACAGCTGGGCATCGGCAATCGACTGCACGGCCCCGTTCGCCGTCGCCTCGAACGGCAGAATGACGGCGTTGACGCCAAGGCGCTCCAGCTGGGCCAGAACCTCGTCACGCGCGGCTTTGCACGGTGCGGGGCTAAAGAACGCCCGGCTGCCGATGACCACGCCAAGGCTGACCTTGCGGCGGATGGTAAGTGTCATGTCGCTCCTCCGAAAAGCGGCGCACCCCTCATGCACCGCGCGAAAGTTTCGATTACTTTCGATTGATGTGTTTTTAATCCGAGTCGCAATCGTGATGCAAGCGAAAGCTGCGCAGGGATATCCGAGCAACGCCCCGCCAAAGAATCGCAACACCCTGTATTTATTGCCGCGCATGCAGCATCTTTGGCTGCACATGCAGAATGCGGCCAATTTCGATCCGGGGGTTAACCGAAATAAATACGCATCAAACGAAAACACTTGACGCGAAACGTAAACGAGTCGCAGAAATACGGCAGAGGAGTCGCCCCCAGTTCCGGGGGCATAAGGGAGGAAAACCACATGAACCTGAAACGCCGCCTGCTGGTGTCGACTGTTGCGCTTGCCTTTGCCGGGGCGCTGCCATCCTTTGCTGCTGCCGAAGGCACCATCGCAATCATCACCCCCAGCCATGACAACCCGTTCTTCAAGGCCGAAGCCGACGGCGCTGCCGCCAAGGCGGTCGAGCTGGGCTATGAGGCCATGATCCTTGTGCATGACGACGATGCCAACAAGCAAAGCCAGCTGTTCGACAGCGCCATTGCTGCGGGCGTCAAGGCGATCATCCTCGACAACGCCGGCGCCGATGCCTCGGTTGCGGCCGTGCAAAAGGCCAAGGATGCGGGCATTCCGTCGTTCCTGATCGACCGCGAAATCACCTCGACCGGCGTGGCCGTCAGCCAGATCGTGTCGAACAACTATCAGGGCGCGCAACTGGGCGCCGAAGAGTTCGTCCGCCTGATGGGCGAGGGCGGTGAATATGCCGAACTGCTGGGCCGGGAATCCGACACCAATGCCGGGATCCGCAGCCAGGGCTACCACGACGTGATCGACCAATATCCTGATCTGAAGATGGTCGCTCAGCAAACTGCCAACTGGTCGCAGACCGAAGCCTATACGGTCATGGAATCGATGCTGCAGGCCAATCCGGGCATCAAGGGCGTGATCTCGGGCAATGACACGATGGCCATGGGGGCCTGGGCCGCGCTGGAAGCTGCGGGGCGCACGGACGTGATCGTGGTCGGCTTTGACGGCTCGAATGACGTGCGCGACAGCATTCAAAAGGGCGGCATCAAGGCCACCGTGCTGCAGCCTGCCTATGCTCAGGCCCAGATGGCGGTGATGCAGGCCGACCAGTTCCTCAAGACCGGGGCGACGGGTCTGGATGAAAAGCAGCTGATGGATTGTGTGCTGATCACCGCGGACAATGCCGCGAAACTGGAAACCTTTGCTCTGGCCGAGTGAGGACAAATGCCGGCGCGCGCACCTTTGCGCGCGCCGGTGCTTTTACAGTGACGGGGTCTCATGAAACAGCTTGCCCTTACCGCAGCCTGCGTGGCGGCGGTCCTTTCGCTTTCCGCCTGCAAGATCGTCAAGACCGGCAGCACTGAAGGCAGCGCCCCTGCGGCCGATGCCAGCGGCGACGATGCCCGCATCGCCGCCCTGATGGCTGACACGTGGGAGCCAAAGCTGATCCCTGCGATCACCGAACGCGCCCTGACCCCCGCCGCCTTGCGCAATGCCATCGCGGGCGGGCTGGACGCCGCCGGGGCTGCGCATGGCAAGCCCGGCTCGGGGGCCGGGGCCGCCTGGAATTTTGCCGTCACCGGCGAGGGTGTCGTGACCGCCGCCAATCTGGAAAGCCGCGCCCGCATGCTGGAGGTGGATACCGATGCTGATGGCACCGCCGATCTGACCCTGCAACTGGGCCCGGTGGTGCGGGGCAGCGCTTTGCGCGACTTCTCCCCGTTCTACGATTTCTCCGGCTTCCGCGATCAGATCGAGTTTGCCAAACTGGGCCGCGCGCTGAACGACGCCGCCAGTGCGCGCCTGACCGTGCCCGACGGTGACCCCACCGGCAAGACGGTGAGCTTCACCGGCGTTCTCGCCCTGAAATCCCCGACCGAAGCCTGGCTGTTGACACCGATCGCGGTCGGGGTGATGCGATGACCGGGGCCCATCCGATTGGCCTGACCATTCGCGGCGGCGTCAAGGTCTATCCCGGCACCCGCGCGCTGAAAGGCGTGGATTTCGATCTGCGCATGGGCGCGGTCAATGTGCTGGTCGGCGAGAATGGGGCGGGCAAATCCACGCTGATGAAGGTGATCGCCGGCGTCGAAGATCTGACCGAGGGCGAGGTTTTCCTGAACGGTCAGCCGGTCAACTTCCGCACGAAGGCCGAGGCGGTGGCGGCGGGCATCGGAATCGTGTTTCAGGAACTGAACCTGTTTCCCAATCTGACGGTGGCCGAGAATATCTTCATCGGGCGCGAACCGACCCGCGCGGGCATCGACATTGATCGCGACAGGCAGCGGCGCGAAACCGCCGCGCTGATGCAACGGCTGGAACAGCCGATCGACCCCGACACCCCGCTCGGGCATCTGCGCATCGGCCAGCAGCAGATTGTCGAGATTGCCAAGGCCTTGGCGCAGGACGCGAAAATCCTGATACTTGATGAACCCACCTCGGCGCTGTCAGCTGCCGAATGCGAAGTGCTGTTCCGCATCATTGATGACCTCAAGGCGCAAGGCGTCGGCATTGTCTATATCAGCCACCGGCTCGAAGAGCTGATCCGCGTCGGCGATTACATCACCGTGCTGCGCGATGGCGAGATCACCGGCGCGCGGGCGATGGCGGGCGTGGATATTCCGTGGATCGTACAGGCAATGATCGGCGGCAGTTCCAAGGAATTTGGCCGAACCGAAGCCGCCGCCTTTGGCGACGAGGTTTTCCGCGCCGAAGACATCACCCTGCCGCGAAAGGGTGGCGGCTATGCGGTGGATCACCTGTCGCTGTCGATCCGCGCCGGTGAAATCGTCGGACTTTACGGGTTGATGGGCGCGGGGCGCACCGAATTTGTCGAATGCATCATGGCCCAGCACCCGCATTCCGGCGGCCGGTTCTTTGTCGAAGGCAAGGCCCTGACCGAAAAGGATGTGACCGGCCGGATCAAGCGCGGCATCGCGCTGATCCCCGAAGACCGCAAACGCGACGGGCTGGTGCAGATCATGGCGATCCGCGAGAATATCACCCTGTCCGCGCTGCAACGCTTTGCCCGGGTCTTCCATCTGGATCTGAAAGCCGAGGCCGAAACCGCCCGGCAGTTCATCAAGGATCTGACCATCAAGATCGCCAGCCCGGAAAACCCGGTCTCCAGCCTGTCGGGCGGCAACCAGCAAAAGGTGGTGATCGGCAAGGCGCTGATGACCAACCCGAAAATCCTGCTGATGGACGAACCCTCACGCGGGATCGACATCGGGGCCAAGGCCGAGGTGTTCCGCCTGATGCGCACACTGGCGGCGCAGGGTCTGGGCATCCTGTTCGTCACGTCAGATCTGGATGAGGTTCTGGCCCTGTCGGACCGTATCATCGTCATGGCCAATGGCCGCATCACCGGCGAATTTCCGGCGGGCACCGATGCCGCGCGGGTCATTGCCGCAACCTCGCCCAAATCCGCCCAAGCCCCTGACACGACCGCCCGGAACAAGACCAAGGAGTCCGCCGCATGACCGCCGCCCCCGTTTCCGCCCCCGCGATCAGCCCCGGCACCTCTGCCCTGTTGTTCCTGCTGCGCGCCCGTACCTTTGTCGCGCTGATCCTTGTGTTCACCTATTTCGCGGTGATGGCGCCGAATTTCCTCAGCCTCGCCAATGCCGTGATCATCTCGAAACACGTCGCGCTGAATGCCTTTCTGGCCATCGGCATGACCTTTGTCATCATCACCGGCGGTATCGACCTGTCGGTTGGCTCCATCGTCGGCTTATGCGGCATGGTGGCGGGGTGGCTGGTGATCAACGGCATTGATCTGGGGATGCTGGGGATCGGCTATTCGATCCAGTTCAACTCTCTGGAGGTCGCGGTGCTGACAGTGATTGTCGGCATGTTCGTCGGGCTGATCAATGGGCTGCTGATCACACGGCTGAACGTCGCCCCCTTTATCGCGACCCTTGGCACGCTCTATGTCGCGCGCGGGGCTGCGCTGTTGTCGTCGGGCGGGCGGACCTTCCCGAACCTGCAGGGCAATGCCGAATACGGGTCTGACAGCTTCCCCTTTATCGGGTCGGGCACGGTTCTGGGCCTGCCCTTCATGGTCTGGCTGCTGATCGCCGTGGCGCTGGTCGCGGCTTACCTCGCCAACCGCACGCCGCTGGGCCGCCACATCTACGCCGTCGGCGGCAATGAGCGTGGCGCGGCCCTGTCGGGGGTAAAGGTCAATCAGGTCAAGATTTTCGTCTACGTCTTCTCTGGCTTTTGCGCGGCATTGGTCGGCGTCATCATCGCCAGCCAGTTGCAGGCCGCGCACCCGGCCACCGGCGAGACCTTCGAGCTCAATGCCATCGCCGCCGCCGTGCTGGGCGGCACCTCGATGGCGGGCGGGCGCGGGCGGATCGGCGGCACCATTGTCGGGGCGTTTGTCATCGGCATCCTGTCCGACGGGCTGATCATGATGGGCGTCTCATCCTTCTGGCAAACGGTGATCAAGGGTCTTGTCATCATCGCGGCTGTGGTGATTGATCAGGCACAAAGCAAGCTGCAGGCCCGCGTCGCGCTGCAACAAGAGGCGGCGGCCAGCCGCGCCGCGTGACGACCCTTTGCCAAATGGTCTTGATGGCGTAGAACCCGGACGGATCCTGCATTCATTCTGAACGGAGCCTGACCTCGTGCAGCAAAAGCCCATCATCGCACGCGACGACTCGATGGTCGGGCTGCTGTCTGAACCACGCCGCCGCCGGATTCTGGAGTGGATTCAGGAAGAGGGTGCCGCCCGCGTCCGCGATCTGGCCGCCGCCTTTCAGGTGTCCGAGGCGACGATCCGGCAGGATCTGGAAAAGCTGGACCAGGAGGGGCATGTCACCCGCGAACATGGCGGGGCCTTTCTCAACTCCATGCCGGTGCAGGTCCAGAGCCTTGTGCTGCACCATCAGGAAAACATGGACAAAAAGCGCCGCATCGGGGCGCTGGCGGCTTCTCTGGTCAAGGATGGCGAAACCCTGATCCTTGATGCCGGCACCACCACGACCGAGGTGGCGTTGCGTCTGGTCAACCGCAAGAACCTGACGGTCATCACCAATGCGCTGAACATCGCCATCACCCTCGGGGCCGTGCCGGGGTTTCAGGTGCATATGCCCGGGGGTCAGTTCAAGGCACCGACCCTGTCGCTGTCGGGCGACAAGTCGGTGGATTACTTCCGCAACATCTTTGCCGGAAAACTGTTTCTGGCCACCGCAGGCGTCGGGTTGGATTCGGGGCTGACCTATCCCAGCTTTGCCGATCTGCAACTGAAAGAGGCCATGATCCGCGCCGCCTCGCATGTGTTTCTGGTGGCAGATTCGACCAAGATCAACAAAAGCTCTTTCACCCGCCTTGGCGCGCTGGAGGTGATCCACTCTTTCATAACCGATGACGGCATCTCGGATGCCGATGCCAAGGAGTTCGAGGCCCGCGGCATCGCCCTGCTGATCGCGAGCTGACCGCGCAGCCCCGTCTCCGGGCTCAGCCCGTCGCTGACCGGACCCCACACGCACAAACCAGCCGCATGCCCGCGGTCTATGAAGTGCATCTGATGCAGGGCGATCAGTGATAAGGCCCCAGATCAGCCTGGAATATGCTTTGGCGCGGAGAAACGCGCGCACCTGAGGGTCGCTCGGGCATGACAACAACGCTGTCTTTGTCAGCGACGCCTTTGTCTGCAAGGACTGAACGCAGTACGCAATGCCAATGCGTACCTGTGGTCTTGCAACAGAAGATATTAAAAGTGGTGAGCCGGACAGGATTCGAACCTGTGACCCGCTGATTAAAAGTCAGCTGCTCTACCAACTGAGCTACCGGCCCACAACTTGGGCGCTGATTAAGGTCAGCAACGGGTGGGGTCAAGGGCAAAAGATGCAGGCTCTGGCAAATATCCCTGATCGGGCGTATATGCCGCCGCATGGACCATATGACCCCGCCAACCGGCCTGCCCTTTCTGAAAATGCACGGCGCAGGCAATGACTTCGTGGTGATCGACTCGCGCGGGCGCGGGGCGGTGACGACACCTGCGCTGGCGCGGGCTTTGGGCGACCGGAATCGCGGGGTCGGCTTTGACCAGCTGGCCGAAATCCGCGATGGTGCGGCAGGGGCCGACTTTACCCTCGATTTCTGGAACAGCGATGGCAGCCGTGCCGGGGCTTGCGGCAATGCCACGCGCTGTGTGTCAGATCTGGTGATGCGCGGGCTGGGGCAGGATGCGGTCACCCTGACCACCGCGCGTGGCACTCTGGCGGCGGTGCGCCTGCCCGATGGCCGGGTGTCGGTCAACATGGGCCCGCCACAACTCGACTGGCCGTCGGTGCCACTGTCCCATGCTGTGGACCCCCTGCATCTGCCGTTGCCCGGCGATCCGGTCGCGGTCGGCATGGGGAACCCGCATTGCGTGCTGTTTGTCGCCGATGCCGAGGCGGTGGATGCGGCGGGCCTTGGCCAACGTTACGAGCATGACCCGCTGTTCCCCCAGCGCACCAATGTCGAATTTGCCTCGCTCATCGGCCCCGATCACCTGCGCATGCGGGTGTGGGAGCGTGGCACCGGGATTACCCTTGCCTGCGGCTCGGGGGCCTGTGCCACCGCTGTGGCCGCGCATCTGCGCGGGTTGACCGGGCGTCAGGTGACGCTCGACCTTGATGGCGGTGTGTTACAGGTAGACTGGCGCGACGATGGCGTCTGGATGACCGGGCCGGTCGCGCATGTGTTTGACGGCTGGCTCACGCCCGATTTTCTGACGGCCTACCGATGACCGCCCCGGTGTTCGCCACCCTTGGCTGCCGCCTGAACGCCTACGAATCCGAGGCGATGAAGGAACTGGCCGATGCTGCCGGTCTGCAAGGCGCGGTGATCGTCAACACCTGCGCCGTCACGGCCGAGGCCGTGCGCAAGGCCAAGCAGGAAATCCGCCGCCTGTCGCGCGAAAATCCCGGTGCGCCGGTGATCGTGACCGGCTGCGCGGCGCAGACCGAACCCGAAACCTTTGCCGCCATGGCCGAGGTCACCCGCGTGATCGGCAACCATGAAAAGATGCAGCCCGCCACCTGGACCGGCCTCGCCGGTCCGGATTTCATCGGCCAGACCGAGCGCGTTCAGGTCGATGACATCATGTCGGTGCGCGAAACGGCAGGCCACCTGATCGACGGCTTTGGCCGCCACCGCGCCTATGTTCAGGTGCAGAACGGCTGCGACCACCGCTGCACCTTCTGCATCATTCCTTACGGTCGCGGCAATTCCCGCTCTGTGCCCGCAGGCGTGGTGATCGACCAGATCAAACGGCTGGTGGACAAGGGCTTTAACGAGGTGGTGCTGACCGGCGTTGACCTCACCTCCTGGGGCGCTGACCTGCCCGCCACGCCACGTCTGGGCGATCTGGTGATGCGCATCCTGCGGCTGGTGCCAGACCTGCAACGCCTGCGGATTTCGTCGATCGACAGCATCGAGGCGGATGACAACCTGATGCTGGCCATCGCCACCGAACCGCGCCTGATGCCGCACCTGCACCTGTCCTTGCAGGCGGGCGACGACATGATCCTGAAGCGGATGAAGCGCCGTCATCTGCGCGACGATGCGATCCGCTTCTGCGAAGATGCGCGCCGGTTGCGGCCCGACATGGTGTTCGGGGCCGATATTATCGCGGGCTTTCCGACTGAAACCGAAGCGATGTTCGACAACAGCCTGAAGCTGGTCGATGACTGCGGCCTGACCTTTCTGCACGTGTTTCCCTTCAGCCCGCGCAAGGGCACGCCTGCCGCCCGGATGCCCCAGCTCAAGGGCCCCGAGATCAAGGCCCGCGCCGCGCAGCTGCGCGCCAAGGGCGAGGCAGCGCTGACTCGCCACCTGCAGGCGCAGCTGGGCCAGACCCACCGCATCCTGATGGAAGGCCCGCGCATGGGCCGGACCGAGCAGTTTACCGAGGTGGATGTCAGCACGGATCAGCCCGAAGGGCAGATCATCACCGCGCGGATCGACGGATTCGGCACCACGCGCCTGGTGGCGCACACCGGGCTGGCCTGAGAGCCTCCGGCGGGAGTATTTTGCAAGCAGCAACCGGGGGCGCGGGCCTGTACCTGCCGGGATTTATCCCGCCGCAACCCGGTCATCAGCCTGCGCCTTTGCCACCCCGGACAGCGCCACCGCATAGGCCATCATCAGTGGCCCGGTGCCCTTGGCATCATCGCTGACCAGCTTTTCGGTCAGGTAGTATTCCGGGCTGCCATCACGGTAAGTGCCGGAAAATCCGCCCAGACCCGCCACATGGCAGATCCCGGTCAGCTGCACCTGATCACCAGCGGCCCAAAGATGACCGCGCAGAAAGCCCATCGCCCGGTCACGTGCCGCCCCAAGCCCCTGCACCGCCATGCCCTGCGCTTGGGCCGCGCCAAAGGCATAGGCGAACATCGCCGTTGCCGAGCTTTCCGTGTAATTGCCCGGCAGATCCGGCATGTTGATCACCTGCAACCAACCTCCATCTGCGGCCTGCAACCCGATCAGCCGCGACAGAAGCGCCTGTGTCGGGGCCATCAGGCCAGCGCGGTCAAACGCATCCGGTCCGACCAGCGCCGCGCAATCGACCAGCGCCATCGCCTGCCAGCCAAGGGCGCGCGCCCAGACACTTGCCGACTGCCCCGACCCGGCATCGGCCCATTCCTGCACCCGCGCCGCATCGTAGCCATGCGCGTAAAGCCCGTCGCCGCGCAGGGTCAGATCCAGCGCCGAGCGCAGTTGGGCCAGCGCATCACGCTCCAGCTCGGGCGCCTGCGCGGCCTGCGCATATTCAATCTGAAACGGCAGGCCCATGTACAGCCCGTCAAGCCAGACCTGATGCGGATAGCGCAGTTTGTGCCAGTAATTGCCACTTTTGGTGCGCGGATGCGTCGCCAGCTGCCGCGCCAGCAGGGTTGCCGCCCGCATCCAGCGCGGATCTTTGGTCCAGCGGTCCAGCGCAAACAGCACCCGGCCCGACAGGATGTTGTCGATGTTGTACTCATCAATGCGGTAACCCGACAGCGCGCCGTCCGCCGCGACCTGCGGCCCTGCCAGCCGCAGCAGATGGTCACGCCAGCGCGCCTCTCCGGTCGCCTCGTCCAGCAGCAGCAGCCCGCGATAGATGCAGCCATCTTCATAGCACCAGGCCCCATCCTTATAGGGCTGATAGCGCGCGGCGAAGGCGTCGAAATACTCTAGCATGGCAAAAACTCCTTCACCGTCAGCGCCCCGCGCACCAGATGCTCCGGCGCGTCAATCTCGCAATGCTCAGCCAGCACCCCGGCCCCCGACACCGCCGCCACCCCGTCCGCCATCAGCGGCGGCGCAGGCGCGGCCTCGGCAAAGCTGACACTGGCCTCGGTGATACGCACCCCCAGCACCGGCGCTTCCGGCAATCCAAGGCAGGCGGCAAAGGCCAGCCGCACCCTGCGCGCGTCGATCCGCTCCAGCGTGATGTTGCGTACGGCCGGAGTCAGCTCCGTTACCGGCAGCGCCGCCCGTGATTGCACGGCAGCGGAATGCCCGTCATGGTCACAGAAATAATGCATGTTGATCGCCAGCACGGTATCCACCCGGTCAAAGCTCACGTCCGACAGGTGAATGCCCGACACCACGCCGCCGCGCCCGCGCCGGGTCTTGATCCGCAAGCCGCGGTCGGTGCCCGCCATCTCGCATTGCGACACCCGCACATCCGATACCCCGCCCGACATTTCCGAGCCGATGACCACGCCGCCATGGCCGTCCTCCATCCGGCAATGCCGGATGCGCACGTTGCGCGTCGGGTGCAGATGCTCTGCCCCGCCCGCATCGGTCCGCTTGCCCGCCTTGATGGCGATGCAATCGTCGCCGGTGGAAAAATGCACGCCCTCGATCACCACGCCGTCGCAGCTTTCGGGGTTCAGCCCGTCGGTGTTGGGGCTGTCGGCGGGGTTCTGCACGGTGATCCCGGCAAAGGTGATGCTGCGGCACAGATAGGGATGCAGCGTCCAGCTCGGGGAATTGGTGAACACCGGGCCAAGCACGGTGATGTCCTCGCAGCCGATCAGATGCAGCAACCGGGCCCGGCGCGCGCCGTTGCGCGTCTCTTTCGGCCATGACCACCAGTCGCCGCGCGCGCCGCCGCCATCGACAAGGCCGGGGCCGGAAATGGTGATGCCCTGTGCGTCGATTGCCGTCAGGATGCCGCGATAGCAGGCATCGGGCAGACCCTCCCAGCTGCCACCCTGACCGGCGGTCAGGATCGGAAACCGGTCACGCTCCGCCGGGGCCAGCAGCTCTGCGCCGGATGCCAGCCAGATATGCCGGTGCGACGGGATCAGCAGCGGGTCGATCTCCCATTGCCCTGCCGGAATGATCAGCGTGCCGCCATCGGGCAGACCGTCCAGCAGCGCTTGCGCCTGTGCCGGATCGTCCAGCGTGACGGCACCGGCGCAAGGCGGCGTGGTAAATTCCAGCGCGGCAAACCCCGCCGCCTCCATCCGCAAGGCACAGCCCGGCGGCAGATCATGCAGCACGGTGATGGCGCGGTCTGTGGCGCCGCGCCGGTCAACACCCGCGCCGGTCAGATGCCACTCCACCGTTTTGGGCAAAGAGTACTGGGCGCCGGGCATGTCAAAGCGCAGGGCCACCGCGCGGGGCGTGACGGCCACAAGGTCAATGGGTCGCATCGGGGTCTGATCCTGTTGGGGCCGGGGCGCGCATGGGCGTGCGCCCCGGCAGATGTCATCGGTTACTGGAACTGACGCAGGCCACGGTTGATATCGTCAATCATACCCTCGGCGGCATCTTCGGCACTGATCTGGTCATAAGCCATGTTTTCCAGATAATCGGCAAAGGCCTCGCGCACGCGCGGATGCTCGTTGAACGGCGACACCACCGGCCCGGTGCCTTCCAGAACAATGCTGTTCGCCGCCGCCACATTCGGGTGGATCAGGTCTTTCTCGGACAACAGGTCAAAGGCCACCTTGCTGGCCGGAACGCCGCGCGAATCCGACAGGATCTCGATGGCCTGCGGGTCGTTCAGCAGGCAGTTGACCACCTCGGCCGCAGCCTTGGGGTTCTTGGAATTGCGCGAGATCGAAAACAGCATCGACGGCTTGCTATAGGTCGCCTCGGTCACCGCGCCGTCGATTTGCAGCATCTTGACCGGCACCAGCTCCTGTTCGGCCCCCAGCGGGTCGGCATATTTGGCATAGGCCGAGTCCCATTCATAGGTGCCTGCGATCCGGCCATCGGCCCAGGGGCGCATCTCGAACAGCTCGATATTGCCTTCGCCCGCCACCTGCTTCCAGTCGCGGATCGCGCCCGCTTCGACCAGCGACTGATAGAACTGAATGCCCGCCAGCAGCTCTTCCGGCGTCCAGGCCACGGTGTTGGCTTCCGGGTCGATCAGATCCTTGCCGGTAGCCTGAGTGACCGCCATCGACACCAGAAAGATCGCGTTCAGACCTGCCGCTTCGAACGGGTAAACATCCGCCCCCAGCTTTTCGCGCAGCACCGGGGCGGCGGCGATCACCTCTTCCCATGTGGTCGGCACAGCCAGCCCGGCTTTGTCAAAGGTGGTCTTGTTGAACATGTAGACCCGCCCGGTGGTCGAGACCGGAATGCCGTTCAGCACGCCATTCATCTCGCCGCCCGCAAGCTGCGCTTCGGTGAACTGTGTCAGGTCAATCACATCGGCATGCTCGCGCAGATCGGCAAAACCGCTGCCATCGGCCGAGAACAGCGGCAGCCAGGGCCAGTTGATCTGCATGATGTCCGCCTCGGTCCGCCCGGCGATCTGGGTGGTGATCCGCTCCTGGTGGCCGGACCAGCCGGTGAATTCCGCCGCGACCGTGTGGCCGAATTTCGGGCCGCAATAATTCAGCGCCTCCTGCGTCTGCAGGTGGCGGGCATCGCCGCCCCACCAGGACATGCGCAGGTCTTCGGCCTGTGCCGTGGTCGCCAACAGGCCGGTGGTCAGGATCGTGGTTGCAAGAAGTCTCATTGAATTCCTCCCTCAGTGAGATTGCGACAGCGAGATATTCTCGCCGGTCTGGTCGAAAACATGGGTCATGCCGGGGTCGAGGGTCAGGCTGACATCCGCCCCGCGGTCCAGCCCGGCGTAGTCGGCGGCGGGCAGCACAGCGACCAGCCGCGCGCCATCCACCGCCAGATGCAGCACCACCTCGTGCCCCATGAACTCGGCACCGACGAGCTGAGCCTGCAGGCCGGGGCCTTCGTTTATGCCCAGATGTTGCGGGCGGATGCCAAGGGTCACGGTGCCGGAATGCGGCTTCAACCGCGCCATCAGCTCATCCGGCAGCGCCACCGACTGCGCCCCCAGATGGAAGGTCGCGCCGTCCAGCCGCCCCTCGATCAGGTTCATTTCCGGGCTGCCGATGAACCCGGCGACAAAGGCATTGGCGGGCCGGTCGTACAGCGTTTTGGGGTCGGCCACCTGCATGATATGGCCATCCTTCATCACACAAATCCGGTCGCCCATCGTCATCGCCTCGGTCTGGTCATGGGTGACATAGACCACCGTGGAAGACATGCCCTCGGCCTTCAGCCGCTTGTGCAGATCGGTGATCCGCACCCGCATCGACGCGCGGAGTTTCGCATCCAGGTTCGACAACGGCTCGTCGAACAAAAACACCTCCGGCTGCTTGATCAGCGCCCGGCCCAGCGCCACCCGCTGCGCCTGCCCGCCCGACAGCTCTTTCGGCAGACGGTCCAGCAACGGCTCGATTTCCAGAATCCGCGCCACCTCCGCCGTCTTGCGCTCGATCTCTGCCTTCGGGGTCCGCATCAGCCGCAGGCCAAAGGACAGGTTCTTGCGCACCTTCATATGTGGGTAGAGCGCATAGTTCTGGAACACCATCGCAATGCCGCGCTTGCCCGGTTGCAGCCGGTTCACCACCTGGTCGCCGATCACGATCTCGCCGCCCGAAATGCTTTCCAGCCCGGCAATCATCCGCAGCGTGGTGGATTTGGCGCAGCCGGACGGGCCAACCAGCACCATGAACTCGCCGTCTTCGACATCCAGATTGATGCCATGCACCGCCTTGAACGTATTGGCATAGGTTTTCTCAAGGTTGCGGATCTGAAGTCTTGCCATTGGATTATCCTTTCACTCCACCAGCCGAGATGCCCTCGATGAAGTAACGTTGTGCGATGAAGAACACGATCAGGGCAGGCAGCAGCGCCAGCACCGACATGGCCAGAATGCGGTTCCAGTCAAAGGCTTCGGTCGTGTCGATCGACAGTTTCAGCGCCAGACTGACCGGGAAGCTTTCGACCGATGACAGATAGATCAGCGGCCCGAGGAAATCGTTCATCGTCCACATGAACTGGAACAGCATGACCGAGATCAGCGCGGGCAGCAGCATCGGCACCACGATGTAGATCAGGGTCTGAAAGCTGTTGGCCCCGTCCACCCGCGCCGCCTCTTCCATGTCGCGCGGAATGGCGCGCAGGAACTGCACCAGCATGAAGACAAAGAACGCATCCCCGGCAAACGCCGACGGCACCCAGAGCGGCAGATAGGTATCCAGCCAGCCCATTTCGCGGAACAGGATGTATTGCGGGATCCGGGTGACCACGTTGGGCAAGAGCAGCGTGGCGATCAGGCTGGCAAACAGGATCTTCTTGCCCGGAAACTCGAACCGGGCAAAGCCGTAAGCCACAACAGCACAGGAAATCGCGGTAAAGATGGTCTTTGGCAGGATGATCAGAAACGTGTTCCAGAAAAACCGGCCAAAGGTATAGGGGGTCGAGGTTTCCCAGCCCTTGCGATAGCCATCCAGCGTCGGCTCCTGCGGGATGAACCCGATGGAGCCGAAGATCTCGGCATTGGTCTTGAACGAGGCTCCCACCAGCCAGAGCAGCGGATAGAGCATGATGAAGCCGACCACGGTCAGCAGCGTATAGCGGACAAAGGTCTGGATCTGTTCGGCGCGGCGGTCTTCCTGCGTCAAGGCAATTGCCTTGGACGGGGTGACCGCGCTCAGCGGCGGGTGGGTGTTTACGTTGCTCATGGCTCAGCTCCTCTTGTCGCCGGCGTAATAGACCCACTTCTTCGATGACCAGAACGCGGCGACGGTCAGCACCATGATGATGATGAACAAAACCCATGCGATGGCCGAGGCGTAGCCCATGTTGAAGTTCTTGAACGCCTCGTCATAAATATACAGCGGCAACAGATAGGTAGACTTCAGTGGGCCGCCGCCGGTGATGACATAGGGGCCGTTGAACTCTTGAAACGCCTGCACCATCTGCATGATCAGGTTGAAGAAAATCACCGGCGTGATCAGCGGCAGGGTGATGTGGTAAAAGCTGGCCCATTTGCCCGCGCCCTCGATCGACGCCGCCTCGTACAGCGATTTGTCCACCGCCTGCAGCGCAGCCAGAAAGATCACCATGGCCGACCCGAACTGCCAGGTCCGCAGCAAAGTGATGGTGAACAGTGCGTTGACCGGATCACCGAACCAGTTGACCGCGTCCATCCCGAGCGAGGTCAGCACCAGATTGACCAGCCCGGCATCGGCAAAGATATAGCGCCACAGCACCGCCACCGCGATCGAGCCGCCCAGGATCGACGGCACATAATAGGCGGTGCGGAAGAACCCGATGGCGCGCAGCTTGTAGTTCAGGATCACCGCGATCAGCAGCGCAAAGGCCAGCTTGAACGGCACGGTCAGGAACACATACAAGAGCGTCACATTCAGCGACCGCTTGAAGGTGCGGTCCGTGGTCAGGTCACTGAAATTCGCCCAGCCCGACCAGACCGGCGCATTGATCAGGTTATAGTCGGTAAAGCTCAGGTACAGCGACCCCAGAAACGGGATCATCGTGAATACCAGCAACCCGATGATATAGGGTGCCAGATAGGCCAGCCCCATGTAGCGGCTTTCCATCGCTCACTCCTCCGTAAACTTGTGCAAGGTCTGATGATCCTGCCCCGGGCCGGCATAACCCGCAGAGGTGCCGCTCCGGCACTGTGTACCGGGATGTGATCGGGTATCATCAGGAAGGCGCTTCGCGCGCTGAAATCCTGTCATCAAATCGCTCCTCCCTCGATCCGATTGACTGTGCGGGATAGGCTCCGCAGTATGTGGTCAACTGATATGCCAGTTTGCAGGGCGTGGAAATTGACGAATCCACAGAAAAAGATGGACGAAATCGAACATAATTCTGATGCGTCCACCCCCGCCACCGGCGTGCTGGCCGGGATTCCCGTTCGCGCGCTTGACCTTACCCTGACCCGGTCGGCGATCCGCATGCGTCATTCGCACAGCTGGCTCATCGACAAGGTCAATACGGTGCATGATCTGGTGATCTGCCTTTCGGGAACCGGCGACTACCTGCTTGATGACGCGCCCGTCCGCCTGACCCCCGGCATGGCGATGCTGATCCCCGCTGGCACCCGCTTTGTCGGCCGCAACCCCGACCCCGATCAGCTGTATACCGGGCTGGCGCAGCATTTCCGGCTGGACCTGTTCGGCACGCATGATCTGTTCGCCCGGATGACCTGTCGCCGGGTGGTCACGCTGTCGCGCTGGCCGATGCTGGAGCCTCTGGTCCGCCACTACCGCGCCACCGCCCCTGCCAGCTCCACCACACTGGTGATGCACCACGCCTTCATGGTCATTCTGAACGAATTCATCGAAGATGCCTTTGTGTCATGGAACACGGCCCAAACCGGGGCGCTGGACAATTCCGAAGGCCTGCCGATGGCCGTCACCATGGCAGCGACCCAGATCGCCTCTGACCCGCTGCAACCGGGGCTGGCCGACCGCGTGGTGGCAGGTGCCCCCTACAGCGACGTGTATTTCCGCCGCGAATTCCGCCGCCGTCTGGGCGTCACCCCCGCCAAGTATCAGGAATTCAAGCGGATGGAGATTGCGATGCAACTGCTGGAAGCAGGCTATGGCATCACCGAAACCGCCCGGCGCGTCGGCTTTACCGACAGCTACTATTTCTCACGCCTGTTCAAACGCCATATCGGCATCAGCCCCCGTGGCTGGCAGGATCAGGTCAGCCAACGCCGCGATGGCCGCTGGCCCCGCGGGCAAGAGGATGGCGAGCAGATCTATCCCCTGCGCCCCCCGCCCGGCTGACCGGGTTCAGCCAACCATCCGGCGTGGCTTGCGCCCGCGCTGCCACCCGGCAATCGCAAACAGCACCACAAGGCCACAGCCGATCAGCACCGAATCCAGCACAAACGACGGTCCCGCCATCACCTTTGCCACCTGCGCGCCATAGGCCAGTACCGTACTGACTGCAAAGACCGGCAGCGAATGTTGCCCCAGCAGGATCAGCGGCGCCACCTTGGGGCTTTCGGAAATCTGCGTCAGCACGGGCAACGCGCTCAGCACATAGGCCAGCGCCAGAATGTGCAGCAGGCGCGGCAGATGGACAAAGCTCTTGTCAAACGAGGTGAACACCGACGGCGCCCCCGCGTATTCATACAGCAGCCACAGCCCATGCCCCCCGGTTGCCGCAACCACCGGCACCTGCACCCAGATCGCCGCCAGCACCAGAAAGCCGACGGCCAGCCAGAATGCCCAAGGCATGAACGGCAGCCACCGCCGCCTTTGCCGCATCGCAAGCCCGGTCAGCAACCCGGCCACAAAAATCACCTGCCATGCCAGCGGATTGAAAAACCAGCCGTAATCCAGCGGCCAGGTCGGCATCCTGATCTTGAACAACCCAACGCAGAACCAGACCAGCAGCGACCCCACCATCACCCCGCGCGGCCAACGCACCGCCGCCCACAGCAACGCCGGCGCCGCCAGCAGCAGCACGATATACAGCGGCAGAATATCGGCATAGGCAAACTGATGGCCAAGCACGATCAGCCCGGGCAAGAACAGCTCCGGGTTTTCCAGCGCCGGGGCAATGTTGCGCTTTTCCGCCATCACCGCCACTGCCGGATGCTGCACCGTCAGTGCAAACAGCGCCACGATGCACAAAACGACCACCACATGCACCCACCACAGCGTCAGCACCCGCCGCCATGGCCGCAACGCCTCGGCCAAAGGCGGGCGCGCGCTGCGCAGAAAGATCGGCCCATAGGCCAGCCCGGTGGCAATCCCCGACATCAGCACAAACCCCTCTGCCGCATCGGAAAACCCGAAATTGCGCGAGGTGACATGCTCCCACAGCGTGCCCGGAATATGGTTGATGAATATCATGATCAGCGCGATGCCGCGCAGCAGATCAACCCGGTAATCCCGTCTGTGTGCGGGCTCAGGCGACATCGGCTTGCGCAAGATCGCGGCTCCACTCGGCCAATACCGCCTCATGCCCGGCGACAATCGCGGGCAATCCTCTGTCTTCCGGCACCGGAAAACGCCCCGGACGAACAGGCCGCGATGTCCACCAGATCAGCACCGGCGCCAGCAGCATCGGCAGCGCCACCGGCAGCAGCCACAGCGTCAGCTCTGGCGCAAACACATGCGCCACGCCCAACCCGACGATACCCCAGCCGCTGATCCAGCGCCCTGCCGCCCAGGCATCAGCAAAATCAAGGCCCCCGTCGCCCCGGTTGTTGGGTGGCCAGCCGCCATCGCTGCCCATCAGAACCTGCACCACAGACCGGCTCTGAAACGCCAGCAATATCGGCGCGATCAGCGACGACAGCAGCAATTCTGACAGCATGGCCCGGAAACTGGCCCAAGCGCCGCCAAAACCCGCCGCGCGGCCCGATGCCACCGCATCCAGCACCACCATCAGCTTGGGCATCACCAGCAGCCCGAAAATCCCCAGCGCCAGCCCCACCGCCTTGGCGGTCTGGTCATAGGGAAACACCGGAAACGGCCAGTTTTCCAACGGAAAGTAATCCGGCCCGATCGCAGTTGCCGACGCCATCACCGACGCGGCAATGAACCCCAGCCAGATCAGCGGCGCGATATAGGCAAAGATACCCTGAAAGAACACAAACCGGCTCCAGCCTTTCAGGCCGGGCGCGCCGATCACCTTGGCATGTTGCAGGTTGCCCTGACACCAGCGCCGGTCCCGCTTGGCATGGTCGATAATGTTCTCCGGCCCTTCCTCAAAGCTGCCATCCAGATCATCATCCAGCCGCACCACCCAGCCCGCGCGCGACAGCAGCGCCGCCTCGACATAGTCATGGCTCAGGATATGCCCGCCAAAGGGCGGCGGCCCCGGCAGTTCCGGCAAGCCACAGCTCTCGGCCCAGGCGCGGATGCGGACAATCGCGTTGTGGCCCCAGAACGGCCCTGTCCGCCCCTGCATCGCCGCCAGACCATGCGCAAACACCGGCGAGTGGAACGAGGCCGCAAACTGCATCGCACGGCCAAACATCGACCGCGCCCCGATCACACGCGGCAAGGTCTGCAGCAGGCCCAGCTTTGGGTCGGCCTCCATCCGGCGGATCATGGTCAGGATCGTCGTGCCTTCCATCAGGCTGTCGGCATCCAGAATCACCGCGTAATCCCAGGCCCGGCCCGAGGCCACGATGAATTCCTCGATATTGCCCGCCTTGCGCCCGGTGTTCTGCACCCGGCGGCGGTAAAAGATCCGCCCCGCCCCGTGCTGCCGGGCCAGCAGCCGCGCGCACCACACCCGCTCGGCCGCCGCAATCGCCTCATCGCGGGTATCCGACAGAATGGCGAAATCGACCTGTGCGCCGTTGCCGGTTGCGCGCAGGGAATCGTCCATCGCGGCAATACGGGCAAAGGTGACAGCCGGTTCTTCGTTATAGACCGGCACGATCACCACCGTACGGCCCCGGATCTCGCCCTGCACTTCCGCCCGCACCGGTCGTTGCCGGGCGATCAGCCCAAGCATCGCCGTCGCCGCCCCCCAGGCCAGCCACCATGTGGAAAACACAATCAGCCCGGCCCGGATCATATCGACCACAGTGATCCCGTCGGCCGCGCCATAGATGTGAAACACCATCCCCGCCGCAGCCGCAGCCAGCACGCTGAACGTGATGGCAAAGGCCCGCGCGCGGGTCGTGCGGTCTTTGGGACCAGGCGGTAAGGCGGCCGCGAGCGCGGTCATGCCTTAGCCCGCGCGCCCCAGATCACGCCGCAGCAGCGACAGAAGCGCGCCCAACCCGCGCCACATCGGGCGCGCCCGACGCGTCAGCACCTGTTTCGGCATCGCCAGCGGCGCCAGCGGCGGTTCGGCCGCGCGCATATCCATCCCGGTCATCAGATCCGCAATCGCGCGATCTTTGACCAACGTGTCTGTAATCGTCATGGTCTCTGCAATCATCATGCGCTCAGCCATTGATAAAGCCAGTTTTCTGTCAACTTGCGACCATAACCCGCGACATGGGCAACCAGTTCCACAGTCTTTCCCGCCTCGGGGCGGACATCGACCACCAGACGCCACACGCCATTGGCATCAACCTTTGACAGGGTCTGCACCACAATTTCGCCGCCGATGATGGTCACAACACCCTTGACCTCTGCATCCGCAGGCAGCCGCGCCAGCAATCCACCCGCGAAATCAATGACGAATTTCCGGGTGCCTTCGGTGTTCTCTACCCCCGACACGCCGCCTGTACCGGCACGGGTTTCCTTGACATAGGCCACATCTGCCGCCGGATCGACCGGCAGCGCGCCCCAATGCAGGCGGTAGGAATACTCCAGCATCTCGCCCGGCACCGGCTTTGCTTCGGGCACCCAGAAGGCGACGATGTTGTCATTCACCTCCAGCGGTGTGGGAATCTCGACCAGACGCACCGCGCCCTTGCCCCATTCGCCCATCGGCTCGACCAGAAGGGACGGGCGACGCTCGTAATGCGAGACCGCATCCTGATAATTCTCGAAATCCCGGTCGCGCTGCATCAGACCAAAGGCCAGCGGATTCTCTTCGGCAAACCACGATTCCGACAACCGGCTGGGGTTGTTCAGCGGCCGCCAGTTGCGGTCGCCGTCGCGGCGGTGAATGGCAAGCCCGTCGCTGTCATGCACGCTGGGGCGGAAATCATCAAACTGCGTCCGGCTTTTCTCGGAAAACAGGTACATCGAGGTCAGCGGCGCGATGCCGATCTGATCCACCTGCGTGCGGAAAAACAGTCGCGCGGTGACATCCATTTCCGTATTCGTGCCCGGACGGATCGCAAAGCGATAGGCCCCGGTGCAGCTTTCGCTTTCCAGCGCGGCATAGACCACCACCTCACGCGCAAAGGGCGCAGGCGTTTCCAGCCAGAACTTTGAAAAGCGCGGGAACTCTTCGGGCTTGCCCAGCCCGGTGTTGATCGCCAGTCCGCGCGCCGACAGGCCATAACCCGTGTCACGCCCCACCGCGCGGAAATAGCTGGCCCCCAGAAACGCCACCACTTCGTCAAACAGATCGGCCCGGTTCAGCGGCGCATTCAGCCGGAACCCGGCCACCCCCGGCAGCGGCTCGTGCGGCGGCACGCGGTCGCGGATACGGTCGTAGTAGCGGAAATCATCGGTCGTAAAGACCATAGGCCGCGCAACACCGCCCTCAACCTCGAACATCGTCACCGGTTCGGCAAACAGCCAGCCCAGATGGAACGCATGCACATGGAACCCGGCCTCGGTGCCGGACCAGCGGGCTTGTTTGGGGTTGAACTGCACCGCCTGATAATCATCATAGCTGAAGTCGCTGAAAAACCCCTCCGCGCGGGCCGGAGCCACATGCGGCGCGGCGGCAAGATCGCGCATCGCGGCGGTCAGACGGTCGAAATCAAACGGCTCACCGGCAGCCTGAACATCGGCTCCGGTCTGGGCGTTCGCGGGGCGCACAAGGCTCGTGCTGCAATGCAGCAAGGCGCTAGCCCCAACCAGCCCTAGGAACGAGCGTCGTTGCAATACAATAGGCAGTCCCGGAGTATCCGGCATTTTGGCTCCCGCACGTCGATTCGGTGAAAACTCAATAAAGTTCTCAGGTTATAAGGGGTCACGCCAGAGCGAGTGCCATGCGCAAATCGCAAACCTGCTATGCTGCAGGTGCAAAGCACAGCCCGCGCAACCCCTGTCTACATCAGTGGCGGAGATGGGGTATTCGACCGGGCAGCGTCAATGCCAGTTTCACGTTCCGTGATGATCTTATGCATTTTATGGCTGGTTTCCGCCGAAATCTGACCGCATCCGGTCAAATGCGGTCGCGCCCCGCCGGCACCATGCCAAAGCCAGCCCGGATGCCGAACTCTCCCGGCTGATCTTACCCGCGCGCAGGCAGAATCGGGCGGAATCCCTCCGGCATCTCGTCCAGTGGCCAGATCGGGCGGCGCACCTTTTCATAGCGACGCTTGGAATAATCCGGCGTCGCCAGCCCGCCACAATCACAGACGATCACCGCTGCCGCAATCGGCTCGAACGCAGCGCGGAAATGCTGCTGTGATTTCAGCCCCAGGACCGTGCAGGCCTCGGGTGTGATGCCAAACGCCTTGAACTGTTGCAGATCATAGGCCTGCCCGCGCTCGGTCACGATCAGAACGTCAATCCCGTTGACCCGCAGCACCGCCGTCGGGCCAAAGCGAAAGGTGATGCCGCCAATCACCGGCCCGTCGCCCACCAGCACGCCCTCTGCCGACAGATGGCGGATCTCGCCAGTCACCGTGATCGGCCCGCCGCCATACCGGGGGTCAGCCTTGCCGCCGATGGCCAGCGTCACCGTCTCGCCCACGCGGTGCCGTTGCAGCTCTGCCGCTGCCCCGGGGTCGATCAACGGGCCAAAGGCGGCATCCCGCAGCCCCAGCCCCAGCAGCCCCGCCAGCAGATTGGTCGCATCGCCATAAGCGCCAGAGCCCGGATTGTCGGAAAAGTCGGCAATCACCAGCGGCCCGGGACGGTCGGCGCGAAAATCGCGCACCGCCTGACAGGCCTGCTCGACCGTCAGGAATCTATTGGCGCAAGAGTGGCGCGCCTCCCAGATCGCCGTCCCCAGATCCAGTGCAATCGCCTCTGCCCGCGCTTCGGCCCCGTTCAGGCTGGCGTCATAGCTGACCAGAACCGACGGCCCGCAATGATAAATATCGGCGTCCGAGAACCCGGCATTCACCGACACCGCCATGATCCCCGGCTCGGTCTCATAGCGCCGGGCGCGGTCATAGAATTCCATCGTCGGCAGTACGTCCGACCGGCCCGAGTTCGCCTCGTCCAGCATCGGCACCGCCAGCCGCAGCGTGCGGCCCTGCGCCCGGCCCGCCATCATCACTTTCAGCGCCTGTGCGGCATGCACGGCAGTTTCCACCGGGTCGACATGCGGATAGGTCTTGAACGACACGATCACATTGGCCCCCGCCGCCATTTCGGGCGTGGTGTTGGTGTGCAGATCCAGCGTCACCGCAATCGGCACATCCGGCCCCAGAATCGCGCGCAGCCGGGTCAGCAGTTCGCCCTCCGGGTCTTCGACCCCTTCGGCCACCATCGCGCCATGCAGCGCCAGCAGCACGCCGTCCAGCTTGCCCGCCGCCTGTGCGGCATCGGTGATCATCCCCGCCAGATGCGCGAACGCCTCTGCCGTGACAATCGGACCGGGTGTCGCGGTGGCCGACAGCGCATGTGTCACCCGCCAGCCCTCGGCCTCGGCCACATCCATGAACCCCTTGATCTCGGCCACCGCATGCCGCCGCTTTGACAGCGCCTCCTCTCCCGAGGCCAGAATCTCGACCCGATATTGCTCCAGCCCGGTCCGGCCCTTCTGAAAGGTGTTGCACTCTTGAATCAGTTCAGCGGTCAGCACGTGAAAGCTCATGGATCAGGCCTCGACAGGGTTGAAACAGGCGACCTTGCTGGCACCTGTGGTCTGGGTCAGCGCGGGGCGGCTGGTGCGGCACCGGTCCTGCACCCGCGGGCAACGGGGGGCAAAGGGACAGCCCGGCGGCAGGGCAAAGGGCGACGGGATCTCGCCCTCCAGCGGCACGATCTGCGCCCGCTCGGTCGGGTCGGGCACAAAGGACGACCCCATCAGCGCCGCCGTATAGGGATGGCGCGGCGCGGCATCCGGGTCGGCCATCTCTTCGACCACCGATCCCAGATACATCACCACGATCCGGGTGCAGAAATACCGCACCAGACCCAGATCATGGCTGATGAACAGATAGGTCAGCCCCGATGTGCGGTGCAGCTCCTGCAACAGCGCGATGATCTGCGCCTGAATCGACACATCAAGCGAGGCGGTGGGTTCATCCAGCACCACCACCTCGGGCCGGTAGGCCAGCGCGCGGGCAATCCCCACCCGCTGGCGCTGCCCGCCCGACAGCTGATGCGGATAGGCCCCGGCAAAGCTGCGGTCCAACCCGACCTGATCCAGCAGCGCCTCCACCCGGCCCGGCGGCGCGGTCTCGCCCAGCGCGGCAAACGGCTCCAGCAGGCACTCGCGCAGGGTAAACCGTGGGTCGAGCGAGGAATACGGATCCTGAAACACCATCTGCAGCTTTTTGCGCAGCGGGCGCAGGCGCGCGCCGTGGTCCTGCGTCACATCGCGCCCCTCGAACAGCACCCGCCCGGCACTGGGGTCGATCAGCCGCATCGCCAGCCGCGCCAGCGTGGACTTGCCGCAACCGCTTTCGCCGACCACGCCCACGATATCACCGGCGGCAACGCGCAGCGACACGTCGCTGACCGCCGTCATGCTGCGCCCCTTGCGCAGCAGCCCACCGCCGGTGGTAAAGGTCCGCACCAGACCGTCAAGCTCCAGCACCGGCACAGCGTCAGCGGTCATCTGCATCTGCGGCCTCCGTAACCGGGGTATCGACGGGGTGGTGACAGGCCAGCATCCCGCCCGTCCCGGTCGCAACAGGCAACGGTTGTTGCGTCGAGCAAAGCGCATCCGCCCGGCAACAGCGCGGGGCAAAGCGGCAGCAGTCGGCTCCGTATTGCGACACCGCCGCCACCGTGCCCGGTATCCCGCGCAGACTGCCCGGCGCCATGCCATCACGCGGGATGCAACCGATCAGCGCCTCGGTATAGGGGTGGCGCGGGGCGGCAAAGATCTGCCGCACCGGCCCGCTTTCCGCCACCCGCCCGGCATAGAGCACGCAGACCTTGTCACAGATCTGCGCCACCACGCTCATGTCATGGGTGATCAGGATCAGCCCCAGATCGCGCTTGCGCACCAGATCGGCCAGCATCATCACGATCTGCGCCTGCACCGTCACATCCAGCGCCGTTGTCGGCTCATCGGCGATGATCAGGTCCGGGTCCGCCGCCAGCGCCATGGCAATCACCACCCGCTGTTTCATCCCGCCCGACAGGTTGTGCGGATAGGCCCGCGCCACCACCTCGGCCTCAGGGATGCGCAGCCGCGACAGGATCTCCACCGTATGCGCCCGCGCGGCCCGCTTCGACAGGCCCAGATGCAGGCGCGACACCTGATCGACCTGATCGCCGATCGTCACCAGCGCATCCAGCGCGCTCATCGGGTTCTGGGTGATGAACCCGATCCGCTTGCCCCGCAGACGGCGATAGGCGCTTTCCTTCAAACCGACCAGATCAGTGCCGTCAAACACCACCGACCCGGCGGTGATCGTGGCCCCCATCCGCGCGGCCAGCCCGGTCAGCGCCAGCGCGGTCAGCGACTTGCCCGACCCGCTTTCGCCGACCAACCCCAGCACCTCGCCCCGGTCCACCGAAAAGCTGAGGCCATCCAGCAGCCCCACGGTGCCGATACGCAAAGACAGATCGCGGACATC
Organism: Pseudotabrizicola sp. 4114; assembly: GCF_031457365.1. Taxonomy (NCBI): domain Bacteria; kingdom Pseudomonadati; phylum Pseudomonadota; class Alphaproteobacteria; order Rhodobacterales; family Paracoccaceae; genus Pseudotabrizicola; species Pseudotabrizicola sp. 4114. Next base: position 579,449 of record NZ_JAVDWP010000002.1, on the reverse strand, counting down.
GAGCAACATCACACCACCCTCAGCCGGTCACGGATATCCAGCTTGGCCAGCAGAACATCGCCAAACAGGTTGATCGCCACCACGGTCAGCGCGATGCACAGTCCGGGGAACAGGATGATCCACGGCCCCTTGAACAACAGCCCCGAGCCGGATGACATCATGCCACCCCAGGACGGCGTCGGCGGCTGCGCGCCCAAACCGAAAAAGCCCAATGTCGCCTCCAGAATGATCGCATCCCCGGTGGCCAGCATCCCCGCCACCAGCACCGGCCCCAGACAATTGGGCAACAGGTGCCGGAACAGGATGAATGCATGCGATGCTCCCAGCCCCCGCGCCGCCTCGACATAGGTTTCGCTTTTCAACGCCATCACCTGTGACCGGGTCAGCCGGGTGAACTGCGCCAGATAGGCGACACAGATCGCCACCAGCGTGCCCGTCACCCCCGGCCCGATGATCGCCACCAGCATCAGCGCCACCAGAATCTCGGGGAACGACCATGTCAGATCGACCACCACCATCACCATCCGGTCAAACCGCCCGCCGAAATAGCCCGCTGCCGCGCCCAGCGTCATGCCGAACACCAGCGAGATCGAGATGGCCACCACCGACACCGACAGCGAGGTGCGCGCGCCATACAGGATCCGGGTCAGCACATCGCGGCCAAATTCATCCGTTCCCATCGGATGCGCCAGCGATGGCGGCTGAAAGGCGTTGGTCAGGGCCTGAATGTCATAATCATAGGGCGTCAGCACCGGGGCAAAGATCGCGCCCAGCACCACCAGCAGCAAAAAGCCGCCCGCCACACCGCCCTTGATCGTCGCCAGCGCACGCCATGCCACCGAGCGGCGGATCGTGCCCAGCATACCCGTCTTTTGCACCGCCGCGCTCATGTCAGACTGTCCCGGAACCGCGGGTCCATCGCCGCCTGCAACAGATCGCCCATCAGCGTGCCCAGCATCACCGCCATGGCGAGGATCAAGAGCGAGGCCTGCACCACCGGGTAATCATGCTGGTTCAGCGACTTGATCAGCAATGACCCCAGACCGGGGCGCGCAAACACCACCTCGACCGTGACCGCGCCACCCAGGATCCAGCCGATCCGTAGCGCCAGAATGGTCACCACCGGGATCAGCGCATGGCGCAGCACATGGCGCACCTGAATGGTCAGCGGATGCACGCCCTTGGCATGCAGCAGCAGCACAAAATCCTTGCCCTGCGTGTCGATCATGGCAATCCGCGTCACCCGCGCCACCAGCGCGGTGCCGCCCAGCCCGATGGTCAGCACCGGCAGCACCAGACTTTCCCAGCCCCGCGCGCCCGACACCGGAGTCCAGCCCAGCGACACCGAAAACACCAGGATCATCAAAAGCCCGATCCAGAAGTTCGGCAGCATCGAGCCAAACAGCACGCCGCCCATCAACCCCTGATCCAGCCACGATCCGCGCCAGGACGCCGCGATGGTTCCCACCACGACGCCCAGCACGGTCGAGAAACACAAGGCCAGCCCGCCCAGAGACAGCGAATAGGGCAAGGCCTGTGCCACCAGCTGCGCCACCGGACGGCGCTGCACGATCGCGGTGCCCAGATCACCGGTCAGCACATTGCTCATCCACAGCAGGTATTGCTCGACCAGAGGCCGGTCGAGCCCGTATTTCGCCGTCAGCGCTTCGCGCTGTGCCGGGCTAGACCCCACACGCAGCAGATTCTCGATCGGGTCTCCCGGCAGCATGTGGATCATCGAAAAGATGACCACCGACACCGCAAAGAACACCGGAACCAGCATCAGCACCCGTCTGGTGACATAGCCCAGCATCTGGCCTTACTCTTTCACGTCAAGTTCAAGGAACCCCAGCGTGTTGAACCGGGGCGCATGCAGCACCTCGGGCATCACCAGCCGTTCGGCGTTGTAGCCGATGATCTGCACCGGCTCGTAGATCGGCGCATAGGGGAACTGCGAGTTGATGTATTCGTGATAGGCGACAAAGGCCGCCTCGCGCTCGGCCGAGTTCTTGGCCCCCGTCATCGCCGCATCCTTCAGCGCTTCGGCCTTTGGGTCATCCAGCATCGACACGTTGGGATAAAACGGCCGGGTGGCGGAAAAGAACCACTCCAGAATATCGGCGTTGTCCCACAGATAAGACCGCACCGCGACCTGATGCGCGCCGGTCTTGTACTGGTCGCGGATCGCCGCGCTGTCAAAGGTGACCAGCTCTGCCTCCACGCCCACGGCCTTCATCTGGGCCTGCACCACTTCGGACAGGCGGCGGAAAAAGCTGTCGGATTGGGTCCACAGTTTCACCGACAACCGGGTGCCGTCCTTGGTGCGCACGCCATCGGTGCCCATGACCCAGCCGGCATCATCCAGCGCCTTGTTCGCCCGCTCGGGGTTATAGGAGATGCGGAATTCCTCCGCGATCTTCGATTCCGGCAGGGATGAGATCAGGAACCCGTCCGCCACCTTGCCCATGCCGGCAAAGACGGCATCCAGAATTTCCTGCTGGTTGATCGCAAAGGCCACGCCTTCACGCACCTTGATGTCGTCGAACGGCGCTTGTTTCACGTTCATCGGCATATAGACCAGATCCTGCCCGGCCAGTTGCAGGATCGACAGATCCGACGCCCCTTCAACCTCGCCCACGAAATCGGTCGGCACGTTCAGCAGCATGTCCACGCCGCCGGTCTTCAGCTCCAGAAACGCCGTCGAGGATTCCGCGATCTCGCGCAGGGTCAGGCGTTCGATCTTTGCCGGTTTGCCCGTAGCGTCACCCGGACCCCAGGCGTAATCATCGTTGCGCACCAGCACCGTCTGCTGACCGATCTCAAAGCTTTCCAGCCGGAACGGCCCGGTGCCGACGGCATCAAACACGCCGTAATCTTCGCCCGCCTCGGCATAGGCCGCCGGATCGGGGATCGAAGCGAACACGGTGGACAGGTTGTACAGCAGGTTCGGATCCGGCCGCTTCATCACAAAGCGCACTTCCAGATCCGACACCACTTCCGCCCGCTCGACCGCGTCGAACAGATAGGCGTTTTCGGTGCCCGGATACAGCGCCAGCCAGTCCACAACCGTTTGTGCCGCAAACGGCGTGCCATTGTGGAACGTCACCCCCGGCTTCAGGGTAAAGGTCCAGGCCATGCCGTCATCGGCCTCGACCCAGCTTTCGGCCAGCTGCGGCACATAGGCCAGGTTTTCATCCTTGGCGATCAGCCGGTCATAGATCAGATAGGTACCGACCGACTGCATCGACGACGCCACCGGGTTATACGATGTGGCCCCGACCTCGTTCGAGGCCATCACCACCGTCACCTCCTGCGCAAAGGCAGACAGGGCCAGACAAGACCCGATGGCGGTGGTGGCAAGCAGGGTGGACAGGTTATATTTCATTATTATTACCCTCATTCTGTTGGAGAAATCCCTTTGTCCGGCTAGCGCTGATGCCCGACAAAGGTGCGGTAGTTTTCGGCGATCCGGGTCATGCGCTGCTCAACCTCGGGGCCAAGCTGTTCAAAGACCTTGATCACCAGCAGGTTGATCAGTCCGGCGATCTGGCCGGTCGCATCCCAGAAATGCGAGAAATCGGTATCGACGCGCAGCACCTCGGTCGCCAGCTCCGGGGCCCAGCCGCAATAGGGGTCGGTGATCACGGTCACCGGAATGCCCTCGGCCTGCGCCTTGGCCACCAGCTCCACCGCCAGCCGCGAATAGCGCCGGGTCTCGATCACCACCAACGCGGTGCCCTGCGGATCATCCAGAAACAGATCGGCAAAATGCCCGCTCTCCAGTGACAAGGGACGGACCGCCGGACGCAGATAGCTCAGGTTATGCGCCAGATAGGCCGCCAGCCCGCGCTCGGTCTGGAACCCGGCAACCAGCACCTGTCGCGCCGTCGCCAACCGCTGCACACAGGCCGCAAACTCCGGCGTGGTCGCCAGCTGGTGGTTGCGCATCACCGCGCGCAATTCCCGTTCCAGCGCCGCACCGCCGACCCCCTCCCCGGCGTTGAAATGGGCCCGCAACGCCGATCCCTGCAACCAAGGGCTGTCCCCCACCCCGGCAAAGGCCGCCAGATCGACATCGCTTTTCAGCGCCTCTTTCATCTCTTTCAGGTTGCGATAGCCCAGCGCACGGGCGAACCGCCCCACCGACACCTCTGACACCCGGATCGCCTGCGCGATGCTGGCCGAGGTTTCGAACGGCAGCCGCGCGATGTTTTCCAGAAGATAGGCCGCAATTGCCCGCTCGTTCGGCGTGCCACTCGACAGCATGGCCTCCAGCCGGTCTTTCAGATCGTTGCCAACGTCGTCCTGCATGGATTTCCCTTGGAAAATAGTCATGCCTTTCGGCTGCGACTCCATCAGTGACAGTTAAATAACATTCCGTCAATCTTGACTGTAAACTAAAATTGCCGCATCAAATCTGTACCTGACCCGGCAGAAAGACCCCCGGCGTCGTTGCAGGAGCGTATATGTCCGTCCCGCCCATCCGCCCGCCATTGCGCATTGATCACGCCGAGCTGCGCCTGATCGAACTGCCGCTGATCCAGCCCTTCACCATCGCGACCGGCACCATGACCCGAAAGGTCTTTCCCCTCGTCGTGCTGCGCGGCGAAGGGTGTGAGGGCTATGCCGAAGGCGTCGCCGATGTGCTGCCCGACTATCTGCCGGAAACCATCGCCAGCTCGATGATGATGCTGCGCGATGTGTTCCTGCCGCAGCTGGTGGGCCACAGCTTTGAAAATCCGCAGGCGGTGGAACGGCTGATCCGGCCGTGGCGCGATCACCAGATGGCCAAGGCCACGGTGGAAATGGCGTTCTGGGATCTTTGGGCCAAGGTGCAGGGCCTGCCGCTGCGCTCGGTCCTCGGCGGCACCAAGACCGAGGTCGAGGTCGGCGTCTCACTCGGCATCCGCGACATTCCCCGCACGCTGGCCGATGTGGCGCTGCATGTTCAGCAAGGCTATCGCCGCATCAAGCTCAAGTTGATGCCCGGCCACGACCTGCGCCTGCTGCACGCCGTGCGCCACGACTTCCCCGACATCCACCTGACCGTGGATGCCAATTGCTGCTACACTCTGGCCGATCTGCCGGTGCTGCGCGCGATGGATCAGTTCGGGCTGGATTACATCGAACAGCCCCTTGCGTGGAACGACCTGCACGATCACGCAAGGCTTCAGGCCATGCTGTCCACCCCGATCTGTCTGGACGAATGTATCCGCTCCGTCGCCGACTGCCGCAAGGCGCTGGTCAGCGACGCGGGCCGGGTCATCAACATAAAGGTCGGCCGTCTGGGCGGCCATACCGAGGCAAAGCGGGTGCATGATCTGTGTCAGGCCTGGGATGTGCCGGTCTGGTGCGGCGGCATGCTGGAGGCGGGGATCGGCCGCGCCCACAACATCCACCTGTCGACGCTGGAACAGTTCACCCGCCCCGGCGACACCTCATCCTCGTCGCGCTATTTCCACCGCGACATCGTGGCGGAAAAACTGGAAACGACAGACGGCCTGATGCCGGTGCCCGCCAACGGCGCGGGAATCGGCGTGACGCTGGACTGGGATTTCCTGAACACCGTCACCACCACGACCGAAACCTTTGCGCCATGACGATCCAGTACCGCGATCTGGCCGGTCTGGCCGAATTCCGCGCCGCACAGCAGATGCAGCAAACCGTCTGGGGCCATGATGACCAGCCCGACCCCGCCGATCTGATGATGGTCGTGCAATCCGAAGGCGGCATCTGCGCCGGGGCGTTTCAGGGTGACCGGCTGGTGGGCTATGTCTTTGGCTTTGCCACCGGCGATCCGCAGGTGCAGCACAGCCACCGGCTTGCGGTGCTGCCAGACTGGCGCGGCGCGGGCATCGGTGTCGGGCTGAAGCTTTATCAACGCGCGTGGTGTCAGGCGCGCGGCATCCGCATCCTGCGCTGGACCTATGATCCGTTGATCACCCGCAACGCCCATCTGAACATCGCGCGGCTGGGCGGCATCGGCCAACGCTATCTGGTCAATTACTATGGCGCCGAAGGCAGCTATCAGGGCGGCATCGACAGTGACCGTGTCGTGGTCGAACTGCACCTGACCGCCCGTCCCGCCACCACGGCAGAGGCCCGCGTCAGCATCCCGCGCAATTTTTCCCTGTTGCTGCGCACCGATCCCGCTGCTGCCGCCCAGACCCGGCTGCAAACCCGGCAGGCGATGACCACGCTGTTCGATCAGGGGCTGGTGATCACCGGCTTTGACGCCACCACCGGCAGCTATGACTTTGGCCAGACCGACGCCCCGGCCCGCCACGCAAGTCAAGCGTGACAGGCGCGGGGGCGCAGGCGCTTACAGCCGCTTGCCGGTATCGCTTGCGAACAGATGAAGACGCCCCTCGGGCGGGGCCACCCGCAGCCGCTGACCGCGCGCCGCACCCGTGCTGCCCGGCAGGCGCAGCGTAATCGCCACGTCCGACCCTTCGATCATGCCATAGCCAAAGGCATCTGCCCCCAGCCATTCGACCGAGCGCAGCACCACCGGAATCCCCGGTGTATCGTCGCCCACGATCTCCATATCCTCGGGCCGCAGCCCCAGCCGCACCTCACGGTCCGCAGGCAGCCCGGCCAGCGGCAGCCGGTGCCCGCCCGGCAGCACCGCCACGCCCGCCTCGACCTGCACGGTAAAGATGTTCATCGCCGGTGATCCGATGAACCCCGCCACGAACTCGCTGGCGGGGGTCATGTAGACCTCATGCGGGGTGGCGATCTGCTCGGCCACGCCTTTGTTCATTACGATCAGCCGGTCGGCGAGCGTCATCGCCTCGACCTGATCATGCGTCACATAGAGCATGGTCTGCCCGGTGGTCTGGTGCAGATCCTTGATCTGCAACCGCATCTGAACCCGCAGCTTGGCATCCAGGTTCGACAGCGGCTCATCCAGCAGAAACGCCGACGGCTCCCGCACCAGCGCGCGGCCCATCGCCACCCGCTGGCGCTGCCCGCCAGACAGGGCGCGCGGCTTGCGATCCAGATAGGGCTCCAGCTCCAGCATGGCGGCAGCCTTGGCCACCCGCTGGTCAATCTCGGCCTTGGGCATCTTGGCGATCTTCAGACCATAGGCCATGTTTTCCCGCACGCTCATATGCGGATACAAAGCGTAGTTCTGGAACACCATCGCGATGTCGCGCTGGCGCGGTTCCAGATCGTTCACCACCCTGTCGCCGATCTCGATGGTCCCCGCGCTGATCCCCTCCAGCCCCGCCACCATGCGCAGCAAGGTGGATTTGCCGCAGCCCGAAGGCCCGACAATCACCACGAATTCGCCATCGGCGATGGTCATCGTGATCCCATGGATCACCTCTTGCCCGGCATAGCTTTTGCGCAGGTCGTTCAGAAAGATATTGGCCATTTACTTCTCCGTCTCGACAAGACCCTTCACGAACCAGCGCTGCATCAGCACGACCACAAGGATCGGCGGCAGAATGGCCAGCACCGAAGTCACCATGACGAGGTTCCAGGGGGTATCGGCATCGGCGAAAGAGATCATCTTTTTCAACGCGATGACGATGGTGTTCATTTCATTCGAGTTCGTGACCAGCAGCGGCCACAGATATTGCGTCCAGCCATAGATGAACTGGATCACAAAGATCGCCGCCACATTGGTCAGTGACAGCGGCCACAGGATATCCTTGAAAAACCGCCACGGCCCCGCGCCATCGACCCGCGCCGCCTCCAGCAGCTCATCGGGAATGGTCATGAAAAATTGCCGGAACAGCAGCGTCGCGGTGGCCGAGGCGATCAGCGGCAGGATCAGACCGGCATAGGTGTCGATCAGACCAAGATCGACCATCACCTTGTAGGTCGGCTGAATCCGCACCTCGACCGGCAGCATCAGGGTGATGAAGATCAGCCAGAAACACGCCATCCGCAGCGGAAACTTGAAGAACACGATCGCATATGCCGAGGCCATCGAAATCGCGATCTTCCCCAAGGCAATTCCCATCGCAATCAGCGTGGTGTTGCCCAGCAGACGCCACAGGCTGACCCCGCCGATCTGCCCGATCTGCCCGGAAAACGCGTCAGAATAGTTCTGAAACCCCTCGGACCCCGGCAGCAACGGCAAGGGCGGGCGCAGGATGGTCGATGTCGAATGGGTGGACGCGATGAACACGTAATACACCGGAAACGCCACGATGATCACGCCGAGGATCATCCAGAAATGCGCCGTCAACCGCGCCGCACCCCGCGCTGCCAGCGGGCTTGTCGTTCCGTTATCCATAGTGCACCCGCTTTTCAATGAACCGGAACTGGAACGCGGTCAGCACGATCACGATCACCATCAGGATCACCGATTGCGCCGCGGAATCGCCCATGATCAGGTTCACGAAGCCGTCGTTGTAAACCTTGTAGACCAGCGTTTCCGTCGACCGGCCCGGCCCGCCACTGGTCACGGCATGGATGATGCCGAACGTGTCGAACAGGGCATACACCGTGTTCACCACCAGCAGGAAAAACGTGGTCGGTGCCAGCAGCGGGAACACGATGGTCCGGAACGCATGCCCCCGGCTCGCGCCGTCAATCGCCGCCGCCTCCAGCAAGGATTTCGGAATCGCCTGTAGCCCGGCCACAAAGAACAGGAAGTTATAGCTGATCTGCTTCCACGTCGCCGCCGCCACCACCAGCGCCATCGCCTGTTCGCCATCCAGCAACGGGTTCCAGTTGATCCCCAGCTGGCGCAGGGGCCAGGCCAGCGTGCCAAAGGACGGGTTGAACATGAACAGCCACAGCATCCCCGCAATCGCCGGGGCCACGGCATAGGGCCAGATCATCAGCGTGCGGTAAAACCCTTTGCCCCGGACGATCTTTTCCACCTGAACCGCAAGGAACAGGGCAATCGTCATCGCAAAAAATGCGACCAGCAGCGAGAAAACCACCGTGACCTGCATCGCGTTCAGATAGGCGGGGTCATTCAGCACCTTGCGGAAATTGGCCAGCCCGACAAACGTGCTCGACAGCCCGAACGGGTCTTCGCGCAGCACAGACTGACGAAACGCCTGCGCGGCAGGCCAGTAGAAAAAGATCAGCGTGATCGCCAGCTGCGGCGCCAGCAACAGCCAGGGCAACAGCTTGTGCGGAAAGACGGTGCGGCGCATCCACATTCCTTGCTTTGCGTCAAAAGAAAAGGCGCACACCGGCCCTATGCCGGTGTGCGCCTGATGGAAACGGCCTTAGCCGCCAGTGGCTTCCTTGATCGCCGCGTTGCCGCGCGTCTTGGCCGAGGTCAGCGCCTCTTCTGCGGTCTGCTGACCGGCGAGCATCTTCTCGAACTCTTCGTTCAGAATGTCGCGGATCTGCGGCAGGTTCGGGGCGCGCACACCCTTGGAGTTTGCGGTCGGTTCCTTGCCCGACATCTGCAGGATCGGCACTTCGCGGGCCGGGTTGGTGTCATAGAACCCCGACGCCTTGGTCGCCTCATAGGCGGCCAGCGTCACCGGCAGATAGCCGGACTGCTCGTGCAGGTATTGCTGCACCTCGGTCTGCGACAGGTAGTTGAAGAACGTCCCAACCCCTTTGTAGGTCTCATCCGACTTGCCACCCATCACCCAGAGCGAGGCACCGCCCGGCGTGGTGTTCTGTGGCGCGCCTTCGGCGGTTTCGTCATAGGGCAGCTGGCCGATGCCATAGTTGATGCCAGCCTTGACGATATCGCCCAAGCCCCCCGAGCTTTCGGTCAGAATCCCGCACTCACCCGAGGTAAAGTTCTGCTTGGCTTCCGAGGTGCGGCCGCCATAGACAAACACGCCCTCTTTGCCCAGATCCGCCAGCTCCTGGAAATGCTTGACGAACAACGGCCCGTCAATCGCCAGTTCCGGCACGCCCGCCAGACCGTTTTCGTTGCTGGCCCAGGACACGTTGTTCCAGGCGGCAAAGTTCTCGGTGTGGATCCAGGTCAGCCAGGTCGAGGTATAGCCGCAGGTCGCAGCGCCGCTTTCCTTGATCTGCCGCGCCGCAGCCCAGACCTCAGCCCAGGTTTTCGGCGGGGTGTTCACATCAAGGCCCGCTTTCTCGAAGATGTCCTTGTTGTAATACAGGATCGGCGAGGACGAGTTGTAGGGGAACGACAGCATCTCGCCTTCGGGGCTGGAATAATAGCCGACGATGCCCGGCAGATACTGGCTCTTGTCAAAGCTGAAGCCTGCTTCGGTCAGCACTTCGGCCACTGGCTTGATCGCGCCCTGCGCGCCCATCATCACCCCGGTGCCAACGTCAAACACCTGAATGATATCTGGCGCTTGTCCGGCACGGAATGCGGCGATGCCTGCGTTGAGCGTCTCGGGATAGGTGCCTTTGAAGACCGGCTGCACCACGTAATCCGACTGGCTTGCGTTGAAATCTGCGGCGATCTTGTCAACCACTTCAGAATTCGCGCCAGACATGGCGTGCCACCAGGAAATCTCGGTCTGGGCCTGCGCTGCCAATGGCAGTGCCACAAAGCCTGCAACCAGCAGGTTTACGGTTTTCATGTTTGTCTTCCTCCTAGGGATATACTGACCGGGCACCTATTCCCGAAAGACATGACATCCATGTAACATTCGGCCTCCCTGGCACCCTTTCATGACAAACTTAGCAAGATATTTTACCGGAAAGTCAATTCTCAAGACCTGCATTCCGGATTTTTGCCCTGACGGCCCCGGTTCCACCCGCAAGCCGCACCGCTCCGGGCGGGGGGCCATGCCCCCGCGAAGGTGTTAAAAATCCGTAAATCCACTCAGGTCAAGCCATTGAAATCAAAAGGCTCAACCCCGTGTAACACAGGGGGAAGAGGGGGCCTAAGCCCGCCGCGCCTCCAGCCCCGCCTTGACCACCAGCGCCACCAGCGCCAGCAAGGTCAGGACCGAGGCCGCCGCAAAGGCCCCCGTCGCGTTCAGGTCGTTGAAGAGCAGCTCCACATGCAGGGGCAAGGTGTTGGTCTGGCCCCGGATATTGCCCGACACCACCGACACCCCGCCAAACTCCCCCACCGCCCGGGCGGTGCAAAGCACCGCCCCATACAGCAGCGCCCAGCGGATGTTCGGCAGGGTCACGCGGGTAAACACCTGCCACCCGCTCGCCCCCAGCGTCACCGCCGCCTCCTCCTGCTCCGACCCTTGGGCCTGCATCAACGGCAGCACTTCGCGGGCAACAAAGGGCGCGGTGACGAACAGCGTGACCAGCACAATGCCGGGCAGCGCAAACATCACCTGCAGGTCATTGGCCTGCAACCATGGCCCCAAGAGCCCCTGCCGCCCATAGAGCAGCAGATAGCAGATCCCCGCGATGATGGGCGAGATCGAGAACGGGATCTCGATCGCCGTCACCAATATCCCGCGCCCCCAGAACCGGAACCGCGCAATCGCCCAGGCGGCCGCGATGCCAAAGCCGATGTTGATCGGCACCACGATCAGCGCCACAATGCTGGTCAGCCAGATCGCATGCACCGTTGCCGGATGCTTCAGGTTCGCGGCATAGACGCGCCACCCCTCGGCAAAGGCGCGGGCAAAGATATAGGCCAGCGGTGCCACCACGATCAGCAGCGTCAGCGCCACCGCCACCCCGATCAGCAGACGGGGCACCACAGCGCGCTGGTTCGGGTTCAAAGTCGCAACAGCCTGCATCACGCCCCCCTGTGCCGCGCGGCCCAGGCCTGCAGCCGGTTCGACACCACCAGCAGCACCAGCGCAAAGAACAGCAGCACCAGCGCGATGGCAGCGGCCCCGTTGTAATCAAACTCCTCCAGCCGGATGAACGCCAGCAGCGCTGCAATCTCGGTCTTGAACGGCAGGTTGCCCGCGATGAACACAATGGCCCCGAACTCACCCAAGCTGCGGGCGAAAGCGATGGTGCAACCCGCAAGCCACGCCGGCAGGATCTGCGGAAACACCACGCGGGAGAAAATCGTAAGCTCTGACGCGCCCAGCGTGCGGGCCGCCTGTTCAAAGGCCGGGTCCAGATCCTCCAGCACCGGCTGTACGGTGCGCACCACAAACGGCACCGAGGTGAACGCCATGGCCAGAGCGATACCCCAGATCGTGTAGACCACCGAAATCCCCTGCGGCTCCAGCCAGGCACCGATCCAGCCATTGGCCGAGAACAGCGCTGTCAGCGACAGCCCCGCCACCGCCGTCGGCAGGGCAAAGGGAATGTCCATCAGCGCATCCAGCAGCCGCTTGCCGGGAAAGTCATAGCGCACCAGCACCCATGCCATCAGCAGGCCGTAGACCGCGTTGAACGCCGTCGCGATTGCGGCGGCGGTCAGGGTGATCTGAAACGCGGCCACTGCGCGGGGGGAGCTTACAATGGCCCAGAACCGCGCCGGGCCAATCTCGGCCCCTTTCAGGATCAGCGCCAGAACAGGGATCAGGATGATCACGGTCAGGTACAGCAGCGTGGTGCCGAGGCTCAGTGTGAACCCCGGCAAGACACGCTTGGCGCGGATGGGCGCGGCAAGGGTGGTCATTGGTTGACAAAGACCTGATCGAGGATCGCGCCATCGGCCAGATGTTCAGCCCGGATCGCATCCCAGCCGCCAAACACCTCATCCACCGTGACCAGCCGGACCTCGGGGTAGTCGGCGGCGTATTTCGCGGCCACTTCGGCATCGTTCACCCGGTAGAAGTTCTGCGCCAGAATATCCTGTGCCTCAGGCGAATACAGCCATTCCAGATAGGCCGTCGCCACCTCGGTCGTGCCTTTGCTTTCAGCATTTTCCGTCACCACCGCCGCCGGGAAAGCGGCGAACAAGGACAGCGAGGGCGTCACGCGCTCGAACCCCTTGTCGGCATATTCGCGGGCAATCCCGCCGGTTTCGGCCTCGAACGTCACCAGCACATCACCCAGCTCACGCTCGGCAAAGGTCTGGGTGGCCGCGCGACCGCCGGTGTCGAACACCGGCACCGAGGACAGGATCGCCTTGACGAACTCCTGCGCCTTCGCGTGGTCGCCGCCGTTCTGTTCCAGCCCGTAGGCATAGGCGGCAAGGTAGGTGTAGCGCGCGTTGCCGCTGGTTTTCGGGTTGGGGAAGATCGGGGCCACGTCTTCGCGGGCAAGGTCAGACCAGTCCTGAATGTTCTTGGGGTTGCCCTTGCGCACCAGAAACGCGGGAAGGGAGTAATAGGGCGAGGCGCCGTTCGGCAGCTTGTCGCGCCAGTCGGCGGGCAAAAGACCGCCCTCGGCCAGCACGTCGATGTCGGTCTCCTGATTGAAGGTCACCACATCGGCAGACAGCCCTTCCAGAATGGCGCGGGCCTGACGCGACGATCCGCCATGGCTCTGGTCGATGGTCAGATCGCGGCCGGTGTCGGCCTTCCACTTGGCGGCAAACACCGGGTTCAGCGCTTCGAACAGCTCGCGGCTGACATCATAGCTGACGTTCAGGATGCTGTCCTGCGCGGCGACGGGGGCGGCGGCCCCAAGGCTGGCGGCCAAAATGGCGGCCTTGATCAATCCGTGTTTCATTGGCGTTTCTCCTTGAGACTGGGAAGCGGACGGGGCGTATCGTTCTGTGCGATGCCGTCCAAAGGAAAGACCGCGCCGGTCAGGGGGCGCAGGCGGTAAGCGGTGCCAAGGGTCAGATCGGGCGCGGAATGGCGCAGCAGATCGACCGGAACTTCGGTGCCATCCGCACGGCGCAAGCTGGCGCGGATCATCGCCCCGTTGCTGGCCTTGTGCGCCAGAACCCAAGGGCTTGCCGGGTCTGCCTCCAGCGCAATAGCATCGGGGCGCAGAAACAGGCGTGCGGGGCCATCGGCCATCGCCCGCCGTTCCAGCGCGCGGGCATCCAGCCCTGCAGCCTCGGCCCGGCCCGCGCGCAGGGTGACGGGCAGTTCGACCACGGCCCCCATGAAGCGGGCGACAAAGGGCGAGGCCGGGCGGTCATGGATCTGGTCAGCGCTGCCGATCTGCTCGATCCGGCCCTCGCCCATCACCACCACACGGTCGGCGAGTTCAAACGCCTCTTCCTGATCATGGGTCACGAACAGCGTCGTCGATCCGGTCTGTTGATGCACTTCGCGCAGCCATCGGCGCAGGTCGCGGCGGATGGCGGCATCCAGCGCGCCAAAGGGTTCGTCCAGCAGCAGCACCGCCGGCTCAATCGCAAGCGCCCGGCCAAGCGCCACCCGCTGTCGTTGCCCGCCCGATAGCTGGGTGGGGTAGCGGTCAGCCAGATGCGGAATCTGCAACAGCGCCAACAACTCGGTCACCTTTGCCGCGATCACCGATTTACCGGGCCGCTCGGCGCGGGGGCGCACGGTCAGGCCAAAGGCGATGTTGTCGCGCACGGTCATGTGCGGGAACAGGGCGTAATGCTGGAACACAAACCCGATGCGCCGCTTTTGCGCGGGCAGATCCAGCCAGTTCTGGCCGTTGACGACAAGCCCGCCCGCATCGGGCCAATCCAGCCCGGCGATGATCTTGAGCAGCGTGGTTTTGCCAGAGCCCGATGGCCCCAGCAGCGCCACCAGCTCTCCGTCGTTGATGGTCAGGTCAATGCCACGCAAGACCGGAGTCGGCCCGAAGCTTTTGGTCAGCGATGAGATGGCGATTGTCATACGGATATTCCCAGGGTCATCGGGAAATAGTTCCGCATTCCGCGCGATTCAATCTCTTTTACAGCAAGATCAACTCATATCACAGGCATCACCCGGAACGTATTTCCGGGATCCATTCAGGCTATCGCTGTGCCGTCCGCCCGCTGCTGTATCTGTCGGAATTCTGTGCCGCTTGAACCGAACGGATGGCAAGGCGGTTCTTTTCGCAGAAGCGCCCCGCTTCAGTTCACGACATCGGTGTAGGTGCAGGCCCAGAACACCTTGGTTTCGGTGTCATCCAACGCGCGCAAACCGTGTTTCAGCGTGCTGTCGAAATAGGCGCAATCACCGACATCCAGAATCACCGGCTGATAATGTTCCACCGTCAGCTCGACCCGGCCGGACAGCACGTAAAGCGTTTCTTCGCCGGTATGCGAGTCCAGATCGGCGGGTGTCAGCGGCGCGCGTTTTTCCACCCGCGTGACCAGCGGGATGATCTTTTTCTCGGCCAGCGCATTGCACAGCACTTCGTATTCGAAGTTCCTGGAGCGCACCTTGCGCCCTTCGCCGGCCTTGGTCACGGTCAGTCGTGTGGTCGGCGCTGCCTCGTGATCCGCCGAGAACAACCGTTCCATGCCGATTTCATAGGCGCGGGCGATCTTTACCAGGTTTTCATAGCTGGGCGACACCCGGCCGTTTTCAATCTTGTGGATCGTTGACAAGGCCAAGCCAGAGCGGTGTGCTGCTGTCTCCAGCGTGAAACCGCAGGACTGGCGGACCGCTTTCATCCGCGCGCCCAGATCCACGCGCAGTTGCTGGCGCTCCTTGTCCCAGGCCTGCGGGACCGCAGAGCCTGAGGTATTTTTCACTTCGCTCATGATTTTTCTTTTATTACCATTTTTTGCCAATTAAGATCAGCTTTGAGCCAACCATAGCACCAGTGTCTTCGCGAATCCAAGACTGGATGACACACCGCGCGGACGATCCCAAAGGCTGACGGACCCATGCCGCCAGACACTGACCAACAGGAGTTTTTCATGAACCAGGACGTCTTTCACGGCACCATCCCTGCGCTGCTGACCCCCTGCACCCCCGACCGCCGGCCCGATTTCGATGCGCTGGTGCGCAAGGGGCAGGAGATGATGGCGGCAGGTATGTCGGGCGTGGTCTATTGCGGATCCTGCGGGGACTGGCCACTGCTGAGCGACGCCGAGCGGATGGAGGGCGTGGCGCGACTGACACAGGCGGGCGTGCCGGTGATCGTCGGCACCGGCGCGGTCAACACCAGATCGGCCGTGGCCCATGCGGCCCATGCGCAGGAGATCGGCGCGGCGGGGTTGATGGTGATCCCGCGCGTGTTGTCGCGTGGCCAGTCGGTCGCGGCGCAGCGCAACCATTTTAAAGCCATTCTGGACGCGGCCCCCGACGTGCCCGCGATCATCTACAACAGCCCGTATTACGGCTATGTGACCAAGGCGGATCTGTTCTTTGCCCTGCGCGCCGAGCATCCCAATCTGATCGGGTTCAAGGAATTCGGCGGCAAGGCCGACATGAGCTATGCGGCAGAGCACATCACCTCGCAGGATGACGAAGTGATCCTGATGGTGGGGGTTGATACCGAGGTCTATCACGGCTTTGTCCGCTGTGGCGCGGTCGGGGCAATCACCGGGATCGGCACGATCTTTCCCAAGGAAACCCTGCTTCAGGTCGCCCTGTCGCGCCGCGCCGCCGGGGGATGCGTCGAGTCCGATCTGCGCGCCCGCGAGCTGGCCGAGGCATTCTCGGTGCTGGCCAAATTCGACGAAGGCGTTGATCTGGTCCTGTATTTCAAACACCTGATGGTGCTGAAGGGCGAAGAGCAGTACCGGCTGAACATCTATGAGACCGACACCTTGTCGCCCTCGCAGGCCGGGTTCTGCACGGCGCAGTTCCACCAGTTCAACGCCTGGTTTGCCAACTGGTCAAAGCAGGGTGGAGTGATCGCTGAATGCATGTGATCGACAGCCATACCGGGGGCGAGCCGACGCGGGTGATCCTGACCGGCGGGCCGGAGCTTGGCCTTGGGTCGCTGGCGGATCGCGCGGCCCGGTTGGCGCAGGATCATCGGGCGTTTTGCCGCGCGGTCTGTGCCGAGCCGCGCGGTCAGGTCGCGATGGTCTGCGCGCTGCTGGTGCCGCCCGTGGATCCGGCCTGTGTGGCAGGGGTGATCTTTTTCGACGCTGCAGCCGTTTTGGGCATGTGCGGTCATGGCACCATCGGGCTGGCGGTGACACTGGCCCACATGGGGCGGATCGGTCCGGGTCGCCATCTGATCGAAACGCCGGTGGGGGTGGTGGCCGTGAATGTGGCCGACGCGCATACCGTGACCGTCACCAATGTCGAAAGCCGCCGGCTGCACCAAGGGCTGACCGTTGCGGTGGAGGGATTTGGCGCTGCCCCACACCAGATCACCGGTGATGTGGCTTATGGCGGCAACCATTTCTTTCTGGTGGACCCCAGCCCCATTCCTGTCGTCCCCGCCAACATCCGTCAGCTGACCGATCTGAGCGTTGCCCTGCGCACGGCGGTTCTGGCGCAAGGCATCACGGTGGATCACGTGATCCTCTATGGCCCTGCCGACAGCCCCGCCGCGCACAGCCGCAACTTTGTACTGTGCCCCGACGATAGCTATGACCGCTCCCCTTGTGGCACCGGCTGTTCGGCGCGGCTGGCCTGTCTGGCCGCTGACGGGCGGCTGGCCGAGGGCGACGAGATTGTGCAGGAAAGCATCATCGGCAGCACCTACCGGCTGTCGTGGCGGCAGGGGCCGACGGGCGGTGTGATCCCGCTGATCACCGGGCAGGCCTTTGTAATGGCCGAAAGCACGCTGATCTTCGACCCCGCCGATCCGTTCAAGGACGGCATCGGCGCCTGACACCCGGTCCGGTGCCGCTGTGGTGCCGGGCCCTCCCCTTCCCTTCGCGCAGGTTAGATCCGCAGCATGGCCGCGACTGACACTCTGGACATCATCGTCATCGGGGCCGGAATCATCGGCGTCACCACCGCGCTCGCGTTGCAGACGGATGGGCACCGGGTGCGGATTCTGGACCGCAAAGGCGTGGCTACTGAGACCTCGGCTGGCAATGCCGGGGCCTTTGCCTTTACCGATATCGAGCCGCTGGCCAGCCCCGGCATCCTGCGCAAAGCGCCGTTGTGGCTGCTGGACCCGCTGGGGCCGTTGTCGCTGCGCCCGCGCTATGCGCTGACCATCGCGCCGTGGATGCTGCACTTCTGGCGCGCCACGCGGGCCGACCGCTACGCCGCAGCGGTCGCTGCGCAAGCCAGCCTGATGCAGCATTCGCGCGCCGCGTTGGAGCGGCTGATCCCCCGCGTCTCGGGGGAGGCGATGATGCGCCGCGAGGGGCAATTGCAGCTGTATGAGGGGCAGGCGCAGTTCGACGCCAGTCTGCCCGCGTGGGATTTGCGCCGCCACCACGGCGTGGCCTTTGATCTGCTGGACAGCCCCGGCGCGATTGCCGAGATTCAGCCCGGCCTGTCGCCCCGCTTTACCCATGCCGGATTCACGCCGGACTGGATCAACACCACCGATCCCGCGCGCTGGACGCAGCATCTGGCACAGCAGTTCACAGCTGCGGGCGGCGAGATCGACATCGCAGAGGTTCGCGCGCTGCGGCAGGAGGGCGCGGGCGTGACGCTGGAGACCACCACCGGACCGATGCGGGCGGCGCAGGTCGTGCTGGCAGCGGGTGCCTGGTCGCATCATCTGGCGCGCACGCTAGGCGAGCGTATTCCGCTGGAAACCGAGCGCGGCTACAACACCACCTTTCCCACCGACAGCGTCGGTCTGCGCACGCATCTGACCTTCCCCAACCACGGCTTTGTGGTCAGCCGCATCGGTGCGGGGCTGCGGGTGGGCGGCGTGGTGGAGCTTGGGGGGCTGACCCTGCCGCCCAACTACCGGCGGGCCGAGGTTCTGGTGCAGAAGGCCGCGGCCTTTCTGCCCGGTTTCGATCCGCAGGGCGGCACGCAGTGGATGGGCTTTCGCCCGTCGCTGCCCGACAGCCTGCCGGTCATTGCCCGGGCGCGCCGTGCGGACCGGGTGATCTATGCCTTTGGCCATGGGCACCTTGGCCTGACCCAATCGGCGGGCACGGCAGAACTGGTGGCCGCCCTTGCCGCACGACGCGCGCCCGCCATTGCGTTGACCCCGTTTGAGGCGGGGCGGTTTTCAGGGGCAGGCCGCTGACCTCACCCGACGCTGACGGCGTCAGCCGAAGTGGAGTGCGGCAATCGCCAGCACGGCTGGCACGGTCTGGATAAACAGGATTTTCCGGCTGGAGGTCGCTGCGCCAAAGATCCCGGCGACGGCGATGCAGATCAGAAAGAACAGCTTGAAGGCGTAGCCCTCGGCCCCTTGCAGCAGCCCGACGATCAGACCGGCCGCCAGAAACCCGTTATACAGCCCCTGATTGGCCGCAAGCGTGCGGGTCGCGGTTGCAAACTCCGGCTTCAGGCCAAAGGCGCGCAGCCCGGCGGGTTTGTCCCAAAGAAACATCTCCAGCACGAGAATCCACAGATGAAGCGTCGCGATCAGGGCAATCAGGATATCGGAAATCATAGGGGCTCCCAGGCGATGCCCCAAAATCATGCCCGTGTTGCAGGGCCTGTGCAATAGCAACAAATGGTGGCACATCGGTCAGTCTGTCCGGCCTTCCGCCGCAACTGTCGCCGCAATGCAGCAAATCCTTCATACGCCCGTCGCGTCTTTGCGCGAGAGAGGGGGCAAAGGGTGGCGCGGAGCAGTTGCATGACCAGATCAATCCGGCATCACAGGGGTCTGTTTCTGTCGGACCTGCATCTGGGCACACTGGGCAGCCGGTCTGACCTGATCTTGTCTTTCCTGCAGCACAACCGCGCCGAAACCTACTTTCTGGTGGGGGACATTCTGGACCTGTGGCAACCGTTGCTGCCGCACTGGACCGAGGATGCGCAGCGCGTGCTCGACCATCTGCGCGACCGGCAGCAGGCCGGGGCGGTGATCCACTATCTGCGCGGCAACCACGACCCCGACCCGACGCTGGCCCCAGAACCGAAATGTCTGGATGTGGCGGCGGTGGATGAGCTGATCTATCACGCCGGAGACCAGCGCCGCTATCTGGTGCTGCATGGTGACATTGCCGATGCGCGTGTCGTGCGGTCCCACGTCATGACCCGACTGGGCAGCCGGATCGACCATATCCTGCGCCGTCTGGATCGTGGCTTGTCCGTGCTGCGGCGGGGCAGTTCGGCGGAAGCCCGCAGCACGATCGAAGCCTTGCTCGCCGGCGTGAACTCGCTGTTGTACCGCGGCCGCAAGCATGAGCGGCGTCTGGTGGATCTGGCCCGGCAAAAGGGCGTGCATGGCGTGATCTGCGGGCATTTCCATATTGCCGGGCTGCATGATGACCATGGGCTGACCTATGCCAATTGCGGCGACTGGCTGGACAGCATGACCGCCCTTGCCGAGGACCATGACGGCACCCTGCGGCTGCTGTCCTGGCGGCCGGTGGCGGCGGCGATCCATGCCGGAATGGCCTCAGCGGAGCCGGAGGGCGCGACATGATGGCAATGGGGTTCGCGGCAGCGGCTGCGATTCTGATGCTCGCGCATCTGGTGGCAGTCTGGCTGTATCTGCGCCGACTGGACCGCCCCCAGCCAACCGGCGGGGTGATCGGCCAGCCCTTTGTGACGCTGCTGCGCCCGGTGTGCGGGCTGGACCCGTTTGACGAAGAAACGCTGCAATCGTCATTTGATCAGGACTATCCGCGCTACGAGATCATCTTCTGCGCGCAATCCCCGGATGATCCGGCAATCGGGCTGGTCAACCGTCTGATCGCCCGCAATCCCCGGGTGCCTGCCCGGCTGCTGGTGGGCTATGACCGGATCTCGGGCAACCCGAAGCTGAACAACGTCTGGAAAGGCTGGAATGCCGCCAGCGGCGACTGGGTCTGCATGACCGACAGCAACCTGCTGCTGCCGCCGGACTATCTGGCCACGGTGGTCGGCTCCTGGGGGCCTGCAACCGGCATCGTGTCGTCGCCCCCGCTCGGCATTCGTCCGCAAAACCTTGGCGGCCATCTGGAATGTGCGTTCCTCAACAGCAATCAGGCGCTTTTGCAGTTTGCCGCCGGCAGCGTCGGGCCGGCCTATGCGCAGGGCAAGACGTTGTTTTTCAACAAACCCTTGCTGGAACATGCCGGAGGTCTGCGCGCCTTGGGGCAGACGCTGGCCGAAGACGCCGCCGCCACGCGGATCACGCGCGACATGGGCCGCGAGGTGACGCTGACGCCGCTGCCCTTTACGCAGCCCATCGGTCGGCGCACCCTGGCGCAGGTCTGGAGCCGCCAGCTGCGGTGGAGCCGGGTGCGGCGCGATGCCTTTCCGCTGCTGTTTGCCTTTGAGGTGCTGAACGGGGGCGTGGCCCCCATTACCTGCGTCTTTGCGGCCCTGACCCTGTCCGGGGCCGATCTGGCGTTTGGTGTTGGCTACATCGCGCTGTGGTATCTGGCAGAGGTGTTTCTGGCCGCCCGCGCCGGGTGGCCGATGGGGGTGCAGGGGCTGTTCCTGCTGATCCTGCGCGATCTGATGATGCCGGTGATCTGGCTGACCACCTTCCTGCGCCGTGGCTTTGACTGGCGCGGAACGGCGATGACCGCACAACCGGCGGCCAGTGCCGTGCCTGCCGAGTGACCCCATGACAGAGGCCGAAGTCGGCGCGTTGATCCGCGATTATGGAATGCTGATCATCGCTCCCCTCGCCGTTCTGGAGGGCCCGGTCGTTTCCGTGATCTCTGGCTATCTGGCCAAAGCGGGGCTGGTGTCGCTTCAACTGGTGTTTGGCGTGCTGGTGGTGGCCGATCTGGCGGGTGACATCCTGCTTTATGTGCTGGGCCGAAAGGGGCGCGCCGGAATGGCGCTGCCCTGGCTGGCACGCTTTGGTGTGACCCGGCGGCGGCTGGCGCAGGTCATCCGTGCGTTTCGCAAGAATGATGCGCGCATTCTGGTGATCGGCAAGCTGACCCATTCGGCGGGGTTCGCGGTCTTGCTGGCCGCAGGCATGGCGCGGATGCCATTCGTGCGGTTTCTGGCGCTGAACCTTTTGGCGACCGTCCCCAAAGTGATGATCTGTCTGGCGCTTGGCTGGTGGTTCGGCGCGATTTCGGACCGGATCGGCAACTGGCTGCTAGGCGGCACGCTGATGGTTTTCTTCTTTGTTGCCGTGTTTGCCGTCTACCATCTGAAATCCCGCCAGCGGAGTGAAAAATGACCCGTGCCGTTACCTGCCTGATCCCCGCCCATAACGAGGCTGCCCGTATTGCCGGAGTTCTGGCCGCAGTTCAGGATCATCCGATGATCGGTCGGGTGATCGTGGTGGATGACGGTTCGCAAGACGATACGGCAGCGATTGCCGGGGCAGCAGGTGTCGAGGTTTTGCGCCTGATGCCCAATCGCGGCAAGTCAGCCGCTCTGGCCGAAGCCTTGTCGCGGGTCAGGACCAGCCATGTGCTGCTGCTGGATGCCGATCTGACCGGCCTGACCGCTGCAGACCTGTCGCGCCTGATCGCCCCGGTGGTGGCAGGCGGAGCCGATGTGTCGCTGTCGCTGCGCGGCAATGCCCCGTTTCTGTGGCACTGGCTGGGTGTGGATTATATCACCGGCGAGCGGGTGTTGCCGATGTGGCTGATCACGCCGCTGCTGCGAGACATCAGCACTTTGCCGCGCTTTGGTCTGGAGGTGTTTCTGAACACCCATATTCGGGCCGCTGGCCTGTCGGTCGCGATTGTCCGTTGGGCGGGCGTTGCCAGCCCGTCCAAGGCGCAGAAAAGCGGGTGGCGCGCCGGTATCCGGGCAGACATCGGCATGTTGCGCGACATCTTGCGCACTGTGTCAGCCGCGACCACGTTTGAGCAGATTGCGTATCTGCGGCGGGCAGCGCCCCAGCTTGGGTCACAGCCGCGCCCGGTGCGACATTCCGTCCTCGCGTTGCGCGACGGAGTTCTGCGTGTGATCAAAGGCGTACAGCGGCAGAGGGGCCGTGAAACGCACTCCGACGCGACCCGCTAGCCCCCGGCCGCCCGGATATTTATGACGCCCCCGTTGGTTTAAGGGTGGAAATTCCACAGGACTTGCCAGCACAGTCTGAACGAAAATCAAAGGGGGCATCGGGTGCAAGGGATAGCGGGCCAAAGGGTTCTGGTGACCGGAGCGGGGGGTTTTATCGGTGGCCACGTGTTGGCAGCTCTGGTGCAGTCAGGTGCTGTGCCCATCGGGCTGGTGCGACGCCTGTCCCCTGTGCAGCAGGAAAATGGCTTTGAATGGGCCGGCGCTGATCTGGTCACCGACCCGCTCGATGAGCTTCTGGCCGGTCTGCAACCGGATGCGATCATTCACTGCGCCGGGCGCACTGCGGCCCCGGATACCGATGCCGGGCGGGAGGCTTTGTTTGCCGCCAACCTGACGGCCACGGCCCGGCTGATTGCGGCGGTGTCGCGGATGCGTCAACCGGTGCGGCTGGTCATCGTATCATCGGCGGCGATCTGGGCCCCGATGCCACCCGGTCTGGCAGCGATTGACGAGGCCCACCCGATGCGCCCCGTGGCAGCTTACGGGGTAAGCAAAGCGGCAGCGACCCTGCATGCCCTGACCGAGAGCGAACGTCTTGATCTTGATCTGGCGGTTGCGGTGCCGTTCAACGTGATCGGCCCCGGGCAACCCGGGCGGCTGGTGCCTCAGGTCTTTATCGACCGTCTGCGCGCAAACCCTGCCCCGCTTGCACTGTCCAACGCAGAAACGGTGCGCGACTGGATTGATGTGCGCGACGTGGCAACAGCGCTTGCTGCGCTGTCACAGCCAAAGGGCCCGCGCGGCCTGCTCAACATCGCCTCAGGCATTGGCGTCAGCCTGAAAGAGATGGCACAGGCCCTGTGCCGCATCGGGGGTTGGGCCCCGGTATTGCGCGAGGATGCAACGCATGGCACCGCTGGCGTCAACCGAAGCATCGGCGACGCCCGGCGGCTGACCGCGGCGACCGGGTGGACACAGCGGATCACGCTGGAAGCCAGCCTGCGCGACATGATCAGCCCCGCCTCCTGAAAGCATCATTACCCTCTGTCGCCTTGGCAGCCACCGCACTGCCTTGTCACGCCGCTTGATTGTGCGGATCACAAAACAGCATTTGACGCCGGGAGGTCACAGGCACATCGTCCGCCCCCGAACAGGAGTGTGCCCCATGACAACCAGCGCCAAGGCCCCCGCGATAGCCCCGATCCTGACCCCGGTTGTGATTGCAGGCTGCGTGATCCTGATGCTCGGCTTTGCCATCCGCGCCAGTTTTGGCGTGTTCCAGATCCCGATTGCCGAAGAATTCGGCTGGGCACGGTCAGAATTTTCTCTGGCGATTGCGATTCAGAACCTGGCATGGGGGATCGGCCAGCCATTGTTCGGCGCGATGGCCGAGCGGTTTGGCGACCGCAAGGCGATCATTGCGGGCGCGCTGACCTATGCCGCCGGGCTGGTGCTGTCATCCTATGCCGT
This sequence comes from Pseudotabrizicola sp. 4114, assembly GCF_031457365.1. NCBI lineage: Bacteria > Pseudomonadati > Pseudomonadota > Alphaproteobacteria > Rhodobacterales > Paracoccaceae > Pseudotabrizicola > Pseudotabrizicola sp. 4114. The sequence goes on along the minus strand of NZ_JAVDWP010000002.1, from coordinate 555,336 downwards.
GACGCCGGGGCAGCACCAGTTGCTGGAAATCCTCGTCGGCTTTGGCATTGCCGGCACCGGCTTTGGCGTGGTGCTGGCGGTGGTGGGCCGCGCGGCCGCCCCCGAACACCGCTCGATGACGCTGGGGATTGCCACCGCCGCAGGCTCTATGGGGCAGGTGTTCGGCGCGCCTCTGGCTGAGTTCCTGCTGCAATCCTATGCGTGGCAAGAGGTGTTCGTGATCTTTGCCGCGATTATCCTGTGCAGCCTGTTCGCCCTGCCCTTCATCCGCTCGCCGCATGTGGCAACGCGGGCGGAGCTGGAGGAAAGCATGGGCACGGTGTTGGTCCGCGCGTTCAAGGATCCGTCCTTCAGCCTGATCTTCCTTGGTTTTTTCAGCTGCGGCTATCAGCTGGCCTTTATCACCGCGCATTTCCCGGCCTTTGTGACCGAGCTTTGCGGCCCGATTGACCCCGGCGGCATGCTGGCGGGAATGGGGATCAACACCACCTCGGCGCTGGGGGCGGTGGCGATTTCGGTGATCGGGCTGGCCAATATCGCGGGCACGCTGACGGCGGGGTGGCTGGGCAAGCGCTATACCAAGAAATACCTGCTGACCGGCATCTATGTCGCCCGCACGATCGCCGCTGCCGCCTTTATCCTGCTGCCGGTCACGCCCGAGTCGGTGCTGATCTTTTCCGCCGTGATGGGGTCTTTGTGGCTGGCGACGGTGCCGCTGACCTCGGGTCTGGTGGCGCATATCTACGGGTTGCGCTACATGGGCACGCTCTATGGCATGGTGTTTCTGTCGCATCAGATCGGCGGGTTTCTGGGCGTCTGGCTGGGCGGCAAGATGTATGACATCACCGGAGACTACACGCTGGTCTGGTGGATCGGCGTGGGGGTGGGCGCGTTTTCGGCCATCGTCCACCTGCCGATCCGGGAAAAGCCGCTAGTGGCGCTGCCCGCTTAGTCGTTGATCGGGGCGACGATCAGGATCTCCAGATCTGCCTCCGGGGTGAAATCGCGCTTTTCCACCACAAAGGTGGTGGGCCCGGTCTTTTTCACTCCTTCGGCGCAGAGCGACAGGGTATGATCCTCATCGCCCTTGTCCACCGTCAGCCGAAACCGCCCGATCGGGCCGGCCCAGGAATTGGCGGTGCGCAGCACATAGGCGATGTGCCAGGCCACGCCGCTCACCATCCCGTCCGCCTCTGACCCGGCCAGCTGTTTCGCCAGCCCGCGCGAGGTGGCGGCATCAATGCAATACTGCTGGCGCAAGCCCGCCAGCCATTCGGCCCTTGGCGGGTCCTGCCAGACAAAGATGCCCCCCGGTGGCCGGTTGTCATAGCTGTGCGAGACCCGCAGCGGCTGCCCCGCCGGAAAGGTCTGGGTCCAGTGATAGCGCAGGATGACCGACCACAGCGGCATCACATCATTGCCGGTCAGGTCAGGCCCGTCATTGAACGCCTCCAGCAGACCGTCATCTGCCATGGCGCGCAGCGTGGCGGCATCCATCTGCTCCAGCGCTGCCAGCACCGCCTCGGCATCGGGTACCACTGGCATGCCGTAGTGCAGCAAGCGCGCGGTTACATCCTCGCCCGGCGTGTCATAGTGCTCTGACAGCGGGCGGCCCTCTTCCCACATCGGCTCGATCACCGCGATCCGGTCGATGCTGACCGGCACATCCGCCCCGTCGACCACGGCGCGAAAACTGACCAGATCCGGCCGGCTGGGATCATCGGGCAGGTTGTATTCAGAGTTCATCAGAGTGCTGAGGGCAATCGGCGGCAGCGGAAAGATCACCTCGCCGGTCACATCGGCATCCGTCAGGTTGCGGAACACATAGTCGACCCGCACCTGATCGCGGCTGATGAAAAGGTCTTCCTCCTCCATCGCGATGGCGTCGGTCTGGCCAAAGGTCAGCCCCGTCGCGCTTAGGCCGCCAAAGCCGTCATTGGCCTGCGCCACGGGCGCGACCGCCAGTGCCAGACCCGCCGCCAGAACAGCCAGAAAGCGCATCTCAATTCTCCGATCCGATGTGCCCCCACTCTGCCCGCCGCGCGGGGCTTCGGCAAGGGCGCTCCTTGGCCTCCGGCCTTTGATTTCCGCAGGTTGACCCGCCTTCGCGAGCCTGCAATGGTCGCGCACCACGGGGGAGGATGAGCGGAGATGCGCGCCGGAATTGCAGCCCTGCTGGCGGCCTATGTGCTCAGCCAGTTCTACCGCGCCTTTCTGGCGGTGCTGACCCCGGTGCTGCAGACCGATCTGGGGGCGAGCCCCAGCGATCTGGCGGCCGCCTCTGGCCTTTGGTTTCTGGCCTTTGCCGTAATGCAGATCCCGGTGGGCGAGGCGCTGGACCGGATCGGCCCGCGCCTGACCACGGCCGCGCTGGTCGGCATCGGCGCGGTCGGAGCGGTGATCTTTGCCATGGCGGGCGGACCGGGGGCAATCAAGCTGGCCATGGTGCTGATTGGGGTCGGCTGTTCCTCGGTGCTTATGGCATCGTATTACATCTTTGCGCGCAGCTATGCGCCTGCCGTCTTCGGCACGCTGGCCGGGGCGACCGTGGGCATCGGCAATCTGGGCAACATCGGGTCGTCGCTGCCGTTGTCACTGGCGGTCGAGAGTTTTGGCTGGCGCGGTTCGCTCTGGGGGCTGGCCGCGATCACCGCGCTGGTGGCGCTGGCGATCCTGACGCTGCTGCGCGATCCGCCCCGCACGACGGGCGGGCAAAAGGGCAGCCTGCTGGATCTGTTGCGCATGCCCGCGCTCTGGCCGATGCTGATCATGATGGCGGTGTGCTACGCGCCCGCCGCCTCGATCCGTGGGCTCTGGGTCGGGCCGCTGTTCCGCGATGTGTTCGGCGCGGATGCGGCCCGGATCGGGCAGGTCAGCCTGATCATGGGGCTGGCGATGGTGGCGGGCAGCTTTGCCTATGGCCCGCTGGAACGCGTGCTTGGCACCCGTAAATGGCTGATCATGGGTGGCAATCTTATTGCTCTGACCTGCCTCACCGGGTTGTGCCTGTCGCCGCAAAGCCCCGCGCTCACCATCGCCCTTCTGGCCGGCCTCGGCTTTGCCGGGGCCTCGTTTCCCATGGTCATCGCCCATGGCCGCGCCTTTATCCCCGCGCATCTGACCGGGCGCGGCGTGACGCTGCTGAACCTGTTCGGCATCGCGCCGGTCGGCCTGTTGCAATTCGCCACCGGCCGTATCCACGCCAGCACCCTGGCAGATCCCGCCTCAGCCCCCTATGCCGCGATCTTCGGCTTCATCGCCCTTTTCCTCGCTGCAGGCCTCCTGGTCTACGCCTTCTCCAAAGACCGCACCGACTGAGTTCATCTTGGCGAAAATACTCCGGGGTGCGGGGCAGAGCCCCGCTCTTTCTCTTTCCACTCCCCCCCCTTTGCGGTAAGGAACCCCGTCGTTTGACGCATGGAGGGCCGGATGGGCTATAAAGTCGTTGTCGTAGGCGCGACGGGGAATGTGGGCAAGGAAATGCTCAATATCCTCGCCGAGCGTGAGTTTCCTGTGGATGAGATCACCGCACTTGCCAGCCGCAAGTCGCTGGGGACCGAAGTGTCCTTTGGCGACAAGACTCTCAAGACCAAGGACCTCGACACCTTTGACTTCACCGGCTGGGATATCGCGCTGTTTGCCATCGGCTCGGACGCGACCAAGATCTATGCGCCAAAGGCTGCAAGCCAGGGCTGTGTGGTGATCGACAACTCGTCGCTCTACCGCTACGACCCCCAGATCCCGCTGATCGTGCCCGAAGTGAACGCCGATCAGGTGGTGCATTACAAGAACAAGAACATCATCGCCAACCCCAACTGCTCGACCGCGCAGATGGTGGTGGCGCTGAAGCCGTTGCACGACCGCGCCCGGATCAAGCGGGTGGTGGTGTCCACCTACCAGTCCGTCTCTGGCACCGGCAAAGAGGCGATTGACGAGCTGTGGAACCAGACCAAGGGCATCTATGTGCCGGGTCAGGAAGTGAAGCCGTCGGTCTACCCCAAGCAGATCGCCTTCAACGTGATCCCGCATATCGACGTGTTCCTCGACAGCGGCGACACGAAAGAAGAGTGGAAGATGGTGGTCGAGACCAAGAAGATCCTCGACCCCAAGATCAAGGTCACCGCCACCTGCGTCCGCGTGCCGGTGTTTGTCGGCCATTCCGAGGCGATCAACATCGAGTTTGAAGATTACCTCGACTGGGAAGAAGCCACCGACATCCTGCGCGAAGCGCCGGGCGTGCTGGTGGTCGATAAGCGCGAGGCGGGTGGCTACATCACGCCCATCGACTGCGTGGGCGAATATGCCACCTACATCAGCCGCATCCGGCAGGATGAAACGATTGAAAACGGTCTGAACATCTGGGTCGTGTCCGACAACCTGCGCAAAGGGGCTGCGCTCAACGCGGTGCAGATCGCCGAATTGCTGGGCAGCCGCTGCCTGAAAAAGGGCTGATCGTCCCAGCTATGTTACCTAAAAGCCCGCCACCCGGCGGGCTTTTTCATGGGCTCAACTCAGAACCGCTCGGCCCGCAGCACTTCGCAATCGCTGACCGACACCACCCCGATATGCCGCTCGACCACGGCAAAGGCGGCGTCCAGCAGATGCTCCAGCCGCTCTGGCCGGATCAGGCAGACCACAGCCACCATGCCGCCGCGCCCGACCTGACCCTCACGAGTCCATTCCCCCGATCTTCCCGATCCGCCCAGAACCGGCAGCACGGTGTATCCCGTGACCCCGGCACGGGTCAGCGCATCGGTCAGGCGGCTTTGCATCGGGGCTTCGATGATGATCTCGACACGTTTGGCGGCATGGGTCTGCATGTTTCAGCCTCCGGTCACGGCTTGGGCAATGGCAACATAGGCCGGAATCCCAAGCGTCAGGTTAAACGGAAAGGTCACGCCCAGTGACAGCGTCAGGTAAACTGACGGGTTCGCCTCTGGCAGCGCCACCCGCATCGCGGCGGGCACCGCGATGTAACTGGCCGATGCTGCCAGCACCATCATCAGCGCGACACCGCCGGTGGACAGGCCCAGGATCAACCCCGCCGCCAGCCCTGCCCCCGCGCCGATCACCGGCATCACAAAGCCAAAGGCCACTGCGCCAAGGCTCAGCACCCCTTTTGACGCCCGCAAACCGCGCCCGGCGACCAGCCCCATATCCAGCAGGAACAGGCACAGCACCCCCTGAAACGGCGAGACGATAAAGCTTTCGATCCGCACCATGCCCTCTTGCCCGGTCACCATGCCAATCACAAACGACCCGACCAGCAGCACGATGGACCCGTTCAGCAGAATCTCGCGCCACAGGTCGGCATCCATCCGCTTTGCTCCGTTGCCCGCCCGGCTGACCAGCCACAGCGCCGAGATGATGGCAGGCGCCTCCATCGCGGCGGCCACCGCCACCATATAGCCTTCCGATGCAATGCCCTGGGCCGTCAGCACAGAGGCCCCGGTGACAAAGGTGACAATCGAGATCGAGCCATAATGCGCCGCCACCGCCGCCGCATCGGTGACTGACAGCCGCGTCATGCCGCGCAACAGGCCAAACGCCACCAGCGGCAGCGCGAATGACAGCACCACCCCGGCCGCCAGCGCCGCGATCAGCCGCGCATCGACGCCGTGGTCGGCCACCGCAACCCCGCCTTTGAAGCCGATGGCGAACAAGAGGTAAATCGACAACGCCTTGGCCGCCGCCTCGGGCACCGTCAGCTCTGACCGCGCCAACGCCGCGAACAGCCCCAGCGCAAAGCACAGAATCATGGGTGACAGCAGATTGTCTGCCGCCAGAGAAAGAATATCCTGCATCGACTGCCCCCTGTTCGCGCCGATATGGGAAACGTTTAAACTATGACAAGATCAGACCGACACAAATCCGCGCGCCGGGTCATAGTGTTCCAGCATGCCTTCGCCGGTGTCGTTCCACAGCCCGTGCAGCGTCAGCCGGTCCGCCGCCACCGCCTCGCGCACAAAGGGGAACGTCATCAGGTTTTCCAGACTGACCAGCACCGCCTCTTTTTCCAGCGCGCGCGGGCGCTCGTCATCGGGCAGATGCTTCACCCGCTCGAACCCGGGGCGCAGAATGTCCATCCAGCGCCCGACAAACGAGGTCTTTTCCTCCAGCGCCGGGGCATGGCCCATGCACATGTCATCGCAGCCCTTGACCCCGCCACAGTTCGAATGGCCCAGAACCACGATATGCGCCACGCCCAGCGACGTGACCGCATATTCCACCGCTGCCGAGGTGCCGTGATAGGTGCCGTCGGGCGAAAACGGCGGCACCAGATTGGCTACATTGCGGTGAATGAAGAACTCGCCCTCATCGGCGCCGAAGATCGAGGTGACATGCACCCGGCTGTCACAGCAGGAAATCACCATCGCCCGCGGATGCTGCCCGCTTTCGGCCAGACGGCGGAACCAAGCCTTGTTGTCCTGATAGGTGGTCGCGCGCCAGCCATGAAAGCGCTGGATCAGATAATGGGGAAGGGGGCGGGCAAGATCCATAGCCGACAGGTCTCCGCAAATGGGCAACAGACCTAATACGCAGCAATCGCAGAAAATTCGAGAGGGATTATTCTGCAACTGCAACCTTTTCTTCAGGATGACGGGCGCACTCTGTCTTTGGGTGTGAAACAAGAGGTGTGGGCCATGCAGGCTGACAATGTGTTACGGCTGCGTCCGTCAGAACGGGTGCGGCAGGATGCCGGGCCAATAGCAACGATCTATCGCGATCTGGGCACGGAACCGGCGGAAGAGGTGGTGACGCGCGCTTTGGGCCAGTTGGCGCTGACCATGGCGGGTCTGGCCAGTCAGGTGCGGGCGCATGATCTGACCGATCTGACGCGCCATCTGCGCCGGTTGCAGCACCTGTCGGAAAATCTGGGCATGGTGTCGCTGGCTCTGGTGGCTACCGATCTGCGCGCCTGCCTTGCCTCTGGCGATTCCACCGCCTTTTCGGCGGTCTGGGCGCGGCTGATCCGCATCGCCGAACGCTCGCTCGCCCCGGACAAGGCATTGCTGGACCGGTCGCTGATCTGAAGCGGCCCGGTGCGGCAGGGGTTGCAGGTGGCACCGGAACGGCTAGGCTCTGGCCAACCCCGAAAAGGAACCGTCCGATGACCGCCCTTCCCGAGTTTGCCCCCGCTGAAGCCGACTCCCTGCCACTGCATGTGTTCTCGCCCGACGATCTGCCCGACTGGCTGGCCGGGCCCGGCGCGGGTTGGGCAGGATGGCTGGGCGCCGCAGGGTTCAAGGCAGCGTTGGGAGAGGTGCAGCTGCTGCCCGGCACCGATGGGCTGGCTGGCGCGGTCATCGGCACCGGCACCGCGCAGGCCCGCGCCCGTGGCCGCTTTGGTCTGGCAAAGGCCGTTGCCGCTCTGCCACCGGGCGACTGGCATCTGTCGGGCGCGCTGACCGAAGCCGCCGCGAAAGAGGCGGTGCTGGGCTGGCTGCTGGCAAGCTACCGCTTTGACAGCTATCGCCCCGGCAAACCCGCCCCTGCCCTGCCCCGGCTGAAACTGCCCGATGGGCTGGATGGCGAAACCCTGCTTGCCATGGCGGCAGGCGAATTTCTGACCCGCGACCTGATCAACACCCCGGCCAATGACATGGGGCCAGAGCAGTTGCAGGCGGCATTCTTCGCCTTGGCCGAAGCGCATGGCGCGACGGCCAGCGCAATTGTCGGCGATGATCTGCTGGCGCAGAATTTCCCGATGATCCATGCCGTTGGCCGCGCCTCGCCCCGTGCGCCGCGCCTGCTTGACATGCGCTGGGGGTCTGAGGGCCCGCCGCTCACACTGGTGGGCAAGGGCGTGTGCTTTGACACCGGCGGGCTGGATCTGAAGCCATCGGCGGGGATGCTGTTGATGAAAAAGGACATGGGCGGCGCGGCCACGGTCATGGGCCTTGCGCTGATGATCATGCGGCTGGGCTTGCCGCTGCGGCTGCGGGTGCTGGTGCCTGCGGTGGAAAACAGCGTCTCTGGCGCGTCGATGCGCCCGCGTGACATCCTGACCAGCCGCAAGGGGCTGACGGTGGAGGTGAACAACACCGATGCCGAGGGCCGGTTGATCCTGGCGGATGCCCTCGCCTATGCCAGCGAAGATGCCGATGCCACGATCATTTCGATGGCCACGCTGACCGGTTCTGCCCGCGTGGCGGTGGGGCCGGACCTTGCGCCCTATTTCACCGATGATCCTGACATGGCCACCGCCATTGCCGCCGGGGCGGCGACGGGGTTTGATCCGGTCTGGCGTCTGCCGTTCTGGGACGCGTATGAACCGATGATCGAACCCGGCATCGCCGATCTGGACAATGCGCCGTCGGGTGGGTTTGCCGGGTCGATCACCGCCGCGCTGTTCCTGCGCCGCTTTGTGGCCACACCACGCTATGCGCATTTCGACATCTACGGCCATATCCCCGCCGATCTGCCCGCCCGGCCAAAGGGTGGCGCGGGTCAAGGCGCGCGGGCGCTGCTATATGCACTGCCCGAAATGCTGGGTCTTTGAGGGCTCCGCTGTGATGGACCGACGCAGCACCCCGTTTTCCGGCCGCATCGCCCTGTCCAGCTTGCGCGGGCGGGTCGAGGCGACGTTTACCGATGGCGAACCCGCCACTGTCACCCGACCGCTGGCCGATCTGCTGGCGCATCCGCACGGCGCGCGCGACCGGCAATTGCTCTTGGGCGATGCGGTCACGGTGATCGACCTGCGCGACGGTCAGGCCTTTGTGCAGGCGGCCAAGGATGGCTATTGCGGCTGGCTGGACGCCGGTGCCATCGGCCCGGCGATCACGCCGACCCATTGGGTCAGCGCCCGGTCCAGCCATCTGTATTCCGCGCCAAAGGTGCAGGCGCCCCAGAGTGCCGCCCTGCCCTTTGGGGCACGGTTGGCGGTCACGGCCACACAGGGCAGCTTTGCCGAAACCGCGCAGGGGTTTGTGCCACTGGCACACCTGAATGGGCTGGAGGACCGCCCGACTGATCCGGTCCGCGTCGCCGAAGGCTTTGTCGGCGCGCCGTATCTTTGGGGCGGCAATTCGGCGGCGGGCCTGGATTGTTCGGGGCTGGTGCAGGCGGCGATGCTGGCCTGCGGCCTGCCCTGCCCCGGCGACAGTGACCAGCAAAAGGCATTGGGTCAGGCGCTGAGCGATTCCACACCCTTGCAACGCGGTGATCTGTTGTTCTGGAAGGGCCATGTGGCCTGGGTCGCTGACAAGCGGCGCATCCTGCATGCCAATGGCCATACGATGAGCGTGGCGTTCGAGCCGATCGCCACCGCCATCGCCCGCATTCTGGCACAAGACGGCGGCCCGGTGATTGCCCGCAGGCGCGTCATCACTCCCTGACGGTCGTTCTTCCGCGCCCCCCGCCAGCGGCAACGCCCGTCAGGAGGGAGCGGCTCCTAGTCAATCGGCCGGATCAGCTTGCGTTCCAGCACCCGCAGCACCTGCGCCAGATCACCGCCGCGCCGCAGGATCTGGCCATCCATCCCGACCACCGCATAGATCCCCTGCTTGCCGCGCAGCTTGGGGCGCTTTTCGATCCGGTACAGCGGGTTTTCCGCCGTCCGGCGGTAAATCTCGAACACCGCAAAATCGCGCAACGTGGAAATGCCGTAATCCCGCCACTCCCCCAGCGCGACCATCCGGCCATAGAGGCCCAGAATCGCCGACAGCTCATGCCGGTCGAAACAGACCTGCTCGGGCAGGGATGTGGTAAAGGGGTAGTGGCTCGGGGGTTGAACCGTCATGCCGCCAGCTTACCGCCCGGCGGCGGTAAATCAAGCCCGCTTGCGCCGCCACAATTCCACCGTGAAATCACCCCGCAAGTGCCGCGCCCTCACCTGAATGCCGCCACACCGACCGGCGATACAGATCCTACGATGTGTGAGTAAGGTCCGGGGATCGGGTGTTGACTGCCCCCGCCCAGATGCCCGGCCTCCGGACCAACACGCAGCGACAGAGGGCCCCCGTCATCACGACGGGGGCTTTTTTTTTGTTGCGACCGCTCGTCAGATAAACCCGTCTGCCAGCCGCAATCCCCCGGTCTCGATCCCGCGCCAGTTGCGCTGCACCCCCGGCAGGCGCTTTTGCGCCATCGGATGCGAAGGCTCCAGCACACCCAGTCGCACCAGAAGCGCCACCACCGCAGCCTCGGCAGCGCGGGTGCCGCCATCGGCGATTTTCAGCGCGATCCCCAGCTTTTGCGCGGGCAGCATCGCCACAAACACCGCCTCGGCCCCGGTCTTGATCGCCACCCGCCCGCCCATGGCGCGCATCAGCTCGGTGCAGGCCCGGCCCTCGCCCGCCACCATCTCCGGGTGCGTCGCCATCGCGTCGCGCAGCCGTGCCATGGCCCGCTGCCGCCCGTCGCCGGTGTCGCGCGCGGCGGCAAAGCTTTGCATTGCGCGCGCCAGCCCGGCCAGCGACATTGCGAAATTCGGTGCCGAACAGCCGTCGATGCCATAGCCCGCCACCGTCTCGCCGGTCACCTCTTCCGTCGCCTGCCGGATGGCGCGTTGCAGCGGGTGATCGACCTCCACATACTCCGGCCCGGCCTTCATGTGCTGTGTCGCGGTCAGAAAGCCGCAATGCTTGCCCGAGCAATTGTTGTGCAGCTGGCACGGCGCATCGCCCGCCCGGATCAGCCGGTTGCGCTCGTCCCGGTCATAGGGTTCGTGCGATCCGCAGCGCAGATCAGCCTCGCCCAGACCCAGACCCTCCAGCCAGCGCCCGGTCGCTTCGACATGCAGCGCAGCACCCTGATGGCTGGCGCAGGACAGCGCCAGTTGCCGGTCGGTCAGGCCCGCCGCATCCGCCGCCCCGCTTTCCACCAGAGGCAGCGCCTGGATCATCTTGCACGACGAACGCGGGTAAATGATCGTGCCCGCATCGCCCCAGCTTTCCACCGCACCGCCCTCGCCCCAGATCACGGCATGGCCCGCGTGCCAGCTTTCCAGCCGGTCGCCGCGCCACAACTCTACCATCGGCTGCGCCTTCGACATCCTGTTCTCCCGTCACAGATGCGCGATTTGTTGCCCATGGGGCTTTCGCGGATTGGTCTTTTTGCGTATTGGATGGGATATCGGGTTGAACGCCCCCATGCCACAGAAAAGCCGTATGCAAAGACGGCGGCAAACGGGGGGAGGCAAAGGACAGCTTGGAGGCTGTAATATTATGACATCCATCTTCGTGCGCACCGCACTTGGCGTTGCCATGGCCTTGGCCGCATCGTCCGCCACTGCACAGGAATCCACCAACCGCGTCGCGACCAAGACGGATTGGAGCGTCTTCACCGAAGAAAGCCCAAAGGAATGCTGGGGCGTGTCCAGCCCAAAGGAAACCGTGAACAGCCGTGACGGCCAGCCGGTTTCGGTGCGTCGGGGCGATATCCTGCTGTTCGTCACTTTCCGGCCCGGCGCAGGCGCGCGGGGCGAGGTGTCGTTTACCGGCGGCTACCCCTTTGCCACCGGATCGACCGTCAAGGTCGAGATTGACGGTCAAAGCTACGATCTGTTTGCCGATGGCGAATGGGCCTGGCCGGCAAGTGCCGAAGCGGACAGCGCACTACTGACCGCGATGAAACGGGGCTCAACAGCCGTGCTGACCGCAGCCTCGGGCCGGGGCACCCAGACCAAGGATACGTTCAGCCTGCGTGGCTTTACCGCCGCCATGCAAGAGGCTGAAACCCGCTGCAAATAAGCGGGCGGCACAGGCACGACACGGCGCCCCGGACCCTCCGGGGCGTTTTGCGTTTCCCGCTGCTGTGCTGCGATGCTTTGATTCGCACGGTTTCGTTTGCCCGGTTCCGTTTTGGCACCGAATCCCCTATATGAGTGCCTTACCCCGCCAATGGATACGCCGATGACCCCGACCGCCCCGATCACTCAGGATGTGCTGACCCTGCCGCGCAAGCTGGCCGAAGGGGGGCTGACCAATATGGTGGGCCTGACCCGCGACCAGTTGCGCGAGGCGCTGATCGCCGCTGGCACCCCGGAAAAGCAGGCCAAGATGCGGCTGGGGCAGATCTGGCAATGGGTCTATCACTGGGGCGTGCGCGACTTTGCTCAGATGACCAATCTGGCCAAGGATTACCGCACCCTGCTGGCCGATCACTTCGTGATCGAGCTGCCGCAGGTGGTGACCCGCCAGATTTCCGAAGACGGCACCCGCAAGTATCTGGTGCGCATCGCCGGCGGGCATGAGGTTGAGGTGGTGTATATCCCCGAAACCGACCGTGGCACGCTGTGCATCTCGTCTCAGGTCGGCTGCACGCTCACCTGTTCGTTCTGCCATACCGGCACGCAAAAACTGGTGCGCAACCTGACAGCGGGTGAGATCGTGGGGCAGGTCATGCTGGCCCGTGACGATCTGGGCGAATGGCCGGTGCAGGGCGCGCCAAAGGATGAGACCCGTCGGATCAGCAACATCGTCCTGATGGGCATGGGCGAGCCGCTGTATAATTTTGAAAACGTCCGCGACGCGATGAAAGTGGTGATGGACAACGAGGGCATTGCCCTTGGCCGTCGCCGCATCACCCTGTCGACCAGCGGCGTGGTGCCGGAAATCGCCCGCACTGCGACCGAAATCGGCTGCCTGCTGGCGGTGTCGTTCCATGCCACCACTGATGAGGTGCGCGACCAACTGGTGCCGATCAACAAGCGCTGGAACATCGCCACCTTGCTGGATGCCTTGCGCGCCTATCCGGGTCTGTCGAATTCCGAACGGATCACGTTTGAATATGTGATGCTGGATGGGGTGAACGACACCAAGGAAGACGCGCATCGTCTGGTCGAGCTGCTGCGCGGCATTCCGGCCAAGGTCAACCTGATCCCGTTCAACGAATGGCCCGGCGCGCCTTACAAACGCTCCAGCGGCAACCGCATCCACGCTTTTGCCGACATCATCTATCAGGCCGGCTACGCCAGCCCGATCCGCACCCCGCGCGGCGAAGATATCATGGCCGCCTGTGGCCAGCTGAAATCGGCGACCGAACGTGCCCGCAAATCGTCACGCGCCATCGCGGCCGAGGCGGGCCTTGCGCATGGATAACGCGGGTCGGGCATTTTGCCGCGTCCGTTGTCTTGTTCAATTTTCTGTAGCTAATTTATGTTACCCGACATACCAGTCTGGGACCGCTGTTTTGCGGTCCACACTCACCGGAACAGCAAAGCGAAAAGCCGCAAAGGCCCCTGAATGACGATGATGCAGAACGATCTGGCGCAAGCCCAGGAGGCAAGCGCCAGAAAATGGGTGCCCTTGCTGGCCAAATACCGTGACCCTTCGACCCCACGCTCGCTGTTTGAACTGGCCGTGACCATGGCGGGCTTTCTCGCCTTCTGGGCGCTGGCCTGGGTGGCGCTGTCGGTCAGCCCCTGGCTGGCGCTGGCGATTGCCGTGCTCAACGGGTTCTGGCTGGTGCGGTTGTTCCTGATCCAGCACGATTGCGGTCATCAGTCGTTTTTTGCCAACCGCGATGTGAATGACTGGGTCGGTCGCGCCATCGGCGTACTGACGCTGACCCCCTATACCGTGTGGAAACGCACGCATTCGATCCACCATGCCCACGCAGGCAACCTCGACCGGCGCGGCATCGGCGATGTGATGACCCTCACGGTGGAGGAGTATCATCAGCGCAGCTGGCTTGGTCGGCTGATGTATCGCGCCTATCGCCACCCGATCGTGATGTTCGGCATTGGTCCGGCCTATCTGTTCGTTCTGGAATACCGTCTGCCGCTGGGTCTGATGACGGCGGGCTGGCGCTACTGGCTGTCGGCCATGGGCACCAATCTGGTGCTCGCGGCGCTGCTGACCGGCCTGTTCCTGCTGGGCGGCTGGCAAGTGCCGGTGCTGATCTTCCTGCCCACAGTCGTCTCTGCCGCCACCATCGGCGTCTGGCTGTTCTTTGTGCAGCACCAATTCGAAGACACCTATTGGGATCAAGAGACTGACTGGCAAATGCATGATGCGGCGCTTCTGGGCAGCTCGCATTACAAACTGCCGCAGCCTTTGCGATGGATGACCGCGAATATCGGCATCCACCATGTGCATCACCTGTACAGCCGCATCCCATTCTACCGCCTGTCCGAAATCCTGCGCGACTATCCCGCGCTGGCGGAAGCACAGGTGCTGACCCTGCGCGAAAGCCTGTCCTGCGCCCGTCTGCACCTGTGGGATGAGGCGGGACGACGGCTGATCACCTTCCGCGAGGCGCGTCAGGTCCGGGCAGCACAGACGGCCTGAGCCTGTCCAAAGCTCTTGACCTTTCCGGCATGGCGCGGTCCCACTGTCGCCATGCACCTGCCCAACGCCACCGCCCGACACCTGTTCCTGCACCACCACGCCCTGACCGAGCCGCGCCATGGCCCGGCCAAGGGCGAGCCGCTGTCCGCGTTGATCGACCGCATCGGCTTTGTGCAGGTCGACAGCATCACCACGGTGGAACGCGCGCATCACATGATCCTCTGGGCGCGCCGCCACGGCTATCGCCCCCCGGCGCTGAAACCGCTGCTGGAGCAAAAGCGCGCGCTGTTCGAACACTGGACGCATGACGCTTCGATCGTCCCCACGGCCCTGTTCCCGCAGTGGAAACACCGCTTTGCCCGCGATGCCACCCGCCTGCATGCCAACTGGCAGCGCTGGTTCCGCGACGGGTATGAGGCGCAGTTCGACACGATCCTGAACCGCATTGCTGCGCACGGCCCGGTCAGCAGCGCCGATGTGGGTGAGGGCGAGGCGCGCGGCAAGGGCGGCTGGTGGGACTGGCACCCGTCAAAAACCGCGCTGGAATGGCTCTGGCGGACCGGGCAGATATCCGTCACCCGGCGCGATGCCTTCCGTAAGGTCTATGACCTGACCGAAAACGTCATCCCCGCCGAGCTCTACCGCGCCGAAACTTCGCCCGAACAGCACCGCGACTGGGCCTGCAGCACCGCGCTTGCCAACCTCGGTTTTGCCGACGAGACGGAAATCGCCCGCTATTGGCATGCCGTCGACAAGCCGGCGGTGCAGGATTGGGCGCGGGAGCAGCTCCTCGCCGGTCGGCTGATCCGCATCACCGTGGAACAGGCCGACGGCAACCTGCGCGCCGCCGTCGCCCGCCCCGATCTGGCCGCGCGTGTGCAGGCCCTGCCCGACGCCCCCACCGGGCTTCGCATCCTGTCGCCGTTTGACCCCGCGCTGCGCGACCGCGCCCGGATTGAACGCCTGTTCGGCTTTCACTACCGGATCGAGGTTTTCGTGCCCGAGGCAAAGCGTCAATACGGCTATTACGTGTTTCCCGTGCTGGAGGGCACCCAACTGATCGGCCGCATCGACACCAAAGCGGACCGGAGCTGTGCCACCCTGCGCGTCCGCGCCTTCTGGCCCGAACCGGGCATCCGCCACACCAAGGCCCGCCATGCCAAACTCGCCCGCGAGCTGGACCGGCTGGCGCAGTTCGCCAATTGCAACACCTGCGAATTTGCCGCCGACTGGCAGTGCGAACCGCTTAGCCGCGCACGTTGAAATAGTCGTAGATCACCTGCGCCATCGCTTCGGAAATGCCGTCCACCGCCGTCAGATCCGACAGACCCGCGCGCGACACCGCCTTTGCGCTGCCGAAATGCGCCAGGAGCGCCCGTTTGCGCGTGGCCCCCACGCCTGGAATGTCATCCAGCGGCGTCACGCCGACCTGCTTGGCGCGCTTGGCCACATGGGCGCCATTGGCCCAGCGGTGCGCCTCATCGCGCAGGCGCTGCACGAAATACAGAACCGGGTCATTGCGTTGCAGGGCAAAGGGCCGCTCGCCCATGCGGTAGAACTCTTCCTTGCCCTGATCGCGGTCAATCCCCTTGGCCACACCGACAAAGGGCACATCTTCGACTCCCAGCTCGGCCAGAATAGACCCCACCGCAGAAATCTGCCCCGCCCCGCCGTCAATCAGCAACAGGTCGGGCCACATATCCGATTTCCGCTCCGGGTCTTCCTTGATCAACCGCTCGAACCGCCGGGTCAGCACCTCTTTCATCATGCCGAAGTCGTCGGAATTGGCCCCCGCCGCCGATTTGATGTTGAATTTGCGGTACTGCGATTTCACAAACCCCTCCGGCCCGGCCACCACCATGCCGCCGACCGCATCAGACCCTTGGATATGCGCGTTGTCATAAATCTCGATCCGCTGCGGCGGGGCGTCCAGATCGAACGCCTCGGCCAGTCCGGCCAGCAGTTTGTTCTGAGTGCTGCTTTCCGCCATCTTGCGCGCAAGGCTTTCGCGGGCATTGCGGGTGGCATTTTCCACCAGTTCCGCCTTTTCGCCCCGCAGCGGCACCGCCAGCTCAACCTTGCGCCCGGCGCGATCTGACAGCGCCTGCACCACCAGATCCTCATCCTCGACCGCATGAGACAGCAGGATCAGCCGGGGAGGTTCTTTGTCATCATAGAACTGCGTCAGAAACGCGGTCAGAATCTCCGCCTCCTCGGCCCCCGCGCCGGTGCGCGGATAGAAATCGCGGTTCCCCCACGACTGGTTGGCGCGGATGAAGAACACCTGCACACAGGCCTGCCCGCCCTCCAGATGCAGCGCCACGATGTCCGCCTCGGTCACGCCACGCGGATTGATGCCCTGGGTCTGCTGCACTTGCGTCAGCGCGCGGATGCGGTCACGCAGCGCCGCCGCCCGCTCAAACTCCATCTCCTCCGACGCTTTCGCCATCTCGCCTGCCAGATTGGCCTGCACCGTCGTCGTTTTGCCCTGCAAAAACCGCTCTGCATCGGCGACCAGCTGGGCATACCCCTCGGCACTGACCTTGCCGACACAGGGCGCAGAGCATCGCTTGATCTGATACTGTAGACAGGGACGGGTGCGGGATTCAAACATCGCATCGGTGCAGTTGCGCAGCAAGAACACCTTCTGCAACTGGTTCAGCGTCCGGTTCACTGCGCCGGCAGAGGCAAAGGGGCCAAAATAGGCACCCTTTTCGGTCTTTTTCCCCCGGTGCTTTTTCAATTGCGGATAGGCGTGAGTCTTCGAGATCAGGATATTGGGAAAACTCTTGTCGTCCCGCATCAGCACGTTGTAGCGCGGCTTCAGCTGCTTGATCAGGTTCTGCTCCAAGAGCAGCGCCTCCACCTCGGTGCGGGTGGTCAGGAACATCATGCTGGCGGTTTCGAAAATCATCCGCGCGATCCGTGCCGAATGCCCGGCCCCGCGCGCATAATTCGACACCCGCGCCTTGAGGTTGCGCGCCTTGCCGACGTACAGCACTTCGCCCTTGGTGTTCAGCATCCGGTAGACGCCGGGCGAGGCGTCCAGCGTCTTCAGATAGGCCTGAATCACCGCCTGCCCGGTCGGTCCGGCCCCGGTTTCTGTGCTGTCGTCGGTCACCGCGCCCCCCCTGAAAGTTCGTCGATCTGAGTCATCGATTCTGCCCTACCGCTGCAATGATATGGCCCGGGGGGCAAGCGTTAAGAAGTCCACCGTTTCTGTGGATAAACCTGCGGACAAACTTTCCCGGGAGCCGGATTTCCCTTGTTTTTCGCCCATTTCGTTAAGATGCCTATTTTTTAGGCATAAACATAAGATGTTGAAATCAAATGGTATATTTTTGTCAGTCTCGTAATTCCATGCAAAATCAGGGGCTTGTGTAACGCATGTGTGAATGCTTTGCGAAAAGTGGACAACTTGCCGGTGCATACGCGTCAGTGTCACTCGACACCCAGCACATCGGGGGTTTTCCAGCCCAGATGCTGCCCGCCATCTACCGCGATCATCTGGCCGGTCACACCGGGGGAATCGAGGAAAAATCCCAGCGCCGCCGTCACATCCGACGGGTGCGCGCCGCGGCCCAGAATGGTCGCCGCCCGCTGCCGGGCAAAGTGCTGATCCGACTGCCGCGCGCCCTGCAGCGTCGGTCCAGGCCCGATGCCGTTGACCCGCACATGCGGGGCCAGCCCCTGCGCCGCCGTCCGGGTCAGCGCCCAAAGGCCCATCTTGGCAATGGTATAGCTGGCAAACTCCGGCGTCAGTTTCAGCACCCGCTGGTCGATCATGTTCACGACCAGCCCCTGCGCCACCGGCTCGCCGTTTTCATCCGGCACCGCTTGCGGGCATTGCGCCGCGAAGCCCTGCATCAGCACCAACGGCGCGCGCAGGTTGCTCTCGATGGCGCGGTCCCAACTGGTGCGCGTGCCGCTCTGCACCGTGTCATATTCAAAGATCGAGGCATTGTTGACCAGCACCGTCAGCGGCCCCAAAGCCGCCGCCGCGCGGGTCACCACCGTCTCGACCTGCGCCTCGTCCAGCAGATCGGCCTGCACCGCCACAGCGCGCCGGCCCAGTGCTTCGATCTCGGCCACCACGGCGGCCGCCTCTTCCGCCGATGACGCGTAATGCACCGCCACATCATGCCCACGCCCGGCCAGATACAGCGCCATCGCGCGGCCAAGCCGCTTGCCTGCCCCGGTCACCAATGCCGCCATGTCTCAGCCCTTTTTCCCGCAATCACAGCTTTTGCCGATGATATAGCGCCCGCAACTCCGGCACACAGGCCCCCGGCCCAGCGCCTTGTTCTTCATCCGGTCAATCGCCGACGGAAACACCAGTTTGCCCACCATTCCCACCAGCACCATGGCCAGAAGGAAAATCAGGATGATCTTGAACAGCATCTACAGCCCGTAGCGCGCCCAAAGCGCGCGCTCCTCGACCGATGCCATCAGCGTGTCGCTCATCGTCAGACCAAAGCGCTGAAACAGGCTCCGGCGGATGCCGTAGGGCACCAGCCGCACCTTGTCGCCGAACAGCTCTTTCATCTTGGGCACCAGATGGCCAACGCCGTCGGTCAGCCCGTTTTCCACGCTCGCACGCCCCACCCAGATATCGGCGTTGAACAGATCGGCATCCAGCTTCAGCCGCGTCCCGCGCCGCGCCTTGACCTGTGCGATGAAATTCTGGTGCAACGGGGCCAGCATCTTGTTGATGCGCTCCACATCTTCCGGCCGTTCCGGTTTGAACGGATCGGCAAAAGATTTCGAGCGGCCCGCTGTGTGCACCCTGCGTTCCACCCCGTTTTTCTGCATCAGCTCGTGAAAGCCAAAGCTGGCGTAGATCACGCCGATAGACCCCACCAGCGACGATGGGTCCACCCAGATCTGATCGGCCGCCGTTGCCAGCCAATAGCCACCCGATGCGGCGACATCTTCGACAAAGCAGTGCACCGGCACCTTTTTCTCGTCCGACAACCGCCGGATGCGCGAAGCGATCAGCGACGATTGCACCGCCGACCCACCGGGGGAGTTGATGACCAAAGCCACCGCCGCCGGTTTGCCACGGGAAAACGCCCGCTCGAACAACGGGGCCAGCGTCTGATCCGACAGGCTGCGTGCCCCGGTGCCAATCGCGCCTTGCAGGCGGATGACAGGCACTACGGGATGTTTTGGCAAAAAGGGGATGAGGTGCTTCATGGTCCAGAGGTAAGTCGGACCATGCCCCCGAACAAGAGCAAAGCGGCGTTTCGCCCCGGTTTAGCCGTGCCGGACGCGGGTGTAGCTCTCCGGCTTGTCACGGGCCAGCCTGATATAGGCAAAAACCCCGCTCACAAACCCAAGGGCCGCCAGCAGACTGGCCACCAGAATCTGGCTCTGATCGTGAATGTCTGCCGACAGCGCCAGATAGCCAAAGGCCCAGAAGCCCGACCAGCTGACCACGCAGATCAAAGCGACAAGTTTGTTCATTGCGTCCTCCCAAACACGCATCCCCTCCTCCGGGCGTGCGTTTTTGGGCAGGATAGCGCAAATCCCTCACCTGTCGCGACAATTCGTCGCCGCGTCGCAGCATCAGATCTGCGCCAAGGCCAGCACATGGCCCGCCGCCCGGACAATCCGCCCTGCAATCTGGTCACCGCTGGCAAAGGGCGGCACTGGTTGCACAAACACCGCTGCAAAGCGGTCGCCCTGCATCTGGACCCGCATCGCGTCAAAGCCATAGAGGGTGCGGCTGATCGCGTATTGCGCCTTGTACGCAGCCTCTTTGGCGCAAAACACCGATTTAGCCTGCGCCCCGGTCATCCCTATGCGTTCTTCTGGCCGCAGGATCGCCTCCCACAGCTCGGGCTCCAGCGGGGTATCGGCTTCCAGATCAACCCCGATCCCCCGGCATCTGGCAGCGGACATCACCACAGCCAGACAGGCCGCCCGGGTATGGCTGATAGACCCGACCAGCCCCCCAGGCCAGACCGGGGCACGATCTGCCCCTTGCGGGATTGCCTGCGCTTGATTGCCCATCGCCATCCGCGCCGCAAAACGCCCTGCCGCGAACTCCCGCAGCCGCGCGGGCACTGCCCCCGGCAAAGCCTCGCCCGGCCTCAGCGGATACACGGCACAAGGGTCGGCCCAGCCCAGGCCCGCGCCATCTGGCGCGATGCCGCGCAACGCCGCCAGCAGGCCCGCGTCAGGCATCCACGCCCGTCCGGCCTGCCCGCATCGCCCGCCTGCGCGCCATGGCATCAGCGCGCGCATCGGCTTGCGTCGCCAATGTGGCAGGCTTGGCCACTACGGCGGCAGGCTTCGGCCCGTCATCCAGATGCGCCGCCAAGGCCGAGAGCGTGGGAAAGCGGAAGATGTCGGTGATCGACAGCTTCGTGGCCCCCAGCGCTTCCCTGATTTCCCGATGCGCCTGCACCGCCAGCAAGCTGTGCCCGCCCAGCGCAAAGAAGTTGTCCTTGGCCCCCACCTTTGGCACACCCAGTACCCGCGCCCAGACCGCCGCAATCTGCGCTTCCACGTCCGAGGTCAGCGCAACAAAGGCAGTCGCCTCGGCCACCCGCACCCCCGGCACTGGCAGCGCCTTGCGGTCCACCTTGCGGTTGGGGGTCAGCGGGAAAGTCTCCAGCGTCACGATATGCGCCGGCACCATATGCTCTGGCAACACTGTCGCCAGCGCCGTGCGCAGCGAAGTTTCCTCAGCCGTGCCAGTGACATAGCCCACCAGACGCACATCACCGGGGCTGTCTTCACGCGCCATCACCACGGCTTGCCGCACGCCCGGTTGCGCCTCCAGCACCGCTTCGATCTCGCCCAACTCGATCCGGTAGCCGCGCAGCTTGACCTGATGGTCGGTGCGGCCAAGGAAATCAATCTTGCCATCGGCGCGCCGGCGCACCAGATCGCCGGTCCGGTACATCCGCGCGCCCCAGGGGCAGGCGCGGTCTGCCGTCACGAACGGGTCCGCCACAAACCGCTCTGCCGTCAGATCATCGCGCTGCCAATAGCCGCGCGTGACGCCATCGCCGCCGATCCACAGCTCTCCCGGCGTGCCCACCGGCACCGGCTGCTGCGCGTCATCCAGCACATACATTTGCTGATTTGCCAGTGGCGTGCCGATGTTCGACACACCTTCTGTAGTGGCAACCTCCTCGACCGAAGACCAGATCGTGGTTTCCGTAGGCCCGTACATGTTCAGAATCCGCGCCGATGACGCCGCCCGCAGATCCTGCACCAAGGCCCCCGGCAGCGCCTCACCACCGACCATCACGGTTTTCACCCCGGCCAGAGCGGCGCGCGAGTCGTCATTCATCGCAATCATCCGCGCCATGGATGGCGTGCATTGCAGATGCGTGACGCGGTGCCGGATCAGCTGTGCCGCGATGGAATAATCATCCGACTCTACGCCCCCCCCGGCGTTTGCGCGCCGCACCACTTCGGCCAGCGGATAGAGGCCCTCCATCACCTGCTCGGGCGCGATGCCGTAGTCGATCAGACAGGCAACCTCACCCACGCCGATCCGTTTCAGCTGTTCCACCCGCATCAAGGCATCCTCAACCGTGCCGAACAGGCCCGAATCCTCAAAGTAGCGCTGGAAGGCGAAATCCAGAATTGCCTCGTTTTCCTCGGCACTTAGACTGCGCAGGTCGATGTCCATCGGGTTGGTCACACCCTGCGGCTTCTTGAACGCCGGGAAGGCCCAGGCGTATTGCTTCACCAGCCCCACCGCCGCCGCGAGATAGGCCTTCATCGGCCCTTCCGCCACCCGCCGCACCTGCGCCCGGTCGCGCCCGACATAGGAATGCAGCATCAAGGTCACCACGCCCGCCTCGGGGTCGTGGCCCGCTTTGGCGCGCGCTTCGCGGTAGAGCTGGATCTTGCCCGCCACCTCGTCCACCGACTGGCCCAACAGGTGGGTCAGCACATTGACCCCCATCTCGCCCGCCTCGCGCCAGGTGTCGGGGTTGCCCGCCGTCGTCACCCAGAGCGGCAATTCGGCCGACACCGGGCGCGGCTGGGTCACCACGGTGAACATCGAGCCGTCAGCCTTGGGGAACTCCACGCCTTCGCCGCGCCACAGACGGCGGACCTGATCTGCCGCCGCGTACATGGCTAACTTGTTGTTTGGCGGCGTATTTTCCGGTCGCAGCACAAAATCGTCCGGCTGCCAGCCAGAGGCAATAGCCATGCCCGCCCGCCCGTTGGTCAGGTTGTCGATCACCGCCCATTCCTCGGCAATCCGCGCCGGGTGGTGCAGGGGCACCACGCAAGACCCGGCCCGCACACCGATGTTCTTGGTGACCGCCGCCACCGCCGCGCCTGTCACCGACGGGTTCGGATAGGGGCCGCCGAAGGCATGGAAATGTCGCTCGGGCGTCCAGACCGCGACGAAGCCATGGGTGTCGGCGAACTTTGCGCCTTCGAGCAGCAGCTCATATTTCTTTGGGCCGACGCCATCGTCATTGCCCCAGTAATACAATGAAAAGTCTATACTTTTTTCAGATCTGATCCGACCCGACGACACCAGTGCGCG
Source organism: Pseudotabrizicola sp. 4114 (assembly GCF_031457365.1). Classification (NCBI taxonomy): domain Bacteria; kingdom Pseudomonadati; phylum Pseudomonadota; class Alphaproteobacteria; order Rhodobacterales; family Paracoccaceae; genus Pseudotabrizicola; species Pseudotabrizicola sp. 4114. The sequence continues at coordinate 532,572 of NZ_JAVDWP010000002.1, read as the reverse complement.
GTTGTCATCGGACGAGATCACCACCTTGAACCCGCGCGCCAGCGTCCAGAACAGCTCCAGCACCGAAATGTCGAACGACAGCGAGGTGACGGCCAGCCAGACCCCCGGATCGGTGCCGATGCGCTGATCCATCCCGGTGAAGAAGTTGGCGACGTTGCGATGTTCCACCATCACGCCCTTGGGCCGCCCGGTCGAGCCAGAGGTATAGATCATATAGGCCAGATCACCCGGCGTCACACCAGAAATGGGGTTTGTATCTGGTGCGCCCGGAATACGCCCATCGGTGTCAAGACACAGCGCCGCCACTTGTTTCGGCAGATTGTCCGCCAGATCGCTGGTGGTCACAATCACCGGGCAGGCGGAATCTTCAATAAAAAGCGCTGTGCGTTCAACAGGATAGGCCGGGTCCATCGGAACGTAGGCCCCGCCCGCCTTTTGAATCGCCAGAGCCCCCACCAGCATGTCGAGCGAGCGGCGGATGTGCAGGCCGACCAGAACCCCCGGCCCCACCCCCAGCCCGCGCAGCACATGCGCCACCCGGTTCGCCCGGGCGTTCAGGGCGGCATAGGTCAGCTCCACCGACTCAAAACTGATCGCCGGGGCGTCTGGTGTGCGCTGAACCTGCGCCTCAAACGCCTGATGCACACAGTATGATGCGCGTGTGGCCAGCGTCTGGTTCACGTCATGCAGCACAGCATGACGTTCGCGCGGCGACAGCATCGGCAGGGCGGAGACCTGCGCCGTGTCGGTGGCGGCCCCGGCCACATAGGAAAGGCGCTCTGCCAGCGCCAGCGCCTCGGGTTCAGAGATCCGGGACAGGTCGGCATGCAGTGCCCCGTCACAAAGCGTGATCACCGTGCCCGGCACCGGCTTGCCGTGCAGCGACACGCCGACCTGCGGCATCGCCAGATCGGCAAGCGCCGCATCGCGCGTCATCAGATCCAGCGCAAAGCCGGACGCGCGTTCTGCCAGCAGCGCCGCTTTTGCCGCCGCCACCGTGCCATCGGTCGCGATCCGCACCGGCACCCAGTCGCTGCTGTAGCCCGCCAGCCCCGGCGCCACCGACAGCGCCACATCGGGCGCGTCCTGCCCCGACACCCGCGCCATCGCCACCGCCAGCGTAGCCGCATCGCCCGCGACCTCGACCCGTAGCCAGCCGTGACCATCGCCAGCGCCGGTCACCGTTGCCGGGGACATCGCCGCCAGCCGCTTCCTTAGCCCCGGCTCGAACGGCACCAGTGCCGTGAGGGCCGCCGTCAGCGCCTCTGCATCGGTCAGCGCTGCCACATCGCGCACCGTTGACGGGCACACCGCCAGCCCGCGCGTTTGACAGGTCAGCCGGTGCAGGCGCACCGCGCCCTGCCCGCATGCTACTATGACCCCTTCTGGCGACGACGACAGCACTTGGCCCGGCGCACCCGACCCCTCCACCACATCGGCAGCGCCCACATTCAGCACGCCGAACGATCCGGCAATCTTGGCCGTGGTCAGCGGGTTCCAGTAGCGGCCATGGTCCAGCGCCCGCACCCTGCGCGCGACGGCTTCGGCGGGGGCAGAAAAATCCAGCCGTCCAAAGGCTGCTGGCCGGTCGGAGCGCGCAAACACCCGGCGCTGGGAAAGATCCTGCGCCACAGGGCGCAGACCCGACTCCATCTGCGCCATCACCGCCGGGAAACTCTCTACCCCAGCCTCAAAGCAGCGGGTGTTCAGGGTCAGCGCGGTGTCGGTCGGCGCCACGTCAAACAACCGCTGCTCCAGAGTGTCGCCCTCATCCACGCCATCGGTCATCAGATGCCAGGAGATGCCATGCTGCGCCTCACCGCCGAGCAAGGCCCAGACCGGCGCATTCAGACCCGCATAGCGCGGCAGCGGCCCGTCGTGAAAGTTCACAGCACCCCGCGCGGCCATCGCGCGCACGCCCGCAGGCACCAGCGACAGGTTGGCGACCGACAACAGCCAGTCACACGACAGCCCCGCCAGCCGCTCTGTCAGCCCCGGCCCCGGCGCTTCGACCCGCAGCCCCTGTGCCATGGCCCAGGCCCGCACCTCGGGCTGGCGGGTCACCACTGCTGCCAGCCGATGCCCGCGCGCCAGCCACGCCGCACCGCAAGCCTGCGTCAGGCTTTCATTGCCGATCAAAAGCGCACTCAGAACCATCATACTCTCCTTACCGCCGCAGCGGCCTTACTTTCCCGCCACAGGCCGAAACCCGGAAAACGCCCAAGCCAGAGCATGGGCCGACATGTCAAAAAGGTAATGCCTGGGGTCGATCACATCCTTGCGCTGGATCAAGGCCCGCGCGCGCCAGATCAGCCCCCCGGTCACATGCGCCGCCGTTGCCAGCAGCGCATAGGCCCGGCCATGCGATTTGGTGTAATAATACATCCGCGATTCCAGCCAGAAGCGCGGCACCCGCTGCCAGCGCTTCATCCCGGTCGATACCGAGCCGATATGCGCGACGCGGCTTTCCACCACGTAATCGGTGGGGAACCCGGCCCGCGCCGCCCGCAGGCACAGTTCGGTTTCCTCGAAATAGAGGAAGAACACCTCGTCAAAGAGGCCAATCCGCTCCAGCACCGAGTGCCGCATCATCAGGCTGGCCCCGGCAAGCCAATCCACCCGCCCGGTAACGGTGGGCAAGGGTGGTGCCACGATTGCCCCGCGCAGCAGGCGCGAGATCGGGCCAAAGCGCGCCGCCTGTTCAAACTCGCCCGCGATGGTGGGAAAGCGGAACGCGGTGTGATGCGGCGCACCATCGGTTCCGTGAATAGAGCTGCCGGCAAAGCCGGTTTGCGGATGCGTCTCCAGATGCGCCAGCAGCGCGGCAATCGCATCCGGCGCGGGAAAGGCATCGGAGTTCAGGAGATACACATAATCGGGCCGCGCGCCGCCCGGCAGACCGGCGCGGATGCCAAAGTTGTTGCCCGCGCCAAAGCCGCCGTTATGCCCCGATTGCAGCACCCGCACCCGGTGCGGGCCATGGTCCCAGCCCCGCTGGGCCACCGCTGCCGACATCTGGTCGAAACTGCCATCGCCCGAGTCGTTGTCAACGATCACTACCGCGCCGTCGATGCCCTGCATCGCGACCAGCGCCGCTTCGGCAGCGCGCAGGGTCATCTCTGCCGTCCGCCAGTTCAGGATCACCGTCAGTACCGTGGCCATGGCTATTCCGCCGCCTGTGCCAGCCGCGTCACCGGGGCAGGCCCTTCGGCCGCCGCGATCACCGCGCGCATCCGGGCCGACAGCACACGCACATTCGGCTCCAGCACCATGGAGTCATGATCCCCCGGGACCTCGATCACCTCCAGCGCGGGCGCGAACTGGCTCAGGTCATTGTCATGCAGCACAAACTCCCGCGCCGCACTGACCCAGCGGCCACCCGTCACCTGCCAGCGTTTGTCCAGCGGCGGGCGGAACAGAACCACCGCCCCCTGACGCGGGGCCATGTCGTAGACAGGCAAGGCCGCGCGGAACGCCGCCTCGATCGCCTGATTGTGGAAGGCGCCGTCATCCTCAGACACCGCGCCCTGTGCCTGCTTCCACGCCTGTTTTTCGCGCCACCAGCGGGTAAGGAACGCCGGGCCCTCGGCCCGCAGCTCCGCCACCCGGATCATCAGCTTGTCTCGCTTTGACAGCGTGGGGCGCAAGGGCACCGGGGTATCCAGCAGCACCACCAGCGGCACCGCCTCGCCTGCCGCTTCCAGCTGCCGCGCGATTTCCCAGGCGATCAGACCACCGCCGGAGAAGCCGCCCAGAAGGTAAGGACCATGCGGTTGCACTTGCCGCATCTCGGCGATGTAGTCGCGGGCGGCCGTCACGAAATCGGAATGCGGCGTCGCATCGCCATACAGCCCGCGCGCCTGCAAGCCATAGAAAGGCCGGTCGCCGCCCAACAGCTGCGCCAGGTGGCGCAGGTTCAGCACGTTGCCGAACATGCCTGCGACAAGGAAGAACGGTGTCTTTGCCCCGCCCTCCCCACGCCCTTCGCCTTTGTGCATCGGCACGATATGGGTGAACCGGCGCGGCGCGACCCTTGCCACCTCCGGCTTGGGCTCGCCGCTGTCCTGCGGGCCGATCTGGTCTTCGATCAGGCCGGCGCAGGCCGCAATCGTCGGGGCCTCGAACAGCACCGAGATCGGGAAATCGACGCGATAAGCCTTTTTCACCATTGCAAACAGCCGCACCGCGATCAGGCTGTGGCCGCCAAGGTCAAAGAAGCTGTCATTGACCCCGACCTTTGCCACCCCCAGCAGATCCTGCCAGAATCCCACCAAGGTGCGTTCAATGTCGTTGCGCGGTTCGACATAATCGCTGTCCAGATCGGGCCGCTCAAAGCTGGTGCCTTCACTGCGCGCCGCCTCAGTCACCGCCGCGCTACGGATCAGCGCGGGCAGGTCCAGCGACGAGACGATGATCTGGCTTTGGCCCAGCGCCACCGCGCGGCCAAAGGCCATCGCCCCTTCGGCGGGGCGGATGCCTTGCGAGAAGGCATGCAGGAGGCGTTCTTCGGCGGGCGACTTTGGCTTGTCCTGCACCGTGTCAAATTCCAGACTGCGCGGGTCGGGCGGGGACAGGCGCAGGCCCCCTTCAAGGCGATGAATGGTAAAGCCCTCTACCTCGATGCAGACCTCGCCCTCTGGCGTGGCCAGCGTCACGTCAAACATCGCCGTGCCGCGCGCGGCCGTATTGGCCCCGGCATTGCGCATATGGCTGACAATGCTGGCTGGCAGCGGGCGATAGACCCGCACCCGGGCATAGGACACCGGCACCCAGAGGTGACCCGGCTGGTAGCCGTCGATCAGCCCCATGGCCCAGCCGGTCGCCAGATCCATCAACGCCGGATGGATGCGCCAGCCCTGATCCGGCTCGCGCTTGAACGGCTCTGGCAAGGCCAGATGCGCCAGCCCTTCGCCCGCGCCGATGCTGCGCTGTGATAGCACCCGCCAGCGCGGGCCAAAGTCCAGATGTGCCTCTTGCGGGCTGGCCAATCCCTCGCCGACCTCTGGCTCTGGCAACCGCGCCGCAATCGCCGCCACGTCGACCCGCGGCGGCGTTGCGGTCAAGGGCAGCATCTGGGCAGAGGCGTGCAGCAGCCAACCGGTGCGGCCCTTTGTCGTCAGGGCGGAGTGCAGGTCGAACCCGTAGCCCTCATCACTGCGCAGCATCCGTGCCCGAACGGCGCGCGGCTCTGCCACATCCAAGGCGCGGAAGAATGTAAGATCGCGGATTTCAAACCCGTCGCCTTCGCCCTGCGCCGCCCATGCTTCGGCCATCACCTCGAGATAGCCGGTGCCGGGGATCAGCGCGGTGCCGTCCTTGGTGCGGTGGCCGTCGAGCACCCAACGGTCCAGCCCGTAGGTCGCGTGGAACACCCGGTTGCCATCGCGGTCAAACCCGGACTCATCGAGCATCGGCGCGTTGACGGGCAGGCGTGGCGCTTCGACCCGACCGGCGCGGTCGGCGAGGGCCTCGGCGGCCATGCCGACGCCTTGCCAGATGCCCCAGTTCAGCGCGACAACCTTGGTCTTCCCGCCCGCCCGATGCTTGGCATAGGCGTTCAGGTATTCATTCGCCGCCACATAGTCGATCTGCCCCGCAGGTCCGGTCACGGTGGAGGTGGAAGAGAACAGCACCAAGAGCGTAATCGTGCCGTCGGGGAACAGCCGCTCCAGCACCTGCGTGCCGTGCAGTTTGGGGGCGAAGACCTCTTCCACTTCGGCCGGGGTCTTGACCATGAGCGGGCCGTCATCGACCACGCCCGCCGCGTGGATCACGGTATGCACGGGACCAAAGCGGGTCTCACCCGCCGTCTTTGCCGCCTGCATCTCCACCACATTGGCCACATCGGCGCGGGCCACCAGCACTTCGCCGCCCAGCGCTTCCAGCCGTTGCAGCGCCAGAATGCGCCGCGCCAGCGGATCACCGGGGCTGGCCTTGGCCAGCAGCGCGGGCCACAGCCCGCGTTCGGGCAAGGGCCGCCGCGCGATCAGGGTGATCTTCACACCAAACCGCCGGATCAGATCTTCGGCCACGGTCAGCCCGATGCCGCCAAAGCCGCCGGTGATCAGCACATGCGCGCCCTGCGGCAGATCGAGCCCAGCCTCGGGCAAGGGGACGGGCCGGACGCCGCACTCATACCGCCGCCCCTTGCGCCAGGCGGCAATCGCGGGCTGGTCTGACAGCACTTCTTCCAGCACCATTTCCGTGGCGTCGCCCGGCCCCAGATCCAGAGTGCCCACCAGCACCCCCGGCACCTCACGCGGGATGACCCGCGCCGGGCCAAGCACCATGGCTTTCTCGGGATAGGCCAGCGCCTCGCCCTTGACCTGCGCCGCCCCTGTGGTCAGCACCGTGATGCGCATGGGGCGCGGCAGGCTTTCTTCGGCCAGCGCCTGACCGAGGAAGAGCAGGGCGTAAAAGCCCTGTTCGATGTTGCGGTGCAGGAAGCTGGAGCCGGGGCGGAAGGTTTCCTTGCCGGTCACCAGCCAGCCGTGGATGATCCGGCTGGGCGCCAGCCCTCGTGCCACCAGATCGCGGATCAGACTGTCATAGCCTTCGCGCCCGCGCTCTGGCGACAGGCGGTAATCGCCCTGCGCATCGCGGGCAAAGGCATCGCCCGCCCGGACGCGCACAACGCGGTGCCCGGCCTGCGTGAGCCGGTCGGCGACGGTGGCGCATAGGCCGGTGTCATCGAGGAAGATCAGCCAGGTTTCCGGCGTGGTTTCGGCCAGATCGTCCAGATCAAAGCCCGCCGCGACGGAGCGCCAGTGCGGGCGCCAGCCCCAGCCGGCCAGATCGTCGATCCGCATCGGCAGCGCCTCGGCCTCCACCGTCTGCCCCTCGGCGGGCGCGATGAAATAGGGTTTGCGCTGGAACGCGTAGCCCGGCAACGGCACCCGCTGACGCGGGCCGATCCCCCAGACCGGCTGCCAATCCACCGCCACGCCGCAAGCCCAGAGGCGGGCGAGCGTGACCATGTGCCAGGCGTCATCCGCCATTTTTTGCTCGGGATGGCGCAGGGCCGGGATGACCTGGCCCGAGGCCAGACCATTGGCCTGCGCCAGCGACGACAGCGCCCGACCCGGCCCCATTTCCATGTAAACCCGCCCCGGTTCCGCCATCAGATGCGCCATGCAGGCGCGGAAGTTCACCGTGCCGCGCAGGTGCTGCACCCAATAGTCGGGGTCTGTGGCCTGTTGTGGGGTCAGTTCAATGCCGGTCCGGTTGGAGATGATGGGCAGGGTCGGCGGGTTCAGCGGAATGGAGCGCAGGTATTCGCCAAAGCGGGCGAGGATCGGCTCCAGCATCGCGGAATGGGCGGCGATGTCGATGGCGATGCGCTGGGTCTCTGTGCCTTCAGCCGCCAGTTTTTCTGCCAGCGCCACAAGCGTGGCGTCGGGGCCGGAGACAACGCAAAGGTCGGGCGCATTTATCGAGGCGATGTCCAGCGGGGCCGTCGGACCGGGGGCCAGCCCCCGGACCCCCGGGATATTTTTGCCAAGATAAAAGCCAAGGTGCGGAAGAGTTTCGCGCAAGGCGTCTTCTGACAGTGGGATGGAGAGCATGCCTCCGGGGGCGATGGTATCGAACAGGGTGCCGCGCAGGTGGACGAGGCCGATGCAGTCTTCAAAGCTGATCACTCCGGCCAGAGCGGCGGCGGTGTTTTCGCCCATCGAATGACCGACCAGAGCGGTGGGGGTGACGCCCCAGCTCTCGAACAGTTTGGCCAGCGCGTATTCGGTGATCATGATCAGCGGCAGCTGGACAGACGGCTTTTTCAGCGCCTCGGATGCGGCGGGTTCTGCCCCCGGTGCGGGCAGCCAGAGCGCGCGGATATTGTAATCCAGCTTTGGCTCCAGCACCGCGAGGCCGCGGTCCATCCAGTCGGCAAACACCGGCTCGGTTTCATAAAGATCGCGCGCCATTCCCGCATATTGCGCGCCGCCGCCGGGGAACATGAAGATGACCTCCGGGTCATCGCCCAGATGGTCATGGGTGAAGACGCGGCGCGGATCGTTGCTGTCCAGCAGGTCAGCCGCCGCCGCGTGGCTGTCGGCCACCAGCACCCGGCGCTTGTCAAAGGCGCGGCGGCCGTGTTTCAGGGTCCAGGCGACATCGGCGAGGGGTTGTTCGGGATGGCTGCGCAGATGCGTCGCCAGCCGGGCACTGGCGCTGTCGAGCGCCGCTTTGCTGCGCGCGGACAGCACCAGCGGCTGGAACGGCCAGTCGCTTTCCCCCGAAGGCGCGCGCGCAGGGGCGGCCTCCAGCACGGCATGGGCATTGGTGCCGCCCACGCCCAGCGAGTTGACGCCCGCCCGCAGCACCGGGGCCTGCCACGGCGTCAGCCGGTCATTGAGCCGGAACGGCGAGGAGTCAAAGTCGATTGCCGGGTTCGGGGACTCGTACCCCAGCGAGGGCGGCAGTTGGCGGTGATGCAGGGCGAGCGCCACCTTGATCAGGCTGGCGACACCCGCCGCCGTGTCCAGATGGCCGATGTTGGTCTTGACCGAGCCGATCCGGCACGACCCTACCGCATCGGTGGTTTCGCGGAAGGCGGCGGTCAGCGCCGCCACCTCGATCGGGTCGCCCAGATAGGTGCCGGTGCCATGGCATTCGACATAACTCACCGAGTCAGCCGACACCCCTGCCACCGCCTGCGCCTCGGCGATGCAGCGGGCCTGACCGTCGACCGACGGGGCCAGATAGCCCGCCTTGGCCGCGCCGTCGTTGTTGACCGCTGATCCTTTGATAATCGCCCAGATATGGTCGCCATCGCGCACCGCATCTTTGGCCCGGCGCAGCACCACGCAGCCCGCGCCGGAGCCGAACACCGTGCCCTGCGCCCGGTGATCGAAGGCGTGGCAGTGACCGTCGGGCGACAGGATCTCGCCTTCGGTATAGAGATAGCCGCGCGCGTGGGGCAGCTCGATGGTGACACCGCCCGCCAGCGCCATATCGCATTCGCCGTTCAGCAGCGCTTGCGCCGCGTAATGCACCGCCACCAATGACGTGGAGCAGGCGGTCTGCACGTTGATGCTCGGGCCCTTCAGATCAAGGATATGACTGACGCGGGTGGCCAGAAAATCCTTGTCATTGCCGGTATGGCGCAACAGGAACATGCCGGTCTGGTCCACCAGATCGCGGTGCGAGCACAGGTTGAAATAGAAATACGAGCCCATGCCGCAGCCAGCCCACACGCCGATGGGGCCGGGGAAGGATTCAGGCGGGTGACCGGCGTTTTCCAGCGCCTCCCAGGCCACTTCGAGGAATTGACGGTGTTGCGGGTCAAGGATCGCGGCTTCTTTCGGCGAAAAGCCGAAGAATTCGGCGTCGAAGGTTTCAAAGCCATCCAGAACCGCTGCTGCAGGCACGTAATTCGGCTTTGCCATCCGGGCCGCAGATTCCCCCGCCGCCAGCAAATCCGCCTCATCCAGCACCCGGATCGATTCAACCCCGTCGCGCAGGTTGCGCCAATAGGTTTCAATATCTGCCGCCCCCGGCAGATGCGCGGCCATGCCGACAATCGCAATGTCGGTATCGGAAAACTCAGGCGGCAACAGGGAATCGGACATATGGGAAACACTCGGCAGGCAAAGGTGGCCCTTTGTCTATGTATCAAACTTGACCAAAATAAGGAACCGGGCCGCGTTACTCCTGCCCGAAAGGGTCTGGTTTCGGCATGTCCGGACGAAGCACCCAGTCGTAAACACTGGCGATCTGGGCTGCCTTACGGTCCCAGGTGAACAGCAGCTGCACCCGCGCGCGGGCGGCATGCCCCCTGGCTGCAACCTCTTCGGGGTGGTCCACGCACCAGCCCAGCCGCTCAGACAGCCCGGCGATCACGCCTTCGCGCCCGGTGATCGGCACCTTCCAGCCGGTCGTATCGGTCACCAGCTCGGCAGGCCCGGCGTAATCGACCACGATGGGCGCAAGGCCCAGTGCCATCGCCTCGAGCACCACGCCGCCACCAAATTCGCGGATCGACGGAAAGGCCAGAAGCTGGCAACGCGCGGCGATGTCCTGCACCTGCGCATGGGCTTTCCAGCCGTGGAACAGGACCGCATCGCCAAACTCTGCCGCCTGCGCCCGAAGCGGGTCCATCATGTCGCCGTCGCCGATGATCTCGAGCACCAGACGGCCCTGACGCAGCAAGGGAGCCGCCGCTGCGATCAGCATATCGACGCCCTTGAGCGGCACCAGCCGCCCGATGAAGCACGCCCGCATCGGGCCCGGGCCGCCATGCTGGGCAACGGCGTTGAACCGGGCGGGGTCGATGGCATTTTCCGGCAGATAGATCACCCGGGCGTGGTGCTGCGCCGGGATGTCGCGCAAGGTCTGGCGCGAGCCGGCAAGGATCGCATCGGCCCGAAGGGTGGCCCGCCGACCCGGCAGCGCGCGATAGAGGCCGCGCACCTTGGACAGCCATTCGCGTTCACGCTTCATCTCGGCCTCGAACCCTTTGGGCCAGGGCACGCCGCCATTGATCGGGCCAAGCACGAAAGGCACCCCGGCGGCCCGGCATTTCGCCGCAATCAAGCTTTGCTGCACCGGCGACAACGGGGTGACGCGGTGCACCAGATCATAGCGCCCGGCGCGGATGTCCGCGCCAAAGCGCTGCCAGACCAGATGCTCGAAATACGGATAGCTGATCGTCGCCACCGCCTGCTGAATGGTCCAGCCGCCGCGCCCGCCCGACAGAAAGCTGCCCAGCTTCCACAAGGGCCGCGCCAGCGCCTCGGAGTCGATGGCGGTGAAGTCCACGCCCTCGACCATGCCCGCGCGCAGGAACGCGTCGCGGTTGCGCACCTGTGTCACCACATGCACATCGGCCACCTTTGCCAGCGCCCGCACCAGCGACCAGCCGACCAGCGGCACCGAAACCCATTCCGGGTTTGCCGCTTCGGCCAGCAGCAGCACACGCGGGCGGGAAATGCTGTTCATAGGACTGTCCTTCCCGGTTTCAGCATCGGATCGTCGCGGCGCTGCGCCGCCTTCCACCCTGCCCGCAATGCCTCGGCATGGCCCAGAACCGCGCCAGCCATCAGCCAGGTGAACGGGATCTGTGTGTCATTTGGCAACAGATCGAACAGGTTCACCGCCAGAATCAGGGTCACTGCGCAGGCGAACGGCGACAAGGCGGCAGAGCTCTGGCGCAAAGCCTCACGCGCCATCAGGGCGACGGGCAGGGCAAGCAGACCGAAGGCGGCGATATACCCGGCCCAGCCAAACGTGCCCAGCGCGATGATCCAGCCACCATCGGCAATCACATTGATCTCGCCTGTCACGGGGTCATGCAGCAATCCGCGCCCGTATAGCCCCCAGCCAAACCACGGCCGCGCCGCCGCGTGGTCCAGCAGCAGCTCTTCATTCAGAATACGGAACTGCAGCGAGGCCCCGCGTTCGGGGTTCAGCCCCATGGCAAAGCGCATGATCTCGTCCACCGGCACCAGATGCAGGCCGCGCAGCAGCGGATAGCTGATCACCACCGCTACAATCGCCCCGGCCACCAGCAGTTGCATCCGGCGTGACAGCACCATCACCACCGGCACCAGCAGTATTGCGTAAACCACCGGCCCGGCACTGCGACAGAACAGCAGCACCACCAGCAGATAGAGCGCAATCATCAGATAGCGAGGCCGCGCAGGCGCAGGCCCTGCGCGGAACAGAGTGACCGTCGCGATGAAACACATCATCGCAAAGAACGCGACCCACAGCCCGTGGGGCATGAACACAAAGGGCCGGAAGCCGCCAAAACGGATCGCCTGACTGAAATCATGTTGAAAAAATCCGTAAACCATCAGGTTCAGCTGCGGTGACAGCCGCGACTCCACCAGCATCGGCAACGAATAGATCAGCCCCGCCACCATCAGCGCCACCAGAATCGCCCGCATCGCCTGGTCTCCGGCCAGAAACCGGCGGGCCAGAAAAAACGGGATCAGCGCGATGACCTGATTGCCGACAACCGCAAGACTGTCATAAATCCGCAGCGCTGGTAGCGTCGCGCCCGGAAACCAGATCGCATCACTGTTGGTCAGCACCGTGGCAAACGGACTGAGGATATACAGCACGATCAGCCCGCGCCCGACCCATGACTCCGGCCAGATCCCGAACCGCTCGCGCAGCAGAAACAGCACAGCGGCCAGCGCCGCCAACCCGGCTGCCGCATCCTTGTCGATGTCCGGCACCAGCGGCAGATCCAGCGCCACCACCGGGGGCAGCAGCATATAGGCGCCAAGAACCGTCCAGATCAGCGCGCGTGCCGGATCCATCTTCGTGAACAGCATCCACGAAGCCACCGGCCACAGGGCCAGCATCAGATAGGCAAGCGGGTTTGCATCGGGCATCGGGGTCTGGCTGTCACTCTCCGGGGTCAGGCGATAGCATGGATCGGTGACGCTGTCGTGGCCCCTCAAGACGGCAGGATTTGGCCGGGAATGCGGCAGGTGAGGGGCGGGGCCCTGCCATACGCGTCAGGACGGCGGATGCGCCCGACCGGTAAATGCAGCCCTCTTGTCGCGGGGCAAGTTCCCCGGCACACTCAGGCACCAAGGGTTTCCCAGTTGTTTCATGTCATCCTTTTGGGGAAACTCATGTCAAACCGTACCTTTTTGATGTGCCTTGCCCTGCTGACCCCGGCGGCGGCTCTGCTGCTGTGGCTGCTGCATGGTGGGACGGATACGCCTTCGGTCGGGGGTGGCGGGTATGATCTGGGGCCGTTTATCTACAGCTGGTTGCTGACCCTGCTCAGCGGGGGCTGGACAGTCGGCGCGGGTCTGGCCGGGCTGGCGGGACAGGACCGCGAGGCAGGGTTGCGGGCGTTTGCCCTGGCCGCTGTGGGGCTGGCTGTGCTGGTGTTTACCCTTGTCCTGCACGGGTCTGATCTGACCTGATCCGCGCCAGTGACCGCCCTGCCTGCAAGCGGAAACGGCGGATTGTCATCAGCCCGAGATCGTTGACCGCTTCCAGTCGCCCCGTGCGAGGCGGCGGTGAAAGGCCGGGAACTTCAGCAATTCCTCCCACAGAAGAAACGACAGCACCCAGACGGCGGAGAGATCAAAATACAGGATCGCCACGGCGGTGGCCGGCACCCGGAACAGCCACTGTGCCCAGATGAAGATGTGCATGACATAGATCGTGTCGCCACTGGCCCGAAGGGTATTGCCACAGATCGCATTGGACCCTTTCGGAAAGGGCAGAACCAGCAGGACAGGCAGAAACGCCAGCAAGAGCATGCGTGTTTCCACGTTCAGGTCGGCATAGAGGGCATTTGCCGACAGACAGACGGCAAGCAGCAGCGCGGCCACGAGGGCGGATGCGACATTCGCCCCGCGCCACGCGCTTTTCAGAAAGCGGTCCAGCACCGCTGCCTGTTCTTTCTGGCCCAGCAGTTGCGCCACGATGATGCCGGTTGCCTGCGCCCATTGCATGCCGACAGTGCCGGTCACCATGATCCACGGTGCGATAAGCGTCATGGCGGCAAACTCGTTCACGGTGAGCTTTGCGTAGATCAGGGTGCAGATATGGGTCGCAATCGTCGCGCTCAGAAACGTTGCGGCTATGGGCAGGGAAAAGCCGATGTGCCGTTTGAGAGAGCCTGCGAAACTTGGCTGCCGCCACCCGGGAATACGCAGCAGATGGCCGTTGATCCGCAAGAACCGCAGGGCGAGAAACCCCACCTGAACCACAATGGCAATCACGCTGCCCATGGCCGCGCCGACAACGCCAAAGGCGGGCAGGCCCCAATATCCATGGATCAGCATGATACTGGTGACGACATTGATCGGCAGCGACAGACAAAAACTGTACAGCGGGGTGCGGGTTTCACCGCAGCCGTTGAAATAGCTGGAAAGGCATTGCCCGATGGCTTCGCCAAGGATCACCAGCGAGAATACGGCCAGATAGTCCTGTGCCAGTTGCGCAATTTCAACCGTCGGTGCCAACCAGCCGATCAACGCGCCCCCGAAAACCTGAATAGCGAGCAACCCGAGAACGCCGACGGCCAGACTGACTGTCATTCCAGAGGCCAGCGCCGATTTCAGAAAGACCGGATCGCCGGTGCCAAAGGCCTGCGCGGTACGGATCTGCATCGCATTGGCAAAGGCCAGAATCGCGCCCAGCACGAACCCTGCGATGGCCGCCGCCAGACCCATTGCGGCCAGCGCAGTCTCGCCCAGCGATGCCACCAGATAGGCGTCGATCACGACGGTGCCATGCAGAATGACTGCCTTCAGCGTCATTGGCCATGCCAGAGAAAACACATGGCGGGCTGTTGGCCCGGTCGGGAGGTCTGAGCGGTTCGGAGAAAGCGGAGAAGGCATCGGGCAAATGTTCCAAGGGGCGTCGCGGCGGCGACACCAATGCGCGGCAGGCTGTGATGCTGCAATCAGCCGGTTTGAGCGGGCTGGTATCGGCCAGCCGGGTCAGCTGTCCGGCGGCTCAAAGTAGTTGGCGTTGGTCACCGAGATACGCTCGATGGTTTTGTCCAGACGCGACAGGTGCAGCATCCCGATCTCGACTGCGCGGACCGGATCGTTTGCTTTCACCGCTTCGGCAATGGCCCGGTGATCCTGGACCAGTTCCGGCATGCGATCTTCTTTCGACAGGCCCAGCATGCACAGGCGATCAACCTTGGCCTTTTCAGCCAGAATGACATCAAAGGCGAATTCTGCCTTTGCGATATGGCAAAGCGTTTCGTGAAAGGCGTAATCAAGAGCGCCGAACCCATCAACGTTTCGATCAACGATTGCCTTTTCCTGCGCGGCAATCGCCGCATCCAAGCGCGCCGCTCCGTCTGCATCGCAATATCGGGCAGCGTGCCGCAAGACTTCGCCTTCGATTGCGGCGCGCACGAACCGGGCCTTTTCAATCTCGCGCATGGAAAAGCGCCGGACTTCGGTGGCCCGTTGCGGACGGATCACCAGCAGATCGAGATTGGCCAGACGGTTGAACGCATCCCGGACCGGCTGGCGGGATACGCCAAACCGGGCGGCCATGTCGGCCTCGGAAATCTTGTCGCCGGGTCTTAGCCGCAGAGACAGGATTTCCCCATGGAGATAATTGTAGATATCGTCCATGCATGGCCGTCGCTCGCTGGATTGAGGGGCTTGTGCCATTGCGTCATCTCCGTCCGGGTTTAGAGGCGTGCGGGACAATTCCCTGATCCATTTCTGTGATTACCAACGCGGCACCTTGCGCATATAATCGGGTTTGTATTTCAACATCTCGTCGGTGTCGTCCCGATCTTTGACCATGGCGAGATTATAAAGGGCGTGCAATTCGGCCACCGCTTCGTGGTCAAGCTCTACGCCCAGCCCCGGCCCTTCGGGCACCTGCAGGGCACCGTCTTTGAAAGCCGGGCGCCCGGCGCTGACGATTTCCTTGGTGGACCACGGGTAATGGGTGTCGCAATCATAGGTCAGACCCGGCGTCGCAGCGGCGACATGGCACATTGCAGCAAGCGAGATGCCCAGATGGGAGTTTGAGTGCATTGAAACACCCAGACCTGCCGCCCGGCAGATTTCGCCCAGGTGAATGCAGCCCCGTGGCCCGCGCCAATAGTGGTGATCGGACAGGATGATCTGAACGGCATCCTTTTTGACCGCTTCGATGATCTGTTCAAATTCGACCACGACCAGATTGGTCGCCAGTGGCATGCTGATCTGGGCCGACAGCTCTGCCATCGCATCCATGCCGCGGCACGGGTCTTCCAGATATTCCAGCACGCCATCGAGCTGATCAACAACACGTTTTGCGGTTGGCACGGTCCATGCGCCCATCGGGTCGATGCGCAAAGGGTGGTGCGGAAACGCCTCGCGCAGTTTGAGGATGGTTTCAACTTCGAGATCCGGTTCCAGCACACCGCCCTTGAGTTTGAGCGACCGGAACCCGTACTGGCTGACAAAGTCACGGGCTTGCGCGACCAAGGCGTCGGGCGTCATGATTTCGCCCATGATGTCAGGGCCAAAGGTCAGATCCTGCTTGGCGAATTTGAAGAACAGATAGCCGCCGAAAGGAATGGTCTTGCGCACGGCACCGCCCAGCAGGTCATAGAGCGGGCGGCCCGCATGTTTGCCTTGCAGATCAAGGCAGGCCAGTTCGAAGGCGCTATAGACCACATCTACCAGCTTGTGATCGGCCAGCGCCGTCGGGGCATTCACGCCGCCGGCATCTGGCAGGGCAGCTTCAGTACGCCGGCGCAGGTCGTGCAGATCATAGGGGTTCAGCCCTTCGAGAACCGGGGCTACCGTGCTCAGACCGGCCAGAGTTCGCTTTGCGCCATAGGTTTCGGCCAACCCGACCAGGCCGGTATCGGTGCGCACCTGAATCACAGACCGCAGGAAGACCGTGGAATGCACCCCCTTTGTGTTCGCAATCGGAACATCCGGAATCGCGATGGGGGTAACGGTGACTTCAATGACTTTCATGGGTTTCTTCCGGTGTTCGGATCTGACGACATGAGTCTCTTCCTACGCTATTCTAGACTAGTATACCAGATAAATTACTAGTATACCAGAATTACGGGCAAAGCGAATCGCTTGGCCCTGACTGCTGACGCTGTGGCGGCGGCATCCACAGGGGGGAAGCATGGCTGGCGTCAGTCTTACAGGAATCGTGAAAGCCTATGGTGCCCATCGGGTCGTTCATGGAATCGACCTGGAGGTGCAGGAAAAGGAATTTGTCGTGCTTGTCGGCCCATCAGGCTGTGGCAAGTCGACGACCCTGCGGATGATCGCAGGGCTGGAGGAAATCTCGGACGGGGATCTGAAGATCGACGGACGCAATGTGAACCGTGTCGCGCCGAAAGACCGCGACGTGGCGATGGTGTTTCAGAACTACGCGCTTTACCCGCATTTGAACGTTGCCGACAACATTGCCTTTGGTCTGCGTATCCGCAAGGAAAGCAAGGAAAAGATTGCCGCCTCGGTCAAGGAGGTCAGCGGCATTCTGGGGCTGACCGATTATCTTGACAGACGCCCGGCCGATCTGTCCGGCGGGCAGCGCCAGCGGGTTGCCATGGGGCGCGCCATTGTGCGGCAGCCCAAGGTCTTTTTGTTTGACGAGCCGCTGTCGAACCTTGATGCCAAGCTGCGCACCCAGATGCGGGCCGAGATCAAACGGCTGCACAAGCGGCTGGGTGCTACCTCGATCTACGTCACCCATGATCAGGTCGAGGCGATGACTTTGGCCGACCGCATTGTCGTCATGCATGACGGGCGGATCGAGCAGATCGGCACGCCGATGGATCTGTTCCTCAATCCTGCCAATACTTTTGTCGCAAGCTTTCTTGGCTCGCCGCCCATGAACATGGTCCGGGCGCGAATCGAGGCGGGCGAGACTGCGCCTGTCGCAGAGTTCGGCGGCCAGCGGGTCACGTTGCAACCCCTGCCCGCGTTGCGCGATGCTGTCGGGCAAGAGGTAACGCTGGGCATCCGGCCGGAGTTCGTGACGCTGGCCGATGAAAGTGTCGCTGACCGGGTCCGGCTGGAAGTCGACATCGTGGAAACGCTGGGATCGGAGGCGTTGATCCATGCCGTGCTGCAAGGCGAGCCTTTTGTCATCCGCACCGAGACGGTGGGGCAGAAAACCGTTCTGGACACCGTTTCGGGCTTCACCATCGCGCCGCATCTGATCCGCGTGTTTGACGCCAAAACCGGGCAGGCCCTGCCCGGGCAGGTGATGACCCAATGAGCAGCGATCCCAATGTCACAGGTCCGCGCACTGAAACGCTGGTCGCAGATGCGAGCGAGGCGCTGCGGCGGCGCAAGGGCAGCCGGGTTCAGCGCGTGGGCGACCACCTGAAGCGGGACTGGCAGCTGTATGTCATGCTGATCCCGACGATCCTGTGGCTGCTGATCTTTCTGTACAAGCCGATGTATGGGCTGCAGATCGCGTTCAAGGATTACTCGATCTTTCGGGGCGTGGCGGGCAGCCCCTGGGTGGGGCTGGAGCATTTTCAGACGCTGTTCGGCAATGAGCAGTTTCTGCGCGCGCTGAAGAACACGGTGATCATCAGCTTTTACAGTCTGATCTTCGGCTTTCCGATGCCGATCCTGCTGGCGTTGATGTTCAACGAGATTCTGCACCAGACCTTCAAGAAAACCGCGCAGACGATCGTGTATCTGCCGCATTTCATCTCTTCCGTGATCATCGCCGGAATCGTGATCACCGCGTTTTCGCCCTCGGCGGGGATCGTGAATACGGTTCTGGAATGGTTCGGGGTTGATCCGGTCTATTTCCTGACGCGGCCCGAATGGTTCCGCCCGATCTTTGTCGGCACCAGCATCTGGCAGGAGGCGGGGTTTCAGTCCATCGTCTATCTGGCGGCCATCGCCGGGGTTTCCCCCACGCTGTATGAAAGCGCGGTCGTTGACGGCGCAAGCCGCTGGCAGATGATGTGGAAAATCACCATTCCCTCGATCCTGCCGACGATCATCATCATGCTGATCATCCGCATCGGCAACATGCTCGAAGTCTCGTTCGAGATGATCATCCTGCTGTATCAGCCCGCCACCTACCAGACCGCCGATGTGGTCAACACCTTCATCTACCGTCAGGGCATTCAGGGCGGGCAGTACGATCTTGCCGCCGCCGCAGGTCTGTTCAACGCGGGCGTGGCCTTTGTTCTGGTGATGACTGCCAACACCATCGCGAAGCGCTATTCGCGCACGTCATTGTGGTGAGGGGGACGACGCCATGACCAACATGAACCTCTATTCCCGTGGTGACAGGGCGTTTGTCATCCTCAACATGGTGCTGATCGGGCTGTTCACGATTTCCACCCTGTACCCGTTTATCTACATCGGCTCGCTGTCGCTGAGCAGCGGGTTCGAGGCGCGGGCCGGAAATGTCATTCTGACCCCGGTCGGCTTTACGCTGGAGGCCTATAAGCGGGTGCTGGCCGAGCCGTTGTTCTGGGCATCGTACAAGAACACCTTTATCTACACCATCGGCGGCACGCTGATGAGCCTCGCGTTCATCATTCCGGGGGCCTATGCCCTATCGCGTCCGCAGCTTTACGGGCGGCGGTTCTGGAACCTGATGGTTGCCTTCACCATGTGGTTTCACGCCGGCATGATCCCGTTCTTTCTGAACATGCGCGATCTGGGCCTACTGGACAGCTACTTTGGCATCATCATCGGCTTTGCCGTCAACGGGTTCAACATCATCCTGTTGCGCAACTTTTTTGAAGGCATCCCGCAAAGCTTTGAAGAGGCGGCGCGGATGGATGGCGCCAGCGAATTCCAGGTGCTCTGGAAAGTCTACATGCCGCTCTCAAAGCCTGCCATCGCCACGGTTGCGCTGTTTTGCATCGTCTCGCGCTGGAACGGGTTTTTCTGGGCCATGGTTCTGTTGCAGGACGAAAGCAAGATCCCGCTGCAGGTCTATCTGCGCAAGGTGATTGCAGAACTGAGCGACGACGAAGAGTTCGCCAACTCGCTCATGACTGCCGCGTATTCCTTCGAGACGGTCAGTGCGGCCATCATGGTCTGCTCGATCATCCCGATCCTGCTCATCTACCCGTTCCTTCAGAAGTATTTCTCAAAGGGCATCCTGCTGGGCGGGGTCAAGGAATGACGCGGAATTTCGTATCAAGGGAGGAAACCAACATGCGAAACCTAAAGGTGGCACTTGCCATTCTCGGCTCTACCGCCATGACCACGCCGGTATTTGCCGACGAGCATCTGAAAATCGTCGACACACCGCTGGAGCTGACCATCCACATGCATTGGCCCCGCGCCCAGGGCTATGGCGTGGGAGGCGACACCAGCAAGATCTATCCGGTCGAACAGGCGGCCCGCGAGATGACGGGGATTCATCTGATCGACAAGACCTCGGGTCGCAATACGACGAACAACAGCGAGGCGATGAACCTGTTGCTTGCGACAGGTGATCTGCCGGACATCGTGGGCGGCAACGCGATTCAGCAGCCGGTGAACCAGTATGGGCCGGAAGGTGCCTTTGTGCCGCTGAATGATCTGGTCAGGGAACATGCCCCGAACATTCAGGCGTTCTGGGATGAAAACCCCGGTCTGATGGAGGCGATTTCTGCGGCGGACGGCAATTACTACTACATTCCCTATCTGCCGGACGGCAAATTTGGCCGGGCGTGGTACATCCGTCAGGACTGGCTGGACAAGCTGGGGCTGGAGCAACCGCAGAACGTTGACGAATATTATCAGGTGCTGAAGGCATTCCGGGAACAGGACCCGAATGGCAATGGCCGCAAGGATGAAATTCCCTATTTCGGCCGTCAGTGGGAAGAGGTGCTGCGGCTGCTGAACCTGTGGGATGCGCGGTCATCCGGTTCGGACACCTATCACGATTTCTATGTGAACGATGACGGTCAGGTGGTGCATCCCTATGCGCAAGAGGCTTATCGCGTTGGTCTGTCCAACATTGCCAAGTGGTATGCCGAAGGGCTGATCGACCCCGAAATCTTTACCCGGGGCGCATCGTCGCGCGATTATCTGCTGTCTGAAAACCTTGGCGGATCGACCCATGACTGGTTCGCCTCGACCTCGGGATACAATATCCCGCTGGCTGAAAAGGTGCCGGGAATGAACTTCATTCCGTTTCTGCCGCCCGCGTCGGTCAATGGCGTGCGGATGGAAGAACACCGCCGCATCCCGATCAAGCCAGACGGTTGGGCCATCAGCTATGCCAACGAGCATCCGGTCGAGACGATCAAGTATTTCGACTTCTTCTTCACGCCCGAAGGCAGCAACCTTGCCAACTTTGGCGTCGAGGGCAAGACCTGGGACATGGTGGATGGCGAGCCGGTCTATAAGCCAGAGGTGCTGAACAGCGATCAGCCCGTGAACAGCCAGATGTATCTGGAAGGCGCACAGATCTTTCGCGGCTATCCGCAGGATTACCGCTATGAATGGCAATGGACCTCTGAGGCCGCCCGCGAAGGCATCGAGCTTTATGAGGCGAATGATCTGCTGATCGACCAGTTCCTTGGCGTTGCGTTCAACGCAGAGGAACAGGCGGTCTATGACAAGTTCTGGCCCTCGCTCTTGACCTACATGCTGGAGCGTCAGCAGGCCTGGATCCTTGGCAGCGGCAATGTCGAAGCGGACTGGGACGCCTATCTCTCCACGCTGGACAGAATGGGCTATGCGCAGGTCATCGAAGTGATGAACTCGGCCCACAAGCGGCAATACGGCGGCTGAGCCGGACACCGTTGCCGCCTGCCGGACACCGGCGGGCGGCACCCTTCCCATGCATGATTGCAAGACAGGGCACGAGGAACCACTTTGATGCCGATACCTTCCCACGACTCAAAAGCCTATCTCGACGAACCTGCTGCCGGGCGTCTCAACATCCAGTATGCGCCCGGCCCGGATGACACGCTGGCCGAGAACCCGCCCCGGTTCACCTGGCTGCCGGTGGTCGAAGACGAGGCGGCCTATGTGCTGCGGCTGTCAACCGATCCCGAGTATCCGGCAAAGGCGACACAGCTTTTCACCAACATTCCCCTCAATTTCTTCACGCCCGATGCGGTGCTGGAACCGGGACCCTGGCATTGGTCATATGCAGTCTGGGACGCAAACTCCGCTGCCCCCGCGACCGCATGGAGCACCAGCCGCAGCTTTGTTGTGGCGGCCGATCTGCCAGCCACGCCCCTGCCCGGTCGCAAGGCGCGCTACAGCGGCGTTGATATGGGGCACCCACGCCTATGGCTTGGCCCGAAAAAGCTGGCGGCATTCCGCGACGCTGTTTCAGCCGACCCGGATCATTGCAGCTGGTCCAATTTTTACGAAAAATCGGTCCTGCCGTGGATGGACCGCGAGGTGATGCGCGAGCCGCAGGGCTATCCGAACCACCAGCGCGTCGCTGCGGTCTGGCGTCAGACCTACATTGATCTGCAAGAGCATTGGTATGCCATCCGTCATCTTGCCATCGGCGGCACGGTGACGGGCAACGCCGACATGCTGGCCCGCGCCAAGGACTGGCTGCTGGAAGCCGCATCATGGGACGTGTTCGGCACAACCTCGCGGGCCTATACCGACGAATGGGCGTACCGCGTCACCAACGGTCTGGCCTGGGGCTATGACTGGCTTTACGATGAACTGAACCCAGAGGAGCGCGCGAAAGTGCGCGCCGCGCTGCTGGAACGCACCCGCGACATCGCCCATCACGCGATCAAAAGCGCGAATATCCAGCTGTTCCCCTATGACAGCCACGCCGTCAGATCGGTTTCCCTGACGCTGATCCCGGCCTGCATCGCGCTCTTGGGCGATGAGGAAGACGACGGAGACGAGGTTCGGGAGTGGCTCGATTACTGCATCGAATTCCTGTTCACCGTCTACTCCCCCTGGGGTGACAGCGACGGCGGCTGGGCCGAGGGCACGAATTACTGGATGATGGGCATGGCCTATCTGATTGATGCCGCAAACCTGCTCAAATCCTTTACTGGTCTTGATCTTTACCAGCGTCCGTTCTTTCAGAACACCGGCGATTTCCCGTTGTACTGCAAAGCGCCCAACACGCGCCGTGCCTCTTTTGGTGACGACAGCACGATGGGGGATCTGCCGGGCATCAAGACCGGGCTGAACATGCGCCAGTTTGCCGGTGTGACCGGCAACGGCGAATACCAGTGGTATTGCGACGAACTGCTGCGGCTGAACCCCGGCACAGAAATGGCGTTTTACAACTATGGCTGGTGGGACACCCATTTCGATGAAATGACCTATCGGACCGACTACCCGTTTGTCGATCCCGTTCCGCCCAAAGGTGGGCTGCGATGGTTCAAGGGGATCGGCTGGGTCGGCGTGCAGCATGAGATGGCCAACCCTGACCAGCACATTCAGTTTGTGTTCAAATCGTCGCCCTTCGGGTCGATCAGCCACAGCCACGGCGATCAGAACGCGTTTTGCCTGTCGGCGTTCGGCGAGGATCTGGCGATTCAGCCGGGGTATTATGTGGCCTTCAACAGCACCATGCACCAGAAATGGCGTCGGCAGACACGGTCGAAAAACGCCATTCTGATCAATGGCAAAGGCCAGTATGCGGATCGCAACAAGGCCATGCAGATGCAGTCTACCGGCAGGATTCTGGCGGCAGAACAGCGCGAGGATCACATCTACATCAAGGGCGATGCCACCGCTGCCTATGCGTCGCTGTCGCCGGAGGTGACGCTGGTTGAGCGGGAAATCTATGTCTTCAACAACAGCTTCTTCGTCCTTGTCGATTCAATCGACGCCACTGAACCTGTGGGGATCGACTGGCTGTTGCATGCCAACCAGCCCTTTCAGCTTGGCAACCGGTCGTTCCGCAATACCGGCGACCGGGCCGGGTTCTATGGTGAGATCCTCTGGTCCGAAGGCGGACCCCCGACGCTTGAACAGGAAACCGGGTTTCCCGGGGTTGATCCGGCCGAATACGAAGGGTTGCCGGTCAGCACCTGCCTGACTGCCCGGTTCCCGAAAGCCGCGCGCCAGCGGATCGTGACCTTGCTGGTGCCCTATCCCAAAGACGCGCCGCGCCGGATTTTCCACTTCATCGACGATCAGGGCTACGACGCCGATTTCTACTTCACCGATGCCGAAGAGAACACGTTCAAGGTCGTTCTGAAAAAGCTGGCCGGCACGAGCATCTGAACGACAATACCAAGGAGGGGCCCGATGGCGGTCAGAAACTATTTCGCCGGAAACGAGACCGGTCTTGTGGATCTTGGCGGCGGCATCCGACGAAAGGTCACCGCCCATAACGACAATCTGATGTGTGTCGAGGTTCACTTTGACACCGGCGCTGTCGGCGCCCTGCACAGCCATCCGCATGAGCAGATCACCTACATCCTGTTGGGCCGGTTCGAGTTTACCATCGGCGATACGGTCAAGGTTCTGACCGCCGGGGACTCGACCTACAAGCAGCCGCATATCGAGCATGGGGCCGTCTGTCTGGAAGCAGGGGTGCTGCTGGATATCTTCACCCCCTGCCGTCAGGACTTTCTCGGCCCGGCCTGAGACGCATGGCGAGACCACGCACAGTCGTCGCACGCATTCCCGGCGGGATCACCGCCGGGCAGAGCTTCTTTGATCGCGAAACGCGCGGTCACCAACAAAAGGACAGATCATGAAACTTCGGGGAAAAACGGCAATCGTGACCGGCGGGGGCCGCGACATCGGGCAGGCCTGTGCGCTTAAACTGGCGTCCGAAGGGGCGAATGTGGCGATCAACTATTTTGCCAGCAGCGCCGGGGCAGAAGACACCGTCGCGCGGATCAAGGCCACGGGCGGCAATGCCATTGCGGTTCAGGGCGATCTGAACAAGCCGGATGATGTGGCGCAGCTTGTGGCCAGAACGGTCGAAGCTTTTGGGTCTGTCGATGTGCTGGTCAACAACGCAGGCGGCCTGATCGCCCGCAAGACCATTGCCGAGATGTCGCTTGAGCATTGGCAGGCGGTGATGGACCTGAACCTGACCAGCACATTCCTGACCATCAAGGCCTGCCTGCCGCACATGACCTCGGGTGCCATCATCAACATCGCCAGTCAGGCCGGACGCGACGGCGGCGGCGCCGGGGCCATTGCCTATGCCACCTCAAAGGGCGCGGTGATGACCATGACCCGTGGGCTTGCCAAGGAACTGGGGCCCGAGATCCGGGTAAACGGGCTTTGCCCCGGCATGATTGATACCGATTTTCACAACATACATACGCCTGACGCGGCCCGCCGGGGGTTCGAGGCGGCAGCCCCGGTGAAACGGCAGGGTGTGCCCGAGGATGCCGCAAACCTGGTTCTGTTTCTGGCCTGCGACGACTCGGCGTTTATCACCGGGGCCAACATCGACATCAACGGCGGCATGTTGTTTTCCTGAACATGCGGTTTTCCTGAAGCCGTGACACAAGGCACAGGCCGGACTCATCTGGCCTGTGCATCTCCGACAATCATCGCGCGGCCTGACCGTCATTGCCCTTCCATCAGAGGATCTGAAAATGCCCAATCCGCAGCCTGCCGAAAGCATTCCTCTGCGCCCGGAAACCCTTTTGCTGCTGTCGCAGACCAGCACGGCAACGGTTGCCACACTGTTGTTCAAACGCGGCTTTCACAATGCCTATGTTCAGGGGGTCGCGCCATTGGCCGCTGGCACGCCCACCATGGTCGGGCCAGCCTATACGCTGCGGTATATTCCGACCCGGCCCGACACCGACCCGTTGGATGCCTTTCGTGAACCGGATCATCCCCAGCGCGTGGCCATCGAGGAATGCCCGCAGGGCGCGGTTCTGGTCATGGATTGCCGGCAGGATGCTTCCGCGGCATCGGCAGGGTCGATCCTGCTGACGCGGTTACAGGTGCGGGGTGCGGCAGGTGTGGTGACAGATGGCGGAATACGCGATGCGCCAGGGGCTGCCGCGCTCACCCTGCCGGTGTTCGCGGCCAAGGCATCGGCGCCGACCAACCTGACAAAACACCACGCCGTTGATATCGGCCTGCCGGTGGCCTGTGGCGGTGTGGCGGTCTATCCGGGTGATATCATGCTGGGTGACGGCGACGGCGTCATGGTCATTCCCCGGCATCTGGCCGATGATATTGCCACCGAAAGTGTCGGGATGGAGGTGTTTGAGGCCTTTGTTCTGGAAGAAGTTCGGCGTGGCATCCCGATCAGGGGGCTTTACCCGCCAACAGACCCCGACACTCTTGTCAGGTTTGACGCATGGCGCGCACAGAACGGCTGCTGACACCCGCAAACCCGAATGACAGACACCTCCCCTCATCGACCCATGATCTTTGGAAAATCCCGACGATGCGGGAACATTCAACGCCCAACAGCGGTTCATCCGACATGAGACGGAATCTCACGCAAGGGGAGTGACAGTCAGATGACCGAGAGTGAAGAAGACCGCATTCGGATGCGCGCCTATGAAATCTGGCAGGCCATGGGGTGCCCGGAAGGGCGCGAACTGGACACCTGGTTGCTGGCACAGATCGAGATTGCCGCGCAGGATGCCTATGGGTTGGAGGCCGGAGATATCCGTGCCATGCAGCAAACCGTTGTCGCCAATGCTGCCGCTGCACCCGGTGCCATGCCGAGCGCTGATCCCGACCCGGCACCCCCCACGCTCCGGCAGCTCAAGGCCACTGTAGCCGACTGATCGTTGCCACGGTTCGCAGGCGTTTGGGTGCAACGCCGATCGGGCGGGAACAGCTTGGCGCAGACGGCGCTGATACGGTGAAGACACCCCCGGCGCCATCCGGGGTGCAATGGTACAAAGAGGGCAGTCCCAGCGCCTCGGCAGCCGGGCCTTTGGTCTGGGTGCCGGACTGTCCTTCCCTGACTTCAAAGGAGGCTGAACATGGATCACAGCACACATACCCCGCTGAACAGCACCGAGCATACCAATGCCATTCTGACCGATGCGCCGGTCTACGGACCGGATGACGAAAAGATCGGCACCATCTCGCATCTGCACGGGTTCGGCAGGGAGAAAGAAGTGATCATTGATGTCGGTGGCTTTCTTGGCATCGGGGCCAAACCGGTTCTGCTCAGTCTGGATCAGGTGCGCCTGATGCGCGATGAAACCGGCACGGTGCGTGGGGTCACGTCCTGGACCAAAGAGCAGATCAAAGACCTGCCTGAGCATCATGACTGAAGCGGGCGAACGCACAGGGCCCACGCGGACCGGGTTTCTGGTCTGGATGTGCGTCGTTCGCGAATAACACGGGAACAAGCCGGCACCGTTTCGCGTTGATCCCTGAGGCCACGACACATGCAAAGGAACAGGACCATGCTTTATCAACATGCCAGCCGTCCGCCGATGGATCTTCCGCCCGACAGCATCCCTCAGCCCGAAGACCAGCCGAGCCCGGATACCTTTCCCGATCCGATGCCCGACCCTGCCCCGATACCGGCCCAGGACCCGATCCCACCGCAACCGGGTGAAGTCACTCCGCCGATTCACAGCTGATACTGATTTACAGCTGATACTATTGGGGGTCACGCGCCTGCGTGATCCCCGCCCGCGGCGTAAGTTAATCGCTGGGCTGATGGTGCTGTATTCTGTCGCAGACCGGCTTGTTGGCAGCGGGACATGGGTGAAAACCGGCCGCCCCGCCCCGCCGATCACAAACCCCGCCCCGCAACAGCCCGCTTCCCAAAGCCCCGGTTTTCCTGTATGGCCCCGCCATCTGTGACGTGAGGCCCGCCCCCGGCCGCATGCAAAGGATTGGGGGGCGGCGGCAATGGGGCCGCCATGCAAAGGGAAGACACGGCAGGGGCCGTGGGTGCTTCCATATAGGGAACGATAGATGTTCAACGTGACTCGTAAATCCATCCAGTGGGGCAAAGAAACCCTCACACTGGAATCCGGCAAGGTTGCCCGTCAGGCCGACGGCTCGGTGATCGCCACCATGGGCGATACCAGCGTCATGGCCAACGTGACCTTTGCCAAGCAGGCAAAGCCGGGCCAGGACTTTTTCCCGCTGACCGTACACTACCAGGAACGCTACTATGCCGCCGGTAAAATTCCGGGCGGCTTTTTCAAACGCGAAGCCCGTCCTTCGGAAAAGGAAACGCTGACCTCGCGTCTGATCGACCGTCCGATCCGCCCGCTGTTCGTCGATGGCTTCAAGCATGAAGTGCTGGTGATCGTGACCGTGCTGAGCCACGATCTGGTCAATGAACCCGATATTCTTGCCATGATCGCCGCCTCTGCCGCGCTGACCATCTCTGGCGTGCCGTTCATGGGCCCGATCGGTGCTGCGCGCGTCGGCTTCTCGGCTGGCGAATATGTGCTGAACCCTGATGTCGAAGACATGCAGAACCTGCGCAACAACCCGGATCAACGGCTTGATCTGGTTATTGCCGGGACCAAAGATGCCGTCATGATGGTGGAATCCGAAGCTTACGAGCTGACGGAAGCCGAAATGCTGGGTGCTGTGAAATTCGGCCATGACGCGATGCAGCCAGTGATCGACCTGATCATCGACTTCGCCGAAGACGCCGCCAAAGAGCCGTTTGACTTCCAGCCTGCCGACTATTCGGAGCTGTATACACGCGTGAAAACCGCAGGCGAAGCGCAGATGCGCGCCGCTTTCGGCATCAAGGACAAGCAAGAGCGCACCAACGCGATCTCGGCCGCCGTCTCGGCGATCAAGGGCGCGCTGTCCGAAGCTGATCTTGGCGATGAGAACCTTGGTTCCGCGATCAAGAAGCTGGAAAGCAGCATCCTGCGCGGCGACATCATCAACGGTGGCGCGCGGATTGACGGGCGTGACACCAAGACCGTGCGCCCGATCGTGTCGGAAACCGGCATCCTGCCGCGGACCCATGGCTCGGCGCTGTTCACCCGTGGCGAAACGCAAGGGCTGGTCGTGACCACGCTGGGCACCGGCGAAGATGAGCAGATCATCGACGCCCTGCATGGCAACTCGCGCTCGAACTTCCTGCTGCACTATAACTTCCCGCCCTATTCGGTCGGCGAAGTGGGTCGTTTCGGCCCGCCCGGCCGTCGTGAAATCGGTCACGGCAAACTGGCATGGCGCGCGCTTCAGGCGGTTCTGCCTGCGGCAACCGACTTCCCCTACACCATCCGCGTCGTGTCCGAGATCACCGAATCCAACGGCTCGTCCTCGATGGCATCGGTCTGCGGCGGGTCGCTGTCGATGATGGATGCGGGCGTTCCGCTGAAAGCCCCGGTCGCCGGTGTGGCGATGGGTCTGATCCTGGAAGATGACGGCAAATATGCCGTTCTCACCGATATTCTTGGCGACGAGGATCACCTCGGCGACATGGATTTCAAGGTGGCAGGCACCGCCAACGGCATCACCAGCCTGCAGATGGACATCAAGGTTGCCGGCATCACGCCAGCGATCATGGAGCAGGCGCTTGCGCAGGCAAAAGATGGCCGGATGCACATTCTGAACGAAATGGCCAAGGCGCTGACGCAGGCGCAGGCGTTCAGCCAGTATGCACCGAAGATCGAGACGATGCAAATCCCGACCGACAAGATCCGGGAAGTGATCGGTTCGGGCGGCAAGGTCATCCGCGAGATCGTGGAACTTTCGGGTGCCAAGGTCGATATCAACGACGAAGGCATCATCAAGATCGCCTCCAGCGACGCAGCCGCCATCAAGCGCGCCTATGACATGATCTATTCGATCGTGGCAGAGCCGGAAGAGGGCCGCATCTACACCGGCAAAGTTGTCAAACTGGTCGATTTCGGCGCGTTTGTGAACTTCTTCGGCAAGCGTGACGGTCTGGTGCACGTGTCTCAGATCGCCAACAAGCGTCTGACCCACCCGAACGAGATCCTGAAAGAAGGCCAGGAAGTCAAAGTCAAACTGCTGGGCTTTGACGACCGTGGCAAGGTGCGCCTTGGCATGAAGATGGTCGATCAGGAAACCGGCGAAGAAGTCGCTGAAAAGAAAGACGAGTCGTCTGACGCCTGAATTTTTTCGGTCAGTACGATGCATGGCTCCGGGGGCAACCCCGGAGCCATTTCTTATGGACGAGGGGCCTCAGACAGGTGCCAGCCGCGCAGCAACGCCGCCCAAGCCCGGCGAACCGGCACCTGCGGCGCTCATGATTACGATGCCGCTTGATGCCGTTGCCACTGAAGGCGTGCAGACGATTGATCCAAACGTCGCAAGGTTTCATCAGCGGATGGCTGTTCAGACACGCAGGATCAGGTCTGCGTGCCGGCAGGGTGGTCGGCAGCATCAGCGGGTGCCTTGTCGGGCCAGAAGCGGACGCCCGGGCGGGCAAGGCCGCCCCCGAGGGCAAGCACCGTACCATCGGCGCGCCAGCAGGCAGCGCCCGTCAGGCTGTCGTCAAACGCAATGGCATTCATGCCCCCGCCAATGTGGGGCACAACCTTTACCGTGTGGCCCAAAGCCTCAAGCGCGGGCTTTTGCGGGGCGTAGCCTTCTTCCAGCTCCACCTCCTGGCCTTGGGTCCAGATCCGTGGGGCCTCGACGGCCTCTTGCAGGGTCATGCGGTGGTCGATCAGGTTGACGATGGCCTGCATCGCCGACGGGAAAATGCGCAATCCGCCCGGCAGGCCCAGGGCAAACACCGGCTTGCCCTCTTGCAGAACCATCATCGGGGCCATCGAGGTGGGCACCCGTTTGCCCGGCACGATGGACAGTGCTTTGCCGGGGCGCGGATCGAAGTTCGACATGTAGTTGTTGGGGATGATCCCGGTTCCCGGCACCACGAACCGCGCCCCGAACAGCCCGTTGATGGTGTGGGTGGCGGTGACGATATTGCCGTCTCGGTCTGCGACGGTGATATGGGTGGTGTCCTGACTTTCGCGGCCCGGTGCAAAGGGGGCGGGCTGGCCTGCGCCGCTGCGGATCTGCGCGCGGCACTCGGCGGCATAGGGTTTTGAGGTCAAGCGCTCCACCGGCACATCCACAAAGGCCGGATCACCGGAAAAGGCGCGGCGGTCTGCAAAGGCGATGCGGATCACCTCGGCCAGCAGGTGCAGGCATTCGGCCGTGCCGACGCCCATCGCGGCCACGTCGTAGCCTTCAAGCATGTTGAGCATCTGGGTCACATGCACCCCGGATGAGGCCGGGGGCGGCGGGCCTGCGATCTGGAACCCACGGTAGGTGCCGATGACCGGGGCGCGGTCAACGGGGCGGTAGGCGCGCAGATCGTCCAGCGTGACCCAGCCCGCATCCGGCCCGCCCGTCTGCATGCGTGCGGCCAGTGCCACCCCCAGCGCGCCACCGTGCAAGGCGGCTGCCCCCTCCTTCTGGATCAGGCGCAGGCTTTGGGCGTAGTCGCCCATCAGCATCCGGTCGCCGGGGTTGAGCGCCGCGCCGTCGCGCAGCACCAGCCGCGCCATTTCGGGGTCGCGGCTCAGGTCCGCCTCGGACTCCCTGATCGCGCCTGCCAGATAATGCGTGACCACAAATCCGCGTTCAGCGAGCCGGATTGCAGGTTCCACCACATCGGCAAAGGGCAGCTTACCAAAGCGGGCATGCATGCTGCACCAGCCCGCAAGGTTCCCCGGAACCGCAACGGCCGAGGCCCCGCTCAGGTTGCGATTGTCTTTGGCATCCATGTACTGCGCCGGATCGTCTGAAATCGGTTGATAGATTTCGGGATGCATCGACGCCGCCGCCGATGACAGCGCATCAATCACCAGATGCTGCCCGTCGGCCAGCCGGATATGCGACAGCCCGCCGCCCGCAATGCCCACCATCATCGGCTCTACCACCGTCAGGGCCAACAGGGCGGCCACGGCGGCATCAATCGCATTGCCCCCGGCAGCCAGCATTTCCGCCCCTGCCGCCGATCCAAGCGGATGGTTGGTCACCACGACGCCACCACTGCCGCTGGCGGGTGATTTTTCGCAGACAAATGGCAGGTGCGGGCGTGTCATGATGGCTCTCGGGTTGGTGCTATGCGTGTTGGGATCATGGCCGGGGTCCATGGGCCCCGGCCAGAACAGATGCATGGATCAGGCCAGCTTTGCGAGAACTTTGGCAGAAGCCCCGGACAGATCGCCCAGCTTGACGCCGGTATCGCGTACGCTGGCCTCGCGGTCTTTGCCCCTGATCTGGGTCTCTATCGCTTTGCGGGCCTCGGCTTCCACCTCGTCGGGCGACAGCACGACCACGCCGCTTTCATCCGCCAGCACCGCGTCACCCGGCATCACCACAGTATTGCCGACAGACACCGGCACGTTGATCGCCCCGCCCAGATCGTAAATCCGGGTGGTGATCGGCGAGATGCCCCGGCACCACATCGGAAAATCTGATGCCTCGATCTCTTCCAGATCGGTGCAGGGGCCATCGACAACCGCACCGACCGCACCCGCCGCCTTGGCGCCAACGGTCACGCCGCCCCCCCAGCACGCATAGCGGTCATCATGCAGGCGATCGACAATCACGAAATCACCGGGCCGGATCAGGCTGAGCAGATGATGCAGCAGGGTGGAATCCGGGCCGGGAATGGCGATGGTCACCGCAGTACCGACAACGCGGCGCCGCGGGATCAGCGGCTGAATCTGACGGCTGAGAAAGCCGAACTGCCGCCAATGGCCCAGCGTTGCGGTTTCGCATTGCGCCAGAAGACTCAGATGTTCCGCCGGGATCTGCGCGGGCATTGGTTTGATCTTGTAGGTCATGTCAGGTCTTTCGATGGTTAAGACAGGAAATTCAGCGCCCGAAGGCTTTGGCAAAGCCGACGCTGCGTTCGACCACCAGCACGATGGCGAGTGAGATCGCGATCAGCAGAACCGCCAGAACGGCGACCATCGGGTCTGTCCGTTCATCGACATAGCGATAGATCGCGACCGGCAGGGTTTGCAGGCGCGGGCCGACGATGAACAGCGACAGCACGATTTCGTCAAACGACAGGATCGCGGCAATGGCGCTGGAGGCGATGACGCCGGGCATCAGCCGGGGCAGCGTGATCTGCATGAAGGTCTGCAGCGGACGCGCCCCCAGCGTCATCGCGGCCTCTTCCAGGTCGGTGCCCAGATTGGACAGGGTGGTTTGCAGAATGCGCACCGAAAACGGCAGCGTCATCACCAGATGCGCCAGCACCAGCCCCGGATAGGTTGCCACCAATCCGGCAGGGGTGAACACCATCAACAGGCCCAGCCCCAGCATCATCGCAGGCAGCACCAGAGGTGCCAGGATCAGATTGCGGATCAGCGTGCGACCCGGAAACTCCATCCGCACCAGCGCATAGGCTGCGGGCAGGCCCAAAAGCAGGCTGAGAACTGCCACGATCAGTGCGATGATGGCGCTGTTTTTCAGCCCGGCCATGAAGGTGGCGTTGCCCAGAACGGTGCTGTACCACTTCAGGCTCCAGCCCGACGGCGGGAAAGACAGGTAGCTGTCGGCGCTGAACGAGATCACCAGAATGATCAGCATCGGCAGGAAGATAAAGCCGAAGATGGCAATCACGTAGGCCCGGCCAAGAATGGAAAGCAATCTGGTCATGTCAGCGTGTCCTTGTCATCAGGCGGACCAGAAGTGCGGTCACGAGCATGGCTACCAGAAACAGCCCCAACATCAGGAAGGACAGCGCAGCAGCGGTCGGCCAGTCGAGCGACATCAGCGCAAGGTCATAGACCTCGGTCGCCAGCAGGAAGACGCGCCCGCCCCCCAGCAGCGTGGGCGTGATGAAGGACGATACCGACAGCACAAATCCGATGGTCAGCCCCGCCACGATGGCGGGCAGGCTCAGCGGCAGAATGATGCGCAGAAAGACGATATGGGGCGGCGCGCCCAGCGACATGGCGGCATCGTCCAGCCGGCGGTCCAGCTTGCCCAGGCCGGCCATGATGGTCAGAAACATGTAGGGCATGATGCTTTCCGACAGGCCGATGACGACGCCAAAGTAATTGTTGATGATCCGCAGCGGTGCGGCGATCAGCCCGGCACCCAGCAGCAGGTTGTTCAGCAACCCGTCGTCGCCAAGGGTGATCATCCAGCCGAACGATCGCACCACCGCCGAAATCAGCAGCGGCGATGCCGCCAGCACCGTCAGCGGCGTCCGCCAGCGCGATGTCATCCGCGACAGGAACAGCGCCATCGGATAGGCCATTGCCAGCGCCACCAGTGAACAGGTGACGGCCAGACGCAGGGTTCGCCCAAGCAGGTCCAGATAATAGGTGTCGTTTAGGATCTTGATATAGGTGCCCAGACTGACAGCCGGGATGATCGCGCCGAAATCGGACTCGTTCAGCGACATGCGGAACAGCCACAGGATTGGCGCGATGAACGACACCAGCAGCACCAGCAGCACCGGCGCAAGCAGCAGCCACGGCGTCAGGCGGGTGCGGCCATCTGTGGCAAGGGTGCTCATGATGCAAACAGCCGCATGTCGCTGGCCAGCCAGTCCAGCGTGACGCGCGCGCCAAGGTTGGCCAGTGCGGCATCTGGGCTGTTCGGGCGCAGTTCGGCAATCAGGGTCTGGCCCCCATCCAGCCTGATCTCGGTCTCGATCATGCTGCCGACAAAGACACGGCGTATGACAGTGCCGGAAATTTGGTCAGGCGCAGGTGGCATCAGGCGGATGGCATGGGGGCGCACCATCGCGGCGACCGTGCCTCCGGCGGCACTGTTCGCGGGCACATCGACAAGAAGCGGCTGCGGCAGGGTCTGTCCGTCGCAAACCAGTACAGGCTGGCCCCCAACGAGGGAAAGTCTGGACGACAGATTGTTCGCCCGTCCGATGAAGTTGGCAACGAACGGGGTTGCGGCGCGATCATACACGTCGGTTGGGGTGCCGATCTGTTCCAGCCTGCCCGCATTCATCACGGCAATCCGGTCGCACATCGTCAGGGCTTCTTGCTGGTCATGGGTGACGAACAAGGTGGTGATGCCGGTGCGCGTCTGGATGTCGCGGATTTCAAAGCGCATCTCGTCACGCAGGCGGGCATCAAGGTTTGACAACGGCTCGTCCAGCAACAGGATTTCTGGCTCGATCACGATGGCGCGGGCGATGGCAACGCGCTGTTGCTGGCCGCCGGACAGCTCTGACGGCCAGCGACTGCCATAGCTTTCCAGCCGGACAGCGCGCAGGGCTTCGGCAACCCGGGCACGCTGGTCTTCTTTGCTGACCTTGCGCAGCCGCAGACCGAACGCCACGTTCTGTTCAACGGTCATGTGCGGGAACAGGGCGTAAGACTGGAACACCAGACCCAGATTACGCTCCCACGGGGGGCGCGACACGATGTTCTGCCCGCCGATCATGATCTGACCCG
Organism: Pseudotabrizicola sp. 4114; assembly: GCF_031457365.1. Taxonomy (NCBI): domain Bacteria; kingdom Pseudomonadati; phylum Pseudomonadota; class Alphaproteobacteria; order Rhodobacterales; family Paracoccaceae; genus Pseudotabrizicola; species Pseudotabrizicola sp. 4114. Next base: position 497,894 of record NZ_JAVDWP010000002.1, on the reverse strand, counting down.
AGGTGGGGGTCAGCAGCCCTGCGAACATGCGCAGGGTGGTGGATTTACCGCAGCCGGACGGACCGAGAAGGCCAATGAACTCGCCCTTGGCAATATCGAATGACAAAGCGTCCACCGCAGGCCGGGCACCGCCATAGTCAAAGGTCAGCCGGTCAATGCGGATATGCGGCGGGGCGGTGTCAGCCAAGGGGGAAGGGCGCAGGTTCATGGGTCCGTCCGTTTCGCTGTCAGTTGCCGGCCGAGATGATCTGGCGCTTCCAGATCTGGTTCCACTCTTCGGATTTGGTGGCAGCCCAGCCCCAGTCGAGCGGCAGGATCTGCTCCAGCTGACCAGCGACAGTACGCGCGGCGGCCTCCGGGCTGACCACTGCCTTGGCGTTGACCGGGGCATAGAACATCGCTTCGGTAAAGGCGGCCTGAGCTTCGGGCGACAGGGCGTAGTTGATGAATGCCTTGGCGGCAGCCTCGTTCCTGGCACCTTTGATCAGATTGATGGTATTGATCTGCAGGATGGTGCCTTCCTTGGGCAGAACCACGTCCAGCTTGCCCGCAGATTCATCGGCGTAGTATTGCGCGCGGGCGTTCCAGCCCGTCGCCAGTGCAACCGTGCCGTTGATGACCAGCGTGTAGGAATCCGGCTTGGGGTCAAAGGTCTGCACGGCAGGTGCCAGTTCGGCCAGCTTGGCCGCCGATTGCTCCACCGACTGCGTATAATCTTCGCCCAGCATCGCCGAGGTCATCACCATCAGGCCAGAGCCAAGGATCGAAGGCATCGAGGTCACGGCCAGCTTGCCCGCGTATTGCGCATCCCACAGCACGGAAAGCGAGTCCGGTTCGGTGGGGATGGCTTCGGTGTTGTAGACCAGCACGAGGTTGTCAAAGGTGACAGCGGGACCAAACCCGTCTTGCACGGTCGCCTGTGGCAGCAGGTCAGCCAGGTTCGGAATGTCGGCGACCGAAAGCGGCGCAAGCAGCTCTTCCTTGTTGCCGATCAGCGCGGTCGATACGTCAAAGATCACAACATCGGTCTGCACATCGCTGGCCTGCGACCGCAGGTTGCCCAGCATCACCGACGACGCGTTCGAGGCAAAGTAATTCACGGTAACGCCCGGAAATTTCTCCTGGAAAGGTTTGATGACCGCTTCGGTGTATTTGTCCTGAAAGATACCGGAATAGGCCGACAGGGTGATTTCGCCCGATACTTCGGTGGACTGCGCATGGGCTGCGCCGGCCAGCAGGATCGTGGCGGCAAGGGCGCAAAGAAGGCGTGATGTCATGTTAAAGCAGGCTCCTGTTGGATGAAGGCTCTCCGGGAACGGAGGGGCCGTTTCGAGCGACGACTGCCCTGACAGCCAAAGGCGCAGCACAAAACAGGCCCCTTGCGGTGGCTGACCGTGCGTTGGCGAAGGTCGGGCGGATCACGTGGCTGCGGTCGTATTTCGGGGCAAACAGCGATGTCTGCGGGCTTCGGACGGCCCGGTTGATACCCTGATGCAACGCATTTCCGACCGGGATGTCCAATCGAATTTTTTTTACACGCGTATTAAAAAAACTTTGGATGGCATCGCGGCTGAGACAAAGTAATTGTATGAAAACGCTATAAAGTTTGTTGAATGCCCTGCAATAAACGCAAAAAGCCGGCCCCAGAACGGGGCCGGAGGTGGGGAGGTGATCGTGATGGGTGTCGGGGGCCTAGTAGCCCCGCTTTGCATCCGCCAGATCGGCAACGGTGCCCGCATCCTCAAAGGCGCGGATGTTCTTGGCCACGATCTTGCTGCCGGTCGGCGCGTCGATCATCGAGGCAACATGCGGGGTCACCGTGATGCGCGGATGGTCCCAGAACGGATGATCCTTTGGCAGCGGTTCGACATGAAAAACATCCAGCGTCGCCCCCGAGATCTGCCCTGATCCCAGCGCATCAATCAGGTCACTGTCCACCATATGCGACCCACGTGCGGCGTTGATGATGCAAGCCCCGCGCCTGAGCCTGTTGAAGGTGTCGGCGTTCAGAATGCCCAATGTGCTTTCGGTCAGTGGCAGAAGGCAGACCAGAATTTCGGTGCCTTCAAGAAATGCGCCGAACGCCTCGTCGCCCGAATAGGTTGTGACGCCTTCGATGGTCTTGGGCGAGCGCGACCACCCCACCACGTCAAAGCCGATCTGTGCCAGCAATTGCGCAGCGGCGGCCCCAAGGTTCCCCAGACCCATGATCCCGACACGCCGCTCGGGCGCGGGGGGCACGATGATCTGGTCCCACAGGTGAGCAACCTGATTGGCCTGAATCTGCGGCAACTCGCGGTGGTGGCGCAGAACATGCAGCGCGATGTATTCCTTCATCCGTTGTGTCAGATCGGTGCCCACGGTGCGGATGATCGGCACATCCTGAGGCAGTTCCTTGTCCGCGAGCACATGGTCGATCCCCGCGCCCAGCGACACGATGGCCTTCAGATTGCGGAACGGCGTCATGGCCCCGGTGGCTGGCCGCCAGACCACAGAATAGGTGACGGCGTCAGGATCCGGCACCTGATTGATGGGATAGATATCCCAATCCGGCATCAGGTCGCGAAGCATCTTGCACCACCATTCGGTCTTGTCGTTGGCGGGCAGGGAAACGGCAATGCTCATCAGGTATCCTTGGGCGTTGTAGCGCGCGGGCAGAGTGGCGCTGGGGGGTTGGCATTATTCAGCCCGGGCGGCACGGCAGCGTCAAAGCAAAAATTCTGGTCTGGTTCATAGAAAGTTTTTATGTGAAAGTCCGGGCCATGCGCGATAGGCTATCCCCATGAATTTCAAACAGCTTGAAGCCTTTTACTGGCTGACCCGCCTGCAAAGCTATCAGCGCGTGGCCGATCATATCGGACTTACGCAACCAGCTGTTTCTGCGCGCATTTCTGGTCTTGAAGAAAGCTTTGGCGTACAGCTGATTGATCGTTCACAATCCGAGTTTACCCTGACAGAACAAGGCCACGAAGTCGCCGAATATGCCGAGAATTTCCTGAATCTGAGCGAGACGCTGACCAGCCGGTTGAAGGCCAAGCAAAAGAAACGTTATTCGATTGGTCTGGTTGCAATGGTCAGCCAGACATGGGGTGTCACGTTGCGGCGCAAGATCGCCGCCATGCCCGATGCCCCGCTGGTAGACTTCTATGCCGGGGGAAATGTCGATCTGCGCCCGCTGGTCAAATCGGGGGCGCTCGATATGGCTTTTGTGACCGGCGAAGCGGGATTGCCACAAATTCCGAACAGCTTTTCGGTGCTGTACCATGTCGGCTGGGCGGCCCGGCCGGATGTTGTGGGGGAAATCCTGCGGCCCCTGACGCCGGATGAGCTGCGCGAACTTCCTCTGGTGCTGTATCCGCACACGTCGCCGTTGTTCGGCCCGGTGGCAGAGCTGATTGAGGAGACGCGCCGGCGGCCAAGCGCACGCCACACCGGCAACTCTTTGGCCACGATCTGCGATATGGTGCGTTGCGGCTACGGCGCGTCTGCGGTGCCACTGGCTGCGCTGGAGAATGACATCGCAACCGGCATGCTGGTCGAGATCCCGACGACTGTACGATTGGCCCCGTTGGATATCCGCTGCGTTCACGTCAACAAGGCGCGCAAGGTGCAGACCGAGCAGATTTTTCAACTGGCCCGACAGGCCGCCGAGGAATGGGCGGCCGCGCATCCACGCTATGTAACCTTTCTGCCGCACTGACCATGGGTCGTGCAGCTGCTGAACGCTGACTGTCAGCGGGCAGAAAGACAGGTTTTGAGCAGCGTGATCGGATGGCTGATCTGAACGCCTGCGCGCAGGGCCGTCTGACAGCGGCAGGAAAAGCCCGTGGCCAGAACCGTTTGATCTGTGCCGGTGACATACTGGGCCCAGTTTTGCGCAAAAATCTTCGATGAGATCGCCTCATTCCGCACCTCATGCCCCCAGGTGCCCGCCATGCCGCAACAGCCGGTCTTTGGCAGGCTGATCGTGACGCCCACCCTGGCAAAGATGTCTGCCCAGACATCGCCCGTGCCGGGGCGCAGCGTGGTTTCGGTACAATGGGGCAACAAGGTTGCGTGCAGCAGATTTGCCGGGAGTTGCGGTATGCGGTCCGCGATACCGGCCAGCCAGTCCTGCGGCAGCAGCACCTGCGGGCCGGGTGTGCCCAACGCCTCGTGATAGTCGTCGCCATAGCTCAGCGTGACGGCGGGTTCAATTCCGACCAGCGTCAGTCCGCTGGCTGAAAGCCGGTCAAGACAGGCCCTTTGTCGCCTCGCGGTGCGGCGAAACGCCGAAAGACGGCCCAGCACATGCAACGGCTTGCCGCTTGGGTGGTATCGGGCAATCCACGGCTGAAAGCCCAGCGCGATGACCAGATCAGCCATATCCAGCACCAGCTGCGGCTCGAAGAACCGGGTAAAGGCGTCGGGCACGATCACAACGCTGGTCGCAGGATCGGGCAAGGGGGTGCCGACGGTGCGGATACCGCGTTGCGCCAACGCGCGGCGCAGGTTCAGCGCGGGCATCACCGGCAGATGGTGCAGGCCCAACCACCGCATCAGCGCCGCGCCCGGCCCGGTGACCGCCAGATTGAACAACGGTCGCAGGCGTTCACCTAACGGAAGCAGCGGCTCCAGTGCCGCCAGCGCGTGATCTGAAAGGGGGCGGCGGTGGCGGCGAAACCAGCTTTCCATGAATTTGACGCGGAAGGCGGGCACATCCACGTGCACCGGGCACCCTCTCGCACAGGCGCGGCAGGACAGGCAGCCATCCAGCGCCGTTTTCACCTCTGCCTCGAATTGCGGATCGGCGCGCCCCTCTGGCCCGCCCTGACGCAACCATTCGCGCACCAGCCCGGCCCGACCCTTGGGCGAATGCCGCCGGTCGCCGGTGGCTTTGTAGGACGGGCACATTATTTCGGCAGCAGATTGGGCAAAGCAGGCCCCGTTGCCATTGCACGCCAGCGCCGGAGCAAAGGCGGCGCGGGTGGCGGGGGCAATCTGGCGGTCTGACTGCCCCCGCAGCGCCACACCGTCGATTTGCATCAGCGGCGATTGATCCGGTGTCGCAATCTTGCCGGGGTTCATCTGATTGCCGGGATCAAAAGCGCGCTTGATCTCTTGCAGAAACGGATAAAGCGGGCCGAATACCTCGGGCACAAATTCTGAGCGAACCCCTTTGCCATGCTCGCCCCACAAAAGGCCGCCATGCTGGCGGGCGAGGGCATGCACGGCCTCGGTGATCTTTCGGATCAGGGGCTCTTGTGCCGGGTCGGTCAGATCGAGCGCGGGGCGGACATGCAAGACCCCGGCATCGACATGGCCGAACATGCCGTATTCCAGCCCCTCGGCGTCCAGAATGGCGCGAAACCCAGCGATGAACGCCTCAAGTTCTTCGGGCGGAACGGCGCAATCTTCGACAAAGGGCAGGGGGCGTTTGGGCCCGGCGGTTTTGCCCAGCAAGCCCACGGCTTTTTTCCGCATCGCCCAAATCCGCCCGACCGCATCCCCGACCGCCAGCGAATGACCCCGGCGCCCGTTGATCCGGTTGGCAAGCTCTGCCTGCAAACGGGCGATGGACGCGTCAATCTGTGCCTGACTTTCGCCGGTAAGTTCGACCAGCGTGACACCTTTGGCATCGGTGTCAGGGAAGAACACCGCCACGTCGCGCCAGATCACATCGGCACGGGCCAGCGCCAGAACCCGGCTGTCGATCGTTTCGACCGAGGTGGCCCCCATGGCCGCCAGCACACGGGCATCGCGCAGCGCCGACTGAAAGTCATCGTAAAAGATGTTCACCAGCGCCGACTGTTTCGGGATGGGCAGCACGTTCAGCCGGGCTTCGGCGATCAGGGCAAGCGTGCCTTCTGCCCCACAGATCACCGCGCCCGCATCAATCCGGCCATCCGGCCGGCGGATATGGGCCAGATCATAGCCCGTCAGGCTGCGGTTCATCTTTGGAAACCGCTCTGCAATCAGATCAGCCTGATTTGTGGCGATCCGGTGCAGGGTCCGCAAAACCTGCCCCGCATGCCCTGGCATTCCGGCCAGCTTCTCGGGCGGGTGCGCGCCGGTCTGCATGACCTCGCCACCGGGCAGAACAGCGGTCACAGCCAGCACATGATCACTGGTCTTGCCATACATGCACGACCCCTGACCACAGGCATCGGTGGAAATCATGCCACCAATGGTGGCACGGGACGAGGTGGAAAGCTCGGGCGCAAAGAACAGGCCATAGGGGGCAAGGGCCGCGTTCAGGTGATCCTTGATGACGCCGGGCTGCACCCGGACCCAACGCTCGGCCGCATTGATTTCGAGTATCCCGGTCATGTGGCGTGAGCAATCGACCACCAGCCCCGCGCCAAGGGATTGCCCGTTGGTGCCGGTGCCACCCCCACGCGGGCGCAGGACGATCTGGTCAAAGCGGGGCTCTGTCAGCAGCCGGGCAATGCGCTGCAGATCCGCCGTGCTGCGCGGAAAGGCAACCGCCTGCGCCAGAACCTGATAGATTGAATTGTCGGTGGCCAGCACCATCCGGTCTGACATCACTTCGGTCAGATCCCCTTGGAAACCGGCGTTGCGCAAGGCGTTCAGGAAATCCGGGTAAAGGCTCATGTCAGTCTTCTTTGCGATGCCGCCAGAGGGCGGCACATGTGCCGCCCCTGCCTTTTGTGGACGGGTCAGGCCGCAAAGCCCTTGGCGACGTGATCGCGGATGAAGCCGGCACCGATCTTGACGAGGCGGTCGCTCAGGGCCTTGCCGGTTTCGGCCGAGCAATGCACGGGATCGCCGCCCCAGACACCATGCGGCGCGCTTTCGATCGCTTCGATGGGGGCTTGCAGACGCGCGCCGTCGTATTTGATCGCGGCAAATCCGGCGACCTCTACGCCCATGGCCTTCTGGCCCTTCGGGGGGGCATGACGCAGATCGAGGCGCAGGATTTCCGGGTAGTAATGCAGCCCGATCGAGGTCAGCGGGTCGCCGCCGTGCCCCGAGGATTTCGCGGCCTGTTCGGGACCCAGAATGTCTTTGAGCAGCTCATAGCTGATCTGCCAAAGGTACATCGACGCCACGAACATCCCATTTCTTTGCCGCCACTTCAGCGACACATCATTGATTGGCCCGACATTGCCGCCATGCCCGTTGATGACAAGGATCTTGGTCAGACCATGCCGCGCGAGGCTGGCAAACATGTCGTCCAGCAAAGCGGCAAGTGTGGCCTGACTGATGGCGATACCACCGTGCGACGAGCCGAAATAATCGGCCCCGCCAAACGGGATCACCGGGGCGATGAAGGTTGGCACGCCTTCGGCACGCGCGGCGCGGGCGATGTCCAGCGCCACACATTCGGCAGCCAGATAATCGCCCATCGGCGCGTGCGTGCCCTGATCCTCCAGCGAGCCCATCGGCAGCAGGATCACGGCATCCTTGTTCAGATACTGACGCGCTTCTTCGCTGGTCAGTTCGGCGATCTTGATCTTGTCGGTCATCATCAGTGTATTTCCTTAAAGAATGTCGTCTCGGATGCAGGCCTTCAGGCGGCCTTCGCCCATGTCGCGCAGCGGCGGAACGGTTTCGGCGCAGGCAGGCAGCGCATAGGGGCAGCCGCTGCGGAACACGCAGCCAGAGGGGGGCGTCAGCGGCGAGGGGATTTCACCCGTCAGCCGGATGCGATTGCTTTCATGCTTCAGGCTGGGCTCCGCCGAAATCAGCGCGGCGGTATAGGGGTGTCTGGGGGCAAAGTGGATCTGGTCGGCAGGCCCGACCTCCATCACCTTGCCCAGATACAGCACCATCACCCGGTCAGAGATGTAGCGCACCACCGACAGATCATGGCTGATGAACAGCAACGAAATTCCGGTCATGGCGCGCAGATCGGCCAGCAAGTTCAGCACTTGCGCCTGAATCGAGACATCCAGCGCCGAGACCGCCTCGTCGCAGACAATGAATTTGGGCTCGACCGCCAAAGCGCGGGCAATGCCGATGCGCTGTCGCTGGCCGCCTGAAAACTCATGCGGGCGGCGGTCCAGAAACGCGGGGTTCAGGCCGACCATGGTCATCAGTCCGGTCAGCCTATCTGCGCGGGCGGGGCCCATGTGCAGCTTGTGGGTGTCCAAAGCCTCGGACAGCACGGCGCGAATGGTCTTGCGCGGATCAAGACTGGCGTAAGGGTCTTGAAAGATGATCTGCATATCCTTGCGAAGACGGCGCAGACTGGCGTGAGAGATGGTGGAAAGATCCTGTCCGTCAAACCGGACTGTGCCGCTATCTGCCTCGATCAGCCGCAGCACCGCCTTGCCGATGGTGCTTTTGCCCGATCCGCTTTCCCCGACCAGCCCCAGAACCTCGCCGGGGTGCACCGACAGGCTGACCTCGCGCAAGACCTGCATCATGCGCTTGCCGAACAGCCCCTTGCGGCCGACGGGATAGCTTTTGCTCAGGTTCTGAACCTCCAGCAGCGGGGTCATCGGGCGGCCTCCGATCCGGCTTCGGGTGCCCGGAAGCACCGCACCTTACGGTCCCCGTCGGCGCTGTTGAACAGCGGCGGCGGGGCATCGGCACAAGACGGGATCGCAATCGGGCAGCGGTCACGAAAGGCACAGCCCGAAGGGCGGGCGTCTGGCAGCGGCGGGGTGCCGCTGATCGCGCGCAGCCGGTCACCGCGCGCCGAGTGCAGCTCTTCATGGGACGAGGGCATGCTTTCCAGCAGCGCCACCGTATAGGGATGGTGCGGGGTGTTCAGCACCTGCGACACCGGGCCTTCCTCGACCACCTGACCCGAATACATCACCGCCACACGGTCGGCGATTTCGGACACGATGCCAAGGTTGTGGCTGATGAACAGCAGGCTCAGGCCGTCTGCATATTCGGTCCGCAGGCGTTGCAGCAATTCGATGATCTCGGCCTGAATGGTCACATCCAGCGCGGTGGTGGGTTCGTCCGCGATCAACAGACGCGGCTCGCAGGTCAACGCCATGGCGATCATCACACGCTGGCGCATGCCGCCCGACATCTCGTGCGGGTAGCCGTCAAACCGCCGGGCCGGTTCGTTGATGCCGACCAGCTCCAGCAGGTCAATGGCGCGGGTGCGGGCGTCAGCATAGGGCATCGGGCGGTGTGACAGGATCGCCTCGACCATCTGGGCACCAACCTTGTGGATCGGGTTCAGCGAGGTCATCGGTTCCTGAAAGATCATCGCCACATCATTGCCGCGCACGTCTTCCAGTTCTTTGGCAGTCAAAGTGCCAAGATCGACCATCTGGCCCGATTTGCGGCGCAAGCGCAGCGCCCCGCCCGCCTGCCGGATCGCACCGGGCAACAGGCCCATCAGCGCCAGCGAAGACAGCGATTTTCCCGAACCACTTTCACCGACAAGGGCCGTGCATTGGTTCGCCCGCAGTGTCAGCGACACATCCTGGATCACATCAACCGGCCCGCCGGGGCGCGCCAACTGCAAGCGCAGATCGCGGATCGAGGCGACCACATCGGCCGTCTCATCCGGCGGGGTCACACGCGCCGCAACCGGCACCGAGGTTTCATCCTTGCCACCGCCCAACGCCCCCTTCGGGTCCAATGTGTCGCGCAGCCGGTCGCAAAAGAAGTTGATGGCATAGATGGTCAGTGTCAGCGCCACGCAGGGGATCAGGATGCCCAGCGGATCCTGGTTCATGAATTGCCGCGCCCCCCGGATCATCTGGCCCCAGGATGGCGCGGGCGGCACCACACCCAGCCCGAGAAAAGACAGCCCGCTTTCGATGGTGATCGCGGCGGCGGCGGTCAGCGAGTACTGCACCGATACCGGGCCTGCGATGTTGGGCAGAATGGTGCCCAAGACAATCCGGTGCGACGGGGTGCCCAAGGCACGCGACGCCTCGACAAAGTCCAGCGACGAGACGCGCAGCGCCTCGGAAAAGGCGATCCGGGCAAAAGACGGAAAGTATAGCACTGACAGCACGGCCACCAACGTTCCCGCGCCGGGGCCGAACAGTGTCACCACCAAGAGCGCCAGCAGGATCGGCGGAAAGCACAGCACCACATCCGACAGGCGCGTGGTGACAAATTCGAACGGCCCGCGAAAATAAGCGCCGATCAGACCCAGCAGCGTGCCAACGATACAGGCCAGCGTGGTGGCGACAAAGGCCACGGTCAGCGAGACCTGCCCGCCATACAGCACCCGTGCCAGCCGGTCGCGCCCGAATTCATCCTGCCCCAGCCAATGTTCCCAGCTTGGCAGCGCCAACCGGTCACGAACCGAAATCTGGACCGGGTCTGCGCCAGTGATCAGCGGTGCGGCGAATGGAATAAGGATCAGTGCCGCCAGCAGAATGCCGGGCAGGATCATGCGCCGGGGAATGGCAGACAACAGGCGGCTTTTCTGTGGGACAGGGATTGCGGTCATTTCAGGCGAATCCTCGGGTCCAGCAACGAATACAGGATGTCGATCACCAGATTGATGCCGATAAAGATCGCGGCGACCGTCAGGATGATGGCGCGAACCGTCGGGTAATCGCGCTGCTCGACTGCGGTGACCAGCAATCCACTCAGTCCGGGCCAGTTATAGACAAACTCGACCAGCACGGTTGATCCCAGCAAAATCCCCAGCTGCAGGCCGACAACGGTAATCACCGGGCCCAGCGCGTTGCGCAGAATGTGGCGGCGTACCACCAGACTGCGGCGCAGGCCCTTGGCTGTGGCGGTGCGTACCCAGTCATGCCCCCGCATTTCCAGCACGCTTGCCCGTGTCATCCGAAAGATGATCGTGGCCAGATGCAGTGCGACAGTGGTTGCAGGCAGCACCAGCATTTGCAGATGCTGCGCAGGATCATCTGAAAAGGCGACATAGCCGCCAGCGGGCAGCACCCGCAGCACCTGCGCGAAAAAGTAGATGAACAGCGTGCCGACCACAAAACCGGGGATCGAGGTCAAGAGCGCGTTCACCCCCGACGCAATGACATCAAAGCGCCCGCCACCGCGCAAACCCGCCAAAGTGCCCACCGGTATCGCCACAATCAGCGCAAGCACCGTGCCCACTCCGATAATTTCCAGCGTGCGGGGCAGGCGCAGCGCGATGGCATCTGCAATGGACGAGCCATCGACAATGGATGTGCCGAATTCAAACCGGGCCGTATTGATCAGAAAACTGAAGTATTGGGCAAGAATGGGCTTATCCAGCCCCATCTCGCTGCGCAGATTCTGGATCGCCTCTTGCGTGGCGCTGCCGCCCCCCGTGGACAGCAACAGCTCTGCCGGGTCACCGGGCACGATCACCAGAAGGGAAAAGATGATCGTGCCGACGACCAGCAGCATCGCAATCGCCGCCGCCACACGGCGCAGGAGGAATGCCAGCATCTGCCGCCCCTTAGCCCAGTCTGGTTTCGTCAAGCGCGTAGGCGGATGATCCGTTCAGAAAGCCGGGAAGTGCTTCGAACCCGGTGACCGATTTTTTCATCGCAAAGGCCTGCACCCGCCAGTTCAGCGGCACTTGCGGCACTTCCTCGAAATAGGCGGCGGCAAGATCCTGATAAACTGCCTTGCGCTTTTCGGTGTCCACTTCGGTGCGGCCCTGCTCCAGCAGCCCGTCAATCCGCGCGCTCTTGAAGCCAAACGATTGCAGATACGATGGGTTGCCCGAATAGAGCAGCGACCAAAGCGAGTCGGGGTCGTTGTAAATGCCTGACGTGCCATGCACGGCCAGATCGTACTTGCCTTCCTTGCCTGCGGTGACGCGGGTGCCCCAATCGGGCAGGTCCAGCGTGGCGTTGATGCCGATCATCGCCAGATATGCCTGCACCACCGATGCGGTATCCTGATGCATGCCATAGGTCGCAGTGGCCAGAAGGCGGCAGTCGAAGCCGTTCGGATAGCCCGCCTCGGCCAGCAACGCCTTGGCCTTTTCGATGTCATACGTCCATTCTTGCGCCGGGTTGGCCAGAGCAAAGGGCGACCCCTGCGGATTGGGCAGGCCATACAGCGGCACGCCCCGACCGGCAAAGGCCGCATCGACCACATCCTGCCGTTCGATCGCATAGCCGACGGCCTGACGCACCTTTGCATCGGCAAACGGACCTTGGGTCACGTTGAACAGCAAGAACATATACGGCCCCAGCGTGCTTTTCATCTGCATCGTGTCTGACGCTTCGACGGCGTCAAACTGGGTCCATGGCAGATACTCGATCAGATCCACATCGCCTGCCTCCAGCGCGGCAAAGCGCAGGTTCTCGTCGGCGTAGGCGATAAAGCGGATGCCAGCGAAATTGGGACCGCCTTCGTCGTAATAGGCGCCATAGCGCTCCAGCTCGATATAGACGCCTTTTTCAGAGGATTTCATCACAAACGGACCGGCCCCGATGTCATTGCCATCAGTGCTTTCGGCGGAAATGACCGGGCAGCAATAGCTGGCCATCAGATCCAGGAAAATGGCGCTGGGTGAGGACAGGGTGATCTTCACCGTCTTGTCGTCAACTTCTTCTACCGCTTCGATGATTGCCAGATCGCTTTTCAGAAACGCGGTAGAGCCTTCTTTGGTGATCTCGTTCAGGGAAAAGATCACATCGGCCGCCGTAACCGGCTTGCCGTTATGGAATGTGGCGTTGGCCCGCAGCCTGAACACGACAACCGTGGGGTCAAGCCATTCATAGCTTTCAGCCAGTTCGGGCAGCAGCTTGCCCGACGCATCATAGCCCATCAGCCCGCGATAGATCATCAGTTTGACAGTGTTTGCCGCCCCGCCGGTATTGTCGAACGGCTTGACCGTGGGCGGGAAGGTGGAAAGCCCGAACTTGAGCACGGCATCAGTGCCTTGCGCCCAGGTGCCACGTGGAAACGCCATCGCAGTTATGCCAGCGCCCAGGCTGAGCAGAACGCCACGGCGCGTGGCCATCATGCTCGTGGGAAGGGAAGGTGTCATGGAAACCTCGGATCTGTTGGATGGGGATGTCGCGGGCTTGTGCCTCGTCTTGGGGTGGATCGAAGCCTTGCGAGGGAGGGATGTCCAATCGAAAAAACTTTTATGGCGGATAGATTTCTTTGACACCGCGATTTTCCGTGAAGCGCCGACAGTGTGTTCTGCTGCTCGCACAGTCAATCATATTTGTTGGTTTTACATATGAATTACAATTGGTTGCGATGCAGGCTGCTGCGGTGCAGACGCAAGCGATCCGGCAGGTGCAAAGGACAGGTCCGGCCCTTGGGCCTTTTGCCGCCGACGCGGATTTGTGGCCCCTGAACAGGCAGCCCAAGGACATGTGATGCAGGTTCCGGCTGGCCGAGAAACGGGCCATGCGCTGACAGCCGATCAAAATTCTCTACGACTGACAAAAGAATTTTCGATTGGACGCGGGGAAGTCAGTCAGGTGTTTATCCTGCTGTCGTCCCCAATTGTGCAGCCTGCGCCGAACAGGCTTTCCTGATCCGGGGCCAGCTTCCCCTTAATACAGAACCGGACATATCTGATGACGCTGACAGTTCGCCTCGCCCTTCGTGATTGGGACTATCTGACACCCTTGCTTTTGGGCGATGTCGCCGACCCCGGAATTGACCTGCAGATCACGCGGGTTGGCACGCTGGTCGACGATCTGCCCACGACGACAGCTTATGACGGGGCCGAGATTTCCTTCAGCCGCTACGTTCAGGACCGGGCGGCTGGGGGCGACGCGGTTCTGGGTGTGCCGCAGTTTCTGATGCGGGGCTTTCGTCACCGTTGCATCATCACCGCCAAGACCAGCCCCATCACCCGTCTGGAGGATCTGGCGGGCAAAAGGATAGGCGTCACCGGTTGGCAGGACAGCGGCAATACCTGGACGCGGGCGGCGCTCGCGGATCTGGGTGTCGGGGTTGAAGATGTCATGTGGTATGCAGGCCGCCTGACAGAGGCGCACCCGATCACCGACCGTCTGGGCCGCTTTGCCCGACCGGGCAGGATTGAAGCGATGCCCGGAGAGCAGCCGATGATCGCGGCACTGCTGGATGGCGGACTGGATGCCGTGTTCACCCCGTTCATGCCGACTGGGTTCTTCCGCCCCGACTCACCCTTTCGTCATGTGCTGCCGGATTTCCGCAGTGCCGAGATCGCCTATTTTGATCGTGTCGGCTACGTGCCGGGGATGCATATCCTTGGCCTGAAGGCTGGCTTTGTCCTGCAAAACCCCTGCATTGCCAAGGCTTTGAGTGATCTGTTTGATGCGTCGCTTGCGATGTGGCTGGAGAAACGCCGCAAATATGCGGAAACCACTCCGTGGATCATTCAGGACATCGCGATGATGGACGCGGCGCTGGGGGCGGGTTGGGCTGCCAGTGGTCTTTCGGCCAACGCTGGTATGGTGAACGACTTCGTGCGTCAATCGCACGAACAGGCCCTGATTGGCCGCGACCTGACGCTGGAAGAAATCTTTCCCCCCTGATACAGGCACAATGCCATGACCATTCAATCGCGCACCCTGCACACAGGCAAAGTGCCGCGAGGCGGTCGCCTTCGGCCACGACGCCAGCGCGACCAAAGCCCGTCTTGAGACAGCTTGTGCAGCGACCGGCGGATCAGACACCCACTGTTGTGACGACAGAGGACTTGGGCTGCCGCATATGACCGGGGCCGGCTCATTCCCTGAAATCACTTAGATAAGAACCAAGCGCATTGACAATATTTCTTTATTTAATAAACTTTTTTACAGACGTATGATTTTGAAAGCCTGCATGACCGCCCTGCCCATGAATGAAACATCCGCCGAATCCGGTCTGCGCGACCGCAAAAAAGCCCGTCGACGGGACGAGATTGTTTCCGCAGCGAAAGACCTTTTCGCCCGACAAGGCATAGATGAAACCACCATGGCGGAAATCGCGGCGGCGGCAGGAATCTCAGCGCCGACAGTCTTCAACTACTTCGGGTCAAAGGATGGCATCCTGATCGCGATCATCGCCGAAGGCACGCTGAACGCGCGTGAAAGCGACCGGCCGCTGCATTGGCGCGAGGGGGTCGATCTGGCCGGGCTGATCACAGAGCTTTTTGTCCGTGTTTCGACCCGCACGCTGGAAATCGCGGGCAAGCGGGTCTGGCGCCATGCCGAAGCCGCAGTGATCCGGCATCCGGAGGCGGAGTTCTCGCAGCAATATGCGGCGGTTTCAGCCGCGCTGATCGACGTGGTGACCGACTTCTTCACCGATCTGTCGCTGACGACCCGGGCCGGAACGGACTGCGCGCCCCGTTGGCTGGCCGGGCTCTTCCATGACATCTGGATGCCCTGCTTCATCCGTCTGATCACCGATGACTCCGAGACGCTGACCGATCACGAGGCCACCTTGCGCGCGCAGTTCCTGCCACTGGTTGGCCTGATCTTCACTGAGGACTGCGCAGCTCGTCCTCATCGCAAGGCAAAAGTATGACCGCAGACCTGATTATCCTGAACGCATCCGTCCTGACGATGGATGACGCGACCCCGCGTGCCGAGGTAGTCGCTGTCCGCGGCAATCGTATTCTTGCCCTTGGCACAAGCGAATCCGTCCGCAGCCTTGCGGGGCCGGCAACCCGGATGATCGACGCTCAGGGGGCTACCTTGCTGCCGGGCTTTGTCGAATCGCATCTGCACCTGTTTTCCGGCGCATACGGCCAGACGTTGCTGCAACTCGCCAACGTGCGGGGCGTAGACGCGATGCAGGATGCCGTTCGTGCCTTTGCGGCTGCGAAACCGCAGGACGGCCTTCTGTTCGCCCAAGGCGCTGATTACGAAATCCTCGGCCACGGCACCCGGCTTGACCGGCATGTGCTGGACCAGATGTGCCCCGACAGGCCTCTGGCGGTCATGGCCTATGACTTCCACACGCTCTTTGCCAACACCGCCGCCCTGACCGCCGCCGGTCTGCTGCATGGCCGTGCCTTGCCGGTCGGCAGCGAGGTGGTGATGGGCGCGGACGGTCTGGCCACTGGCGAGCTGCGCGAGAAGTTTGCGCTGCTGCCGGTTCTCGACCTGCGCACCAGCGGCGGACGCGAGATGCTGGGGATGTCGGGGGTCGAACCAGCGGTTCCGCCCACCCCCGCAGAATGGCGCGAGGATGTGGATATTCTGAAAGCGGGCCTGCGGTTCTGCGCATCCAAGGGCATCACCTCGATGCACAACATGGACGGCAACCGCCACCTGCTAGAGCTTTTGCGCACGGTCGAGCAGGAGGGCGACCTGATCGCCCGCGTCTCGGTCCCCTTCCACTTCACCCGCGAAATGCCCCCGTCCGAACTGGACCGCGCCAGTAACATGGCGGCGGACTTCACCAGCGAGACGCTGAGCAGCAACCGGGTCAAGATCTTCATTGACGGGGTGATCGAAAGCGGCACGGCGGCGATGCTGGAAGACTATGCCGATCGTCCCGGCCATCGCGGCGAGCCGATCTTTGACGCGGCAAGCTTTGCCGGGGCCGCCATCGAGATTGACCGTCGCGGTATGCAGATCACCGTCCACGCCATTGGCGACGCTGCTGTCCGCATCGCGCTGGACGGTTATCAGGCGGCGCGCGATGCCAACGGCCCCCGCGACAGCCGCCACCGGATCGAGCATATCGAAGTCATTGATCCCTCTGATATTCCGCGTTTTGCCGACCTGGGGGTGATTGCCTCGTTTCAGCCGCTGCACGCGCCGCAGGGAGAAAGCCCGACCACGCGCAGCATCGGACCGGCCCGCGCGGCCAATGCCTATGCGTGGCGCACTCTGCACCAGTCGGGGGCGGTGGTCGCCTTCTCTTCTGACTGGCCCATCGTGCCTGTCGATCCGCTGCTCGGCATCCAGACCGCAATGACACGGCAGCCTCATGTGCCGGGCCTGTCCGACCAGCGACTGCCGCTGAGTCTGGTGCTGAAAGCCTTTACCAGCAACGGCGCTTATGCCGGGTTCATGGACCAGCATACCGGAACGATCCGTGAGGGCATGCTGGCCGATCTCGTGCTGCTTGGCGGAAACATCGAGGCGACCCCGCCCGACCAGATCGCCGCCCTTGGCATTGCCCTGACCCTGTGCGACGGGCGGATAACGCATGAAGCCTGACGGGCGGTGGCTGCTACCGTTCGATGCGCTGCCCAGTTGAGTGGGTGCCTTCGGTGGCCCGATCCGCAGGGCGCCGGGCCTTTTTGTCGCTCTCGGTTGGCCCAACCGTTCCTTGGGTGATCAGCCGGGCGCTGTGCTGGCCCGTCAGATAGGTCCAGAGCCAGCTCCAGGCCACAGCCGTGCGCGATCTGGTTCCGATCAGGAAGAAGATATGGGCCACGCCCCAGACCCACCACGCCAATCTGCCACGCAGTTTTAACCGGCCCATGTGCACAACGGCGGCATTCTTGCCAATCGTCGCCAGATTGCCCTGATGGCGATAGCGGAACGGCCCCGACGGCGGCTTGCCAAGGCTGCGGTCGCGGATGGTTTGCGCCACATATGTGCCCTGCTGCTTGGCCGCCGGGGCGATGCCGGGGACCGGGGAGCCGTCCGCTGCCTTTACGCTCGCCGTATCACCGATCACGAAGATGTCCGGATGTCCCGGCACCGAAAGGTCCGGCCCGACCGGAACACGGCCAGCCCGGTCGCCCTCGACGCCCAGCCAGGTGCTGGCCGGCGAGGCTGCCACCCCCGCCGCCCAGACAGCGGTGCGGCAGGGAATGAACGTCTCACCAATCGTCAGGCCGTCGGGCGCGCAGTCCGAGACCGGCGTGCCAAGCAACAGCTCCACCCCGCGCTGTTCCAGCGCCCGCGCTGCATAGGTCGAAAGCTCCTCGGGAAACGCCGCCAGCACCCGCGGCCCGGCTTCGATCAGCAGGACGCGGGCCTCGCGGGTGTCAATGTTGCGAAACTCTGGCCAGAGCGTGCGTTTTGCAAGTTCGGCAATGATCCCCGCCAGTTCCACGCCTGTGGGACCGGCGCCGATCACGCCGAAGGTCAGCAGGGCGCGGCGGGCGTCGGGATCGGGTTCGCACTCGGCCCGCTCAAAGGCGAGCAACAGGCGGCGTCGGATGGTGGTGGCATCTTCAAGCGTCTTCAGGCCCGGCGCGACCATTTCCCACGCGTCATGCCCGAAATAGGCATGCCGCGCGCCGGTTGCGATCACCAGTGCATCATAACTTACCGTGCTACCGTCGCCCAGCCGCACCAACCGCGCAGCAGGATCCACGCCATCGACGCGGGCGAGCAAGGTCGTCACATCCGGGCGGTCGCGAAACAGGCTACGGATCGGCCATGCGATCTCGGATGTGGCAAGGATCGTCGTCGCAACCTGATAGAGCAACGGCTGGAACAGGTGATGATTGCGCTGGTCAATCAGCGTGATGCGGGTGCCGCTGCCTTTCAGCCCCCGGACAACCTGCAATCCGCCGAACCCCGCGCCGATGACGACAACATGATGATCGGTGTTGCTGCGGGACATCGGCGGATCCTCCGGTAATCCTTCCCCAAAGGGGATACGTGAGCAGAACGTCCGTCGTGACCTTAGATGACGGGCCCGGGAAGAAAAAGGGCGTTCCGACAAGATGTCGTCTTGCGACCGGTCCGTCGGAGCGGCTGTCCCCTACCACCTTCGCACCACGCTACGCCAACGGCCTGACCGCAGCCGCCCGACACCCGGTTAGTGATTGTGCCTTGGCAGGGTATTGCTGATCCGCACGAATTTGTCGGCCCCTTCAATGGTCGCGCCATCAACCAGCTGGGTGACGGTGGCGCGGTACATCTTTTGCCACGGCGTCGCCGATGCGGGCACTGGCGGCAGGCCATCTTGTTTGCGGGTGGCAATTTCAGCTTCGTCCACCAGCATGTCACAGCGCCCGGCGTTCAGATCAATCCTGATCCTGTCGCCGGTGCGCAGCCATGCCAACCCGCCCCCCGCCGCGCTTTCCGGTGAGGCGTTCAGGATCGACGGGCTGTCGGCGGTCCCCGATTGCCGCCCGTCGCCGATGGTGGGCAGGCTGGTTATACCGCGCTGGATCAGGCGATCCGGCGGCTGCATGTTCACCACTTCGGCAGAGCCGGGCCAGCCAAGCGGCCCGGCCCCCCGGATCACCAGAATCGAGCGTTCGTCAATCTCAAGCGCCGGGTCGTTGATGCGGGCGTGATAGTCGGTTGAGCCGTCAAAGACAAAGGCCGTGCCCTCAAACACCCCTTCGCGCCCCGGTTCAGACAGATAGCGCGCACGGAACTCGTCAGAGATGACACTGGTTTTCATGATGGCGAAGTCAAACAGGTTGCCGCGCAGTACCAGAAAGCCTGCGCGCTGCATCATCGGCGTTTCATAGCGCCGGATCACCTCACGGTCAGTCGCCTCGCGCCCCGTCAGGTTCTCCGCCATGGTTTTCCCGGTCACTGTAGGGCAGCTGCCATCCAGCACCCCGGCCTGCAGCAGTTCCCACATCACCGCAGGCACACCGCCCGCGCGGTGGAACCGTTCGCCCAGATAAGCCCCGGCGGGTTGCACATTGGCCAAGAGCGGCACGTCGTAGCCATGGGTCTGCCAATCCTCCGGGTGCAGCTCAACGCCGGCATGGCGCGCCATTGCCATCAGATGCGGCTGCGCATTGGTCGATCCGCCAATGGCCGAATTGACCCGGATCGCGTTCAGAAACGCCGCGCGTGTCAGGATCTGCGACGGCCGCAGATCTTCGCGCACCAGCTCAACCGCGCGCAAGCCTGTGCGATAGGCGATCTGCCCCCGCTCCCGGTACGCCGCCGGAATGGCCGCGCAACCGGTCAGCGACATGCCCAGTGCTTCGGCAATGGCGTTCATGGTTGAAGCCGTGCCCATCGTGTTGCAATGCCCGATTGACGGCGCGGAATCGAGTGCCGACTGCAGGAATTCATCCCGCGTGATCTCGCCCGCCGCAAACTTGCGGCGCGATTGCCAAATCACGGTGCCGGACCCGACCAGACGCCCCTCATGCCAGCCATCCAGCATCGGCCCGCCCGACAGCACAATCGCGGGCAGATCGACTGTCGCGGCGGCCATGATGGCCGAAGGCGTGGTCTTGTCGCAGCCAGTGGTCAGCACAACGCCGTCAAACGGATAGCCGTACAGCAGTTCAACCAGCCCCAGATAAGCCAGATTGCGGTCCAGCGCAGCGGTGGGGCGCTTGCAGTTTTCAAACAGCGGATGCGACGGGAACTCGATAGCGATGCCCCCCGCATCGCGGATGCCGTCACGCACCCGCTTTGCCAGATCCAGATGATGCCGGTTGCACGGGTTCAGATCGCTGCCCGATTGCGCGATGCCGATGATGGGCCGCCCCGACCGCAGCTCTTCCGGCGTTGTGCCATAGTTCATGAACCGCTCCAGATACAGCGCGGTCATGTCGGCATGATCAGGGTTGTCGAACCAGTCCTGAGAACGCAGACGGCGGGGCGACTGGTCGGTCATGTCATGTCCTTGGGTTCATGGGCGGGCATCGGATGGGCGTCAGCGCGAGGCTTCCAGCTCGTCTTCGATATGGGCGCGGATGATCTGGTCAAAGCTGTCTTCGGCGGTAAAGCCCAAAGCACGGGCGCGCGCGGCCTCAAACCCCGGGGCCCAGCCTTCGCACATCCGGGTGATAGTGGCATCGGGTTCGCGGTGGATCAGCGCCACGGCGCTTTCGCCGGCAACCCGTCGCAACGCCTCGATCTGCTCGCCCACCGTCGCGCTAAGACCCGGCATCGACAGGTTGCGCTGCGGGCCTACGGCGGTCAGATCCATCGTTGCGGCGTGGATCATGAACCCCACCGCAGACCGTGGTGAGGTGTGCCAGTGCCGGATGCTGTCGGGTACCGGCAGGATGGCGGGCTTGCCCACCAGCGGCTCGCGCAAGATATTCGAGAAAAAGCCTGACGCCGCCTTGTTCGGGGTGCCGGGGCGGATGCAGATCGTGGGCAGGCGGATGCCGATGCCATCAAAGAAACCCCGCCGGGAATAATCGGCCAGCAACAGCTCACAGATCGCCTTTTGCGTGCCGTAACTGGTCAGCGGGGTGGTGTGGAACGTATCAGGAATGGGGAACGGCAGGGGTGCGCCCATCACCGCGATGGAAGAGGCAAAAACCACACGCGGATGATAGCCGTCGCCACCATGCGCGAGGCGGAGGGCGTCGAACAGATCGCGCGTGCTGTCCAGGTTGATGCGGTATCCCTTGTCAAAATCCGCCTCCGCCTCACCCGAGACGATGGCGGCCAGATGAAAGATCACGTCTGGCCTGCCGTCGATCAGTCGCTGCGCGATGCCAGATGCCGACAAATCAGCGCTGAAGGCGTCAAGCTGGCCGGTGAACCCGACAGGAGCCTCTGGCACGACAACATCAACCAGTGTGAGCGCGGAAACCGCGCGCCCGGCAAGACCGTCGCGCATAAGCCGGCCGATAACCTTGCGGCCCAGCATGCCGGAAGCGCCGGTGATCAGGATATGCATTGTCAGTCCTCCCATGGGGGGCGATCCACCCTCTTGAGTTCGCATGATTGTCTGATAACCTGAAAACTACAAGCGGAGAGAAAGCTCACCATGACCGGCGCACTCACCCAGATCAGCCGTACCGAACATCTGCCTGCCCGGATTGCAGCCCAATTTGCGCGGCAGATCCAGGAGGGTGACCTGAAGCCGGGCGACAAGCTGCCCACCGAAAACGCGATGTCGAAGAATTTCGGCGTCAGCCGCACCGTTATCCGCGAGGCCATCGCGCAGTTGCGCAACGAAGGCATGATCGAGACACGCCAGGGCGTTGGCGCGTTTGTGATTGACCGGCCGACCCGCCACATCCGGCTTGATGATCGCCGCCAGATGGACACACACGGGTTTCGCGACCTGTTTCAACTGCGGGTACCGCTGGAAATCGAAGCGGCGGGACTGGCAGCAACCTATCACCGGGCCGAGCATTTGCGGCAGCTGGATGAGGCTTTGCAGCGGATGAGTGTCCCCGGGGGGGACGATGGCATCGTGGCAGATCTTGATTTTCATCGGACGATCGCCGCAGCGACGGGCAACGATTACTTTGTGCAGTTTCTGGGCGCGGTTTCAGATCGCATTCTGCAAACCATTGTCGAATCGCGCGAGCGCACCCGTCTTGACGAGATCGTGGTCATCGTGAACCGCGAGCATACCGAATTGCGCGATGCCATTGCGGCGCGCGATCCGGTGCGCGCGCGTTCCGCGATGCGCGCGCATATGGTCGGATCAGCAGAGCGCATTGCATTGCGGCTAGAATTCTACCTCTGATTGCCGCTGACTGCCGTCTGAAAAGATTCGGTAGACAGGCGCGAGCTGTCTCAAGTAGAGTTTGCTTATCATGTTGTCTGACATCATCAGGCCGTTCAGTGCAGGAGGCGCTGACGTAAGCGGGGAGACGGAATTTGACTTCACGGCAAGCTTTGGCGGCTTCCGGGCTGCTGCCCGAGGATGCTGCAAGCGCGACACTTGTGGGCCGGGTCTGGTCTGATCAGCAAGGCGGGCCTTGCCCCGTTGTGCTGCGGGATGGGCATGTGTTCGACCTGACCAGCGTTTCGGCCACCATGTCGGGCCTGCTGGAGCGCAGCGATCTGCATGGCGCCCTCGCCGCGCCAGGCCTGACAGATCTGGGACCGCTGGACGGGTTTCTGAACGGCGACGCAGGCCATCTTCTGGCGCCCGTCGATCTGCAGGCGATCAAGGCGGCCGGTGTCACCTTTGCCGACAGCATGCTGGAACGTGTGATCGAAGAACAGGCGCGCGGCGATTCTGCCCGTGCATCCGAGGTCCGGGCACGGCTTGCTCCGGTCATCGGCGACAGCCTGCGCGGCGTTCAGGCCGGGTCCAAAAAATCGCGGCAGGTCAAGGCCCTGCTGCAAGAGATGGGCCTGTGGTCGCAATATCTTGAGGTCGGCATCGGCCCCGACGCCGAGATTTTCACCAAGGCGCAGCCGATGTCGTCGATGGGCTGCGGCGATCTGGTCGGCATTCATCCGATGTCGGAATGGAACAACCCGGAGCCAGAGGTTGTGCTGGTCATCCGCTCAGACGGCACCATTCTGGGGGCCACTCTGGGCAATGACGTAAACCTGCGAGACGTGGAGGGGCGCTCGGCCCTGCTGCTGGGCAAGGCCAAGGATAACAACGCCTCCTGCGCCATCGGCCCGTTCATCCGGCTGTTTGACGCGGGGTTTACCCAAGGCGATCTGGATCAGAGTACGGTTTCCCTGCATGTCGAGGGCGAAGACGGTTTCGTGATGACCGGCGAAAGCCTGATGGGCGCGATCAGCCGCACCCCGACCGATCTGGCAGGCCAGCTCTTGAACCGCTCGCATCAGTATCCTGACGGGGCGGTGCTGTTTCTGGGCACCATGTTTGCCCCGGTGAAGGATCGTCGTGGCGCAGGTCAGGGCTTTACTCACGAAGTCGGGGACCGGGTGGAAATCGCCTCGCCCCGCCTTGGCCGACTGGTCAACTGGGTGGACCGGACCGACCGTTGCCCGGAATGGACCTTTGGCACCCGCGCGCTGATGCAAAACCTGATCGCACGCGGTCTGGGCGACAGGCTGTGACCATGACACGGGTGTCGCGGTTCTTTTTCCGGTTCCTGGACATCCTGCTTGCGCTGCTCTTGTCAGCCATGGCGCTGATGGTGTTTGTGAATGTCGTCATGCGCTACACCATGAATTCGGGCCTGCCCCTGTCCGATGAGCTGTCGCGCTTTGCCTTTGTCTGGCTGACCTTTATCGGGGCGGTCGTGGTGTACCACCATCGTCAGCACATGGGGATGGAAACCGTTGTCGCGCAGTTCGGGCATCGCGGGCGGTTGGTGCTGATGGGCATGTCGGATGTGCTTATCCTCGGCTGCGCCATTGTGCTGACCCATGGCACCTGGAAACAGCTGCCCATCAATGCGTCGATGAGCGCACCGGTTTCGGGTCTGTCGATGGCGTGGGTCTATGGCATCGGCTTGTTCACCGGGGCAGGCATCATCGTGATCACGCTGGAGCGTCTGTATCGTCTGGTGACGGGTCGCATTACCGAGGCAGAGATCCGCGGCTTTGGCGGTGAAATGGAAGATCTGTACGGCACCGCGGAAAGCAAACCGGTCAAGGCGGGGGAGCGCGCGGAATGACGCTTCTGGTCTTCATCATCTCGCTGCTGTCGGCCATGGCGATTGGTGTGCCGGTGGCCTTTGCGCTGATTTTCTGCGGCGTGATCCTCATGTCGTTCATGGGCATGTTCAACACCCAGATCATCGCGCAGAACATGCTGATCGGCGCCGACACGTTTACTCTGCTGGCTATCCCGTTCTTTATTCTGGCGGGCGAGTTGATGAATGCCGGCGGCTTGTCAAAGCGGATCATCGAATTTGCCATCACCTGCGTCGGCCATATCCGCGGCGGGCTTGGTCTGGTTGCGATCATTGCAGCGGTCATCATGGCGTCGATCTCCGGCTCGGCGGCGGCCGATACGGCGGCACTGGCCGCCATCCTGATCCCGATGATGGCCAAGGCGGGCTACAACGTGCCGCGTTCCGCCGGGTTGATCGCGGCGGGCGGTGTGATCGCCCCGGTGATCCCGCCGTCAATGGCGTTCATCATCTTTGGCGTGGCTGCCAACGTGTCGATTTCACAGCTGTTCATGGCGGGCATCGTGCCGGGCATGCTGATGGGGGTGGCCCTTGTCGTGACCTGGCTGATTGTGGCGCGGAACGACAATGTAGAGACTTTGCCAAGGGTCGGATGGGCCGAACGGGGCCGGGCATCCGGCCGGGCGGCCTGGGCGCTTGGCATGCCGGTGATCATTCTGGGCGGCATCAAGATGGGCGTGGTCACCCCGACCGAAGCGGCTGTCATCGCCGCCTTTTACGCGCTGTTTGTCGGCATGGTGATCTACCGCGAGCTGAAAATCCGGGATCTGCCCGGCGTGCTGATCGCGGCGGGGCGGACAACGGCGGCCATCATGTTTCTGGTCTGTGCCGCACTGGTCTCGGCCTGGCTGATCACGGCGGCCAATATTCCCAATGAAATCATCGGCTATATCGAGCCGCTGATCGAAAGCCCCCGTGTGTTGATGCTGGTCATCATGCTGCTGATCCTTGTGGTGGGCACTGCGCTGGATCTGACGCCGACAATTCTGATCCTGACGCCGGTGCTGATGCCGATCGTCGCCAAGGCCGGGATCGACCCGGTCTATTTCGGGGTCATGTTCATCATGAACTGCTGCATCGGGCTGCTGACGCCGCCGGTGGGTGTGGTGCTGAACGTGGTCAGCGGCGTCGGCCGCGTGCCCCTAGGCAAGGTCATCCGGGGGGTATGGCCGTTCCTCATCGCCCAAATTCTGGTGATCCTGTTGCTGGTGGCATTCCCCAACATCGTGATCGTACCAGCAAGATGGTTTTATTGACGACACATTCCTGGGAGGGAAACTATGAAACATTCTGCACTGAAAACGGCACTGTTCCTGACAACCATCGTCGCGGCGGCCAGCCCGGCCTTTGCGCAGTTTACAGAGCGGTCATTCCGTGTGTCGAACGGCATCAACGAGGATCATCCGGTCGCGGTCGGCATGCAGGCCATGCAGGCCTGTCTCGATGAAAAATCCGGCGGCATGATGAAGATGCAGGGCTTCTGGGGCGGCGCGCTTGGCGGTGACCTGCAGGCCACGCAAGCGGTGCGCAGCGGGCTGCAAGAGGCGGTTGTCACCTCCTCCTCGCCGCTGGTCGGCATGGAACCAGCGCTTGGCGTGTTTGACCTGCCGTTCCTGTTCCGCAGCCCGGAAGAAGCCTATGCCGTGATGGACGGCCCGTTCGGGGAAAACCTGAACCAAAAGCTGGATGCCATCGGGCTGGTCAATCTGGGCTATTGGGAAAACGGCTTCCGCAACATGTCCAACTCGCAGCGGCCCATTGAAACATGGGAAGATTTCGAGGGCATGAAGGTGCGGGTGATGCAGAACAACATCTTCCTCGACACGTTCTCGAACTTCGGGGCCAATGCCACGCCAATGGCCTTCGGCGAGGTGTTCTCGGCGCTGGAAACCAAGGCGATTGACGCACAGGAAAACCCTTATGTGACCATCGACACCTCGAAGTTCTACGAGGTGCAGTCCTATATCAGCGAAACCCGGCACGCCTATACGCCGTTCCTGTTCCTGTTCTCAAAGGCGATCTTCAACACCTATTCGCCCGAAGAACAACAGGCCCTGCGTGATTGCGCCACTGTCGGGCGCGATGTCGAACGCGCAGCGATTCAGGAGCTGAACCTGGAATCGCTGGCCAAGATGGAAGAGGCCGGGTTGAAGTTCAACACCATCTCGCCGGAAGATCAGGCGGCGATGCTGGAGAAATCGCAGGTCGTCTATGACAAGCACAAGGCGACCATCGGGGCAGATGTTGTGGATCAGGTGCAGCAGATCCTGACCGAGCTGCGCGCCGAATAAGCGGCACCGCTGTTTTCACGAACCGGGCACCCGGAGGCCGATATGCCTCCGGGTGCCTGCATGACCACGGGGCGTTGCAATGAAATCCGGACTGACGGGCAATATGGCCGGCGCACTTCTGATGCTGCTGGGAATGGCGACCTTTGCCGGCAATGATGCCATCGGCAAATGGCTGGTGGCCGATTACGGCGTGGCACAGGTGATTTTGCTGCGGTCTTTCGCGGCCTTGCTGATCATGGCCCCGCTTATCCTGCGCGGCGGCCGTGTGGTGGAGCGTATCCGCTTTGCCCCGCGCCCCGGTCTGCAGGCGCTGCGGGCTGTGTGCGCTACCGCCGAGGTGTTCTGCTTTTACGCCGCCGTCTACTACATGCCCCTCGCCGATGTGATGGCGTTCTGGATGGCCGCGCCGATCTACGTTGTGGCAATCTCGCCGTTTCTGTTGGGCGAACGCGTTGGCAAACGCACGTGGATGGCCGTGGCCGTCGGATTTGTCGGTGTGCTGATCCTGCTTGCGCCGTCGCTGCAAGTGTCGGGTCCGGGGGCGTTCTTTGCATTGCTGGGCACCGCCGCCTTTGCCGCCATCATGGTTCTGGGCCGATCGCTGCGCGAAACGGCGGATCGTGATCTGGTATTGTTTCAGCTGGCGGCGGCGGGCATCGCCGGGCTGGTGTTTGCGCCGTTTGACTGGCAACCCCTGCGTTCGGGTGGTGATCTGGCGCTGCTGTTTCTGCTGGGGGTGGTGGCAACAGCGGCGCATATGCTGGTGACCCGCGCGCTGAAGCTGGCCGATGCCTCTGTCGTCGCCCCGTTGCAGTATTCCCTGCTGGTCTGGGGTGCTGCTTTCGGATTTCTGATCTTTGGTGACGTACCAGCGCCCGCAATGCTGATCGGGGCGGCGCTTATCGTCGCTTCAGGTCTGATCGTGCTGCGCCGCTGAGTTCCCCCTTCGGAATTTTGCGGCCTTTCTGCTACGCGCGCCGGGGCGCATTGCCATCGGCGATCTGCTGCGCCTGAATTGCCAGCCGCGTGACCATCAAGGCATGGCCCGGCGGCATGGCCGTGGCGCTGCGGTCGCGGACATCTGCCAGAAAGCGCGTGAAATAGGTCAGAGGTTCGGCACTTGCGTCAATATGCCGGGTTCCCTTGTGGTCGGTCAGGAACAGATGGTCGGTGCCGGGACGACCTGCCACGTCGATATATTTGCGCAACTCTATGCTGCCTGCGGTTCCGGTCAGGAACAGCCGCCCGTCACCCCAGGTTGGCAGGCCATCAGCGGTGAACCAGTCGACACGGATAAAGCCGCGCGCGGCACCACTGTCGAGCAGAACATCGCCATAATCCTGAAACGCCGGCACTTCGGGCAGGGTGCGATTGGCGGTCTGCGCCGCGATGATCTGCGCCGACGTGGCCCTAGTAAAGAACAGGAACTGGTCGATCTGATGGCTGGCGATATCGGTCAGGATGCCCCCGAATGCCTCTGGCCGGAAAAACCATTCGGGACGGATCGCGCGGTTCAGCCGGTGCGGCCCAAGGCCGGTGGTCTGGATGACACGGCCGATCGCCCCATCGGCCACCAGTTTCGCCGCGACCTCGCAGGCGCGCACGACAAAGCGTTCCGAAAAGCACACCGACAGGATGCGCCCGGTTTCCGCAGCCACACGCTCCAGCGCATCAACCTGCGCCAGTGCGATTGCGCCCGGTTTGTCCAGCATGACATCCTTGCCCGCCTGCATCGCGCGGATGGCGATGGCGGGCCGGTCAACCGGGATCGCAGCGCACAGGATCACCTGCACGTCCGGATCGTCAAACAGCGCCTCCCGTGACCGCACCGGCAGGTCGGGAAAGCGTTCGCGGAACCCCTCCAGCACGCGGGGATCGCTGGTTTCGGGGCAATATCCGGCGCAGACCGCGCCTGCCGCCAGACATTCGCCGACCATGTGATAGATATGGCGGTGGTCTAGTCCAATCGCTGCAAACCGGATCGTCATACGCCACGCACCTCTGCCATTGCACCCGTCTGCCCGGTCTCGATCAGCGCGTCGATCAATCGGTGAACGCGCAGCGCCTCTTCTCCGGTCACGCGCGGGTCGCGGTCATTGTGGATGGCATCCACGAAATCGGCCATCACTGCGCGGTGAAAATCGTGAGGGAAGGCCATCGGATCGGCCCCGGTGCCACCCGCCGCAATGTCGCTTTCAACCTTTTCCACCGCGCCGCCGTGAAACTGCGCCAGCATCTCGCCCCCGCGCAGGGCTAATGTGCCGTGTTCCCCTGTGATCACGATCTCTTCGTGAAAGCCCGGATAGGCGGCGGTCGTGGCGTCGATGGTGCCGATTGCGCCAGTGGCAAAGCGGACGGCGGCGCAGACCATATCCTCTGTCTCCATCCGGTGAACAGGGGTGGTGGTTGCAAAGCCCGTCACCTGCTGAACCGGACCGGCAAGCGACAGCATCAGGTCCAGCGTATGAATGCCTTGCGACATCAGCGCCCCGCCACCGTCGCGCGCAAAGCTGCCCCGACCCGGTTCGTCGTAGTAGGACTGCGGCCGCCACAGCCGGATTGTCGTCGAGCAGCCCACGATCCGCCCCAGCGCACCGTCACGCAGGATCTCGGCCGCGCGCATACCGGCCGGGCGGAAACGGTGCTGCAGAACGACGCCCAGCCGCACCCCCGCCGCGCGGCAGCCCTGCACCAGCGCCTCGGAGCGTGCAGTGGTGATGTCCAGCGGCTTTTCCATCAGCACATGCTTGCCCGCCCGCGCGCAGGCCAGCCCGATTTCGGCATGGGTGTTGGCCGGGCTGAAAACGGCCACCGCCTCAACCCGGTCGTCGGTCAGGATCGTCTCCAGACTGTCACAGACCGGAAACGGAAAGCGCGCCGCGAAATCTTCACGCCGACCCGGCGAGGGGGCAAAGGCATGCAGCACCTCGACCTGTTCGGCCAGATCGACCAGACCCTTGGCATGGGGGGTCACGGCCATGCCAAGGCCGACAATGGCGATACGGGTTCTTGTCATCTGCTTTCCTTTCAGAGCAACCGGCTCAGGGGCCCAGCCAACGCAGGGGCAGTTGGGTCAGGGCGGGTACGAAAGAGACCAGCATCAGCACGCAGATCATCGCCACCAGAAAGGGCAATACCGCCCGGAACGTCGCCACCTGATCTGCCCCGCCGGCCCGTGCGGTGGTAAAAATCAGCACACCCAGCGGTGGTGTCAACGCGCCGATCACAAGGTTCATCACGATGATCAGGCCAAAGGTGATCGGGTCAAACCCGGCCATGACCACCAGCGGCACAAGGATCGGCACAAGGATGACCAGCGCCGCGATCATCTCCATGAACAGGCCGACAATCAGCAGAAAAATGTTGATCGCCAGCATCAGAAGCCAGGGCCGCTCTACCAGCACCGCCAGACCAGCAGCAATCTGTTGCGGCACCCGTTCAAAGGCCAGGACCCAGGCAAAGGGCGATGCCGCCGCGATGATGATCACGATCACCACTGTGTCCAGCACCGCATCGCGCACAGCGGCAATCAGATTGCGCCCGGTCAGCTTGCGATACAGAAAGGTGCCGCAGAACAGCGCATAGATCATGGCAACGGCCCCGGCCTCGGTCGCGGTGAACACGCCGAACCGCACGCCGCCCACGATGATCACCGGCAGGATCAGCGCCGGAATCGCCAGCATCAGTCCGCGCAGACGTTCAGCGCGTGAGGCTTTGGGCAGATCACCGCCATAGCCCCTACGGCGCGAGATGATCCAGACGACCAGCATCAGGGCCGCCGCCATCAGCAATCCCGGCACCAGCGTCGCCACAAACAACGCACCGACCGAGACCGAGGCGAGGGCGGCATAGATGATCAACCCCAGACTGGGCGGGATCAGGTTGGCAAGTGTAGACCCCGCAGCCGTCAGGGCGGCGGCAAAGGGGCGGTCATAGCCGCGCCGCGCCATCTCGGGCACCATCAGCTTGGCAATGGTCGACGCATCAGCGGTGGACGATCCCGACACCCCGGCCAGCATGGTATTCGTCACCACATTGGCCTGCGCCAGCCCGCCCCGCAGATGGCCGACCATCATCATAGCAAGATCCACCAGACGCGGCGTGATGCCGCCCGCATTCATCACCGCCGCGGCCATGATGAAAAAGGGAATCGCCAGCAAGGTAAAGGAATTGAGCGAAGCCCCCATGTTCTGCGCGATCGTCACCAAAAGGATGGGATTGGCCGAAGCGAACGCCGTGAATGAAGCCAGCACCAGTGCAAAGGCGACCGGCACCCCCAGCACGATGCCCACAAGCCCCACACCCACCAATACCATCGGGCCACTGGCCTCACTATAGATCAGCCCTGCCCCGTTGCGTGTCGCCAGATAGAAGAGAAACCCGCAAACCAGAATGCCCGCCCCCTGAACAAAGCCGCGCCGACCGTCTGGCCAGAACAGAAAGAACAGATTGAACGCCGCCCCGACCGGCACCGCCATGAACAGGTATTTCATCGGCAGTTGCAGTGCGGGCGATGCCGAAATGGCACGTTGCACATAATCCAGCCCATGAACCAGCAACACAAGACTCGCTGTCACCATGACCGAGGCGGTCAGGAACAAAAGAACCGCCTGCGCGCGTCCGGGCAAAAGGCGCGGCACGAAATCGATCGCGATATGCGCGCCCCGCCCGGTGGCCAGTGCCATGCCCAGCATTACCGCCCAGGTGAAAACCCAGGTCGCGACTTCCTCGGGCCAGGGCAGGGCCGCGTTGAAAATGTAGCGCATGATGACCTGAAGGCAGGCCACCGTGACCGCCGCAAGCACCAGCCCGATGCAGGCGACTTCCAGTGCCATATCGACCCATCTGCGGATGGTCAGCACCGGCGTACCAGACGCTGCCATGGCAGCGTCTGAAGGGATTTGCGTGTCCATGTCGCCGGACTTAGCCCAAGGCCCGGATTGCTGCGATCATTTCGGCGGTTTCCGGGCTGACCGAACCAAACTGATCAAACAGCGGCACGGTCGCAGCTTCCATCTGTGCCAGTTCCTCTGCGGGCAGAACAAAAACCTCGACCCCGTTGGATTTCAGGGTTTCCAGTGTCTGATCCGCCAGCGCGCGGTTCACACGGCGCTGTTCTTCAAATGCCTCCTGCGCAGAGGATCGAACGACATCCTGCAGATCGGCTGGCAGGCTGTCCAGCCAGGCGGCGTTCACCCGCACCGCCTTCGGCAGGAACCAGTGGCCGGTCATTGTCAGATGCTTTGCCTGCTCATGAAACCGGAAACCTTCGATCGAAAAGACATCAGAGTCGATGGCGTCGATGATCCCGGTAGATAGTGCCGAATACTGCTCATTATAGGGCAGCGGAGTCGGAGCGGCCCCCAGAAGGGTCCAGAAATCAACCCAGATGCGCAGTTGCGGCACCCGGATTTTCAGCCCGGTCAGATCGGCCAGCGAATGGATCGGACGCTTGGCAAGAATATGGCGGAACCCGGTTTCCCCATAGGCCACGAATTCGACACCGGTTTTGTCCCGTGCAATCTGCGACGCCTGCCGCCCGAGATCGCCTTGCAGAACCGCGTCAACATGCGCTTCGTTCTTGTAGATGAACCCCGGCGCACCGCCCAAGGCTGCGATTTCCGGCGCAATGGCCTCTTCGCTGTCGGGGCCGGCGGTTGTCGCCTGAATCGTGCCGATCCGGCTGCCCTCCAGGGCTTCGGCAAGGCCGCCCAGTTGCGCGGCGGGGAAGTGCTGCGCATCAATCCGCCCGCCCGACCGTTCATTCAGCATCGCCGTCCACGCGTCGAACGCATTGGTGATCGGCGTACCGATCCCCTCGGTATGGGCGATGCGGCATGTAAAGGTCTGCTGGGCAAGCCCGCGTGTGGCAATGGCAGGCATCGCCAAAGCGGCCGCGCCAGTGGCAAGAAACAACCGGCGGCCAAGCGCCGGAACCCTGTGCAAAGTCATCTGAGGAACCTCCCAATTCCGATCTGTCTTTTTGGGGGACGGACCCGAAGCCTCCCGCTTGCGTCTGACCACCATACCGGTATGTTCCACTTCAGAGACAAGTTTGACAAGTCAGAATCGCGGTGAGAGGAGATTGTGAATGCAGGCCCCCCTGCGCATGACCGATCCGATTGCTCCTCAGCTGGTGGCCCTGCTGCGCAAAAGCATTGCAGAGCTTCGCCTTGCGCCAGGCTCTGCCCTGTCAGAGAAAGAGATCGCGGCACAGTACGGCGTGTCGCGCCAGCCCGTCCGTGAGGCGTTCATCAAACTTTCCGAGGCAGGTCTGGTCGAAATCAGGCCCAGCCGGGGCACATATGTGATGAAAATCTCGGTCCGCGAAGTGGCGAACGCCCGCTTCGTCCGCGAGGCTATCGAAGTCGATATAGCGCGCCACGCAGCAAGCCTTGCCACGACAGACAATCTGCACGCGCTCAGCGACCTGATCGCCCGGCAGAAAGCCGCGTCAGTTGCTGGTGACTTCGCCAGGTTCAATACCTTTGACGAAGCTTTCCACCGTGAACTGGCCGAGATTGTGCAGAACGATTTCGCGATGCGGGTTGTTGACTCCGCCCGGTTTCAGACAGATCGCGTGCGGCTGTTGTCGCTTCCCGATGCGTCACCGATTGATGTGCTGATCCGTCAGCACGAAGCGATCCTTGCCTGTCTTGTCGCCCGTGACGGCGATGGCGCAGCCCGCGCGATGAGCAAACACCTGCGCGAAATCCTGCGCGCGCTGCCCAGTATCGCCGCCGCGCACCCCGACTTTTTCGACAGCACCACCTTGCCAGAATACTCCGGCAGTCTGGTTCCCCGGTCCCAGACCGATACGCCTGTCGCCTTGCGCCTGACAGAGACACCGTAAACCTGATCACCCGGCGGAAAAAGAATCGCCAGGCATCGGCGGAAACTTGCAGATACGCGTGAATTCCGCCCACAACCGTATGTTGTAAAATGATGTTTTCATACCCGCCGTGCGGGTTGAAGCTTTGCACCATCGGTTCATACTATAGGGACGCTTGCCCATCCGCTCCGGGCCTGTCGTATCATCAGCTTTTCGACAGGACACGGATACAAGATGCAAAGTCTTTCTGGCCGCACCGTCATGATCGTCGAGGACGATTTTCTGATTGCCATCGACCTGGCCGACCATTTTCGCACGGCGCGAGCGCATGTCCTTGGCCCCTTTTCCACTGTTGCCGCAGCGCGTAGCCACACCGGCAAAGCAGAGATGGCCGTGCTCGATCTTAATCTGCGGGGCCACAAGGTCTATCCTCTGGCAGATGAGCTTATGGATGCCGCAGTTCCGTTTGTCTTTTATTCGGCACAGGACCTTGCGGCCATTCCCCGCCGCTTTGCCCACATTGCAAGGCTGCCAAAACCCCTTGCAGCCCATGAAGCCGCCGCGTTGCTGAACAGCAAACTGCATGAAGCCAGCATAACCGCCCTGCTGCCCCGGTTGCGCCTCTCGGCGCGGTTGATCCTCAAGGATTCGCTGGCCGCTGACCGGCTTGTCGAAGCCACCCTGAGGTTGGCCCTTCAGGAAGACCAGAGTGGGGGCGAAGCTCCGCTGGCGGAATGGCTGCATGCGCTGATGGAAAAAGCGCTGAAAAAGCGTGGCCGGGATCTGATGAACTGAGCAAATCGAGTCAGTCATGCGCGTTCAGAGCGTAGAGAGGTCGCAGATCCGCACCAACATCACCGGCTCGGGCGATGCAATGCTGTGCACATGTTCGCGATCCCACTGCGTCCGTGGGAACGTTTCACCGCCGGAGCGGCTTACTCCTTATCAAGGAACAGGAGGATGCAATGACCAGCGACGTGGAAAATCCGACCGAGACCCCAGACCAGCCAAATAAAGAGGATGCGCCGGTTTTCGATCAGGCCACTGATGATCTGCCATGGCCGCAGGATGATACGCTTCCTGCCGACGAAGAGGGCAACATTCTGCCAGGAAACGATCCGTTGGATGAAGACCCCAACGACAACGGTCAGAATGAACAGTTCGATCCCGAAGACATCCGCCGCAGACGCGGTCTGGGGGACGGGGCTGACGGCATCTGAAACCCGGCCAAAAAACGGTCTCCTACCCCGCTGACCTTTCGCTGACACGTGATTTCATCTTGGTAAAAATACTCCCGCCGGAGGCTCCGACACAAACGCCGGATGCCTCCGGCGGCAATACCTGAACCCAGGAGGCCCCTCAGTCTGGCCGTGAATGTCAGTCTGGCCTTGGTTGCGTGACAATGATGTCGGCATCCTCGGCGGTCAGCGGCTCGGGTGCGGGGTCCGGCTGTGGCGGTGTGGGCTGGCCGACAATCAGCGGCAGCAGTTCCGTTCCCGTGGCACTTGGGCCCGAGGTTTCGGGGGGCTCGCGCCAGCTGAGCGTATCAAAGCCGCCGCAGTTGTCACAGATCGGGTGCCATTGCGCGTGGATCGCATGACACTTGTCGCAACACCATTGCGGGCCACGCGGTGCCGTCAGCGCGCGTGTGAGCCAGCCGCGGACAACTGAATCATCCTCGCCTTCGCCCCGCGCGATCGCGGCCATGATCGCCAGCGACCGCTGCGTCGGATGGGTTGTCACAATGTCACCAAGGCTGCGCCGGGCGGCAGGAAAATCCTCCGCCGAGACGTGAAGCTCGGCCTGCAACAACCGGGTTTGCTCATGGGCCGGCTGAACATCCGTCAGCACTTTGAACCGCTTGATCCGGGCTGTCGGCGTCTCTTCCGGTTCGATCTCGGCAAAGGCGGCGGCCAGATCCGGGTGGGGATGAACGGTCCATGCTTTTTTAAGCACCCGCGTCGCGCCCTTGCGATCCCCCTTGGCGACCAGACTGCGGGCGGCCATGGCAGCGGCCGGGATCAGATCTGGCGACAGCCTGTTGGCCTCGATCGCCGCTTCACGCGCTTCAATGCTTGCGCTGTCATCGAAGACGGTTTTCGCCTCTTGCAACGCCAGAACAGCATCGCGCCGGCGGTAAACATCGCGGGGCAATTCCCCGGCCTTCAGTTTGGCGCCCAGTGTCAGACGCGCACCTTTCCAATCGGCATGGTCTGCCTGCAACCTCAGCAGAATATCCTGCGTTTCGGCATGGCGCGGCTTCATGGCAAAGGCCTTTTCGGCCAGCTTGAGGGCAGTATCCGTATCGCCTTCGGCCAGCTTTTGTTTCATCAGCCCGCGCACCCCGACGAAACGGGTCTTGTCGTCGGCCAACAGCCGTTTATAGGCCTCTGCCGCGCGTTTGGTGTCGCCCGCCGCTTCTGCCGATTGCGCCATCAGCAGATTGGTCAGATCGGGCTTGGCCAGATATCTTTCCGCCCGCTGCGCCCGCGCCATGGCAACCTGCCCCTCACCCGAAGCAAGTGCCAGAAGGCCTTCGGTCAGGGCCTGATAGCCTTTACGCTCGCGGTTGCGGTCGAAATAGCGCGAAATCGCGGTCTCGTCGCCGCTCAGGAACCGCAGCACAGCGACCAGAAAGCTGACAACCTTGAACAGCACCCACAGCGAAACAACCAGCAGCAGGGACACAATGACCGCCTGCAACGGCTCCAGAGAAAACTCCCACCCGGCGACAGCAATGCGAATACCGCCGCCGGTATCCAGCAAGACGCCCGCACCATAGGTCAGCGCCGCGATGAAGAAGACAAACAGAATGACTTTCAACAGGGTCCAGAGCATACGTATTTCCTACCCTTCCACTGCGGCTGACAAGGCAGAAGCCGCTGAAACCGCATCAAGACGCTGCCGCGCCGTCGCCGCCCAGTCCGACATTTCAGCCTGACCTTCGGGCGGCAGACCCTCCAGCTCGGTCAAGGCCTGCGCCAGATCGCCGGACCGGAGCGCCGCTTCGGCGCGGGACAGCACCGCATCGGGATCAGTGCCTTCACGCGGCGTCAGGGAGCGGGCCCCGGTTGTGGCTTGCAGGAAAGAGCCAAGCCTGTCCGACCAGCCCTCGCCCATATCGGCACGCAATGACGCCTCCAGCGCGGCCCGTGCCGCCGGGGGAAATGCCTCTTCCAGTGCTGTGCGG
The DNA here is from genome assembly GCF_031457365.1 of Pseudotabrizicola sp. 4114. Lineage (NCBI taxonomy): Bacteria > Pseudomonadati > Pseudomonadota > Alphaproteobacteria > Rhodobacterales > Paracoccaceae > Pseudotabrizicola > Pseudotabrizicola sp. 4114. The sequence goes on along the minus strand of NZ_JAVDWP010000002.1, from coordinate 461,538 downwards.
GTCGGGATTCCCGTGTCGGCGAGGGCTGCCAAAGCCTCAGGAACTTCAACATCAGGAATGTCAGCCAGAGCGCCCGCAAACGGCGCGCCGCTGTCCAGCGCGGCCTGAACGCGGGCCAATGCTGCGGCGCTGACCGCTTTGCGGGCGGTTTCTTCGGCTTCCGCCCGAAGTGCGTTCGCCTGAGCCTCTGCCTCGGCCAGACGGGCCTGAGTTTCAGCGGCCAGCGCTTCAAGCCCCGCATTTGCATCGGCACCGCTGGCCTTCATTTCGGCAACCTCGGCGCGCAGTGAGTCAAGCTGTGCGACCAGATCGGCGGAAGGCGCCTCCCCCGGTGCTGACGGCCCTTGCGATTCAATCGCGGAAACCCGGTCTTCCAGCCCGGACAACGCGCCGGTCAGGGGCGACAGGTCCGGCTCAACTGCTGCATCCTGCACCGGCCGCGCCTCCAGCGCTGCAATGCGATCTGCGAGCGCGGCATCAGGCGACGGCGCTGTTTCCAGAGTGTCGATCCGGGCAGCAAGGGCCTGCACTTCGGCCTGCGTGGCCAGCGGCACGTCAGAGGTGCCCGATCCGGGAAACGGAACAAAGGTGGCAAGCGCATATCCCGCCGCTGCCGCAACGACACCGCCAAGAACGGTGCCCAAAAAAGCACCGCTGCCACCTTTTTTCTCTGCCATCGGTGCAGGCGGCGGGACGACGACCCCCGGCTCTGCCTCAATCTTCTGCTCCACCGGCTCCGGTGCAGCAGGGTCGGCTTCAAGGCGCGGCGGCTCTTGCATGGTGACAGGTTCAGACACTGTGACAGGTTCCGTCGCCGCCGGTTCAACGACAGCATTTTCCACCGCATCAACCGTTGCGGCGGTTTTGACCACTTCCTCTTCGGCCGTTGGGGTAGAAGGGGGGCGTTTGGCCATGGCGACATTCCTGACTGTGACGTGGGGCGAGGGCGAACGCGCAGCTCGCCCTCAGTTCAATCCTAATCCCGCAACTCTTCGGGCATCAAGCGATGAAGATAAAACGATCCAGCGCAAGGAACAGTTCCTCCAGCGTTGGGGCAGTGGCAATTGATACATTTGCGGGCGGGAAATCGGTAAAGATCGCAGCAACAGCTGGGCTTAACGCTGCAATCCGAAGTCTGCCCGCAGGATCGGCGCCTTGCAGCTGGTCGCGCAGAGCGCGGCGAAATACCTCGGCACTTCGGGGAGAAAACAGCGGCGCGATCACAGGACCGCCTGCTGTCAGCAGACGGATTGCCTCGGGTGACAACGGCTGCGGCTCTTGCGCATACAAAATGGCCTCTTGCGACTCTACCCCTGCGGCATTCAGGCGGGTGACCAGTTGACCCCGCGCCTCCCGTCCGCGCAGATGCAGAAACGGCGCGGCGTCGCGTTGCGCCAGTAACAGGTTGAAAAGACTCTCCGCATCGCCTGCCGCAGACTGGGACTGAAACCCCAAGGCCGTGGCGACCTCTGCCGTCCGGTCGCCCACACAAAAGGCACGGTGCGGCAGACGATCGGCCAGTGCAGCCGCCGCCCTTGCGCCCGTCTCGGACGTAAGGACGACCGAACCAAAAGCCCCGCCCGGCAGGTCAGGCCGCAAAAAGACCGGTGCAAGCAGCGGAGACAGGATCGGCGCAACCCGTTTGCCATAGCGATCCAGCAGCGCACGGGCAAAGCGGCTTGCCTGTGGCTCGGGCCGGGTAACCAACACGGGAAGGGCGCGGGATTGCGGGACCATGCCCATGGTGTTACCTGCGGTTATCCCTTGGTGCAACGGCGGACCATGCAGACAAGCCCGACATCCCCTGACCCAAACCGCGCTGGCCTGACCTTTCTGGGCATCGAAAGCAGCTGCGACGATTCTGCGGCTGCGGTGGTGCGTGCGGGGGACCGGGCCGAAATCCTGTCCTCGGTCGTGGAGGGACAGGTCAGCCTGCATGCCGCCTTTGGCGGGGTGGTACCCGAAATTGCCGCCCGCGCCCATGCCGAACGGCTCGACGCCTGTGTCGAGCGGGCGATGGCTGAAGCCGGGGTTGGCTTTGCCGATCTGGACGGCATCGCCGTGACGGCAGGGCCGGGGTTGATCGGCGGCGTCTTGTCGGGGGTGATGCTGGCCAAAGGGCTGTCGGCGGGCACAGGGTTGCCTTTGATCGGCGTAAACCATCTGGCGGGCCATGGCCTGACGCCACGCCTGACCGACGGGCTGGCGTTTCCGTATCTGATGCTGCTGGTCTCGGGCGGGCATTGCCAGTTTCTGATCGTGGATGGCCCGGAGGCGTTTCGCCGGATCGGCGGCACCATCGACGACGCGCCGGGCGAGGCGTTTGACAAGACGGCAAAGCTGCTTGGTCTGCCGCAGCCGGGCGGGCCGATGGTTGAGGCAGAGGCTGCAGTGGGCGATGCCAGACGCTTTGTCTTTCCGCGTCCGCTGCTGGACCGGCCCGGATGTGATATGTCGTTTTCCGGCCTCAAGACCGCTTTGCTGCGGACACGCGACGCCGTGATCACTGAGAAGGGCGGGCTGACACGGGCCGACCGCCGCGACCTTTGTGCAGGATTTCAGGCCGCGATGGTGGCGGTGCTGGCAGAGAAAAGCCGCCGCGCCTTGACCCTGTATCTGGAAAGCGCGCCGGTCGCACCCGCCTTTGCGGTGGCCGGGGGCGTGGCTGCCAATACAGCCATTCGCGCCGTATTAGAGACGCTTTGTGCCGAAATGTCGGTCAGATTTCTGGCCCCGCCGCTGCGGCTTTGCACCGACAATGCCGCCATGATCGCCTTTGCCGGGATCGAGCGGTTCAGGCTTGGCCATCGCGACGATGCAACATTGTCTGCCCGCCCGCGCTGGCCGCTGGATCCGACCGCCCCGGCGATGATTGGATCGGGCAAAAAGGGCGCAAAGGCATGACCGGGACCGTCGGCATTGTTGGCGCAGGTGCCTTTGGGTCTGCGCTTGCAATTGCGCTGGCGCGGCAAGGCCAAGATGTATGGCTCTGGGCGCGAGACGCTTCGGTGGCCGATCACATGCGGACGACCCGCGAAATCCAGCGGCTGCCCGGCGCAGTACTGCCAGAAAACGTCTCTGTTACGGCGGATTTGGCCGATCTTGCGGTGTGTCCCGCCATCCTGCTTTCAGTGCCGATGCAGGCGCTTGGCGGGTTTTTGTCGCTGCATGCAGGCAGTCTGAAAGACGGGCATCTGGTGGCTTGCTGCAAGGGCGTGGACCTTGCCACTCAGCGTGGGCCGACGGCCCTGATCGCCAGCGCCTGCCCCAAAGCCACACCGATGATCCTGACGGGCCCGAGCTTCGCCGCCGATATCGCACAGGGTCAGGCGACTGCCCTGACGCTGGCCTGCACGGATGAGACCGCGCTGAAGCATGTACAGCAAGAGCTGTCCGGGCCGATCCTGCGGATTTACCGCAACGGCGATGTGATCGGGGCCGAGCTGGGCGGCGCGTTGAAAAACGTGATCGCCATCGCCGCAGGGATCGTGATGGGCGCAGGGCTGGGGGAAAGCGCGCGGGCGGCTTTGATGACGCGCGGCTTTGCAGAGATGGTCCGCTTTGCGACGCAGCTTGGCGCACGGCCCGAAACCCTGATGGGCCTGTCTGGCTTTGGTGACCTTGTGCTGACCTGCACCTCTGACCAATCCCGCAATTTCCGCCACGGTCTGGCGCTGGGGCGCGGCGTCAAGCCGGATGCCTCGCTCACCGTCGAGGGCGTGGCCACGGCACAAGCCATTCTGACGCAGGCCGCGCATCTTGGCGTGGCCGAACAGATTCCGGTGACGGCCATGGTGGCACGGGTTACAACCGGACAGACCACGATTTCTGAGGCCATTCACGCCCTGATGTCCCGCCCGCTGAAAGAGGAGTAACCCATGCGCGCCGCCCTGATTTGCATCGACAAGTCCGACCACCTGCAAACCCGGATCGACAACCGCGCCGCCCATCTGGAGCATATCCAGTCCAGCGGAATCGTTGAAATGGCCGGTCCCTTTCTGGATGTGGCGGGCGGGATGATCGGCAGTCTGGTGATCCTGACCGTCGACTCGATGGATCAGGCACAGGCCTGGGCCGAGGCTGATCCCTATGCCAAGGCCGGGCTGTTCGAAAGCGTGTCGATCCGCGAGTGGAAAAAGGTCGTGGGATGAACTATTGGCTGTTCAAATCCGAACCTGACGCCTGGAGCTGGGATCAGCAGGTCGCCCGTGGCGACACAGGCGAAGAATGGGCCGGGGTCAGGAACTATCAGGCCCGCAACAACATGCGCAGCATGAAAATTGGGGACCGGGGGTTTTTCTATCATTCGAACGTCGGCAAAGAGATGGTTGGCGTGGTCGAGGTGGTTCGTGAAAGCGCCCCGGACAGCACTACCGATGATCCGCGATGGGATTGCGTGGTCATCAAGGCGATCGCCCCGCTCAAGCGTCCGGTGACGCTGGATGCGTGCAAGGTGACACCCGGACTGGAAAACATGGCGCTGGTCAAAAGCACCCGCCTGTCGGTTCAGCCCGTGACCGAAGCGGAATGGGAGATTGTCTGCAAACTCGGCGGGATAGACGCCTGACAGCGCCGGACGACAGGGCCCCGGATTGAGGACCAATGGAAATGGAGGGCCCCAGTCAGCAAAGGACCCTCCATCCGCCCCACGTGTCCCCTAGCACCACACGTGTTCTGAAAAAGGGTCAAGGCATGCTGCCCGTACGATTGACACTAAGCCAAACCGGGCAGAGGCCGCAACCGGCGCATGATTAAAACTGTCTCAGATATGGCAAGATCTTGAAAAGGCTCCGCAAAGCGAAGCCTTTCGTTCAGGACGATACGTCAGGCGTATGCGGCTTCCTTGCCGAAATGTTTGACCAGCATGTAGTAAACCACGGCGCGATACTTGCTGCGGTTCGACCGGCCATAGGTGTCGATCACGGCGTTGATCGCCTCCATCAGCCGGGGGCTGTCGTCTAACCCCAGCTTCTTGATCAGAAAGTTTTTCTTGATCGTTTCCAGCTCGGCCGGATCGCTGCCAGCGACGGTCGAGGCGTCATCATTGTAGATCGCCGGACCGCAGCCGATTGTCACTTTGGTCAACAACGCCATATCCGGCGTCATGTTGCATTTGCCGGAAAGCTCTTCCGCATATTTCGCAATCAGTTCGTCACGTTTGCTCATGCTTACTGTCCCTGTCAGGCTTGGATTATCATCACCAGGGTGCCCGATCCCTTGGCTGTGAAAACTCTAGCCAGAAACGGCGAGCTGGACCAAGGGAAAAGTGGCTGCGTTCTCCCCCCACAACCGGGGCTGAAATCTGCTGAACTGAAAGACTGGCCCCCAAGGGTATGGGGGCCAGTCGCAGATCCGGTCAGATCAATAACGGTAGTGATCTGACTTGAACGGCCCTTCGACCGGAACGCCGATGTAATCGGCCTGCTCACGGCGCAGTTCTGTCAGCTTCACACCAATCTTTTTCAGATGCAGGCGGGCCACTTTTTCATCCAGCGCTTTGGGCAGAATGTAGACACCCGGCTGATACTCGTCGCCCTTGGTCCACAGTTCGATCTGGGCAAGCACCTGATTGGTAAAGGACGCCGACATCACGAATGACGGGTGGCCGGTGGCATTGCCGAGGTTCAGCAGACGCCCTTCGGACAGCAGAATGATGCGATTGCCGTTTGGCATCTCGATCATATCCACTTGTTCCTTGATGTTGGTCCACCTGTGGTTCTTCAGCGCGGCAACCTGGATTTCGTTGTCGAAATGGCCGATGTTGCCGACGATCGCCATATCCTTCATCTCGCGGATATGCTCGATGCGGATCACGTCCCGGTTGCCGGTGGTGGTGATAAAGATGTCGGCGCTTGCGACCACATCTTCCAGCAACACAACCTCAAACCCGTCCATCGCGGCCTGCAGGGCGCAGATCGGGTCGACTTCGGTGACCTTGACCCGCGCGCCAGCCCCTTGCAGCGAGGCAGCAGAGCCTTTGCCCACATCGCCATAGCCGCAGACCACGGCAACCTTGCCGGCCATCATGGTATCGGTGGCGCGGCGGATACCGTCGACCAGCGATTCCTTGCAGCCATACTTGTTGTCGAATTTCGACTTGGTCACCGAGTCATTGACGTTGATCGCCGGGAAGGGGAGTTCGCCCTTTTTGTGCAGATCATACAGACGGTGAACGCCGGTGGTGGTTTCCTCAGACACGCCTTTGATGGCGGCTTTGGTCTTGGTGAAGAAACCGGGGGTTTCCTTCATCCGCTTGACAATTTGCAGTTTGATGACTTCCTCTTCCTCGGATTGCGGAACGGGGATGATATCCTCCCCCGCTTCGGCCCGTGCGCCCAGAAGGACGTAAAGCGTGGCGTCACCGCCATCATCGAGGATCATGTTCGCGCCTTCCGGGAACAGGAACGAACGGTCGAGGTAATCCCAATGCTCGGTCAGGGTCTGGCCCTTGATCGCAAACACGGGCGTGCCGCCTGCCGCGATGGCCGCCGCCGCGTGATCCTGTGTAGAGAAGATGTTGCACGACGCCCAGCGCACATCGGCACCAAGCGCGGTCAGCGTTTCGATCAGCACAGCGGTCTGAATGGTCATGTGCAGCGAACCGACAATCCGCGCGCCTTTGAGCGGTTGGCTGGCGCCGAACTCTTCACGACAGGCCATCAGCCCCGGCATTTCGGTTTCCGCGATGGTCAGTTCCTTGCGTCCAAAATCTGCAAGCCCGATATCCTTGACGATATAGTCAGCCATATCCAAAAATCTCCTGTCTGTTGGACGTGGCTTTACCATCGAAGACCGCTTGGAACAACGCGGGAAAAGCGAACAAAATTAGCTGATCGGCCGGTTCTGGACGATGCTTTCCGCTGTCATTTCCTCGGTCCAGCCAAAACCTGACGACACGATGCAGGTCAGACCATCACCTTTCACTTGAAGCAGGGTCCAGGTGCCCATCAGGTCAGAGGTCCAAAGCTCGACATTGACGCTCTGCTCCTGCACCCACTGGCCTTCCAGTGTTTCGGCGAAATCATCGGTTAGGGAAACGGTGATCACCTCTTTGGTGTCACACAGCGGATCCTGAACCGATTCCGGCAATTTGCCCACGAAATCATGAACCGACAAATCGGGCGTCGCGGTGTACGCCGCAACGGTGGGCGCGAGTGTCAGGTCAAAGCTCTGGTCCACGCGGTCAATCGCACCGGCATATCCGACAGCAACGGCCCCAAGCGCCAACAAAGGAAGCGGATTGAACATTTTGTCTCTTCCGTTCTACTTCAATCGCCAAGTCAACGAGGCTTGCGGGATAATAGTTCCCTTGCATTCCCTCATTTGAATTTGATCCCGCCGTGACGCTGCGTTACGACCGCCGAGATTACCAAGGAGACCGGACGTGACAAAACCAAAGCGTGCGTGGCAACGGATGCTGTCGGGTCGGCGGCTGGATTTGCTTGATCCGACACCGATGGATATCGAGATTGAGGATATCGCCCACGGTCTGGCTTTTGTCGCCAGGTGGAACGGGCAGACCCGGGGCGATTGGGCCTATTCGGTCGCCGAACATTCTTTGCTGGTCGAGGCAATTTTCAGCCGTCAGAACCGCGACATTGCGCCAAAATGGAAAATGGCGGCTTTGCTGCATGACGCGCCAGAATATGTGATCGGTGACATGATTTCGCCTGTAAAAGCTGCCATTGGCCCCGGTTACAGCGCGCTGGATGAACGCCTGACAGCTGCCGTGCATTTGCGGTTTGGCGTGCCTGCGATGTTGCCGGCCGTGATTAAATCCCAGATCAAGGCGGCAGATCGCATTTCCGCCTGGATGGAAGCGGTAAGCATTGCAGGTTTCTCTGAGGCCGAGGCAGACAAGCTCTTCGGTCGGCTGAATGAACCCCTGATCACCGGGCTGGCCATTCAGTTGCGCCCGCCCGCGGTTGTGCGGGCAGATTTCATCCGTCGCCACGCTGATCTGCTGGCGGAACTTGGCTGATGCACCAAATGAAAAAGCCATCCCGAGGGATGGCTTTTGGTTCAGATCGCCAGATCTTCGGGCTTTTTGCCGTCTTTCAGCGCAGCCTCAAACCAGCGCGGTTTGCGCCCGCGCCCAGACCAGGTATCCGTCGGATCGGTCGGGTTGGCATATTTCGCCGTCGCCGGCGAACGTTTGCGCACAGGTGCGATACCTGTCAGCTCCGCAAGCGAAAAGCCCCGGGCCCGCGCAGTTTCTTCAAGCTCTGCCAGAGCTTCTTTCTTACGGCGATCTTCGAAACCGTTGATCGCTTTGGCAACTTGTGACTGAAGATCTTTCAACTCTTTAAGGGACAGTTCATTCAGATCGATGTCCACATTTCATATCCTTATTGGAACTCGCTATGTTCCAATAATCCGAAAATTCTGAATGTTCAAGAAAAGGCGCACACGCGCGTTATTTTGGGCTGCGCTTTGCAAGAATCCGCTGAAGCGTGCGGCGATGCATCGAAAGTCTGCGCGCCGTTTCCGATACATTGCGGTCGCACATTTCATAGACCCGCTGAATATGCTCCCAGCGCACGCGGTCGGCTGACATCGGGTTTTCAGGGGGCGCGGGCATTGACGCGCCCCTTGCCAGCAGGGCATTGGTCACATCATTCGCGTCCGCCGGCTTTGACAGATAGTCGGTTGCGCCAATTTTTACCGCCGCAACCGCCGTCGCAATGGCACCATATCCGGTCAGCACGACAATGCGGCAATCGGGCCTGCGTTCGCGCAATGCCTCGACGACATCCAGCCCGTTCCCGTCTTCCAGCCGAAGGTCAACGACAGCATAGGCAGGCGGGCGGGTTTGCGCGATGGCCTTGCCCGCAGCGACGCTTTCGGCCGTCTCAGGGATAAATCCCCGGCGTTCCATCGCCCGCGCCAGCCGTTTGACAAACGGCTCATCATCATCAACCAGCAAAAGCGAGCGGTCAGGGCCCAGGTCTGCCGTCACGTCTTCTGCCATTGTTTTTCCTCTTTGAAGTCTGCCGTCCTGCGGGGAAGGTAGGGTGTATACGGGTCCGGGTCAATTTTTCCAGATCACGATGCATTTGACGCGAAACACGCCACACGCTCTGCCATCTGCTCTGCCGTATCTTCGCGCCGGAAAAAGTCGACAAAGCCAACTCCCGGCAGGGTGAGGTAGGTAAAGGTCGAGTGATCGACAAGATAGAAATCCGGGTCACCGTCCTGTTTGCGATAGAAGGTCTTGTAGGCTTGCGAGGCCGCTTTGACCTGTTCGGGCGATCCGGTCAGACCAACCATTTTAGGGTGCAGATTCTCGGTGAACTCGGCCATCACCTCAGGCGTATCCCGCTCCGGGTCGATCGAAATGAACACCGGGGTGACATCAACGCCGAACTCTTCCAGAATATCCACAGCCTCGGCGTTGCGGGCAGCGTCCAGCGGGCAGACATCGGGGCAGAAGGTATAGCCAAAATAGACCAGCGATGGTTTGGTCAGAACATCGGCATCGGTGACGGTTGCCCCGGTTTCATCAACCAGCGTAAAGGCCCCGCCGATATCCCCCCCGCCAACCTGCCCGCCGCGGCATTGGGCAAAGGCGTCGTCGCCCTGTTGGAGAAAAATATAAAGCGCGGTTCCACCCAAAAGCCCGGCAACAGCCGCGGCGGCCAGTGCTGCATATGTCCTGGTCATCTTCACCACCTTGTCCTGCCTGATCCCTGCATTGATCCCGCGACCATGCAGGCCTAACACTGGCGGTGATAATGCCTTTGGACGAGGGATGCCATGCTTTCCCCTGCTGCCGGACTGCTTTCCCGTGACACGCGCAGCGACTGGGTTCGCCTGCGTACGTTGATCCTGTTGCGATGGATGGCCATTGCGGGACAATTGGCCGCAATCACCGTGGCCGACCGCTACTACGAAATGCAGCTGCCGCTGGGCTTGTGTTACCTTGCGGTCGGCGCGTCGATCATTGCCAACCTGATCTCGGCTTTCGTCTTTCCCGAAAACAAGCGGCTGTCAGAGACCGAGGCGATGCTGACGCTGCTGTTTGATTTGTCGCAGCTGTCGTTTCTGCTGTATCTGACCGGCGGTCTGGCAAACCCGTTTGCACTGCTGATCCTGGCGCCGGTCACCATTTCTGCTTCAGCGCTGGAGCTGCGCACAACGCTGTTTCTGGGCAGCCTGTCGATCATCTTCATCACGCTGATCTCGTTTGTGCATGTCCCGTTGCGCTATGCTGACGGATCTGTGCTGTCGGTTCCGGTGCTGTTCGAATTCGGGTTCTGGCTGTCGATCGTGATCGGCATCCTGTTCCTCGGTCTCTATTCGCGCCGGGTGGCGACCGAGATCCGGTCGATGTCCGACGCCTTGCTTGCCACCCAGATGGCGCTGGCACGCGAGCAAAAGCTGACCGATCTTGGCGGTGTGGTGGCTGCGGCGGCGCATGAGCTGGGCACGCCACTGGCCACCATAAAACTGGTCTCCGCAGAAATGATGGACGAGCTGGAGGGCCAGCCGGAGCTGCAGGAAGACGCACGGCTGATCCGCGAACAGGCCGACAGATGCCGCGACATCCTGCATTCGATGGGCCGTGTCGGCAAAGACGATCTGCACATGCGCACCGTACCGCTGGCCATGCTGGTGACCGAAGCCGCCGAGCCGCATCAGAGCCGTGGCAAACATCTGGAGCTGACCTTTCTGCCCGGACCGGGGGGCAACGAGCGTCAGCCCACCGTCAGCCGCCGCCCCGAGGTGATCCACGGTTTGCGCAATCTGGTACAGAACGCGGTTGATTTTGCAAAAACCACCGTGTGGGTTCATGGCGAATGGACAGACGAGACCATAACCATCCGCATTGTGGATGATGGAGAGGGGTTCCCGTCGCATGTCATTGGCCGGATCGGTGATCCGTTTGTCCGCAGCCGGAGGTCTTCTCAGGATCTTGCGATGCGGCCGGAATATGAGGGCATGGGGCTTGGTCTGTTCATCGCCAAGACCCTGCTGGAGCGTACCGGGGCAGAACTGACCTTTGCAAACGCTTCCGATCCGTTTCTGACGCCCGAAGAGCGGCCCGAGCGCAGTGGTGCCATTGTCGAGGTCGTGTGGCCCATGGACCGCCTTGCACAGGTCGTCGAGCACGGGTTGGGGCAGAATGAGCCTATCCAGGTCTGAATAAACGCACAGCGGTGCCTGTCGGCGACACACATCCTTTGACACCCGCCTTTAAATTAACGTTGTGTTAACGAACTACACCCTAGGTTGACTTTAGGGCTGTTTGCAGCGGGACACATATGGATACGCATGTCGCTTTAGGTCTCGGTCTGGGTTTTACAGCGATATTGGCAGCACTGGGCGGGCTGCTGCTGACAATCGCGTTTCAGCTGAACCGGAAACCTGTGCGGGACAGTATTTTTGATGAACGTCAGAAAGGCACGCTGTTCCTGTTTGACGGGGAAACTCTGGTCGATTGCACGCCGGGCGGGCAGGCGGTTCTTGGGGCTTCCCATGTTCCGGGCACACCATGGGTCAAACTGCTCGCCTATCTCTCTGCTCCATTCCCCCAGATTGATCAGCAACTTGCCCGGCTTGAAGAGGAGGGGGTGGTCACCCTTGCGTCAGAAGATTCCTCTGGTCAGCCGCTTTTGTTGATGGCCGAACAGCGCGGCGGCTTGTCCCGCATTACCCTGATCGACGCCGAAACCAAGGACCGGAGCCTTGTCCACGATCCGTTGGCCCACAGATCCATGACCGAAGATCTGGCGTTTCTGCGCTCTATGCTGTCACAGGCCCCGTTCCTTGCGTGGCGGGAAAAGGACAACGGCGATATCATCTGGGCCAATACCGCCTATCTGCTGCGCGCGGGCGATCTGTTTCCCGGGAAAGAGCTGACCTGGCCCCTGCCACGGCTGTTCGAGCGCACCGCCACGGTGCAGGGCGCCAGTGGCCAGCGGCAAAAGCTGACGTTTCCTGACCGATCTGTGTCGTGGTTCGACCTGATCAGCATGCCCGATGGCGACGGTCGGCGGGTCTACGCCCTGCTTGCAGATTCTGCCGTGCAGGCAGAGGCCACCTTGCGCGATTTCATGCAGACACTGACAAAGACCTTTGCGCACCTTCCCATCGGGCTGGCGATCTTTGACAGCCGGCGTCAGCTCCAGCTGTTCAATCCGGCGTTGCTGGATCTGACAGGGTTGCCGCCGGATTTCCTGTCGTTGCGTCCCTCGCTGCTGTCGGTGCTGGATGCGCTGCGCGATCACAACATGGTGCCCGAACCAAAGGATTATCGCGGCTGGCGCAGGCAGATCACCGATCTGGAACGCGCGGCTTCGTCCGGGGTCTATGAAGAAACCTGGAACCTGCCGGGCGGACAGACCTACAAGGTGATCGGCAGACCGCACCCCAACGGTGCGCTGGCCCTGATGATCGAGGATATTTCGACCGAGATCACCCGCACCCGCCGCTACCGCGCCGATCTGGAGCTTGGCCAGTCCGTCATCGACTCGATGGATGAAGCGATGGCCGTGTTTTCGGAAACCGGGATTCTGGTGATGACCAACGCCGCCTATGTGCAGCTCTGGGGCCATGATCCCGCCGAAAGTCTGACCAGCGACGGCATCACCTCGCTGTCCCGTCATTGGCGCAGCCAGACCGCGCCAAGCAAACTCTGGTCCGAAGCCGAAGAGTTTGTCGGCACCATCGGCGACAAAGAGGTGTGGAGCGATGAGGTGCGCATGCTTGACGGACGGCTGATCATCTGCCGGCTTGCGCCGCTTGCGGGCGGCGCAACGCTGGTCGGGTTCCGGGTGCAACAGGCGACAAAAGAGCCGTCGCCACTTTCTGCAGCCGAACGACGCTCTGCCTGACGGGTTCAGCTTGCGGCGGCGGCCTGCGGCAGTAAAACTGCGCGCATGTTGCAGCCAGAGCGTCATACCCTGTTCCTGCCCTCGGAAGAGGCAACCGATGCGCTTGGCCATCTGATGGCCAGCCATCTGGTACCGGGTGATACGGTGCTGCTGACCGGACCGATCGGTGCCGGAAAATCCCACCTGTCGCGCGCCATCATCCGCGCCCGGCTGGGCCGGATGGAGGATGTGCCGTCGCCGACCTTCACACTGGTCCAGACCTATGAGGATCCGGCGGGCGATATCTGGCATGCCGACCTGTACCGCCTGTCCCACCCTGATGAGGTGCTGGAACTGGGGCTGGAAGACGCCTTTGCCACCGCAATCTGTCTGATCGAATGGCCCGAAAGACTTGGGGCCTATGCGCCGCAGGATGCCATCCGCCTGTCCCTGACCCCCGAGGATGAGGGTCGCCGGGCAACGCTGTGCTTTGCCGGGCGTCCCGCATTGGCCGGGGCTCTCAATGGGTGATCGCAAGACCCTGTCGCGCGCGTTTCTTGCCGCCCATGGCTGGGACGAGGCGGATCGCTGCTTTCTCGCGGGCGATGCATCGGACCGCAGCTATGACCGGCTGACCCGGGCTGGTGAAACTGCTGTCCTGATGGATGCCCCACCCGGCACGGGTGATGATCCGGCAACCTTTGTCGCGATTGCCCTGCATTTGCGCGGCATCGGCCTGTCCGCCCCCCGACTTCTGGCGCAGGATCTGGAGCATGGGTTTCTGTTGATCGAAGACCTTGGCGACGCCCTGTTCGCCCGCGTTCTGGAAACCGCGCCAGAGCGGGAAGCGGCGCTTTACCGGGCGGCCGCAGATGTTCTGGCGCATCTTCACGCCCACCCGGCACCCGATGGTCTGCCTGACCTGACAGCAGAAGACTGGGCCAAAGCAGCGGCCTTTGCGCTGGATTGGTATGCCTTTGGGGCCACGGGCCACCGACCGGAGACGGCAGGCTTTGTCGCGGCCCTGACCGAGGCACTCCTGCGCCATGCCGACGGGCCGCGGGTGATGATCCTGCGCGATTATCACGCAGAAAACCTGCTGGACCTGCCCGGACGGCAGGGGGTGGCGGCGGTTGGTCTGCTGGATTTCCAACTCGCCCAGATGGGGCAGCCGGGATATGATCTGGTGTCGCTGTTGCAGGATGCGCGGCGCGATGTCTCGGCCGATGTTGCCAGCCGGATCACCGCCCATTTTGCCGGGACCACTGGCCGCGACCTTGCGGCATTTCAGGCGTCCTGCGCGGTTTTGGGCGCACAACGGTCTTTGCGTATTCTGGGCATCTTTGCGCGGCTCTGCCTTGTTGGCGGCAAGCCCGGCTATCTGCGCATGATCCCAAGGGTCTGGGCGCAGCTGCAAGACAGTCTCGCACACCCTGCCCTGTCCGAGCTTCTTGCGGTCTGTGCGCCGCTTTTGCCCGCACCAACCCCAGCCATCCTGCAAACGATCGGGGACAAATGCGCCACCCTTTCCCCCTGATGCTGTTTGCCGCCGGTTTCGGCACCCGGATGGGGGCGCTGACGGCCAAACAGCCCAAACCGCTGATCAAAGTCGCTGGTCTGCCGCTGATCGACCATGCCCGCCGCATCGCAGCGCAAGCAGGTGTGACGCATCAGGTCGTCAACCTGCACTACCTGGGTGAACAGCTGGCCGATCATCTGGCAGGCAGCGGCGTGGCGCTGTCGTGGGAGCGGGAGCGTATTCTGGAGACCGGCGGCGGGCTGAAAGCCGCCTTGCCGCTGCTGGGCGATGGTCCGGTGCTGACGCTCAACACCGATGCGGTCTGGACCGGACAAAACCCGTTGACCCGGCTGATGCAGGTCTGGGACAGCGCACGGATGGATCAGCTGTTTCTGCTGCTGCCTGCCGCGCAGGCGCGTAGTGCCACGGGCCGGTCGGATTTCGTGATGGACGATCAGGGCCGGGTGGACTGGGTCAAGGGGCGCGACGGCTATCTTTACCTCGGGGCGCAGATCATCCATCCCCGACTGTTGACCGAGACCGAGACCGCGTTTTCCCTGCATGGGCCATGGACGCGGGCCATGGCTGCGGGGCGCGCTTATGGGGTCGTCCACAACGGCGACTGGTGCGATGTGGGCCACCCCGGCGGCATCGCCGAAGCCGAGACGATGTTGCGCGATGCAAAGGAATGGCCGGATGTTTGACCCCCACGAACCCCGGCTTTTCGCCCTGCCTCCGGGCGCCGATTTCCCGGCGGCGCTGGTTGCCGGTCTGCGCGCGCGGATGCAGGGCGCGCCGCCCGAGGCGATGGCGCGGGTCACGCTGTATCTGAACACCACGCGGATGCGCCGACGGGTGGTGCAGATCTTTGGCCAGCACGGGGCGGGCTTTCTGCCGCGTATCCGGCTGGTCAGCGACCTTGCGGCCGATATGGTGGTGCCGGGTCTGCCGCCCGCCATCCCTTCGCTGCGGCGCAAGTTGCAGCTGACCGTCCTGATCGGGCGGCTTCTCGACACCCTGCCCGATCTGGCGCCACGCTCCGCGCTCGCCGATCTGGCCGAGAGTCTGGCGGCGCTGATGTCCGAGATGCAGGGCGAGGGCGTGGGGCCCGACCGGGTGGCTGCGCTGGATGTGTCGGACCATTCCGAACACTGGGCCCGCACCCGCGAGTTTCTGACCATCATCACCCCGTTCTTTACCGATGCAGAGGAACCCGACAGTGAGGGCCGTCAGCGGCGTCTGGCGCTGCTGCTGTCCGATCTGTGGGCAACAGCGCCGCCGCAGGATCCGGTGATCGTGGCCGGGTCCACCGGGTCACGCGGGACGACGGCGCTGTTCATGCAGGCCGTTGCCCGCTTGCCGCAGGGGGCGATTGTGCTGCCCGGCTATGACTTCGACATGCCGGATCAGGTCTGGGCCGGGTTGGACGATGCCCTGACCTCGGAGGATCATCCGCAATACAGGTTCCACCGGCTGATGGGGCTAGTGGGCGCCACGCCGCCCGATGTGCGCCTGTGGCACGACGCCGCCCCGCCCAGCGCCGCGCGCAACCGGGTGGTGTCCTTGGCGCTGCGCCCTGCCCCGGTCACCGATCAGTGGCTGGTTGAGGGGCCGGATCTGCCAGATCTGTCCGCTGCCATGCAGGACGTGACGCTGATGGAATCCACCACGCCGCGACAAGAGGCGCTGTCGATCGCGCTGATCCTGCGCGACGCGGCAGAACACGGCACGCCCGCCGCCCTGATCTCACCCGACCGGGTGCTGACCCGTCAGGTCGCGGCGGCGCTGGACCGTTGGAACATCCGCCCCGATGACAGTGCCGGGATTCCGCTGAACCAGACCGCGCCGGGCCGGTTCCTGCGCCATGTGGTGCGGCTGTTCGGGCACAAACTGACCTCTGACACGCTGCTGACCGTGCTCAAGCATCCGCTGACCGCATCGGCGATGGACCGGGGCCAGCACCTGTTGCTGGCGCGTGATCTGGAACTGAAACTGCGGCGGGAGGGGCCAGCGTTTCCCACCGGACCGGACCTGATCGCTTGGGCGGGCGCGCATTCCAACGCGCATGCCATTGGCTGGGCGACCGCTTTGGCCGGGGCGCTGGATGGGCTGGAGGATACGAGCACCCTGCCGCTGACCGGTCACATCGCGCGCCTGCGCCTGCTGGCTGAACGTCTATCGCGCGGGCCTGCGCCAGATGGCACCGGTGAGTTGTGGCAGGAAGCGCCGGGTGAGGCTGCGCTGGCCTTTGTCACCGGGCTGGAGGCCGAAGCGGTGCATGGCGGCGATCTGTCGCCGGGGGAGTTCCGCGATCTGTTTGACGGGCTGATCTCGGGCGAAGAGGTGCGCGCGCCGATGATCGCGCATCCCGGTGTGATGATCTGGGGCACATTGGAGGCGCGGGTTCAGGGCGCCGATCTGGTCATTCTGGCCGGGCTGAACGATGGCACCTGGCCCGCGCTGCCGCCACCAGACCCTTGGTTGAATCGCAGGATGCGGCTGGATGCCGGGCTGTTGCTGCCGGAACGGCGCATCGGCCTGTCAGCACATGACTTTCAGCAGGCGGTGGCCGCCCCCCGGGTTGTCCTGTCGCGCGCCCTGCGCAATGCCGAGGCCGAAACGGTGCCGTCGCGCTGGATCAACCGGCTGACCAACCTGATGGATGGATTGCCCGGTCGTAACGGGCCAGATGCCCTGCGCCAGATGCGGGCGCGCGGGAAAACATGGCTGGACCTTGCCGCCGCGATGGACCGGCCCCTGCCTGCGCCGGATGCCGGGCTGATCCCGGCCACGCGCCCTGCCCCGCGCCCGCCATTGGCGGCCCGGCCCACCTCGCTGTCGTTGACACGCGTTGAGGTGCTGATCCGCGACCCCTATGCAATTTATGCCGACAAGGTGCTGAACCTGCGCCCGCTGGACCCGATCCGCCAGACCCCAGATGCCCGCGACCGTGGCACGGTGGTGCACACCATTCTGGAGCGGTTTGTGCGCGAGCGACCCTTGGAAGAAAGCCGCGACGCTGCCCGCGCGCGGCTGATGGCTCTGACCGCTGACGTGCTGGACGATCAGGTGCCATGGCCCGCCGCCCGCGCGCTTTGGGCGGCGCGGATGGAACGCGCCGCCGATCATTTCCTGACCATCGACGCGGCCGAAGGCGGGCAAAGCGTGCTGGTCGAGGGGCGGGGTGAGCTGGCGTTGCAGGGCCTGAACTTCACGCTGTTCGGCACCCCGGACCGAATCGACCTGCTGCCCGGCGGCAAGCTGCATCTGATCGACTACAAAACCGGCAGCCCGCCCTCTGACAAAGAGCAGAAATCCTTTGCCAAACAGCTGCATCTGGCCGCGCTCTTGGCGACCGAGGGCGGCTTCAAGGGGCTGGGGCCGCAACAGGTGGCAAAGATCACCTATGTCGGCCTTGGCTCTGCCGGGAAGGTGACCGAAGATGAGATTACACCGGAAAAACTGGAAGGCGTGCGCGACGGGCTGTACCACCTGATCGGCTCTTATGCCCGGCAGGGACAGGGCTATACCTCACGCCGGGCGGTGTTTACCGAACGGTTTCCCGGCGATTACGACCATCTGGCCCGCTTTGGCGAATGGGAGATGACCGACAGACCTGACCCGCAGGATGTCGGGCTGGGGGACACGCCATGACGCATGATGCCAGCCTTGCACAAAGGGCAGCGGCGCAGCCCGGCCTGTCGACCTGGTTGTCGGCCAATGCCGGATCAGGCAAGACCCGGGTGCTGACCGACCGCGTGGCGCGGCTGCTCCTCAATAAGGTGCAGCCGCAGCATATCCTGTGCCTGACCTATACCAAGGCCGCCGCGACCGAGATGCAGAACCGGCTGTTCCGCCGCTTGGGTGAATGGGCGATGAAACCCGATGCTGACCTGCGCGCCGATCTGACCGATCTGGGCGAGGGCGAGCCACTGGATGCCGAGCAGCTGGCACTGGCACGGCAGCTGTTCGCCCGCGCGATCGAGACGCCGGGCGGTTTGCGCATTCAGACGATCCACAGCTTTTGCGCGACATTGCTGCGGCGCTATCCGCTGGAGGCAGGCGTTACCCCCGGTTTCAAGGAAATGGACGACCGCACCGCCCGCACCCTGCGTGAAGACATCGTGCAGGATATGGCTGACCGTCTGGCACCGGGTGCGGTGGCCGATCTGGCACGCCACTACACCGCCGAAGATTTCGGCGCGCTGATGGGCGAAATCTGCAGCCGGGCCGATGAATTTGCGAGGCCGCTGTCACGCGCCGAGGCGCTGGCCCGCTTTGACCAGCCGGAGTCGCTGACGCTGGAGCGCCTGCTGAGCGCGGTGTTTCTGGGGGATGAGGGCGACATTCTGGCCGAACTGACAGCGCGGCTGGCGGGCAGCGGGGTCAATGACCAGAAGGCCGGCAACAAACTGTCAGCGCTCGACCCGTTCACCCCCGATCTGCGCAGCTTGCAAGTGTTGGAAGGCGTGTTCCTGTTTGCCACGGGCGCGCGGGCCAATCAGGCCAAGGTCAACGATTTCCCCGCCAAAGACCTGCGCAACGCGCTGGGCCCGCTGGGCGAGCGGTTGCAAAAGCTGATGGGCCGGGTGGAGGGCGCACGGGCGGCGCGGGTGGCGCTGGAGGCGGCGGAAAAGACCCTCGCCTTGCACCGCTTTGCCGGCGTTTTCCTCCAGCTTTACGTCGCCCGCAAAGCCGAGCGTGGCTATCTGGATTTCGATGACCTGATCCGCAAGGCCGGGCAGTTGCTGAACGATCCCGGCCTTGCCGCCTGGGTGTTGTTCCGGCTGGATGGCGGCATTGACCACATTCTGGTGGACGAGGCGCAGGATACCTCGCCCGCGCAATGGGCGGTGATCGAAAAGCTGACCGCCGAGTTTACTGCCGGGCGCGGCGCCAGCGACAAGACCCGCACGCTGTTTGTGGTCGGCGACAAGAAACAGTCGATCTATTCGTTTCAGGGTGCCGATCTGTCGGCCTTTGACACCAAGCGGCACGAGTTCAGCGCGAAGTTTGCGGCCATTGCGCAGCCGATGCAGGATCGCACGCTGGACTATTCCTTTCGCTCATCGCCCGCGGTGCTGGATGTGGTCGATGCCACCTTTGGCAGCGAGTTTCCGGCAGCTCTCGGCGATCCGCCGCGCCATCTGGCGTTCTTTGATGGGCTTCCCGGGCGGGTGGATCTGTGGCCGCTGATCGACAAGGCCGACACCACATCGGATGAGGATGGCTGGAACCCGGTCGATCTGATTTCCGACAGTCACCATACGGTGGAACTGGCCCGCATGATCGCGACCGAGATCCGGGCGATGATCGACTCCGGTGTGCATATCCCGACCGCGCCCGGCAAAAGCCGTGCGGTGCAGGCCGGCGATGTGCTGATCCTGGTGCAGACCCGTGGCACCCTGTTTTCGCAGATCATCCGGGCCTGCAAACAGGCCGGATTGCCGATTGCCGGGGCAGACCGGCTGAAGCTGGGCGAAGAGTTGGCGGTCAAGGATCTGGTGGCGCTGCTGTCGTTTCTGGCCACGCCCGAAGACAGCCTGTCGCTTGCCGCCACCCTGCGCTCACCGCTGTTCGGCTGGTCCGAAGACCGGCTGTTCCGTCTGGCGCATGGCCGGTCAGAGCGGCATCTCTGGGCAACCCTGCGCAATACGGATGAGCCGGAAACGCTGGCGGTGCTGACCGATTTGCGCAATCAGGCCGACTTTCTGCGGCCCTACGAGATGCTGGAACGCATCCTGACCCGCCACAACGGTCGCCAGCGCCTTCTGACCCGGCTGGGGCCAGAGGCAGAAGATGGCATCGACGAGTTGCTCAATCAGGCTTTGGCCTATGAAAACAACGATGTGCCCAGCCTGACCGGTTTCCTGATCTGGCTGGAAAGTGACGTGGTAGAGGTCAAGCGCCAGCTGGACAGCGAGGGCGCGAACATAAGGGTGATGACGGTACACGGATCAAAGGGGCTGGAAGCGCCGATTGTCATCCTGCCCGACACCGCCGACCGCAACCCGCGTGACCATGCCGAGGTGATCAAGCTGTCAGACGGTCTGCCGGTCTGGAAAACCCCGGAAAAGGACAGCCCGCCGGATGTGGCCACCGCCCTTGGCCTGCGCAAGGCCAAGGTGGCCGAAGAAAACCTGCGCCTGCTGTATGTGGCGCTGACCCGCGCACGGTCCTGGCTGATCGTCGCCGGGGCGGGAGAGGCGAAGGTGACCAGCGGCAAAGAGGCAAAGCCGCGCGAAAAATGGGCCTGGTACCGGCAGGTCGAGGCCGGGTTGCAGTCCCTTGGAGCCCGGCCCGATGCGGCAGGACGGTTGCGGCATGCTTACGGCCTGTGGCCCGCCAATGCCGCTGCGGAGCAGAAAGCGGTCGCGTCCCTCACCCTCCCCGGCTGGATTGCACAGCCCACTCCCGAGGTGCCGCGTGTGCTTGGCCCGTTGTCACCTTCTGACCTTGGCGGAGCAAAGGCGCTGCCCGGTGAGGGGGATCTGGTGGAGGTGGCCAAGTTGCGCGGCACTGTGCTGCATGAGCTGCTGGAGCATCTGCCTGCCCATGCGCCCGATCTTTGGCCTGCCATTGCCCGCACGGTTACGCCAGAGGCGTTTGACCCTGATCTGATGCTGTCAGAAGCGGCCGGAGTGTTGTCATTGCCAGAGTTGGCACACCTGTTTGCGCCCGGTTCGCTGGCCGAGGTCTCGGTCACCGCCACCCTGAACGGACGGCAGATCGAAGGCACGCTGGACCGGGTTGTGATCACGGATGAAAGGGTGCTGGCGGTCGATTTCAAATCGAACCGCGTGGTGCCGGACAGGCCGGATCAGGTGCCCGACGGGATCTTGCGGCAGATGGGGGCCTATGCGCATGCTCTGGGTCAGATCTACCCCGACCGTCGCATCGACACGGCGATCTTGTGGACCGCCACGCCAAAGCTCATGTATCTTGATCCCGATGCCGTGACATCGGCGCTTGGGCGGGCCCCGATCGCTTGACCTTTCCAGCCACAGTGCCTAGCTTTGATAGCTGACACATTCCATTCAGGAGATATGAAATGGGCGCTGCGACCATTGCCGTCACCGACGCCACCTTTGACGCCGAAGTCCGCAAGTCGGATATTCCTGTCGTGGTGGATTTCTGGGCCGAATGGTGCGGCCCGTGCCGCCAGATCGGCCCCGCACTGGAAGAGCTTGCCACCGAATATGCCGGCAAGGTCAAGATCGTGAAGATCAATGTTGATGAAAACCCCGAAAGCCCGGCGCAACTGGGCGTGCGCGGCATTCCGGCGCTGTTCCTGTTCAAGAACGGCGAAGTTGTCTCGAACAAGGTCGGCGCGGCCCCCAAGGCGGCCTTGGCGACCTGGATTCAATCGGCGATCTGATTGCGGTTGGGCAGACAACAAAGGGCGGTCCTGCGGGGCCGCCCTTTTGTTTTGCATCGCGGTCGCCATATAAGGGGGCAAGTGACGGAGGCTCTGTAATGGCAGACGAAAAATTCCCCGGCTGGCACGGGACAACCATTCTTGCGGTGCGCCGCGGGGGTGAGGTGGTGGTGGCGGGCGATGGACAGGTCTCGCTTGGCCAGACCGTGATCAAGGGCACCGCACGCAAGGTGCGCCGGTTGTCACCCGGCGGGCATGATGTGGTCTGCGGCTTTGCCGGATCGACCGCCGACGCCTTTACCCTGCTGGAACGGCTGGAGAAAAAGCTGGAGGCGGCCCCGGGCCAGCTGGCGCGCGCCTGTGTCGATCTGGCCAAAGACTGGCGCATGGACAAATACCTGCGCAATCTGGAGGCCATGCTGATCGTGACCGACGGGCGCGAGCTGTACGTGATCACCGGCGCAGGCGATGTGCTGGAACCGGAGCATGAGGTGGCAGCCATCGGTTCCGGCGGCAACTTCGCGTTAGCCGCCGCGCGCGGGCTGATGGAAAGCGACTTGACCGCCGAGGACGTGGCGCGCAAAGCGATGGCCATCGCGGCCAGCATTTGTGTTTATACGAATGGCAATCTGACGGTCGAAACCATCAGGGCACCTTGACCTTTTGCGCCTGAACATAGGCCCGCAGGACAGCGTTCATGCGGGTCTGATAGCCTTTGCCGTTTGATTTGAAAAATTCCAGAACATCGGCATCCAGCCGCAGCGAGACCATCTGCTTGTTTGCAGGCTCGACCAGAACGGCCTTGTCCCAATCGACAGCGAACTCTTCGGGGCCGTCATAGTCGCCAGCCTCTCTGAGATAATCCCAGTCAGTTTCATCTTTCCTCGCCCGGATTTCGGAAAGCGACATACGCTTCAAACTGCTCTCGCTCATGATTTCGTGCCCTTCTTGCAGTGATGATGCGGATTGTGCCCCCGCGACGCGTGTGAACAACAGCGAGGACTTTGCCTTTCATCAGTCCTACGGCAATTCTACGCTCCTCGATATCGCTTCGCGCCGGAAGAAGCAGATGAGCATTGAGGAAGATTTCCACAGCGGCGACGAAATCAATGCTGTGTTTTTCAAGTGTCGCGAGTCGTTTGGTTTCGTCCCATTCAAAGTCCTGCATCGTGATGCTCCACAGGCAGTTGAACTGACCAAGGTGCACTTCCTGCGCAGTCTCAGATGTGTTTAACACTTGTCATGTATATGCAAAATGTCAATACAAAATTCCCACCCTTGGAACGCCTGACCAGAATGGCTATCTGTTCCGCATGAACCAGCGGGACCGCAAATGATCGACCCACAAGACCTTCGCGCCGCTGTGCAGCGCGGGCTGATTACCGAGGCGCAGGCGGCGGGGCTGGCGGCGATGGCCGAGGCGCGCAGGCAGGCGGTTGCCGGGGTGGAGCCGGGGGAAGAGCCGTTTGTGCTGTTCAAAGGCTTCAACGAGATCTTCATCGTCATCGGCCTGTCGATCCTGTTCATGGGCTGGATCGGCATTTCTGCCGCGCTTGGGGCCGAGGTGTTCAGCCCCGGCGGGCTGGATACCGTTCTGGTCGCCCTTGTGACGCTCGGTGGGCTGGCGGCGGTGCAGCGGTATTTCACGCTGACGCGGCGGATGATTGCGCCGTCCATCGCCCTGGCGGTCATGACGGCGCTGACGGCCTGGGTGCTGGGGCTGGCGCTCGCTGGACTGGTGGGCATGCAAGAGCTTGCCGCCTCGGCCCTGTCTTCTGCGGTGATTGCCGGGGTGATGCTGCTGCATTACCGCGCCTTCCGGGTGCCGTTTGACGCGGCGATCATTGCCACGGCGGTGTTCTCAATGGTCTGGGCGCTGCTGGCAGGCGGTGGCATTCTGCCTGCCGATGGTCTGGGGCTGCTGCATCTGTCGGGGACCGGGCCGCTGTCGGCGCTGTCGCTGGTGTTTGGCCTGCTGACCTTTGCGCTGGCGATGCGGTTCGACATGTCGGACCCGCTGCGCGTATCAACCCGCAACACCACCGGGTTCTGGCTGCACGTTGTTGCCGCCCCCGCCATCGTGAACACCACAGCCCTGCACCTTCTGGCAAACGGGCAGGCCGGGCAGCTTTTGCTGCTGGTGTTCCTGCTGGCCATTGCCTGTGTGGCAATGGTGATCGACCGGCGGTCGTTTCTGGTTTCCGGCGCGGGTTATGCCGTCTGGCTGATCGTGACGCTGTTTGACGGCTCGGCGCTGGTGATCCTGTTCCTCGGCTTTGGCCTTGTTTTTCTGGGAGCGCAGTGGGATCGCCTGCGCTCTGCCCTGATGCGCGCCCTGCCGGAGTTTCCGGGCAAGGACCGCCTTCCTCCTTACGCGAGCATAAAATGACTGACCTGACCCCGCGCGAAATCGTCTCTGAACTGGACCGCTTCATCATCGGGCAGAATGACGCCAAACGGGCCGTGGCGGTTGCGCTGCGCAATCGCTGGCGGCGCAAGCTGTTGGGCGATGATCTGCGCGATGAGGTGTATCCGAAGAACATTCTGATGATCGGGCCGACCGGTGTCGGCAAGACCGAGATTTCGCGGCGGCTGGCCAAGCTGGCGAAAGCGCCGTTCCTCAAGGTCGAGGCGACCAAGTTCACCGAGGTCGGCTATGTCGGGCGCGATGTCGACAGCATCATCCGCGATCTGGTGGATGCCGCCATGATCGACACCCGCGAGCGCATGCGCGAAGACGTAAAGGCGCGCGCCCAGGCCGCTGCCGAAGAGCGGGTGATCGAGGCTCTGGCCGGCAAGGACGCCCGCGAACAAACCCGCGAGATGTTTCGCGGCAAGCTGCGCCGGGGCGAGCTGGACAAGACGGTGATTGAGCTTGATATCGCCGACACCTCCAGCCCGCTGCCGATGATGGGCGCGCCGGGGATGGAGATGCAGATGCAAGGGCTGCAGGATCTGTTTAAGGCGTTTGGCGGGCGAACCGTGCGCAAAAAGGTGACCGTGGCCGACAGCTATGATCTGCTGATCGGGCAAGAGGCTGACAAGCTGCTGGATGATGACGCGGTCAAGACGGCGGCGCTGACATCGGTGCAGGAAAACGGCATCGTGTTTCTGGATGAAATCGACAAGATCTGCGCCCGGTCCGATGCCCGCGGGGCCGATGTGTCGCGCGAAGGCGTGCAGCGCGACCTGCTGCCGCTGATCGAAGGCACCACGGTTTCGACCAAATATGGCCCGGTCAAGACCGACCATATCCTGTTCATCGCCAGCGGCGCGTTTCACATCGCCAAGCCCTCGGATCTGCTGCCCGAATTGCAGGGCCGTCTGCCGATCCGGGTCGAGCTGAAGCCGCTGACAGAGGGCGATTTTGTGCGCATTCTGACAGAGACCGAAAACGCGCTGACCCGGCAGTATTCGGCCCTGATGGCAACGGAAAAGGTGACAGTGACCTTTACGACCGAGGGCATTTCAGCCTTGGCCCGCATCGCGGCCGAGGTGAACCAGTCGGTCGAAAACATCGGCGCACGGCGGCTTTATACCATTCTGGAACGTGTGTTCGAAGAGCTGAGCTTTTCTGCCCCGGACCGCTCGGGCGAAGCCGTGACCATTGATGCCGATTTTGTCGAGGCAAATGTGGGTGCCCTCGCGCGGTCGGCCGATCTGTCTCGTTACGTTCTGTGACACCGATCGGCAAGGATTCGTCGGTGCCGGAAATCATCCCGCTTGACGCTTGACGGTTAAGCGTCAATTGGAGTGGGCGGGATCTGGCGTGGGGTGGTGTTGTGCTGCGATCGGTAAAGTTTTCACTGCTGATTTGCATGCTCGCCGCCTGTGCGCCGCGCGGGCAGATGGCCTATGCGCCCGACGCCGCCCAGATCGGCTCGGTGCGTGAGGTTTTTGTCGCCACAACGCGCGGTCTGGATGAAAACGGCAACTACTCCGGCAAGCGGGTCGAAGCTGTCAGCTTTGGCCGCTATGGCATTTCGGTTCCCCCGGTTCGCGAGGCCGGCGAAATCAAATGGCCGCCCCGGTCTGGAAAAATTGATGCAGAGACCCAGTTTCTGACAACCTATGCCGGTCGCTATCAATCCAGCGGTGACTTCCGCAGCGGCCTGAACAAAGAGCTGCGCGCCAATGGTGGTGAGGCAGTCATCTTTGTGCATGGCTTCAACAACACCTTTTCCGAAGGGGTCTACCGCATCGCTCAGATGGCGCATGACCTCGATCTGCCCGGGACCATCGTTCATTATTCCTGGCCCTCGGCAGCACAGCCGCTGGGCTATGTTTACGACCGCGATTCCGCGCTGTTTGCCCGTGACGGGCTGGAGCGTCTGTTGAACGAAGTCGAAGATGCGGGCGCAAAGCGTATTGTGCTGGTGGCGCATTCGATGGGCAGTACCCTTGTGATGGAGGCGCTGCGCCAGATCGCAATCCGGCAGCGAAGCGACGTGCTTGACCGCATTGGCGGCGTGATCCTGATTTCGCCCGACATTGATGTGGATGTGTTCCGCGCGCAGGCGCTGGCCATTCCCGAACTGCCACAACCGTTCATCGTCTTTTCGTCCGAGCGGGACCGGGTGTTGCGGCTGTCGGCCACACTGACTGGCCAGCGGGACAGGTTGGGTACGTTGAAAGACATCTCGCGTGTCGGTGATCTGCCGATCACCTTCCTCGATACGGCGGCATTCAGCAGTGGGTCGGGCCACTTCAATCTTGGCAATTCGCCCAGCTTGCTAAGATTGCTCGACGGTATCCTGTCGGTGGATGCGTCGCTGGACGCGGATCGTATTGCGCGGACAGGTCTGTTGCCGGGCGCGGTTCTGACCGTTCAGAGTGCGACGCAGATCATTCTGAGCCCGGTTGTCGCCATCGGCAACGAGCTGCAGCGCTGAACGCTATCTGCCACGCCGGAGATAGACATAATACGCACCCGCGCCGCCATGGCGCGCATGCGCCTCGGCCACCTGAAGCACCAGCGGGCCAAGCGGCGGCAGGCGCAGCCATTGCGGCACCTGATGCCGCAGCGCGCCGATGCGCGACGGGATCGGGCCGTGGTCGGGCTTGGCCTTGCCCTTGCCGGTGATCACCAGAACCAGCCGGAACCCCTGTGCGTGGGTGCCAAGGATAAACCGGTTCAGCTCGGGGTGGGCCTCGGCCAGCGTCAGCCCATGCAGGTCAATGCGCGCTTCGGGCAGCAGCTTGCCACGCGTCATCCGGCCATAGGCCTTTGCGTCCATCTGAACAGGCGCGCCCGCCAAAGCCTGTGGCGGGCTGGGGGCAAGTTTGTGCCCCGGGTTGCTGCGCGCCTTTTCACCCAGCCGAAACACCGGCAACGCCGGGGCAACGGGATCTTTTACCGGAAGGGTGCCGGTGACCTTTGGTTCATCCTTGCCATGCAGAACCGCTTCGCCATTGGAGTGCATGGCGCGCGCCGTACGGGCGACCGCATACCAAAGGGCTGCTTCATCCGGGCGAAGGGTGCGACGACGTGCCATGGCTCATCCGTCTGACAAAAGCGCATAGGCGCGGTCGATGGGCAAAAGCTGGATCAACCGGCCGCCATCCTTGATCTTTCCGGCCTCTTCCCCGGCGGCAAATCCGGTGCCGTAAAAGATGTCGGCCCGCTGCGCGCCCTTGATCGCGCCGCCCGTGTCTTGCGCGATCATCAGCCTGCGCAGCGGCTGGCGCCCCTCCTTCTCGACCCAGACCGGCGCGCCCAACGGCACATGGGCCGGATCAATGGCAACAGACCGCATGCCCGTAATCGGTCGCCCCATGGCCCCGATCGGGCCGCTTTCAGGCGGCAGATCATCGAGCCTGCGAAAGAACACGAAAGATGGATTAGAGTTCAACAAGGCCCGACCGGGGCCGGGATTGGACCGGACCCAGGCCTTTATATCCTGCGCCGAGACATCGGCCATCGACGCGCCCCGGCGGATCAGCTCTTGCCCGATCGAGCGGTAGGGATGGCCGTTCTTGCCGCCATAGGCCACACGCAGCACCCGGCCATCGGGCAGGCGGATGCGGCCAGAGCCCTGAACCTGCAGGAAATACACCTCAACCGGATCATCCAGCCAGACCAGCTCCAGCCCGCGCCCACGCAATGCGCCGGACTCGATGGCCTCACGCGCGTGATACACCTGACCTTCGGTCAGTTCCGGCGGTTTGCGATACAGCGGATAGGTGAACCGGGGGGTGCGGAGCAGTGACCCGTTCAGCTCGGGTTCATAATAGCCGGTGAACAGGGCAGGCGGGGTGCCGACGATGACCGGACGAAACAGCAGCTCGAAAAACTGCCGCGCACTGGTGCTGCTGTCACCCGCATCGGCGGACAATTTGCACAAGGGCGACCAGAGCGGATCGCGGAGCAAAGCACATGTGTTGCGGAAAACGGCCAGTGCCGCGCGATGATCTTCCTGCGCCCAGCCGTCAAGCTCTTGAAATTCCAGCACTTGCGCCGGGGCAGCAGGCGCGGCCATCAGAGCCGCGCCGAACAACAGGGCGTGAACTGCATTGCTGACCCACCCCACCGGAAATCTTAGTCGCCCGTGGCAACAAGTTGCCAGTTCGGATCGGACGAACCCATGACGCGGGCATAGGTCCAGATGTCACGCTGGCGCTTGATTTCCTTGTGGTTTCCTTCGACCACCTCGCCGGCCTTGTTGCGGATCACCGAAGTCAGCTCGCCGACATAGCGGACCGAGATTTCGGCCCGCCGGGTGTCACGGTTGAAGGTCGCGTTGTGGAGCGCCAACTCGCGCAGACCGACAAAGGTGGCCTCGACCGTCAGCCCCTCTGCATCGCGCGCGTTGATGGCTTGCGCAAAGGCCGCCTCGATCTCATCGTCGAGGAACGGGCGGATCTGATCCAGCTCGCCCCGTTCAAACGACATCAGGATCATCTCATACGCGCCGCGTGCACCTTGCAGAAAGGTGTTCACCGAAAAGCCCGGCTCTGCCAGCTTCATCGCTGCCAGTGCCTTGGCGGCATCGGAGCCGTCGGCGACGTGATCGGTGATATCGCGGTCCGGCCCGCCATCAATCACCTCGAAATCACGGTTGACCCGTGGCCGCACATCTTCCAGCGGAACCGGTGGTTTTTCAAAACCATCGCGTGTGCCCAGAACCGAACGCAGCTTCAGGATCAGGAAAATCGCGATCCCGGCGAGAACGAGAAGCTGGATCAGGGAAGAGTTCATTCAAAACCTCGATCAGACGCCGTGAAAGGGCCGGCATGTATTGGGGGTTGGTAACTTGCACACTCGGCTCTTATGTAGGGCTGGCAGGGGGCGGTGTCTACCGTCCCACCGCCCGCATTTACCGTTGAAGGAGGCCAAGATGTGGCTTTTCGCCCTGTTCCTCATCGTACCGCTGATCGAAATCGCGCTTTTCATCACCGTGGGCGGCTGGCTGACGCTTTGGCCCACGCTTGGTCTGGTGCTGCTGACCGGCATTGTCGGCACTGCCCTGATGCGATGGCAGGGGCTAAAAGTGCTTGCCGAATTGCGCGGCGACATGGGGCAGCTCAAAAACCCGCTGTCACCGCTGGCGCATGGCGCGCTGATCGTTCTGGCCGGATTGCTGCTGCTGACGCCGGGGTTCTTCACAGATACGATCGGGTTTTTGCTGATGGTGCCCAAAGTGCGTGAAATGGTGATCGCCTTTGTCGGATCGCGCGTGCAGATCCAGACGTTTGGCGGGCCACCACCGCAATCGCGCCGCGAGGGGCCGACCGTCATTGATGGAGAGTTCTTTGAAGTCGATGAAAACCCGACGCCAAAGGGCCCTTCGGGGTGGACCCGGCATTGAGAACGCTTCTGTGACCTGATAGGAACGCACCCGAACCGTTCTCAGGGAGACAAGAGAGTATGGCCGAGGAAAATGGCGCAGCCGCGCAGCCACAGGCCCAGCCGCAGGTCAAGATGCAGGTGCTGGCGCAATTCATCCGTGACATGTCCTTTGAAAATGCCGTCGCGCAAAAGGGCCTGAACGGGGGCGAGGTTCAGCCGGATATTCAGGTCGCGGTCAGCCTTGACGCGCGCAAGCGTCCGCAGGACCACCAGTTTGAGGTGATCCAGAAGTTCCGGGTGACCTCGAAAAACCGCGCCACTGACGAAACGCTGTTCCTGCTGGAGATTGATTACGGCGGGGTGTTCCATATCGAAGGCGTGCCGGATGAGCAGATGCACCCGTTCCTGCTGATTGAATGCCCGCGCCTGCTGTTTCCGTTCATCCGCCGCATCATCAGCGATGTGACCCGCGATGGCGGTTTCCCGGCGCTGAACATCGACACCGTGGATTATCTGGCGCTGTACCGTCAGGAACTGGCGCGCCGCGCCCAGACCCAGGCACCGCAGACCCAACCGAACTGAGCTGGCACGCTGGCTTTTGAGGCCGGTCCCTCGGGGCCGGCCTTTTGCGTTCAGCCCCGTTTGAGCCAGATTGCCCCGTCGCCCAGCTTGGCCACAAAAGCCGCGTGAGCGGCAATCTCTTCTTCAGTGATGCGGGCGGGGAGCGGCACGGGACGGGGCCGGGCGCGCCAGTCTGTGCTTGTGCCTGTGGCTTGGGATTTCTTGCTTTGCGCTGCATCCGCCGCCAGCATGAAATCCGGCTGACGACCACCGATCAGTTCGAGGTAAACCTCGGCCAGAATTTCGGAATCGAGCAGCGCCCCATGTTTTTCCCGTGCGGAATTGTCGACGCCAAAGCGGCGGCACAGCGCGTCGAGCGAAGCGGGAGAGCCGGGGAATTTTTGCCGGGCGATCTGCAGCGTATCTGTGGCCTGACTGTTGGGCAGGGGGCGAAATCCGGCGCGCTGCAGCTCGAAGTTCAGGAATTTCATATCAAAGGCAGCGTTGTGGATGACAAGCTGCGCATCACCAACAAAGTCGAGAAAGGCCCGCCCGATTGCCTTGAACAGCGGTTTGTCTTTCAGAAAGTCATCGCCCAGCCCATGCACCTCGAACGCCTCTTTCGGCATGAGACGTTCCGGGTTGATGTATTGGTGATAGGTCTTGCCGGTGGGCAGATGATTGAACAGCTCTACCGCGCCGATTTCGACGATCCGGTGGCCTTCTGACGGCTCAAAACCGGTGGTTTCGGTGTCGAGAACGATTTCACGCATGGCCGCTCCGCAAATGGGCAATCAGCGCCTGCACATAGGCGCGGGTCTGGTCGATGGACAGGGTCTCAACAATATGGGTGGCGCGCGCGCGTTTCTCGGCATCCGGCATCTGGCGCGACAGGATCAGGGCAAACTGCGCCTCGGTCATTCCGGGGCGGGACAGAACCCGATCGCGCTGAAGCGCGGCGGGGGCTGTGACCAGAAGCGTGGCATCCATTTGGGCTTCGGTGCCCTTTTCGAACAAGAGTGGAATGTCAAAGACCACAATCCCATCGCTGACCCGCGCCGCAAAGGCATCGCGGTCTGCCGCGACCAACGGATGCACCACAGCCTCGAGCCGGGGCAGGGCGGTGGGGTCAGACGCGATCCAGTCGCGCAGGGCTGTGCGGTCAATGCTGTCGCTACGCAGGGCGGCGGGGCAGAGCGCGGCAACCGGAGCCACCGCCATGCCACCCGGCGCATACAGGCGATGAACGGCGGCATCGGCATCCCAGACCGGGATGCCTTCGGCCGCAAACAGAGCGGCGGTCGTGGATTTTCCCATGCCGATGGAGCCGGTCAGACCCAGTTGAAACCTGCTCATGCCGACAGTACGGCGCGGCGGGTTTCGTCATCCACCTCGGGCCGCCGACCGAACCAGCGTTCAAAACCGGGGGCAGCCTGATGCAGCAGCATGCCCAGGCCATCGACCACGGTGCAGCCCCTGGCCTGGGCTTCGATCAGAAACTGGGTCATCAGGGGGGTATAGACCAGATCGGTGACCACGGCATCAGACCGCAACCCATCCAGCGGCACCCGGAAATCGGACTTTCCGGTCATGCCAAGCGAGGTGGTGTTGATCACCGTTGTGGCACCATCCAGCATATTTGCCGCCTGAATCCATTCGCTGACCACCAGCTTGGCCCCGAAATCCGAGCGCAAGGCATCGGCACGCGGGCGGGTGCGGTTGGCGATGCGGATTTCCGGCACGCCCACTTCGATCAGGGCAGCCACCACGGCACGGGCAGCACCACCCGCGCCAAACACCACGGCTGGCCCGGCAGCTGCGTTCCAGTGTGGCGCGTTCTGGCGCAGGTTGGCAATGAAGCCGGAGCCATCGGTATTGTCGGCCTGAATGCGGCCATCCTTGCGGAAAATCAGCGTGTTGGCGGCGCCGATCAGGGCCGCACGATCGGTGATGACATCTGCAATGCGCAGAATGGCCTCTTTATGCGGGATGGTGATGTTCACCCCGACAAAGCCCATGCGGGGCAAAGCCTCCAGCATCTGAGGCAGATCGGACGGCGCGATATCCAGCGGGACATAATGCCCCCGGATGCCATAGCGCTTCAGCCAATAGCCATGCAGCGCGGGCGAGCGGCTGTGCGCGATGGGGTGTCCGATAACGCCGGCAAGGGGGATGCGGGGATGATCTGTCATGTCGGAATGTGACCTCTGTCACCCAGATAGCCCAAAACCGGCAAAAGCGGAAGACCGAGCACCGTGAAGTGGTCGCCTTCGATTGATGAAAACAGGCGTGCGCCCTCTTCCTCGATCTTGTAGCCGCCGACACTGTGGCGGATACTGTCCCAGTTCCGGGAAACATAATCATCAAGGTAGTTGTCCGAGACCGGCCGCATCACAAGGCGTGCTTCGGCCACAAACCGCCACACCGGCTTTGCGTCGTGGTAGATCACCGCAGCGGACCAGAGCTTGTGCGATGTGCCCCGCAGAAGCCGCAGCTGGACGCGGGCAACATCGGGAGTTTCGGGTTTTGCCAGCACCTCACCCTGAAAATCGAGGATCTGATCACAGCCGAGCACCATGCTTTCCGGGTGCCGCTCTGCCACTTTGCGGGCTTTCATCTCGGCCAGGGTATCGGCCATGTCGCGCGGGCGTGCGCCTTCGACCTGCAACGCCCGGCGGATCATATCCTCGTCTATCCGCGCTGGCTGAGCCGTAAAGGGCACGCCAGCGGCGGACAGCATCTGCTGCCGGATCTGTGAGGTGGAGGCCAGAATGAGGGTCATTTTGCCGGGGACAGCTCTGTGGATATGCTTGCTTTGTTCACGCGGTGCCAATTGTGCGCAGGAGGTCTGATCCGGCAAAGGGTGGCCAGCGGTGCCCTTTTGTCAAGATGACCACGGGAGATATCCCGCTGTGCATGACGCAGACCTGGTGCTGAGGAAAGATGAAGATTTTGTAAATTCTGGAAAAAGGTGTACAAAGAGCCTGAGCGGCAAGTCTTTCTCAACTTACTGAAAATAATGTATTTTTATGTTTTTTTCCACAGGAAGCTGCAGTTGTCCCCCGTGTTATCCAAAGGCACTTTCATGTGGATAGTTTCCGGGAAAAGCGCGTGCATTCTGTTGTCCACAGGCCCTACAACTACATTCCTTTCTTATAATTCTTTATTTAAAGAAGAGGGCAGCAGGAGAACGAGATGAGTGAATTTCTGGCGGACTGGTATTTCTGGGTGAAATCCCTGCATGTGGTGTCGGTGATCGCCTGGATGGCTGGCCTGTTCTATCTGCCCCGGCTGTTTGTGTATCATGTCGAGGCTGTTGCAGCAGGAACTGATACAGACACCCTGTTTCAGACCATGGAACGCCGGTTGCTGCGGGCGATCATGAACCCTGCGATGATTTCGACCTGGGGAATGGGGCTGGCGCTGGTTGCAACGCCCGGCATCGTTGACTGGTCGATGGTCTGGCCCTGGGTGAAGGCCGGATCGGTTCTGGCGATGACCTGGTTTCACATGTGGCTGGCGGGTCAGCGCAAGGAATTTGTTGCTGGAACAAACGCTGTGACCGGTCGGCGGTATCGGATGATGAACGAAGTGCCGACGCTGCTGATGCTGTTGATCGTGGTCTCGGTGATCGTCAAATTCTGAATTCTTGACTTTTGCCGGTTCTGGCCTTATCTGGCGCGGAACGGGGCCGTCCGGCCTTTGTTTTTTCCCCCTGATGCTGTGACGCTGCCTGTCGATGAGACAGGTGGTCAAAGGACCATTCCATGACCGTAGAACGTTTGAATCTTGCCGATCTGAAAGCCAAGACACCCGCTGACCTGTTGGCGATGGCCGAGGAATGGGAGATTGAGAACGCGCCCAGCATGCGCAAGGGCGAGATGATGTTCCAGATTCTGAAGGAACATGCGGAAGAAGGGTTCGAAATCGGCGGCGACGGGGTTCTGGAAGTGTTGCAGGACGGGTTCGGCTTTTTGCGCAGCCCTTCGGCGAACTATCTGTCGGGGCCGGATGATATTTATGTCAGCCCCGAGATGATCCGTCAGTTCAGCCTGCGGACCGGGGATTCGATTGAGGGGGTCATTCAGGCCCCGCGCGAGAATGAGAAGTATTTCAGCCTCATCAAGGCGACCAAGATCAACTTTGATGATCCTGAGCGGGCAAAGCACAAGGTGCATTTCGACAACCTGACGCCGCTCTATCCGGATGAGCGATTCAAGATGGAGGTTGAAGATCCGACGATCAAGGACCGCTCTGCCCGGATCATCGACCTGGTGGCGCCGATCGGCAAGGGACAGCGGGCGTTGATCGTCGCACCGCCGCGGACCGGCAAGACGGTGCTGTTGCAGAATATTGCGCATTCGGTGGCGACCAATCACCCCGAGTGTTATCTGATCGTTCTGTTGATCGATGAGCGGCCCGAGGAAGTGACCGACATGCAGCGTTCGGTGAAAGGGGAGGTTGTCGCCTCGACCTTTGACGAGCCGGCAACGCGCCACGTGGCCGTGGCGGAAATGGTGATCGAAAAGGCCAAACGGCTGGTGGAGCACAAGCGCGACGTGGTGATTTTGCTGGATTCGATCACGCGGCTCGGCCGGGCGTTCAACACGGTGGTTCCGTCGTCCGGCAAGGTTCTGACCGGCGGTGTGGATGCTAACGCGCTGCAGCGGCCGAAGCGGTTTTTCGGGGCTGCGCGGAACATCGAAGAAGGCGGGTCGCTGACGATCATTGCAACGGCGCTGATTGATACCGGCAGCCGGATGGATGAAGTGATCTTTGAAGAATTCAAAGGCACCGGTAACAGCGAAATCGTGCTGGATCGCAAGGTTGCAGACAAGCGGGTGTTCCCGGCCATCGACATTCTGAAGTCGGGCACGCGTAAGGAAGATCTGTTGGTTGAGAAGATTGATCTGCAGAAAACTTATGTTCTGCGTCGGATTCTGAACCCGATGGGGACGACGGATGCGGTCGAATTCCTGATCTCGAAGTTGAAGCAGACCAAGTCGAATGCTGAATTCTTTGAATCCATGAACACCTGACGGCAGTATAGGCATAGCCATGACTGACACAATTTTCGCCCTTGCCACAGCGCGTGGCAAGGCAGGTATTGCTGTGGTGCGGGTCTCTGGCCCTTTGGCTTTGACGTCTGCCGAAGCACTGGGAGTTTCCGGTTTGACGGCCCGTCAGGTCGCGTTTCGCAAGTTGATTGTTGATGGCGAGATTCTGGACAGCGGAGTGGTGCTCTTTTTCGAAGAGGGCGCAAGCTTTACTGGGGAGAAAATCGTTGAGTATCAGATACATGGCGGTGAGTCCGTTGTAGCGGCCCTGTTGAGGTTTCTGGGCGGCGTTTCTGGATTGCGCCTGGCAGAGCCAGGAGAATTTACCCGGCGGGCGTTGGAAAATGGCAGGCTGGATCTGACACAGGTTGAGGCATTGGCAGATCTGATTGACGCTGAGACCGAGGCACAGAGGCGACAGGCGCAGCGGGTATTGTCCGGTGCGATCGGACGGCGGGCGGCGGAATGGCGTAAGGACCTGATTCGTGCAGCGGCCTTGATCGAGGCGACGATTGATTTTGCCGATGAGGAAATTCCTGAGAACGTGATTCCTGAAGTCCGTGACATTGTGATCCGTCTTTCAGATGCTTTCAGGTCGGAAATCGATGGCAGCCGGTCTGCCGAGCGCATTCGTGCTGGTTTTGAAGTTGCCATCATTGGTGCGCCAAACGTTGGAAAATCTAGTCTTTTGAATGCTTTGGT
This sequence comes from Pseudotabrizicola sp. 4114, assembly GCF_031457365.1. Classification (NCBI taxonomy): domain Bacteria; kingdom Pseudomonadati; phylum Pseudomonadota; class Alphaproteobacteria; order Rhodobacterales; family Paracoccaceae; genus Pseudotabrizicola; species Pseudotabrizicola sp. 4114. The sequence continues at coordinate 425,717 of NZ_JAVDWP010000002.1, read as the reverse complement.
TGGTCGGGACGCTGCGATTACATCTTCGGTGGCTGGTACCACACGTGATGTGATTGAGGTCAGGATGGATATTGCGGGCCTGCCCGTCACCCTGATCGACACCGCAGGCTTGCGCGAAACGGAAGATGAAGTGGAACAAATTGGGGTCGCACGGGCAAAAGAGCGGGCCAGTCTTGCAGATTTGCGGGTCTTGCTGCTGGAGCCAGGCGGTTCGCCTGAGGCGTGGGATGTTGAGGATGGAGATATCATTGCGTGGAGTAAGGCAGATTTATTCCCGGTTCTGAATGGTGTTTCCGGCGTTTCAGGCCATGGTCTTGACTGGCTTCTGAATGAAATAAAACTGCGCCTTCAGGACCGCGTTTCAGGATCAGGAGTGCTGATCCGGGACAGGCAGCGGTCTGCTCTGACATTGGCGAGCGAATCCATGGCTTCTGCTCGGGGATGGTTGTATAATCAGGACGTGTCACTGGAGCTTGTAGCGGCAGATCTTCGCGCTGCGAGCCATTCATTGGACCTGTTGGTCGGCAAGATCGGGGTTGAGAGACTGCTTGATGAAATATTCAGCAGCTTTTGCATCGGGAAGTAGGGGTTGTTTCACGTGAAACATTTTGATGTTATTGTGATCGGTGGCGGTCATGCAGGCACCGAAGCAGCCTCAGCGGCAGCGCGGGCCGGCGCACGGGTTGCTTTGGTCACCCAGAAGCTCCAATCTATTGGGGTGATGTCATGCAATCCTGCGATTGGAGGTCTTGGCAAGGGGCATCTTGTTCGTGAGATTGATGCTCTTGATGGAGTGATGGCAAGGGCTGCCGATGCTGCAGGAATTCAGTTCCGCTTGCTGAATCGTCGGAAGGGCCCCGCTGTACAAGGCCCCAGAGCACAAACCGACAGAGCCCTTTACCGCGCCTTTGTGCAACGGGATCTGGCGGGTCAGAGCGGCCTAGTTCTGATCGAAGGCGAAGTTGTTGATCTGATCGTTATGCAGTCGCAAGTCTGCGGAGTCGTCCTTGCAGACGGCCAGGATCTGGCCGCGCGCGCTGTTGTTCTGACAACCGGAACTTTCTTGAATGGCCTGATACATATCGGGGAGGAGCGCCAATCTGGTGGTAGAATAGGCGACAGTCCTTCCAATCGGCTCGGACATCGCTTGCTTGATCTTGGACTGAAGCGTGGTCGGCTTAAGACCGGCACTCCGCCACGTCTGGATGGACGGACAATCAACTGGTCTGTTCTGGATGTTCAGGAGGGAGATGAAGCTCCCACGATGTTCTCCTTTTTGAATGACCGACCCGCAGTACGTCAGATTTCGTGTGGCGTTACCCGTACAAATGAGCGTACGCACGAGATCATCCGGTCAAATCTATCACGATCAGCAATGTATGGAGGCCTTATTGAGGGTGTTGGCCCTCGCTACTGCCCCTCCATAGAGGACAAGGTTGTCCGTTTCTCTGATAAGGATAGTCATCAGATATTCCTGGAGCCTGAGGGCCTTAACGACCACACCGTCTATCCCAACGGAATTTCGTCATCCCTTCCGATAGACGTGCAACGCGCTTATGTTTCATCTATCGAAGGGTTGGAGAATGCAAAAATTTTGCAGCCAGCCTATGCTATAGAGTACGATTATTTTGACCCAAAAGCGCTGTCTTCCAGTTTGGAGTTGGGTGATTTGGGGGGCCTTTTTCTCGCAGGGCAGATCAACGGAACCACCGGATATGAAGAGGCGGCCGCCCAAGGCCTTGTCGCCGGTTTGAATGCTGCCCATCTTTCCCAAGATAAAGCGCCCGTTCTCTTTCACAGATCAGAGAGCTATATTGGAGTTCTGGTTGACGACCTTCGTACCCGCGGCGTTACAGAGCCATATAGAATGTTTACGTCGCGTGCAGAATATCGGCTTTCTTTGCGAGCTGATAATGCAGATCAGCGCCTTACGGATGCGGCGATTGATCTGGGTATCGTGTCTGAAACTCGGATCACTGAGTTTCGCACAAAGATGGATAGGCTATTTTCTGCGAAGAATGCTCTGCGTGCCAGATCCTTTACTTCACATGAATTGTTGGAAAGGGGAATTCAGGTAAGTTCAGATGGGTCGCGTCGCTCAGGGCTGGACATTTTGGGCGCATTTGCGATCGGACCAGAGCAGCAGGAAGCGTTGCTTCCTGAACTGCTCGAAATGGATGCCGCGATACGTGCTCAGGTGATCTGCGACGCTATGTATAGCCGTTACATTGGTCGCCAGGATGAACAGATCGCCCAGCTGAAAAGAGAAGAGCATACGATTATTCCAAAGGATTTTTGTTATGCCGGTCTTTCCGGGCTCTCAGGAGAACTGAAAGCAAAGCTGGAAAAGCTAAGACCTTCGTCGCTCGCGATGGCGCGTGAAATCGAAGGGATGACGCCTGCTGCTTTGGCGCTAATTCTGGCAAATTTGCGTAAATCCGCGTTGCTCCAGGACGCGGGTTGATGTGGTCAGAGGCAGGTCATCACGAGGTCTCGGGTGTTTCACGTGAAACATCTGACCGCATCCTTTTGCTTGAGCACCTTGTACGTAAGTGGAATCCAAAAATTAATTTGGTGTCCAATGACAGTTTACGTCACCTCCGAGACCGTCATATCCTCGACTCCATGCAGATTTTCGAGTTGGCAAACTTTGATTGTGGAAGTTGGTGCGACCTGGGCAGTGGCGGAGGCTTTCCTGGCTTGGTGGTGGCAATACTCGCCCACGAGGCCAACACGCAGGGTGATGTCAAACTTGTTGAATCCGACGGACGCAAGGCGGCGTTTCTCCGAGAGGCTGTAAGACAGCTTGATGTTAGGGCGAACATTATTCAAAGCAGAGTTGAAGACCTGCCGCCTCTTTGTGCCACTGTTTTGTCAGCCCGGGCACTTGCTGCGCTGCCAAAGCTCTTCTCATTTGCAGAGCGCCATTTGGCCCCTGGGGGCGTCGCGTTGTTTCCAAAGGGAGCGACCCACCAGCGCGAACTCGAGGATGCCAGACAAGAGTGGTCCTTTGACGTAACTTTACACCCAAGCAAAACCGAGCCGACTGCCGCAATACTCGAGTTCAGGAATATTCGCCATGTCTGATACGCCTCCATGGCAGCGCCCTAGAATTATTGCTATTGCGAATCAGAAGGGGGGTGTCGGGAAGACCACGACCACCATCAATCTTTCCGCGGGACTCGCAGAATTTGGGTATAAAGTCCTGGTTATCGATATCGATCCTCAGGGCAATGCGTCTACAGGGTTGGGTGTGCTTCCGGAGGCGCGCAGGCGGACGAGCTATGACCTTCTTTTAGATCAGGCTATGCTGATTGATCTTATTCAGGACTCGTCGGTGGCAGGAATATCAGTATGCCCTGCGAATGCTGACCTCGCATCAGCGGATATTGACCTTGTCAGTAGCGAGAAACGATCCTTCCTGCTGTCTGATGCGGTCCAGGAGGCGAGCTTTCTGGCCGCTGGCTTTGACTTTGTTCTGATTGACTGCCCTCCGTCACTGTCTCTTTTGACGGTCAACGCCCTCGTTGCCGCAGAATCAGTGCTTATACCCCTTCAAAGTGAGTTTTTTGCACTTGAAGGGCTTTCGCAGTTGATGCTCACAATCAGAGATATCCGTAAATCCGCAAACCCACGTTTGAGAATTGAAGGTGTCCTCGTTACCATGACGGACAGCCGAAACCGGCTCTCCCAGCAGGTAGAGGCCGATGCCCGCGCAAATTTGGGCGACATGGTGTTTTCTACGACGATTCCGCGAAATGTAAGGGTGTCCGAGGCGCCGTCATATGCGCTTCCTGTCTTGCAGTACGATCCGACATCGAAAGGGGCGGATGCCTATCGGCGTCTTTCGCTTGAAATCATAGCCCGCAGATCCACCGGGCAAGCTGCCTGAAGAGAAAGAAAAGTCATGGAAAGAAATCAGGACCGTAAGGGTCTGGGAAGAGGCCTGTCGGCGCTTATGGCGGATGTGAACCTTGCAAAGGGCGACGTCGATCAGAGTGATGGCCGTCCGGTCCAGGCAGACACCATGATGCCGATTGAGCGTGTACTTCCGAATCCCAACCAGCCAAGACGCGACTTTGATCCCGTCCTTTTGGAAGAGCTTGCAGCTTCAATCAAAGCGAAAGGAATTATTCAGCCTTTGGTGGTCCGCGCCATCAGCGGCGGTCGAACCTATCAGATTGTTGCGGGTGAGCGCAGGTGGCGTGCGGCTCAGATGGCGCAGCTGCACAGTGTTCCGGTGGTCATAAGGGACTTTTCTGATGAGGAAGTTCTTGAAATCGCTATCATCGAGAACATTCAGCGCGCCGATCTGAATGCTGTGGAAGAAGCCCTGGGGTTTCGCCAGCTGATGGAAAATTTCGGTCATACCCAGGAAAAATTGGCAGAGGCTTTATCAAAAAGTCGTTCTCATGTCGCGAACACAATGCGATTGCTGAGTCTGCCAGACGATGTTCTGACGATGATTCGTTCTGGGAAGTTGACGGCAGGACATGCCCGCGCCCTGATAGGGTCTCCTGACCCTCTGACCCTCGCTCTGAAGGTCGTTGGCGCCGGTCTCTCAGTCCGGGAAACAGAAAAGCTCACGCGAAATGTTGCGAATGCGGCCGGGCGGCAAAAAAAGCCCTCGAAGCCGGAAAAGGATGCTGACACACGCGCCATCGAATCGGATATCAGCGCCAATCTCGGCATGATGATCAATATTGACCACGACCCATCGGGAGAGGGCGGTACGCTTCGCATTCGCTATAGAGATTTAGACCAGCTCGACATGCTCTGCCAGGTGCTCTCGGTGGTGCCCAGGGATTTTGCGAAATAGCAAAGACGACTATCCCACCAAAAGCTGTTTCAGGATCCAGTTCAAAACCAGCCGCCCTGCTGGAGTTGTTTTAATCCTGCCACCGCTGACGTCAACGAGCCCTTGGTTGGACAAATTGCTGATGCGCAAAGCAGGGAGAGGTTCACCTGCAATGCGCTCGTATTCCATAAGGTCAGCGCCGGCGTTTACCCTAAGACCCATGATCAACAATTCGGTTGCCTGATCGTCGGCAGACAGGGCTTCCGGCTTCAGGTGCGTGCAAGACTGCACGGCCTTCAGCCATTCTGTCGGCATGGCGGGACTGTTGGTCGAGATTCTTCGCCCACTTTCATCGGTCAGCCTGCCGTGCGCGCCCGGACCGATGCCAACGTAATCTCCACAGCGCCAATAGATCATATTGTGACGCGATTCCTCGCCTGGTTTAGCGTGATTGGAAATCTCATAGGCCGACATGTTCGACGCGTCACACAAAGCCTGAGTGATTTCGTACATGTCCACCGCCAGATCTTCGTCAGGCAATCCAGGCAGTAGCCCCCGATCAAAGCGGGCGCCAAAGGCGGTGCCCGGTTCAATTGTTAGCTGATAAAGGGAAAGGTGATCCCCGGCCAGTGACAGCGCTTCGCGAAGCTCAGCCTCCCACGCACTTAAACTTTGGTCCTGCCTCGCATAGATCAGATCAAAGCTTGTCCGGTCGAACACTGTCTGCGAAACGCTGATCGCCGCGCGTGCCTCACTTGAATCGTGCAGGCGGCCCAAACGCCGCAAGTCGATATCGTTCAACGCCTGAATCCCGACGGAAACCCGGTTAACACCGGCCATCCGGAAATCACGGAAGCGCCCGATTTCCACAGACGTAGGATTAGCCTCAAGGGTGATTTCAATGTCGTTTGCGGGCGTCCAGAGACGCGTCGCCTCATCAATTATGGCTGCGACCGTCGCTGGCGGCATGAGAGAGGGCGTGCCTCCGCCAAAGAAGATGCTGCTCAGAACGCGGTTTGGTGTCTCCTCAGCGTACCGTCTCAGCTCCGAAAGGTAAGCCTCGCGCCAGACATCCTGATCAATCTGTGCTGTTACATGACTGTTAAAGTCGCAGTATGGGCATTTTGACTGACAAAACGGCCAGTGGATGTAGAGGCCAAATCCGGCAGATTGCCAGCGTTGCATCAGATCATCTCCGTATTTTGGCGCTCTGCCGGGGAAATCAGGGTGTTTCACGTGAAACAACTGGCCACAAGCTTGCGAAAGGCATTCGCGCGGTGGCTGATCTGACCCTTTTCTTCGACGGCCATTTCCGCAAATGTAAGGTTGTAACCGTCTGGCTGAAACATAGGATCATATCCGTGACCCTTGCTACCACGCATCGGCCACACCAGCCTCCCCGCAACGCTGCCCTCAAAGACCATGTCCCTGCCATCCGGCCAGGCGAGGACCAATGTGCAGCAAAACTGTGCCGCACGCGGGTGAGCGGCGCCCGCTGTCTCGCAGGCCTCCCAGGTGCGCGTCATTGCCATTTTGAAATCGCGACCGTCGGCCGTTTCGGCCCAATCTGCGGTGTAAACGCCGGGCGCACCCCCAAGGGCATCGACGCAAATACCCGAATCATCCGCAAGTGAGGGAAGGCCGGTTGCGCGTGCTGCAGCATGCGCTTTGATCCGTGCATTTCCGACAAAGCTGCTCTCGGTTTCTTCCGGTTCGGGCAGGCCAAACGCGGCCGCAGACACCACCTCGATGCCATAGGGCTGCAAGAGATCAGATATCTCTTCCAGCTTTCCCCTGTTGTGGGTCGCTATCACCAATTTAGGACCAATTTGAACACTCATGCTATGCACCCACGGCAGCTTTCTGGGCCGATACGAGCAGACCAGACCCGATCTCAGCCAGATCCAGCAACTGCAGCATTTCATTGCGTGAAAATGATGCTCCTTCCGCCGACATCTGAACTTCAATCAACCGGCCACGCCCGGTCAAAACAAAGTTTCCATCTGTACCCGCAGCTGAATCTTCCGGATAATCCAGATCCAACAGGGGCTGCCCTGCATAAATCCCACAGGATACGGCAGCCACGTGGTCAATGATCGGGTCGCTGATGATTGTGCCGGCCTTCAACAGCCGGTTGACCGCCAGACGCAAAGCCACCCAGCCGCCCGTAATTGACGCGCAGCGCGTCCCGCCATCCGCCTGAAGCACATCGCAATCGACAACGATCTGTCGCTCACCCAATGCGCTCCGGTCAACGCCAGCGCGCAAAGATCTGCCGATAAGCCTTTGAATTTCCTGCGTTCTTCCGCTCTGCTTGCCTGCCGCCGCTTCACGACGCGTCCGAGTGTTTGTCGCGCGGGGCAACATTCCGTATTCCGCGGTCACCCACCCCAAACCGGTATTTTTCAGAAAAGAAGGCGCCTTGTCCTCGATCGTGGCAGAGCACAACACATGCGTATCCCCCATCTTGATCAGGCAAGAGCCTTCGGCATGCAGCATCACACCTGTTTCAATCGAAATCGACCGCATTTGGTCAAGTTGCCGGCCAGAGGGGCGCATAGATATTCCTTTCCATGGATTTGAATCAGATATGCGTGGCGGTGGTCCCGATGCAACCCCGATTGACCCCCGCGCTGATCGGAATACTCTGGCCCGACAAAAGGAGTCACAAATGACCGACGGCACAAAGCTGCTTACCGAGATGAATGACCGCTCTCGTGAAGTATTCCGGCGTGTGGTCGAAGGGTACCTGAGTTCGGGTGAGCCGGTCGGCTCGCGCAGCCTGTCGCGCAGCATGACAGATAAGGTATCTGCGGCCACGATCCGCAACGTCATGCAGGATCTGGAGTTTCTGGGCCTTCTCGACAGCCCGCATGTCTCTGCCGGTCGCATCCCGACGCAACGCGGATTGCGGATGTTTGTTGATGGTCTGCTCGAAGTCGGGACAGTGGCTCAGGAGGACCGCGAAAAGATCGACGCGACACTGGGGGAGTCCGACCGCGATGTGGCCTCTTTGCTCGATCAGGTCGGCTCTGCCTTGTCCGGCATTACCCGTGGGGCAAGTCTGGTCCTGTCGCCAAAGCACGAAGCGCCGATCAAACATATCGAATTTGTCAGCCTCTCGCCGGAACGCGCCCTTGTTGTGCTGGTGTTCGCCGATGGCCATGTGGAAAACCGCCTGTTCACGCCTCCCGCCGGACAAACGCCGTCTTCGATGCGCGAAGCTGCAAACTTCCTCAACGCGCTGGCCGAAGGCCGCACCCTCTCGGACCTGCGCCGCACCATGACCCAGGATATCGCCCGCCATCGTCAGGAAATTGACGTGCTGGCGCGCGAACTGGTCGAAAGCGGCCTCGCGATCTGGGAAAATGGCGGCGAGCGGGGAGAGCGTCTGATCGTCCGCGGCCGCTCCAACCTGCTTGACGCGGCGACGGATGGGCTGGACGTTGACCGGATCCGCAGCCTCTTCGATGACCTTGAACGCAAGCGTGACATCGCCGATTTTCTTGAACTGACCGAAGCAGGCGACGGTGTACGCATTTTTATCGGTTCAGAGAACAAGCTTTTCTCACTTTCGGGTTCCTCTCTGGTGGTCTCTCCCTATATGAACGCTGATCGTAAGATCATCGGTGCCGTTGGCGTCATTGGTCCGACGCGGCTGAACTATGGCCGTATCGTTCCGATTGTAGACTACACGGCACAGCTTGTCGGGCGGATGGTGTCCGAACGCGGCAAGGGGTGATCACTGACAGGTTTGTGTAAGGAAGACGAAAAATGGCGCAGGAAAACCCGAGCCCCGAGAATACAGAGGTCGACGAGATCGAGGAGTTCATCGAAGCAGAAGAGCTGGACGCTCTGCGCGCCGAACGTGACGAGCTGCGGGATCGTTTCATGCGCGCCCTTGCGGATGCCGAAAACTCGCGCAAACGCGCCGACCGCGACCGGCGTGAGGCTGAGCAATACGGCAGCACCCGGCTTGCCCGTGATCTTTTGCCGGTATTCGACAACCTGAAACGGGCGCTGGACGCGACAACCGATGACACCCGCAGCCAGGCTTCCGCCCTGATCGAGGGCGTCGAGCTTACCCTGCGGGAACTGACACATGTGATGACAAAGCATGGCGTAACCCCGATTTCCCCCGCTCCGGGCGATGCCTTTGATCCGCAGCTGCATCAGGCCATGTTCGAGGCGCCGGTTCCCGGCACCAAGGCAGGGCATATCATTCAGGTGATGACCGAAGGCTTCATGCTGCACGACCGCCTGCTCCGTCCGGCCCAGGTTGGCGTGTCCTCCACGCCTGCCAACTGATCTGCTTCAATCTCGGGTGGCCGGCCCCTCAGGCCACCCGCTTTGCCACAGCCATATGCCTGCCGCTTATAACCAGCGCCGCCACTTGAAGAACAGATAGGTGCCGACAGCCGAGGCCAGCATCATGCCCAGTGCCATCGGATACCCCATCGCCCATTTCAGCTCCGGCATCACCTCAAAGTTCATGCCATAGGCACTCGCGATCACGGTCGGGGGCAGAAACACGACCGCCACAACCGACACGATCTTGATGGTCTGGTTCTGGCTCAGGTTGATCATGCCCATCGTCGAATCGCTGGCCAGTGCAACCCGCGCTGACAGGTGGTCGGCATGAACTTCCAGTGCATGCAGATCGCGCATCAGCCCTTTAACTGTGGTTTTCAGGGCGGTCCCCCGATGCTCCGAAATAAGGCTCTGACCAAAATAGCTCACCGCCCGCTCGATGGTCAGCAAAGACAGCCGCACCCGCGCAATCTGCTCCCCCTCACGCCCGGTCCGGCGCAGGGCGGCCTGTAGTTGTGTGCTGTCGGTGGTTCCGTTCTCGCTATAGACTTCCCGCGCCAGTCCATCCAGCGCCCGCCCTGAGCCTTCCAGCAGATCAGCCAGCCGGCCGGTAATCTCTTCGATCAGGCTCAGGAACAGCTTTGCACTGTCAGTGCAGCCGGGCCCAACCTTGTTTGCCCGCTCAGGATAGGTCTCAAACGGGCGCGGCGCATGGTGGCGCACCGTAAACAGCCGCTCGGGCGTCATGATGAACGTCACCGGCCCTGAAACCGGCTCATTGCTTTCCGACATCCCCGGCAGCACCACTGTCATGTAGTCGACGCCTTCTTCGCGATACAGCCGGTTTGAGATTTCGATCTCTTCCATATCGGCCAGCGTGGGCACCTCTACCCCCATAGCCTGCACAGCCTGAATCTGGCTGTCCAATGGCCGGTAAAGATCAATCCAGACCGCCGCGTCCAGCGGCTGACCATTTGCCAGCTTGTCCAGTTTCATATCAATCGCGCGATAGGCAAACAGCATGGATCACTCCTGCAAAATCGAAAATATCAGCCTCTGTGTACTGCCATCCTGCGGATCGTCCAGCACCTGATCTGCCACGCTTCGGGCGCCGGCTACAGCAGCTGTTTCAGATCATAAACCAGCCGCAGCGCGTCGATCGGGCTCAGCTCGTCGGGGCGGATGTCCTGCAGCCGCGCCTCCACCGCCGAGGCTTTGGCAGCTGGCCTCGGGGCGGCACTGGGCACTGCTGCACGGAACAGCGGCAGATCGTCGATCAGCGCCATCTGCTTGCCGCCGTCGCGGTCACCCTTTTCCAGCGCTTCCAGCACGGTCTTGGCGCGGTCCACCACCGATTGCGGCAGACCGGCAAGCTTTGCCACCTGCACGCCATAGCTGCGGTCGGCGGCCCCCTTGCGCACCTCGTGCAGGAAGATCACGTCGCCTTCCCATTCCTTGACCGCGACGGCGGCGTTTTCCACGCCCGCCAGCTTACCCGCAAGCGCGGTCATCTCATGGTAATGCGTGGCGAACAGGGCGCGGCAGCGGTTGGTCTCGTGCAGATGCTCCAGCGTGGCCCAGGCAATCGACAACCCGTCATAGGTCGCGGTGCCACGCCCGATTTCATCGAGAATCACCAGCGCGCGGTCGTCAGCCTGATTGAGGATGGCGGCGGTCTCGACCATTTCCACCATAAAGGTGGACCGCCCCCGCGCCAGATCATCGGCGGCGCCCACGCGGCTGAACAACTGGCGGACCAGCCCGATATGGGCGCTGATGGCGGGCACAAAGCTGCCCGCCTGCGCCAGCAGGGCGATCAGCGCGTTCTGACGCAGGAATGTGGACTTACCCGCCATGTTCGGGCCGGTCAGCAACCAGATCGCCGGGGTAGAGGCATCGGTCAGCGCACAGTCATTGGCGACAAACGGGCCAGCGCCTTGCCGCTTCAGCGCACGTTCAACAACCGGGTGCCGCCCGCCGGTGATGCGAAAGGCGTGGCTGTCATCGACGGTGGGCTCAGACCAGTCTTCGGCCATCGCCAGATCGGCAAAAGCGCTGGCAAGGTCGATTTCGGCCAACGCACGGGCAGTCGCCCCGATCGGGCCGGATTGGGCCAGAATAGCGGCTTTCAGCCCATCATAGTGTCGTTTTTCAATCTCCAGCGCGTGGTTGCCCGCATTCAGAATCCGGGTTTCCAGCGCATTCAGCTCCACCGTCGTGAACCGGACTTGCCCTGCCGTGGTCTGACGGTGGATGAACAGATCGGGCTTGGCGCGCATCCGGTCTTCATGCGTGGTGGTCACTTCAATAAAGTAGCCCAACACGTTGTTATGCTTGATCTTCAGCCCCGGCACGCCGGACGCCTCGGCATAATCCGCCTGCATCTTGCCGATGACAGAGCGGCCCTCATCCCGCAGCGCCCGGGTTTCATCCAGCTCGCTGTCGTAGCCGGTGGCAATAAACCCACCGTCCCGGGCCATCAGCGGCGGTTCAGCCACCAAGGCGGCCTCCAGCAAATCCACCAGCTCCTCATGCCCCAACAGCGCCGTCGCGGCTTCAGCCAGCAGATCCGGCGCATTCTGGAGCAGGGGCTGCATCGCGCTGGCCTGCGCCAGCCCGGCGCGGATCGCGGCCAGATCGCGCGGGCCGCCCCGGTCCAGCGCAAGGCGCGACAGGGCGCGGTCAATGTCGGGCACCCGGCGCAGATGGCTGCGCAGATCCTCGCGCAATCGACCCTGTTCCAGCAGAAACCGCACCGATTCATGACGCGCGCGGATGGTGGGCAGATCGCAGGACGGGGCCGAAATGCGGCGTTCCAGCAGCCGCGCGCCTGCCGGGGTCACGGTGTGATCGACAGCGAGCAAAAGCGAGCCTTCGCGCCCGCCCGACAGCGCTTGTGTCAGTTCCAGATTGCGGCGGGTGGCAAAATCAATCTGCATCGCGCCGCCCGCCGCTTCACGCACGGGCGGGCGCAGCAGCGGAAGCTTGCCGCGCTGGGTCAGATCCAGGTAATCCACCAGCGCGCCCATCGCCGACACCTCGGCCCGGTCAAAGCTGCCGAACGCATCGAGGGATGACACGGCAAACAGCGCGCAAAGCCGCTTTTCCGCCGAAACAGAGTCGAAACTGCCACGTGACAGCGGCGTCAGCGCCGCGCCCATATCCGCCGCAATCGAGGCAAGCTCGCGGTCGTGGCTGTCGCTGACCAGCACCTCACGCGGCGCAAGCCGCGCCAGTTCCGGCGACAGCCGCGACAGCGGGCAGGGGGTCACGCGCAGCTCACCCGTGGAAATATCGGCCCAGGCGAGGGCCGCAGACTCGCGCACCTCGGACCAGGCGCACAGGTAATTGTGCCGCCGCGCGTCCAGCAGCGCATCTTCGGTCAGCGTGCCGGGGGTCACCAGACGCACCACATCGCGTTTCACAACCGACTTCGACCCGCGCTTTTTCGCCTCGGCCGGGTCTTCGAGCTGTTCTGCAATGGCGACGCGAAAGCCTTTGCGGATCAGCGTCAGCAGATAACCTTCAGCGGCATGCACCGGAACGCCACACATCGGGATCGGCTCACCCTGATGAAACCCGCGTTTGGTCAACGCAATATCGAGCGCCTGCGCTGCGGCGAGGGCGTCGTCGAAGAACATCTCGTAGAAATCGCCCATGCGGTAGAACAGCAGGGCCCCGGGATTGGCCTGCCGGATCTCCAGATATTGCGCCATCATCGGCGTCACTTGATCGTCTTGCGCCACGCACGGCCCCCCTGCTGCGGGCCTGACCCTACAAAACCGGGGCGGTGGGGGAAAGGCCTATCCCGACTGGACCTGTCTTGCGCCCGTGCTAGGGTGCGGCTGACGGTGGAGGGCAGGGTGCGCAATCAGGTAGATCACGCGACAGAGCCAGAGGCGCTGTTTCTGGACCCGGCGCGCGATGCCGGCGTGGGCTTTGTCACGGCCCCGGCATACTGGTGGCGGCTGCGCCCGGCTGCGGTGATCGAAGGCTTTGCCGCCTCGGGCTCGGACGCGATGAATGCGCGGATAGAGACGCATTTGCGGCAGGTGAAACGGCACCGGACCTTTGCGCGGGTGGCCGAATTCAACGTGGTGCCAGTGGTGCTGACCGGGGCGGCGTTCCGCAAGTCGTTTGCGATGGCGGGCGGAAAGTGTCTGCTGAACGGCGCTGCCGGGGCGCGGCTGCTGAACCGTTTTGGCTATGAAGCGCGGGCAGGGCAGGATGCCGAGGCGGTTCTGGCGCGGTATTTCTCCGGGTGTCGTGCGGCCAATGGCGCCGCGCGTTTGCCTTTGGCTGCGGTGCCACAAGGGGTGGATTTTGCGGTCGAGTGTCGCAATACCTTCAACTACTTCCACTTCCTGACCGAAACGCTGCCTCAACTGACGGTGCTGGATGGTATGGATTTCCGGGGCAGGGTCTTTCTGCATTTCCCCAACCATCCCGACAAGACGCGCGCCTTTGTGCGCGGGTTCATCGAGGCGCTGTTTCCTGAACTGGCCGCGCGGCTGGTGCTGGAGCGGGCACCGAAAGACTACGCGTCGGTGCTGTCGGCCTACAGCTTTCAGTGGACCTATTTCCAGATGCCGCCTGCGGTGATCGGCTCGCTGGATGGGCTGGCCCCGTCGGATCTGTCCTGGCACGGGCATGGCGGGTCGCGCACCACGCGGGCGGTGCTGGCGATGAATTCGGTGGAAAGCAGCCTGCTGGCTTTGCGCGCGCGGGCGCTGCGGGCGGTGGCGGATGGTGATTTCAGCCATCTGCCCAAGCGGGTCTATATCGCCCGCGCGCCGGGGCAGGCCCGCGACCGGCAGATGCAGGGCGAAGCAGAGCTGGTAGAGCTGCTGGAGGCGTTCGGTTTTGTCCGGTTGGCGTTCGAGGATCTGACTCCGCTGGAGCAGATCGCGCTGATGGCACAGGCCGAGGTGGTGGTGTCGGCGCATGGGGCGGGTTTTGCCAATATGCTGTTCGCCAACCCCAAGGCGACGGTGATCGAGATCGGCACCTTGCAGACCGCGCAGATCAGGGGCGGGGATTTCTGGCCGCTCGCCCATGCCTCTGGCTGCCGCTATGTCTCATTCATTGCTGATCACCACAGCGATGCACCCGAAGAAATGCCCGAGTTTACGACCGATGGCATCGTGCCGGTGCATCTGACCGAGCGCGGGCTGGGCCGGATCATGGCGTTCGTGGCGGCACTGTGTGGTCATGTGCCCCGGCTGAACCGGGCCGAAGACGTGGCGCGACTGGCCGGGCAATTGCTGCGCAGCGGGCACCTGACTCCAGCAGAGGCGGTTCTGAACCGGCATCGCGATTTGGTGTCAGCCAGCGCAGATCTGTGTCTGTTGCAGGCCGATCTGCACAAGGCGCGGGCGGAATGGGGCGCCGAGCTGGTCGCACTCTATGCGGCGCGGCAGGCCGACCCCGGCCGCTGGCAAACGCTGGCGCAGGTGCTGTGGTGCGCCCGTCGTCTGGGCAAGACCGAGGTGCAGGTCTGGGCCATCCGCTTGTTGCAGGCCGAATTCCCCGACCGGATCGCAGGGCTGGCCAAGGGGCGCGACTGGGTGCAGCAACTGCTTTGACCGCGCCACGTGCCGATTGTGCGGTGCGCTTCGCCCCGTTATGACGGAACAGACCCATCAAGGAACATATGGCCCATGTCCTCGAAAAACCGTGTTACCCCCGAAGAAGCGCTTGCCTATCATCTCGAACCGCGCCCCGGCAAATATGAGGTGATCGCCTCGACCCCGATGGCAACGCAGCGCGATCTGAGCCTCGCCTATAGCCCCGGTGTGGCTGTGCCGGTGCAGGCCATCGCCGACAATCCGGCACTGGCTTATGACTATACGGTCAAGGGCAATATGGTGGCGGTGATCTCGAACGGCACCGCCATCCTGGGTATGGGCAACCTTGGCGCGCTGGCCAGTAAGCCGGTGATGGAGGGCAAGGCGGTGCTGTTCAAGCGCTTTGCCGATGTGAACGCCATCGACATCGAGCTGGATACCGAAGACCCGGAAGAGATCATCAAGGCGGTGTCCTTGATGGGCCCGACCTTTGGCGGCATCAACCTTGAAGATATCAAGGCGCCCGAGTGTTTCATCATCGAACAGCGGCTGAAAGAGATCATGGACATCCCGGTGTTTCATGACGACCAGCACGGCACGGCGGTGATCTGTGCGGCGGGGCTGATCAATGCGCTGGAGATTTCGGGCAAGAAGATCGGCGATGTGCGGATCGTGCTGAACGGCGCGGGGGCGGCGGGCATCGCCTGTCTGGAGCTGCTGAAATCCATGGGCGCGAAGCATGACAACTGCATCATGTGCGACACCAAGGGCGTGATTTATCAGGGCCGAACCGAGGGCATGAACCAGTGGAAATCGGCCCATGCCGCCAACACGCCCTTGCGCACGCTGGAAGAGGCGATGCGGGGCGCCGATGTGTTCCTTGGCGTCTCGGCCAAGGGTGCTGTGACGCCGGAAATGGTCTCGAACATGGCGGAAAACCCGGTGATCTTTGCCATGGCCAACCCCGACCCCGAGATCACGCCGGAAGAGGCGCATGCCGTGCGGCCCGATGCAATCGTGGCCACCGGGCGCTCGGATTACCCAAATCAGGTCAACAACGTACTGGGCTTCCCCTATCTGTTCCGGGGCGCTTTGGACATTCACGCTCGTGCCATCAATGACGAGATGAAGATCGCCTGCGCCCGCGCGCTGGCCGCGCTGGCCCGCGAAGACGTGCCGGATGAGGTGGCGATGGCCTACGGGCGCAAGCTGTCGTTTGGCCGCGATTACATCATCCCCACGCCGTTTGACCCACGGCTGATCTATGTGATCCCGCCCGCCGTGGCCAAGGCGGGGATGGATACCGGCGTGGCGCGGCGGCCGATCATCGACCTGAAAGCCTATGAACAGAGCCTGAAATCGCGGATGGACCCGACCGCCAGCATCCTGCAGGGCATCCATGCCCGCGCCAAACAGGCGCAGGCCCGGATGATCTTTGCCGAGGGCGATGACCCGCGCGTGTTGCGCGCCGCCGTCGCCTATCAGCGCGCCGGTCTGGGCAAGGCCATCGTCGTCGGGCGCGAGACCGATGTGCGCGACAAGCTGGAGGCGGCGGGTCTGGGTGACGCGGTGCGCGAGCTGGAGGTGGTGAACGCCGCCAACACCCGCCATCTGGAGACCTACAAGGACTTTCTCTACAAACGCCTGCAACGCAGCGGCCATGACGGCGAGGATATCCACCGCCTTGCCGCCCGCGACCGGCATGTGTTTTCGGCCCTGATGCTGCAACACGGCCATGGCGATGGGCTGGTGACCGGCGTGACCCGCAAATCCGCGCATATCCTGTCACTCATCAACCATGTGTTCGATGCAACCGCCGCCGACGGCGCGGTCGGAGTGACAGCGCTGCTGCACAAGGGCCGCATTTTGCTGATCGCCGATACTTTGGTGCAGGAATGGCCGGAACCCGAGGATCTGGCGACCATTGCGATCCGCTCGGCGGGCGTGGCGCGGTCATTGGGGCTGGAACCGCGCGTGGCCTTTGTGTCGTTCTCGACCTTTGGCCATCCGGTCTCGGAACGGGCGACAAAAATGCACGCAGCGCCGCGTGTGCTCGACCAGATGGGCGTCGACTTTGAATACGAAGGCGAGATGACCGTCGACGTCGCCCTGAACATGGAGCAGATGAAGAATTACCCGTTCTGCCGCCTGAGCGGCCCGGCCAATATTCTGGTGGTGCCAGCGCGGCATTCGGCCAGCATCTCGGTCAAGCTGATGCAGGAAATGGCAGGGGCGACGGTGATCGGGCCGATCCTGACCGGCGTGAAAAAGCCGATCCAGATATGTTCCACGAATTCGACGGTGAACGACATTCTGAACATGGCGGTGATGACCGCCTGCAAGATCGGCCAGTAAGGCAAAAGGCTCGCCCTTTCGGGCGGGCCTTTGATCACTTGGCAAAAGCCGCCTGATTGCCCCAGATCTGTTTCACGCGCGCATCGCGGCCGCAGGCCTGACGGTAAAACGTATAGGCGTTCTTTTTCTGCTTCGGCCCGGCGCGGGTCAGGATAATGTCAGAGCTTTTGTAGTAATCCTGATGATAGGCCTCGGCCTTCCAGAAGGTGCTGGCGGGCAGCACCGGGGTCACGATCTTTTTGCCCAGAACACGCCCGGCCTCGGCCACCGCCGCCTCGGCAGCGGCCTTTTGCGCATTGTCAGAGACGAAAATCGCCGTGCGGTAAGCCGGGCCACGGTCACAGAACTGGCCGCCATTGTCGGTCACATCGACAGATCGTAGGAACAGCGCGATCAGCTGGTCATAGCTGATCTTGCTGTTGTCAAAGGTGATCTCGACTGCCTCATAATGCCCCTCATGGTTCGGATAGGTCGGGTTCTGCATCGTGCCGCCGGTATAGCCCGACACCACAGACCGCACCCCCGGCACCTTTTCAAAATCCGACTCGACGCACCAGAAACAGCCCCCGGCCACAATTGCCTTTTCCGTCGCGGCGCGGGCGGTGCCGGTTGCTGCCAGCATCACCATCAGGCCCACGCCTGCCAGAATGGATATCACCCGTTGCATCGCACTCTCCATTATTCTGCGCTGACAGGATCATCCTTGCCCCCCTGCGTCCACACACCGCCGCGTGATGTCACGCATTGGTGATCCTGCCCCTTCCCCTTGCCGCGCGCCCGCCGTAGCCTGAGCGAAAACCCGGAGAACGCGATGACAGATGACGTGTCCACCCATCAGGCCGAAGATGACGCCCGCAACGAAGAGATCCTGATCTGGGTCAACGGCACGCTGAAGCCACGCGCGCAGGCGCTGGTCTCGGTCTACGATTCCGGCTTCATGCTGGGCGATGGCGTGTGGGAGGGGATCAGGCTCTATTATGGCCGCTGGACCTTTCTCGACGAACATATGGACCGGCTGTTCGAGGCGGCAAAGGCGATCGACCTTGATATCGGCATGACCCGCGATCAGATCATCACCGCCGTGCTGGAAACGCAAACAGCCAACGCAATGACCACCGATGCCCACGCCCGGCTGATGGTGACGCGGGGGGTAAAGACCCGGCCATTCCAGCATCCGAAACTTTCACAGCGCGGCCCCACGGTGGTGATCATCATGGAGCATTCGCGCCCGAAACTGCCGCGCCCGATCCGGCTGGCCACGGTGCCGCATCTGCGCGGGCTGCCGATGACCCAAGACCCAAAACTCAACTCGCACTCCAAGCTGAACTGCATCCTCGCCTGCATCGCCGCCGAAAAGGCCGGCGCGGATGAGGCGCTGATGCTGGATGTGCATGGCTTTGTGAACACCACCAACGCCTGCAACTTCTTTGTCGTGAAAAAGGGCCAGGTCTGGACCAGCACCGGCGACTATTGCATGAACGGCATCACCCGAGCCAAGGTCATCGACCTGTGCCGCGCCAATGGCATCCCGGTGTACGAGCGCAACTTCAGTCTGGTCGATACCTACTCCGCCGATGAAGCCTTCCTCACCGGCACCTTCGGCGCGCAAACCCCGGTCGGTGTGATAGATGGTCGGCAGATCGGCACCGGCCAGATCGGCCCGATGACCGAACGCATCCGCGCGTTATACAAGACCCTGGTCGGCGCATGAACGTATGGCTGCAAGCCATACGCGGGCCACACATCAACCATACGGAAACCAGCCATGAAAATCGCGATGTGGTCCGGGCCACGCAACCTGTCCACCGCCATGATGTACGCCTTCGCCGCGCGGGGCGATTGCGCGGTCTGGGATGAACCGTTCTACGCGGCCTATCTGCGGGAAACCGGAATCGACCATCCGATGCGCGACCAGATTGTCGAAGCGCATGAGGATGACCCGGCCCTGATCGCCGCCGCCTGTATTGGCGAAATTCCGCAGGAACAGAGCCTGTTTTACCAAAAACACATGACCCTGCACATGATCCCGCAGTTCGACCGCCAGTTCATGCGCAGCCTGACCAACGTGTTCCTGATCCGCCACCCGGCGCGGGTGGTCGCGTCTTATGCGAAAAAGCGCGAGGGGCCGACGCTGGCGGATATCGGCTTTGTTCAGCAGGCAGAGCTGTTCGCGCAGGCCGCAGACTGGCTGGGCGAGCCGCCCTTGGTGATCGACAGCGCCGACATCCGCGCCAACCCCCGCGCCGCCCTGAGCCGGCTCTGCGCGGCGCTGACAATTCCGTTTACAGACAACATGTTACACTGGCCCGCCGGACCAAAACCGTTTGACGGCGTCTGGGCCCCGCATTGGTATGGCGCCGTCCATCGGTCAACAGGGTTCGAAGACCCGGAGGGATCCTTGCCGGAGTTGCCCCCCGAGTATCAGGCCATCGTCGATGAAGCGCTACCGTTTTACGAAAAACTAACCGCGCATAAGATATGAAAAAGGGCCGGATGACCGGCCCTTTTCGCGGCAAGAGAGCCGGTTTTCAGCCCTTGTCCGCCACCCGTGCGTTCCGTGTGGCAATCAGTTTCAGGCGCAGCGCGTTGAGGCGGATGAAGCCAGCGGCGTCTTTCTGATCGTAGGCACCGGCGTCGTCTTCAAAGGTCACATGTGCCTCGGAATACAGCGAGTGGTCCGACCAGCGGCCAACGCAGGTGGCGGAACCCTTGTACAGCTTCAGCCGCACGGTGCCGGACACATGTTCTTGCGATTTGTCGATCAGCGCCTGCAACATCTCGCGTTCCGGGCTGAACCAGAAGCCGTTGTAGATCAGTTCCGCATAGCGCGGCATGATCGAGTCCTTCAGATGGCCCGCACCGGCATCCAGCGTGATCTGTTCGATACCGCGATGCGCCTCCAGCAGAATGGTGCCGCCGGGGGTCTCGTAGATGCCACGGGATTTCATGCCGACAAAGCGGTTTTCCACGAAATCGAGCCGACCGATGCCATGCTTGCCGCCCAGTTCGTTGAGCCGGGTCAGGACGGTGGCGGGCGACAGGGCTTCACCGTTGATGGCAACCGCATCGCCCCGTTCAAACGAAACTTCAATGTATTCAGGTGTATCCGGCGCAGCCTCGGGCGAAACCGTGCGCTGATACACATATTCCGGCGCCTGCTCGGCCGGGTTTTCCAGCGCCTTGCCTTCGGAGGAGGTGTGCAACAGGTTGGCATCGACCGAGAACGGCGCTTCACCGCGCTTGTCCTTGGCGATCGGAATCTGGTTCACCTCGGCAAACTCGATCAGCTTGGTGCGGCTGGTCAGATCCCATTCGCGCCAAGGGGCGATGACGCGGATCGACGGGTCAAGCGCATAGGCCGACAGCTCGAACCGGACCTGATCATTGCCCTTGCCGGTCGCGCCATGGGCCACCGCTTCGGCCCCATGCTTATGGGCCAGATCGACCAGATGTTTGGAGATCAGCGGCCGCGCAATCGAGGTGCCCAGCAGATACAACCCCTCGTACAGCGCATTGGCGCGGAACATCGGGAACACGTAGTCGCGCACGAATTCTTCACGCACGTCAACAATGTGGATGTTCTCGGGCTTGATGCCCAGCAACTCTGCCTTGGCGCGGGCAGGCTCCAGCTCTTCGCCCTGACCCAGATCGGCAGTGAAGGTGATGACCTCACAGCCGTATTCGGTCTGCAGCCATTTCAGGATGATCGAGGTATCCAGACCGCCGGAATAGGCGAGGACGACTTTTTTGGGCTTTGCGATGGGCTTGGTGGTCGACATGGGCACGCTCCCTTGGGGATTTGCGCGGGCATAAGGCGAAATGCAGGAAAGGGCAAGAAACATGACAGAGTTGGGCTGATGACGGGGCACCTGATTATGTCGCCGCAAGGTGGTATCAGAATGAGCGGGTCAGGCCGATGGATGCGGTCAGGTTCTGATAGCTGTTGATAACGATCGAAGATCGCCGCCGTTCGACTCCGATCTTCAAAACCGGCGAAAAGCCCCGATGCGACCAATTCTGATTGTTGATCTGCACCATTGCCGCCGACTTGTGGTCTACCCGACGCACCCCGAACAGGGGATGAACCCCGACAAAACTGTCGTGTTCATAGCTCAGCATCAGGCCAGCCCGCAGTCCGCCCGAAAAGCTGTATTGCCCGCCAAGACTCAGGCCAAAGGCCTGTCCGGCGGCGAGCTGATTTGCGCTATGCCGCCGTTCGGCGCGGGCGGCGGCCAGAAGCTGGATTTGAGGCGTTGCGATGTGGCTGACCTGAAAGCTGATCGCGGTTCTGTTCACATCATAGCTTGGCTGAACATAGCTGAGCCGTTCGTGTACGAATAAGGTTGTCACATTGGTCTTGGCACCAACCAGCCGTGAATGGCGCAGGTCTATGCCATGACTGCGGGAATACACCGACGTGTCCAGCCAGCGGTGAGCGGCAAATACGTCTGCCGAAAACTGTCGTCCACGGTCCCCGAAATGCAACAGGCCGGCCCCGATACGCAAGGTCACATCCTCGGGCGCGCGGCCGTCAAATGTACGTCCCTGAACGTCAAAGGCCAGACGTGCGCGCAGATTGTCAGACAGTTTTGGCAAAGCGGCAAGGCCAAAGCCCAGCTCGGCCCCGACCGCCGATTGCGCTTGTGCGCCGGGTTGCAGGCGAAAGGTCAGCCCGCCCAACGAGACCGTCTCGGCTGCGGTGCGGCGCGCAGCGTTGCTTTCCGGCACGAGCGCAAAGCGAAGGTAGCCCTGCCAGTCCTTGCTGGTGTCGATCTTGTCAATTTCAGCCTGAACACGCGCCTGCAGGGCCGGCTGCAACCCGGCCCCGCTGGCAAGCGTAAAATGATAACGGGCTCGATCTGACTGCCCGGCGCGCAGCAGCGCAAGGGCAAGTTCAAGCCGGAAATCAGCCTTTGCCGGCGCCAGGGCAACCAGTCTGTCGAGCGGCGCGATGGCGGCGCGGGGGCGATTCAGGCGGTTGTAGGCAACACCCAGAACCCAGAGCTTGCGGATTGACCCGGCCCGATCTGTCGGCTGGTAGGCATGAACCAGTGCCAGCGCTTTTTCAGTCTGGCCGGACTGCATCGCCTGCTCGGCTGAATCCAGCGGCGAAGTCATTGCGACGAACGGAAAAAGGCAGAGGATAAGAGCCAGCAGCGACAGTTTCATACACAGGCTTTCGGGAATAAGGGCGGGGCTGACCGGCCCCGCCCTGAAGGTCATTTTATTACTTGTTTAAATAAATGACGCCGCCGATTCCTGCATCAAAGATTGCCGGATTGCTGCTGCCTTCTTCTTTGAAGCCACCAGAGACGACGCCGACCATGCTTTCGGCACCGGGGCCGTGGAAGTTGCCACCGACCAGAACCGTAGCTTCGATATTGCCTTCTGAACCAGACAGGTCGCCGGACATCCCGAACTGGAATGAGCCGGTGTTGAGTTCAGGAATGGTCACGCCCGCCACGACCGATGATGGCACCGATGTCCGTGCAATGGTTCCGCCAATGCCAGCGTCAACACCCAGTGTACCGGTCAGCGTTTCGCTGGCACCCGAAACCACGTCTGTCACCACGATATTGCTGGCTGTGCCGGAAAATGGGTTGGTGGTCTGACCATCGGCCCAATCGACGGTCACCTTGACATCGCCAATGACCTCAACATTCTGATTGATCTTGCCAATAGAGCCGCTGTTGACCCCGGCTTTGAACTGACCGTTGTACTCGGCAGCCAGACGCGTGGGCATGTCTGTGGTCGGACCTTTGTTGCTGGCCGCGTCATAGGCCGCTTCAAATCCTGTGGAGCCGCCACCACCGCCGCCTGCACCACCGCCGCCACCACCAGCGCCGCCTGCGCCCGCGCCTCCACTATTGCCCAGACACCCAGACAGGGCTGACATAACGCCAAGACACAATACCGATTTCAAAATGGTCTTACTGTTCATCCGTAGCTCCAGATCACTTTCACTTTATGGCGCTACTTTGTCTGACAGTCCTGAATGCGTCTCCCCCCTGTTCAGGGGGTATGCACAAAAATATTGCTAATACATGTCAGAGAGTGCGAACAAAGATTATTCAGATTTCAAGCAAGAAGCAGGATCAGAATGCAAAGGAAACTTGCACCGGGCATTCTTCTCGTCGGGGCGCTGATCATGGCACTTCTCTTTGCGGGGCTTTGTATCAAAGCTGCGGTTAGCCGCCCGTGGCTTGGGCTTGATCTGGGGATTCAGGCAGACACTGTTATAATTGAAAAAGTCGAGGAAGGTCATTCGCTCGCGGGCAATTCCGGTGCAAAGCTTCTGGCCATTGGTACGCCGGGCAGTCCGGCAGTGGCTCTGGAGCCGGAGGATCTGGTCGAAGAGCCGGATACACTTGGGGACAGCACACGCCTGCGCCGGTTTTATGACCGGCAGGCCCAACTTGATACGATCCTGCGCAGCGAACAGGTTCTGGCGGTCATCGAAAACAACGGGCGTCAGGAAACGATAACTGCCGTGCCCGCGCCCTCCCGACCCGTCTCCGATCTGCCGTGGCAATTCTGGACACAGCTGTTTGTCGGCGTGGTTGGCTGGACGCTGGGGGCCTGGGTCGTCGCCTTGCGGCCCAACGATACCTCGGCGTGGATGCTGCTTGTCGCGGGTCTTGGGCTGTCATTTGCCGCCCAGGCGGCGGCGATTTACAGCACACGGGAGCTGGCGCTGGATTTTGAGACCTATGCTGTTGTCAGCCGCATAAACGGATTTGGCACATTGCTGTTCGGTGTTGGCATGGTCACGCTGTTCCTGATCTATCCAAAGCGTCTGGTGCGGGGCATCGCCATTGGTCTGCCGGCCATCGCGATCGGTGCCGGGGCATTTTACATGATCATTCCGGGATGGCCGGGAAATGTCCCCCTGTTGCAGCCGTTTGTCGCATTGATCATGGTCGTGCTTCTGGTTGCGATTGCCGAGCAGTTTCTGGCCAATCGCCGCGACCCGGCGGCGCGTGCCATGCTGGGCTGGCTTGGCCTGTCTGTCGTGCTGGGCGCCGGGGGTTTTGTGTTGACCGTCATTATCCCCCCGCTTCTGGGGCGGCCAACGGTCATCGAGCAAAGCACGGCGTTTTTGCTTTTTCTGATCATCTATATCGGTGTTGCGCTGGGCGTCACGCGGTACAGGTTGTTTGATCTGGCGGACTGGTCAATTGGCGTTCTGTCCTATGCCATCGGTGTGGTACTGTTGCTGGTTCTTGACGCGCTGCTGATTTACGGTCTGGCGCTGGATCAATTGCCCGCGCTCAGCGTTTCCCTTGCGGTGGTCTGTCTGATCTATCTGCCGTTGCGAAATCGCATCGCCGAATGGCCACAACGCGGCATGATGATGCCGATGGAAGAGCTGTACCGACTGATTACAGAAATCTCTCATCTGCCGGAGAGCAAACAACAGGTGGACAGCATAAAGGCGCTGTGGGGTGACATCTTTCATCCGCTGGCCATCCGCCAGACCACAGGGGATGAGATTGGCTATAAATCACCCGCAGCGCCGACCCTTGCCGATGATGGCCGCACGCTTTTCCTGCCCGCGGGCCTCAACTTCCCCGCGTTTCGCCTTGATTACGCGGGCCAGGGCGCGCGGCTGTTTTCTTCGCGCGATACAAAGCAGGCGGCGACGATCGTTCATCTGCTCGATGACACTTTGGGCCGTCACCGCGCCTACAGGCAGGCGGTAGAGGCTGAGCGGACGCGCATCAACCGGGACATGCATGACAACATCGGCATTCTGCTGCTCGGCGCGCTGCACAACCCCGATACTGACCGGAAAAACAGTCTCATCCGGCAAACCCTGTCCGATCTGAGAGAGATTGTTTCAAACCCGATGCAGGAGCCTTTGCCGCTGCGCCATCTGATTGCAGATCTTCGCGCTGAACTGGGCGAGGCGATGGAGGCTGCGGGGGTGGCGTTGCGCTGGGAAAAGTCTGATCTGCCCGATATCGAAATCCCCACGCGGACCATCCGGTTGCTTCAGGCCTTTCTGCGGGAAGGTGTCAGCAACATTCTGCGGCATTCAGGCGCGCAATGTGCAGTCGCCACCGTTGATGTGGCAGAAGGCCAGATTTCTGCAACGCTCTGGGACAATGGGCCAGGATTTGATGTTGAAAATGCGTCCTTGGGGAACGGCCTGAAAAACCTGCGCAGCCGGATGCTGCAATCCAGCGGCACCTTTGTGATTTCGTCGTCAGCGTCGGGGACGCGGGTGTCGGCAAGCGTGCCTTTGGACCTGTCTCGCGAAAGGAGGATGGCATGAAGCATGTTCTGATCGTTGAGGATGTGGCCGAGGCACAGCGCTGGCTGTCAGAGATCGTGAGTACGGCCTTTCCATATGCGGAGATAAGAACGGCAAACTCGGTGTGGGCGGCCAATGCGCAGATCGACGCCCCGCTGGACCTGGCGCTGATTGATCTGGGCCTTCCGGATGGGTCTGGCCTGGATGTCTTGCGATCTGCCCGCAAGGCGCACCCACAGGCAACCTGCATCGTCACAACCGTGATGAGCGATGATGCCAGCATCGTGGGCGCATTGTCTGCCGGGGCAGATGGCTATCTTCTGAAAGAGGCTGCGCCAGCCGTTTTGATCCGGCAGCTTGAGCAGTTGTCGATCGGCCTGCCTGCCCTGTCCCCCGCCGTTGCCCGCCGTGTGATGGAACATTTCCGCCTGACCGGCCCGGTGTCAGAGGCCGAGGCGCAGCTGACCCAGCGGGAGGCGCAGGTATTGGACCTTATTTCCAGAGGGCTGCGCAACTCTGAAGTTGCCGCCCAGATGGGCATCGCCAGCACAACGGTTGCAGGATACATCAAGATTATCTACCGGAAGCTGGGCATTGGTTCGCGTGCAGAAGCTGCGTGGCACGCTGCACGGCTTGTTTCAAAACCAGACTCCGTTGGCGAACGACCCTTCGCTGCGCCCGGCAGTCATGACTGAGGCCGGACAGGCGCATTCTGTCATCTGATCAAAGGTGCGCTGCGGATCATGTTTCAGCAGAAACCTGATCCGCAGTCTGTCGTTTGCGCCCCGTCCGACCCGTGTCATGCAAGGGCAGTTCCTGCAGAATTTATCAGCTGTGCGTAATCTGCGTGCCCAGAACCTTCAGGCATTCGCGCATGAAGGCGGCCAGCCCGGTCCAGCCTTTGGCCGAGACCATCGAGCCATCGACATAAGCCTCATGCGGCTTTACGTCGATATAGGTGCCGCCTGCCAAGGTGACCTCGGGCTCACAGGCACCAAGAGCGGCGACCTTTTTGCCGCGCACCACGCCGTCAACGGCGATCAGGATCTGAACACCGTGGCAGATCGTGAAGATCGGTTTCTTGGTCTCGTGGAAGTGCCGGACCATGGCCTGAATGCGTTTGTCGGTGCGGATGTATTCCGGCCCGCGCCCGCCGGCGCAATAGACGGCGTCGTATTCGTCCAGCACCACCTCGGAAAACGTCTTGTTGATTTCGGCAAGGTGGCCGAAGCGTTCGATATAGGTCTGATGACCTTCGAAATCGTGCAGGGATGTCTGGATCATCTCGCCCTTTTTCTTGTCGGGGCAGATGACGTGGACGGTATGGCCAACAGCCTCCATCCCTTGTTGGAAGACAAAGATTTCATATTCTTCGGTAAACTCACCGCAGAGCATGAGGATTTTTTTGCCGGGCATTTTAATCTCCTGTTCGTGGACAGACCGGGGCGCTCTTTTCAGGGCGCCCCGGCAGGATCAGAATGGTGAATCGGGGAAGTAGAACTGATCAGCGTTTTCAGGCGTGATCAGCGGGGCGTCCAGTTTGAAGCTGCCGCGCATCGGGGCCTGACCCGTGAACTGGCCCGCAACCATGTAAATCGCGGTCTTGATCATTGATGGCGGATAGGGGGTCGAGATTGGCGTCATCGGATCATTCGCGATGACCATCTCGATCACGTCTTTCATGCCATTGCCACCGAGAGCGTATTTGATCTCGGTCCGGCCTGACTGTTTGACAGCCTCAAGAACACCCAACAGCATATCGTCGTCATTGGCCCAGACGGCGTCAATCTGCGGATACTTGGCCAGATAGTCCTGCATCAGGGTAAAGGCTTCATCCTGGTTCCAGTTCGCATACTGGATATCCAGAATCTCGATGTTGGTGCCTTTGATAACGTCAGTGAAACCCTGAATACGTTCATCGTCGATGACGGTCGGAATGCCGCGCAGCACAACGACCTTGCCTTCGTTGCCCAGCTTGTCGGCCAGCCATTTTGCGGTGTTGGCACCCACGGCGATGTTGTCGCCCGCGACATACAGATCCTGAATCGACGGATCGGTCAGGCCGCGATCAACGACGGCAATAAAGGTGCCATTTGCCTTCACTTGCTCCACCGGCCCGGTCAGCTCTTCAGAGGTGAAGGGCAGAATGACCAGCGCATCCAGCGTTTGTGCCGCAGCCAGATCTTCCAGCGCCGAAACCTGCGCTGTGGCAGAGGGTGATGTTTTCACGATCACGTCGATATTTGGAAACGCGGCTTCGATCTCCTTTTCCGCCTGCTCGGCATGGTAAACCACGCCGCCGGTCCAGCCATGGGTCGCCGCCGGAATCGACACCGCGATGATCTTTTTGTCCTGCGCGATTGCGGTGGTTGCCATAAGCGCCGCAAGACTGCTTGCCGCAATCAGGCCAAGCGCCCGTCTGTTGATGAACGTCATTGTCGTTTTCCTCCCTTTGAAAGTCTCCGTCCCTCCCGGACGGCTATTTGATGAAGCGGTGGGCCAGCATCGCCAGGATGATGATCACCCCCTGAACCGCCGCGACGAGATACTCGGACACCATATTTGACAGCACCATCAGGTTGGCGATCACCTCAAGGATGAGGGCCCCGGCGACCGTGCCCCAGACCCGCGCCTTGCCGCCGCGCAGAGCGGTGCCGCCGATCACGACTGCGGTGATGACCTGCAGTTCCCACAATTGCCCCGTTGTCGGCGTGGCTGCGCCAAGCCGGGGGATGTAGCAGATCGCGGCAATCGCAACGCAGATGCCCTGAATGACAAAGGCCATCGTGCGGACCCGCGCCACTGACACGCCCGAGAACCGTGCAACCTCGGCGTTGGACCCGGCAGCCATGCAGCGGCGGCCATATTTCGTGCGGTACAGGATGAACGCCCCGATCAGAACCACGATCAGCGTCAGGATGACCGGCAGGGGAACGCCCAGAACATTGCCGAAATAGACCGGGCGGTAAGGTTCGCGCAGGGCGCGGTCGATGGGAATGGATCCGCCATCCGACATCCAGGTGATCAGCGCCCGAAAGATCCCCATCGTGCCCAAGGTTGCAATGAATGGTTCGATCCTGCCGACGGTCACAATCAGACCGTTCAGCAATCCGCACAGCGCCCCGACCACAAGCCCGATCCCCGCACCCAGCCAGATGGCATTTGCCCCCATCGACGGTTCCAGCCGGTTCATCGCCAGAATCATGATGCCGGTGACAAAGGCCATCATGGACCCGACAGACAGATCCAGGCCCCCGGAAGAGATGACAAAGGTGGCCCCCACGGCGATGATCGCCACAAAGGCAGACCGGGTGACCACATTTGCAATATTCGTGCCGCTCAGAAAGCTGGAGTTGAGCATCACGCCCACCAGAATCACGATGGCAAGCGCGATGAACGGCCCCATATCGGCCCAACGAATGCGGCGCGGCACGGCTGTGCCTTCGGTCAGAACTGTTGCAGTCATGCTCTTCCTCCTCCGGCCTGCGCCGATCCGCTGGTGGCGGCATAGACCACGTTCTGTTCGGTGACCTGATCGCCCGAAAGCTCGGCCACGATGCGCCCTGCACGCATCACCAGCACCCGGTCAGACAGGCCGACCAGTTCGGGCAGCTCAGACGAAATCACGATGCAGGCCTTGCCCGCCCGCACCAGAAGATTGATGAATTCGTAGATCTGGTTCTTGTTGCCGATGTCGATGCCGCGCGTGGGCTCGTCGATGATCACCACCGAAGGGTCCGTCAGCATGACCTTGGCCAACAACAGCTTTTGCTGATTGCCGCCCGACAGTTGCCCCGCATCCAGATGCAGGGACCGGACCCGGATGTCATAACTTGCGACGGCTTTTTCCAGGGCGGCGCCTTCTTTCCGGCGATCCAGCGTTGCGCGCTTGTGAACCGTATCGAGTGCCTGAAGCGTCAGATTGGGGGCCAGCGGTTCGTCAAGCAGCAGGCCCTTTCCCTTTCGGTCTTCGGTCAGGTAGACCAGCCCGGCCGCCTGCCATGTGCCAACCGACCGATGGGACATAGCCACGCCATTCAGGCGGGCGTGGCCCTGTGATGGCCGAAGCCCCATCAAACCCTCGAACAGCTCTGTCCGGCCGGCACCGATCATGCCACCTATGCCCAGCACTTCGCCGGGACGGGCTGAAAAGCTGCCCTGCACCGCACCATGATCAACCGACAGATCGGTGACCTGCAACAGCGCGTCACCCGTCGGAGTTGGGCGTTTGGGCGGGTAAAGCATGTCCAGCTTGCGCCCGACCATCTGTTCCGCCATTTCGCGTTGCGTCAGGCCTGACGCGGGCCAAGTGCCGATCATCCGGCCATCGCGCAGCACGGTGATGCGGTCGGCCAATGCCTCAACCTCATCCAGCCGGTGCGAGATATACAGAACAGCCGTACCCTGTTGCCGCAGGCCGCGCACCACGGCCAGAAGTGCGGCAACTTCGTCATTTGCCAGAACCGCGGTCGGCTCATCAAAGACAACAACCTTGCGCGGTTCCAGTAGTGCGCGGGCGATCTGCACCAGCTGCCGCTGTGCCAGCGGCAGGTTGCCGACCCGGTCGCGTGGATGGCACCGCGCGCCGATCGACGACAGGATCTGCGCCGCGCGGTGGTTCATCGCGCGGTCATCGACCATCCAGCCGCGTGTCAGTTCACGGCCCAGAAACAGGTTCTCGGCCACTGTCAGATCACTGGCGAGCAGGATTTCCTGATGCACCAGAACGACACCCGCAGCCTCGGCAGCAACCGCATCGGCAAAGGCGACCGGCTCACCCGCCATTTCCAGATGCCCGGTCGTGGGCAGGACATGACCGGACAGCAGTTTCATCAACGTGGATTTACCGGCACCATTCTCACCAATGATGGCGTGAACCTCGCCCGCCCGGATATCCAGCGCCACATCGGACAGAACAGTGATCGGGCCATAGGCTTTGCCCAACCCCGTGGCGCGCATTGCCGGAACCGGGGTGGCAGGCAGGGTGCTTGCGGCACCCGCTATGGGCAAAGCCTGACCCATCATTCGAAAGCAGACAAAAGGCGGTCGCGCGAGCGCAAAATATGCTCCCGCATTGCGGTCTCGGCGGCACCCGCATCGCCCGCTCGGAACGCAGCGAGCAAGTTTTCATGCTCCTCCAGCGCTTCCTGCGTGACGCGGGTATGGAACATGAGACGAAAGATGTGCAGATGCACATGCTGATTGAACAGTGTGGACTGGATCACGTCATTCCCGGCAACCTTCAGGATTGCGTCGTGAAAATACGCATCCGCCCGTGCAAAGCGCGAGTAACGGCTGGTCCGGTCCACTGGCGGCGCGCCATGGCCCATATCGGCAGCCGCTTCTTCCAGCAGTTTCAGCGCGTCTGGGGTCATGTTCTGGGCGGCAAGCCGCGCGCCTTCCGGCTCCAGCAGGAGGCGGAAGGTGTAGAGGTCATCAAACTGTTTCCGGGTCAGTTGCGGGGCGGCCGAATAGCCGATCAGATGCTCCTTGAGCACAAGACCTTCACGTTCCAGACGCGACAAGGCTTCCCGCACCGGGGTTTGCGATACGTTCAGATCCCGCGCAATGACATCAATGGGAATGCGCGCACGCGGTGCGATCTCCAGCGACATCAGGCGCTCGTAGATATTGTTGTAAACGCCATCCACCACACTGACCGGCCGCACCGAAGCCGCCTTCTCTGCTGTACGACTTGCCGCGATTCCCATCCGTCTCACCTTTGCATCTTCGACTTGACACGTGCCAATGACTGACAAATAGAATATCGAATGTCAAACACAATATCATATACGATCTGATATATGATCGGTATACGTCGTAAGGAGCTGGGCACCGCGTCACAGGACAAGAAGGGCTAGCACGATACCGGCAGCACCGGTCTGTTTGACCTGTGCTGAACAAATGGCGGGGCCTGCGGGCTGTCTGAGGCGAAGGGGAGAAGCAAGTCCATGGATTATTTCGGCACGATCAGGGGGCCGCGTGAGGTTATCTTCGGCTCCGGCCAACGCCGGGCGCTGGGCGCAGTCGCGGGGCGGCTGGGAAAGCGCGCTCTGGTTGTCACAGATGAACGGCTGGCAAAAGATGCGGAATTTCTGTCGCTGATTGCGGAGATACAAGCGGCCGGGCTGGCCGTGCGGGTCGAAAGCGGCACGCTGCCAGATGTGCCGGTAGACTCTGTGAATGCCGCCACTCAGGCTGCCCGCAGCTTTGACCCTGATCTGATCATTGGCATCGGGGGCGGGTCTTGTCTTGATATGGCCAAATGCGTTGCCCTGCTGTTGTCGCATGGCGGCAAGCCACAGGACTATTACGGAGAGCTGAAGGTTCCCGGCCCGATCCTGCCCCTTATCGTGCTGCCAACCACGGCGGGGACCGGATCAGAGGTCACTCCCGTTGCCGTGCTGTCCGACGCCGAACGCAGTCTGAAGGTCGGCATTTCCAGCCCGCATCTCATTCCCACAATTGCCATCTGCGACCCCGATCTGACCCTGACCTGCCCGCCCGGTTTGACGGCCATCGCCGGGGCCGATGCGCTGACACATGCGATCGAGGCATTCACCGCAACCCGTCGGCCCGTGACACATGGGTTGACGCAGGAACGGGTCTTTATCGGCAAGAATGCGATTTCCGATCAGTTCGCCTTGTTGGCAATAACCCTGTTATGGCAGGGGCTTGAAGCTGCCTGCGCCGATGGTGCCAACGTGACGGCGCGGGCGCAGGTGATGATGGGCGCGACATATGCCGGTCTGGCCTTTGGTGTGGCCGGCACTGGCGCGGCCCATGCCGTTCAGTATCCGGTCGGGGCGTTGACCCATACCGCGCATGGGCAAGGCGTGGCCTGCCTGATGCCATGGGTCATGGAATGGAACCGCCCTGTCATTGGCCCCGAACTGACGCAGATGGCCGTCGCCATGGGTCTTGCGTCAGGGGATGAGGTCATTCCCGCCATTGCCGCGCTGTTTGCCCGAATCGGCATACCACCGACTCTGGCCGCGCTTGGCCTGGCGGAGGATCAGATTGATTGGGTGGCCGGACAAGCCTGCGGCATTGAGCGGCTGATTCAGAACAACGCCCGGCCGATCGCGCGGGATGAAATGGTCAGGCTTCTGACCGCCGCCTTTAGCGGCGATCACGGTCTGATCCAGTAACAAGGAAAAACCATGACACTCGACCCACATCCCGCTGCTTCCTATGCCGACCCGTCCCTGCATGCGCATGGCCTTTTCATTGGCGGCGACTGGCATGCCGGTCGCGGCATTCCTGTTGTGAACCCTGCAACCACAGAGCGTCTGGCCGAAGTGGCGGATGCTTCGGTCAGTGATGCCTTGCGCGCGGTTGATGCCGCCGAGGCCTCTGCCGCAGACTGGCGCGCCATGCCCCCTCGTCAGCGGGCCGAGATTCTGCGCCGCTGGTTTGGTCTGATGACTGACCATGCCGAAGAGCTTGCGGTGCTGATATCTTTGGAAAACGGCAAGGCACTGGCAGATGCACGGGGTGAGATTGCTTATGCCGCCGAGTTCTTCCGCTGGTATGCCGAAGAAGCGGTCCGCATCGCTGGCGAATTCCGCCATGCACCGTCAGGCGCAAACCATATCCTTGTGGATCACGACCCCATTGGCATCTCGGTGCTGATCACCCCATGGAACTTTCCTGCCGCCATGGCGACCCGCAAGATCGGCCCCGCGCTGGCCGCAGGCTGTACGGTCATTCTGAAACCTGCGTCTGAAACCCCGTTGACTGCCTATGCCATGGCCCGGCTTGGGGCCGAGGCCGGGGTGCCGGCGGGGGTTGTCAACGTGCTGACCACCAGCCAGCCCGGCCCCGTGGTCAATGCCATGCTGGCCGATCCACGGGTGCGCAAGCTGTCATTCACCGGATCAACCGGCGTTGGCCGGACCCTTCTGGCCGAAGCGGCGAAAACCGTTGTTTCCTGTTCGATGGAGCTGGGGGGCAACGCGCCGTTTCTGGTCTTTGACGATGCCGATCTGGACGCAGCGCTGGATGGCGCAATGATCGCCAAGATGCGCAACGCGGGCGAGGCCTGCACCGCCGCCAACCGCTTTTATGTTCAGGCGGGTATCCACGACGCGTTTGTCGCCGGGCTGACGCAGCGTATGGCGGCGTTGAACGTCGGTCCGGGCACGCAAGCGGGTACGCAGGTCGGGCCGATGATCACGGCAAAGGCCGTGACAAAGATTGACCGGCTCGTCCGTCAGGCCGTCGCGGGCGGGGCGCATGTCACGACCGGTGGCGCCCCGTTGCCCGGACCGGGGTACTACTATCCGCCCACAGTGATCGAGAACGTGCCGGAAGATGCCGAAATGGCCCATGAAGAGATTTTCGGCCCGGTCGCCCCGGTCTACCGTTTCGAGACAGAGGCGCAGGTGATCCGCCTTGCCAATGCCACCGACTACGGGCTTGCTGCCTATGTCTATTCGCGCGACCTTTCGCGTGCATTGCGGGTGGGAAAGGGAATTGAAGCTGGCATGATCGCGATCAACCGCGGCCTGATGTCTGACCCCGCCGCGCCATTCGGTGGCGTCAAACAGAGCGGACTCGGCCGTGAGGGCGGCGTCACCGGGATCATGGAATTCCTGGAGCCGAAGTATTTCGCGGTAAACTTCTAAGGGGGCGCATGGAACAGGATCTGTACCGGAACCGCGATTTCATCGCAGATTTTGATGCGCTGATGGCCGAAACGGCGGCGAGGTCACGCGAACTTGCCGCACGGGTCACGGTGCAGGCAGATGTTGCCTATGGCCCGGAACCCCGTGCGCGGATGGATATTCTGTTTCCACCGAACATGCGCAAAGGGGCTCCGCTGCACATGTTCATCCACGGTGGCTATTGGCGGTCGGGGTCCAAAACCGATCACCACCTTGTCGCAGCCCCGGTACATGCGGTGGGTGGCGTGGCGGTCATTGTAACCTATGATCTGATGCCATCGACCCGGCTGGGGCAGATCGTGGCACAAGTCCGTCGCGCTGCCCGGCATGTAGTGGCCATGGCCCCCGCACTTGGCGCCGATCCCGCGCGCTTTACCGTCAGCGGGCATTCGGCGGGCGCGCATCTTGCCAGCTACCTTGCCGCCTATGGTCCACAAGAGTCGTCCGGGCCCGAGGCTCTGCCCAGGCTTCCGGCTGTCCGCTCTATCCTGATGGTCAGCGGCGTTTATGATCTGTCAGGAATCCCTTCCAGCTTTCTGAAGCATGAAGCAGAAATGACAGCAACCGAAGCCAGCGACTGGTCGCCGCTGACCGCCACCCAGCTACCGGTGCCATCCAGAATCATCACCCGTGGCGCGCTGGAAACCGCGCCGTTTCATGATCAGGCCCGCGCCTTCGCGGCGCTTCATGGTCACAACGGCCAATCCTGCACTTTGCGCGAGGAGCCGGGATTGAACCACCTGAGCATTGTGCTGGCCCTTGCCGATCCTTCCTGCGGTCTTGGCGGTATTCTGTCAGACATGACAGCGGGATAGGGCCCGTCAAGACACCGGCACATAGGTGCCGGGTGCCGTCTCCTTCCCGGATCAAGGCAA
This sequence comes from Pseudotabrizicola sp. 4114, assembly GCF_031457365.1. NCBI lineage: Bacteria > Pseudomonadati > Pseudomonadota > Alphaproteobacteria > Rhodobacterales > Paracoccaceae > Pseudotabrizicola > Pseudotabrizicola sp. 4114. Next base: position 390,885 of record NZ_JAVDWP010000002.1, on the reverse strand, counting down.
AGAAATCGCTGCTGGGCAGGTGATTCAACGCAGGTGAGTCAACAGGCGAAAGGCTGCAGCCTGCTGTCCGGTTGCCACTGGCCGGCACTGATGCCCAAAGATAGAACCGCATGAGGGTTTTTGACGGCAATCATCCATTGGTTGATTGCGTCCAAGATGCTATAAGCCTTAAAGAGGAGCAGTTCTTTATGGTGACGCGCAGTATGAACAATGTGGATTTCTTTATCGGGCGTCGAATGCGGCAGTTTCGCTGGGTTCGTGGCATCAGCCAGGCTGATCTTGCCCAAAGCCTGGGGGTCGGCCCCGAGCAGATAGATGCCTATGAAACGGGTGCTGCACGGGTCGCGGCAGCACAGTTGTTTCAGATCGCGGAAGCCATGGACCTTCCGGTTACCGCATTTTTCGAAGGCATGGACCAATCAGGCGAAGATGAGCGCGCCGACTCGCGAAAGGTGCTGACCCCGCGTGAGTCTCAGATGCTGGCTCATTTCAAACGCATGTCGGACCGGCAGCAGGATACAATGCTGAGTATGGCGCAATCCATGGCGGATCAACGGCACCGGGTGGTGAAACCGATGCGCGCTTCCAATGTCTTTTGGCCGGAAGTGGCAAGAGAGGGCTAGGTGAGTGCAGAGCTGATTGATCTTGGCAGCGAGTCCCGTCAGGCGGATAGTTTTGTCACGTTCCTTGATCAGATCTGCGACCGCTTTGAACTTGATCATGCGGCATATGCGGGGACCAACCCGATTTCGGGTGCTGTCCATGGCTATGTAAACTATCCCGAGCCGTGGAAACGCCATTACGCCGAAAATGGCCTGCACCGGATTGACCCCACGCTGCTGGTCGCCAGCCGGTCGATTGCGCCGGTTGACTGGCAACGGCTGGAACGCACGCCGGGTTTTGACAAGACCTTTCGCGACGCCTGCGATTTCGGCATTACCGACCGTGGGCTGACCATTCCGGTGCGTGGACCTTATGGCGATATCGGCATGCTCAGCGTGACCCGCGATTGCAGCATTGCAGAGTGGAACAAGCTGTCAGCCCATATCCTGCCGGACCTGCAATCGGTGGCGGTGCATGTGCATGACACTGTGATGCGGTCAGATGCGGTGTCACGCGCTCTGCGCTACCCGACCTTGTCCACGCGCGAGCGCGAGATTCTGCAATGGATCGCCGCAGGCAAGTCGCAGCAGGATGTCGGTGACATCCTTGGCATTTCGCACCGCACGGTTGAGGTGCATCTGCGGTCGGGACGCGAAAAGCTGTATGCCCTGACCACGCCTCAGGCAGTGGGCCGCGCCATCATGCTGGGGCTGATCTACCCGCTTTAGGGTCAGATGGCGACGATTTTACGGGATTCCCCTCATAGTCTTGCCCATGCCGCTCAGGTTACCCTGACATGTAGAAAAGACCACACATGTCAGGGAACAACGAAAATGATCATAGTGATTGATGCGCTGAACAAAGATCGTTTTGGCGATCTCCTGGACGAAATGTTTCAGTTGCGCGCACGGGTTTTCGGCGACCGTCTGGGATGGGAAGTCGAGATCATCAACGGGCGGGAGATTGACCAGTTTGACAGGCTGGACCCGGCCTATGTCATTGGTCTGGATGATGAAGGCCATGTCGTCTCGTGCGTCCGTGCGCTTCAGACCACCGGCCCGCATATGCTGTCGGATGTGTTTCAGGTGCTGCTGGATGGCGAGCCGCCGCTGCGCAGCGCGACGTTGTGGGAATCGACCCGCTTTTGCGTTGATACCCAACGGCTGTGCCGCGATGGCAATACGATGAAGGCAGTGTCGCTGGCGACCTGTGAGCTGATGATCGGCTCGCTGGAATATGCCCGCCGCTCGGGGATTTCCGACATCATCACCGTGATCGACCCGGTGGTGAACCGCGTGCTGAAGCGGTCGGATAACGCGCCATATGATTATGTCGGCTCTACCAAACAGATGGGCAAGGTTCCGGCGATGGCAGCACTTCTGGATTGCACCGAAGAACGCATCAACCGCGTCCGCGCTTTTGCCGGGATCGACCACGATGTTTTTGCATCGGATGAATCAGTGCGCGCCTTGCTGGATGCCCGCAACGCCGCCATGGACACGGTGACCGCAGATGAGTCGGAGTGGATGGCCATCCTGTCCGAGATGGACGAACCCGATCTGCCGGTTCTGTCAGAGGACATTCAGGACTATTGCCGCGCCCAGATCGAAAGTGCACTGAACGAGGCTGAACGCGCGGCTGCCCTGCGTCTTGTCGAAGTTCTGGTACGCCAACGCATCCACCCCGCCATGCATCAGCTGGTGTCTTGACCGGAGCCGTTGTGGGACAGGATGATGGGACGCGGCAGCCGGTCTGATTGCCAGAATGTCATGGTGTCCTGACCGGCTGAGTGCCGGTTGGTTTAAGCGATGACCTGCATCAGATGTTGGGGCCAATGTGCTTGACGGCAGGCCATGACTGGCGGGCGTGGCTGTTGCCACGGCACCGCCGTCGTTTTGATCCTGGGTCCGCTGCTCAGGCGAAGTTCAGCCGTCGCGCTGCCAGCCAGCTGGCCAGTGCCATGATGCCTGCGGTGGCAAGGCAAAGGGGAAGGCCGCCGATCTGGTAGCTGAGACCCGAGAGGAGCGTGCCGATCAGTCGGCCCGCAGCGTTTGCCATGTAGTAAAATCCCATGTCACGCGTGATCCGTTCGGCCGATCCAAAGGCCAGGATCAGGTAGGAATGGACCGAGGAGTTTACGGCAAAGACAAAGCCGAACAGAAGCAGCCCGCCGATCAGCACCGCCGTCAGCCAGGGGGCAGGCCCGCCCGCCACCCACGCAGCGGCAGCGAGACCGAAAGGGATCGGCACCAGAAGCCCCGCCCAGAAAATCGCTTTGCGGGTGGTTTCGGCTTCGGGCTGGCCCTTTGCGCCCAACAACCGGGGGGCAAAGGCCTGCACCGCGCCATAGGCGATGATCCAGAGCGCAAGGAAACTGCCGATCAGAAAGAACGCCTCGCGCCGACCCTCGGCAGTACCGTCCGACAGCACCGACTGGAAATAGACTGGAATGCCGACGACAAACCACACATCGCGCGCACCGAACAGGAACATGCGAGCAAGGCTCAGCCGGTTCACCCGCGCATCTTTTGACCGCCAGCCGCCCCACGCTTCGTCTGTTTTCATCCGACCGGGAAGTCCGGCAGGCAGGAACAAGACGACCGCGATCAGGATCACGGCGAGTATCCCGGCCATGCCCCAGACAGCAGCCTTGAACCCTGCGAGTGCCAGAACGACCGCGCCGAGGAAAAAGCCAAGCCCCTTGACCGCGTTTTTTGAGCCGGTAAGCAGTGCGACCCAGCGAAAGAGGCCACCGTCCTCTTTCGGAGCCAGCACCTTTACCGCGGATTTTGAGGACATCTTGGCCAGATCCTTGGCCACGCCCGAGACACCTTGAACCCCCATCACAAAGGCTACCGAGGCTGCGACACCCCAGGACGGATCAAGCTGCGCCAGTGCCACCAACGCCCCGATCTGCAAGGCCAGCCCACCGTATAGCGTGGCCGCCAGTCCAAAACGTGCGGCCAGCCAGCCGGCGGCAAGGTTCGTGACGATCCCCGCCACCTCGTAAAGCAGAAACAGCCATGCCAGCTGCACGGGTGTGAATCCCAGGCTGTTGAAATGCAGCAGCACCAGCATCCTGAGCGCGCCGTCTGACAGCATGAAAGCCCAGTAGGCTGCGGTGACAGCCGCATAGGCGCGCAGCGGGTTGGGCGGCGGGCAGATTTGTTGCGCGGCGATGGTCACAGCGCACCCGCCACCATTCGCGTGATGTCAGCAAGGCGGCAGGAATAGCCCCATTCGTTGTCATACCAGGCGTAGATCTTTACCTGCGTGCCGTTGGTCACCATGGTGGACGGCCCATCGACGATGGCAGAGCGCCGATCATTGATGAAATCGCAGGAAACGAGCGGCCGGGTCTCGAACCCCAGGATGCCCTGCAACGGGCCCTCGGCGGCGGCGGCAAAGAGCGCATTCACCTCTTCGGCTGTGGTCGCCCGCTCTACCTCGAACACGCAATCAGTGAGGGATGCGTTCAGCAGCGGGACGCGCACCGCATGGCCATTCAGCCGGCCTGCAAGTTCCGGGTAGATCAGGGTAATCGCCGTTGCGCTGCCGGTTGTTGTCGGGATCAGGTTCATCAGGGCGGACCGCGCGCGGCGCATGTCCTTGGCCGGGCGATCCACGATGGTCTGGGTGTTGGTGACATCATGGATCGTGGTGATGGACCCGTGGCGGATGCCAAGTGACTCGTGGATCACCTTTACCACCGGGGCGAGGCAGTTGGTGGTACACGATGCGGCGGTGACAAGGTTCTGCGCGCCGTCATAAAGGTGATGGTTCACCCCATAGACAAGGTTAAGCGCGCCGCCATCCTTCACCGGGGCAGAGACGATCACCTTCTGCACCCCGGCGGCAAAGTAAGGCGCGACCTTTGCAGCGGTCTTGAAGACGCCGGTGCAGTCGATCACCAGATCGACGCCCAGTGACGCAAGCGGCAACGCCTCGATGGTTTTCTCATGCGTCAGGCGAATGGTCTGGCCGTTCAGCACCAACGCCCCGGAGTGATGACTGACAGATGTGCGCCAGCGACCGTGGACCGAGTCGAACTCCATCAGCAGCGCATGCTGTTCGGTATCGCCGACAGGATCGTTGATCAGGACGATGTCACCGCACGCACCCGTGTCGATCAGGTCGCGCAGCACCAGTTTTCCGATCCGGCCAAGGCCGTTCAGGGCAATGCGAGGGCTCATGCGGATCAGGCCTTTGCTTGCGCGTCGGTGCCGATGGCATCCACACTGGATTGCAGAGACATCCGGCTGAGTCCCTCGAAGGGCAGTGCGACAAAGGCCGTGATCCGGCGGCGCAGCGCGGCGTAGGTCTGGGCAAAGACCAGCGCCTTTTCAGCATCGGTGCCGGTGGCTTTCACCGGGTCTGGCAGGCCCCAATGGCCGGTGATCGGCTGGCCCGGCCATGGCGGGCATTCCTCTGCCGCCGCCGTGTCGCAGACCGTGAACACGAAATCCATCACGATGGAGCCGGGCTGCTGAAATTCGGAGATATGCTTTGAGCGCAGGCCGGACGTGTCGTGGCCATTGCGTTCAAGGATCTCCAGCGCAAAGGGGTTCAGCTGGGTGTTGGGGCGTGTTCCGGCGGAAAAGGCCTGAAACTTGTCCTTGCCCAGATCGCGCAAAAGCGCTTCGGCAAAGACTGAGCGGGCAGAATTGCCCGAGCAGATGAACAGCACGTCAAAGTCGGTGTCACGATGGGGGGCGGTCATCGGTGCGGTATCCTTTTGAGGAGAGAGCAGGGTGGCAAGGAGATCAGGGCGCGCGCGCCCCACATCGAGGGCGAGATAGCCGATCAATCCCTCTGTCGCGTCGATATCGACCGAGTAGAAAAGCGACCGGCCTCGGCGCGTGACCGTGACAAGGCCCGAGGCGGTCAGGTCAGCCAGATGGTGCGACAAGGTGTTTTGCTTCAGGCCAAGCGCTTCGGCGATCTCGGTCGGGCGCACGCCTTGCGGGGCAAAGCGCATCAGCAGGCGAAAGACGGCCAGCCGGCCGGGGTGGCCGAGGGTGGCAAAAGCATGAGCGGCGCGATTTTGTTCCATAATTCCCGATTAAAGGAATTGTCTTTGTGCGTCCAATGAAGGTTTCATGACGGCTGACATGCTCCGATCTGCGAAATGCGTCCGGGTGATCCGGTGTATCGCGCCAGTCCGGTCAGGCCGCTTTGAAGCGGATATGCGGTTGGCAGGCAACGGGCCCGGCGCAGACCTCTGCATTGACCCGGAACACATCGCGCAACAGGGTTTCGGTCAGCACAGCATCGGGTGTGCCGCAGTCCACCACCGCCCCGGCCTGCAACACCACGATCCGGTCGCAAAACATCGCGGCAAGGTTAAGGTCGTGCAGTGCGATGATGCTCGTCAGGTCTAGGTCACGCACCATGCGCAGGATTTCGATCTGGTGGTGAATGTCCAGATGGTTTGTCGGTTCATCCAGAAACATCACTTTCGGCGACTGTGCCAGGGCGCGGGCGATGTGAACACGCTGCCGCTCGCCACCAGACAGCGTTTGCCATGCCTGCGCGCGGTGCCCGGTCATGTCTACCCGTTCCAGCGCGGCGGAAACGACAGCTTCATCCGCAGCCGTCCAGCCGGCCAGGGCCGAGCGATGCGGGGTGCGTCCCAGCCGGACGACATCGCGCACAGACACGTTGGTGTCGGTCGCGGCGTTCTGCTGGACAAAGGCCACCTGGCGCGCCAGCGTGCGGCGCGGGACGCGGGCAATGTCTTGTCCAAGGATTTCGACCCGGCCGGACAGCGGTTGCTTCAGCCCGGCCAGCAGCCGCAACAACGACGACTTGCCCGATCCGTTGGGTCCGATCAGGCCCAGCGTCTCGCCCGGTGCAACCGTAAGTGACACGTCGGCAACGATGGTCTTGCGGCGCACACCCCAGACCAGATTATGTGCGGATATGCTCATTGTTGCGGCCTTGCGCGGTAAAGAATGATGGCAAAGAACGGGACGCCAACCATTGCCGTGACGACCCCGATGGGAATGGTCTGCTGTTCTGCCACCACGCGTGAGGCGATGTCGGCCAGCACCAGAAATATGGCACCGACCGCCGCGCAGGCGGGCAAAAGACGCAGGTGCATTGGCCCCACGATGTAACGCGCGGCATGTGGCACCACCAGCCCGACAAAGCCGATCGTGCCCACCATGCTGACGATTGTCGCGGTTATCATTGCCGTCACGCCGAACAGGATCAGCCGGATGCGCGCCACCGGCACACCAAGGGCCGCTGCATCCTCGTCGCCAAAGGTAAACGCGTCCAGCGACCGCGACATCAGAAGGCAGATCGCAAGGCCAATAAACACAACCACGACCAGCAACTGAAAATCCGGCCAGCGTACACCGCCAAAGCTGCCCAAAAGCCAGAACATCACATCACGCGCCTGCTGCGCGTTGCCAGAGGTGGTCACGATATACGAGGTCAGCGCGTTGAACAGCTGCGACGCCGCGACGCCCGCAAGGATCGTGTGGTTCGGCCCGCTTGTGGCGCCATTTGACAGCAGCGCGACCATCGCAAAGGCAGCAAATGCCCCGGCAAACGCGCCCATGGAAAGCGAAACACTGCCCGCCCCGATGCCCAGCACGATCACCGCCACCGCCCCGGTCGAGGCCCCGGCGGAGACACCCAGCACAAATGGCTCGGCCAGTGCATTGCGCAACAGCGCCTGCAGGATCGCACCGCAGATTGCCAGCCCGGCCCCGGCCAGTGCTGCGACCAAAGACCGGCTCAGCCGCAGATCCCAGACCACACTTTGCTCGATCGGCGGGATGTCAGCGGCCGTCAGGCCAAGCCCGTTGGTCACGGCCAGAAACACCGTACCGACCCCGATGCTGTAATCGCCAATCGCGGCCGCCAGAGCGACCGCGACGGCAAGAACGATCAGGGCAAGCGCCAGGAAAATGGCAAGCCATCCCGCCCCGGCTTCTTTGTCGTCCGCGATGCTCACTTCAGATCGAAGGTCTTGAGCTGTTCGGCCAGTTTCTCGGCGCCATAGATCGTGTTGATCGAAGGGTTCATGGATGCCCCGCTGATCACGGCAATCCTGCCTGCTTTCACCGCCTCCATCTGGCTGACTGCCGGATCGTTGGTGAGAAAGTCGATCTTGTTCTGCGCCTCGTCCAGACCCCAACGTTTACGGTCAACCTGGGCCGCGACGATGACTGTCGGATTGGCGGCCATGATGCCTTCCCAACCAAGGGCCGGCCACTCTGCCTCGGTCTTCAGGGCGTTGGACCCTCCAAGAAGATCGGCGATATAGGCCGACGGACCGTTGCCGCCGGTCAGATAGGCGTCATCTGCGGGCGACGGGGAAGAGAACCAGAACAGAAAAGTCAGATCCTCGCGCTTGGCAAATTCCGCCCGCAATCTGGCCTCACGCTGTTTGAAGTCTTCTATCAGAGCCTGCCCTCGATCCTGCACGTCAAAGATGCGCGCAAGGTCGTCGATTTCCTGATACATAAGGTCCATGGACCAGAGATCTTCCCGCATGCCGTAAACACTGGTTGCCTTGCTGCCGGCCGCATTCTTGGTGTCTGCCACCGTGGAGCAAGCGCTGGGCGACAGATAGGTCGGAATGCCAAGATTTGCAAAATCCTCGCGTTTGGCCACTTTGCTGTCGGGACCCATCAGCGTCACAATCATCGCCGCGACGAAATCGGGTTGCTTGGACAGAACCGCTTCCAGCGTCGGAAACTCCACCGTCAGAACGTCGACCTTGTCATAGGCGGCCTCAAGCTCTGGCAGCACCCGGTTCGGCCAGAATGCGGTGCCCGCCATCCGGTCTTCCAGCCCCAGCAGGAACAGGATCTCGGCGCTGTTGTGGCCAAGGGCGACGGTGCGTTCGGGGGCTTTGTCAAAGGTGACCTGCTGCCCGCAATTCTCGATGGTCAGGGGATAGGTGGTCGGCTCTGCCAGCGCGGCAGAGGCAAAAACGACGGCGGCAAGGCCACTGAGCGCCACAAGGCTTTTGGTCCGCATGGGTCTTTCCAATTCTGACAAAAACAGTTTGATTGCCGTAGACCGGAGATGGGTGAACATCAAGAGTGTTTTTATCGGGAATCGCGGTGCCAGTAAGCGGGCAGCGACGGAACCGGAACAATCGGCCCGCTACCGGGTTGTGCCACCGTAAACCGGAAGCGGAGGGGCACGGAAACCATGGCACCGCGCGCAAACTGGAAGGGCACGCTGAAAGTTGCCGAGGTGACTTGCCCGGTCGCGCTTTATACGGCGGCCTCAACCTCGGACCGGCTGGCCTTTCACACCATCAACCGGGCCACCGGCAACCGGGTAAGGCGCGAGTTTGTCGATGCGGAAACAGGCAAGCCGGTCGCGCGGGAAGATCAGGTCAAGGGATACGAGGTTTCGGATGGCGGACATATTCTGCTTGATCCGGAAGATATTGCCGCGACCGTGCCAGAGAGCGACAAGGTGCTGGCCATTGATGCCTTTCTGCTCTGCGGCGAGATAGACAATGTCTATTTCGACAAGCCGTATTATCTGGCCCCGACAGATCGGTCCGGGCAAGAGGCCTTTGGTCTGATCCGGGATGGTATGTCTGCAAAGAATGTGGCTGCCATCGCGCGCACCGTGCTGTTCCGGCGTATGCGGACAGTTCTGATCCGCCCTCATGGGCCGGGGCTGGTCGCAACGACGCTGAATTTCGACTATGAGGTCCGGTCTGCAGAGGCGGCGTTCAAGGATATTCCCACGCCAAAAATCGCGACCGAGATGCTGGATCTGGCCCGGCACATCATTGACACCAAGATGGGTAAATTTGATCCCGCTGCGTTTGATGACCGCTATGAGACAGCATTGGAAGACCTGGTCCGGGCCAAGACCGAAGGGCGCAAGATCAGGCCACGCCCAGCCGAAAAGCGCGAAAAGGTCGTCGATCTGATGGAGGCGCTGCGCGCAAGCGCGACGCTGGGCGCGCAAGACAAACCTGCCCGAAAATCCCGTGCAGAACCTGCGCCAAAGCGCAAGGCAGGGTGAAATCATGGCGCTGGAAAAGTATCGGCAGAAGCGCGATTTTACCGCGACATCGGAACCGAAGGGCCGCACGCGCAGCAAGCGGGGCCGCAGCTTTGTCATCCAGAAACATGATGCCCGCCGTCTGCACTACGATCTGCGGCTGGAGATGGACGGCGTGTTGCGCAGCTGGGCGGTGACGCGCGGCCCCAGCCTTGTCGCCGGTGACAAGCGGCTGGCCGTGCATGTCGAGGATCATCCTCTGGATTATGGCGACTTTGAGGGCACCATTCCAAAAGGCGAATATGGCGGCGGCACAGTACTGCTGTGGGATCGGGGTACATGGTCGCCGATCGGGGATGCTGCAAAGGGCTATGTCAAGGGTCATCTGGAATTCGAGCTGGCAGGCGAAAAACTGCAGGGGCGTTGGCATCTTATCCGCATGCAGGGCAAGCCGCGTGACAAGCGCGAGAACTGGCTGCTGATCAAGGCGTCTGATGATGCCGCCCGGCCCGACGATGCGCCGGATATTCTGACAGAGCTGCCGCTGTCAGTGAAAACCGGACGCGACATTCCCGAAATCGCCGGAGAGGCACAGGGTTTGCCATCGAAACCGGTGCCGAAGAAACGCGCGAAACCCGTGCCGGAGGAAGAAACCGAAACCGCCCCGCCTGACCCGGCAAAGGTCAAAGGCGCAAAGCGGGAAAGCCTGCCGGATTTCATCCCGCCGATGCTGGCGACACTCGCGCGCGCCGCGCCAACCGGTGACCGGTGGCTGCATGAGATCAAGTTTGATGGCTACCGGCTTCAGGCGCGGATCGACGCGGGACAGGTAAAGCTGCTGACCCGCAGCGGATTGGACTGGACCGACCGCTTTGGTCAGGATGTGCCTGCTGCTCTGCGGGACTTGCCGGTTAAAGCGGCGGTGATCGACGGGGAGGTGGTGGTCGAAGGCGGCAATGGCGCCTCGGATTTCTCGGCCCTGCAGGCTGATCTGAGCGAGGGCCGCGCCGACCGCTTTCTGTTCTACGGCTTCGATCTTCTGCATCTTGATGGCTACGACCTGCGGCCCCTGCCGCTGACCCGACGCAAAGCGATGCTGGAACACATTCTGACCGATGCTGCCGGCCCCTTGCGCTACAGCGCGCATTTCGAGGAAACGGGGGCCACCGTTCTGCGGCATGCCTGTCGGTTGAGCCTTGAAGGGATAATCTCGAAAACGCGGAACAGCCCCTATCGCGAAGGGCGTGGCAAGGCGTGGGTAAAATCCAAATGCTCGGCCCGCCAGGAGTTTGTGATCGGCGGCTATATGCCTTCTACCGCCGCGCGCAATGCCATCGGCTCACTGGTGCTGGGGGTCTATGAGGCTGACAGACTGATCCATGTCGGGCGGGTCGGCACCGGATTTTCGGCGCGCGTGGCGCAGGATCTGTTCCGGCGGCTGGACCGGATTGGCAGCGCACACAGCCCTTTTGCCAAACCGGTGACAGCCGAACAGGCGCGGCAGGTGCGCTATGTGAGCCCGGAGCTGGTCGCCGAGGTCGAGTTCCGCGCCTGGACGGCTGACGGCCACCTGCGCCATGCTGCCTTTCGGGGCTTGCGTGAAGACAAGCCTGCAACCGAAATCCGCCGCGAGGCCGCCCCTGACACGGTGAAGCCTGCAAAGCCGGTGCCGCGCCCCAAGGTGAAGCTGACGCATCCGGACCGGATCTATTGGCCGGAAGCAGGGGTCACCAAAGAGGGGCTTGCCGATTACTACACACAGGTCTGGCGGCGGATCGCCCCTTTTGTGGTCAATCGTCCGCTGGCCTTATTGCGCTGCCCCACGGGGATCACCGGGCAGACGTTCTTTCAGAAACACGCGTGGAAGGGGCTGAACAGCAATATCCGGCTGGTGGATGACCCGAAGGAACCGGGTGATCCGCTGATCAGCATCGACAGTCTGGATGGTCTGATCGGTCTGGTGCAGTCGGCGGCGCTGGAAATTCACCCTTGGGGCATCTCGCTGGAAGACTGGGAGCGCCCGGACATGATCACCCTCGACCTTGATCCCGGCGAAGGCGTGGACTGGCCGCAGATCATTGAGGCGGCCAAAGAGGTGCGCCAGCGTCTGACGGATGCGGGACTGGCCGCTTTCGTCAAGACATCGGGCGGCAAAGGCCTGCATGTCGTGGCCCCGCTGAAACCGCATGCACCATGGCCCGAGGTGAAGGCATTCACCAAAGGCATGGCTGCGGCGATGGCCTCTGATACGCCTGCCCGCTATGTTGCAACGATGGCCAAGGCAAAGCGCAAGGGAAAGATCCTGATCGACTATCTGCGCAACCAGCGCGGGGCGACGGCGGTGGCGGCCTATTCGTCACGGGCGCGTGCCGGGGCGGCGGTATCGACGCCGCTGTCGTGGGATGAATTGGGGCCAGAGATCGGGCCGGCTCATTACACCGTTTCCAACCTGCCCGCCCGGCTGGCCGGACTTTCGGCCGATCCATGGGAGGACTTCCGCGCAGCTGCAGCGCCCCTGAAGCAAAAGAAGCGCTGATCTAGTTGCCCTTTTTCTCGGCTGCGAGGCTGCGTTTCAGCGCATCCATGATGCTGACAACATTGTCTTTCGGCGCGGTATCGGCACTGGCCTTTGCCTTTGGCGCGCGCTTGCGGCCCTTTTTCTTTGCGGCGATCAGATCCAGCAGCCGATTCTGCACCGGGTCTGTGGCCATGTCGGGCGACCACGGCTCTTTACGCTCGTCGATCAGCCGTTTGACCAGCTTCATCACCTGTGTGTTGGGCTTTTCCGTTCCCGCTTTGTCAAAATACTCCGCCGCATCGCGCACTTCATCGCCATAGCGCAGGGTCCAAAGCACGATGCCATTGCCCCGTGGTTCCAGCATGACCGCGCGTTCGCGGCGGTAGAGCACCAGCCGGGCGATGCCGACCGTTCCGGTTTCGGCCATGGCGGCACGGATCACGGCGAAAGCCTCCTCACCCACGCGGTCGGCGGGGGCGAGATAATGGGGCGTGTCATACCAGATCCAGCCGATGCTGTCGGCGGGAACAAACATGTCAATATCAATGGTTCGGGTGCTTTCCAGTGCAACCGAGGCGATTTCATCATCTTCCAGCAGGACATAATCATCCTCGCCCCGCGCATAGCCCTTTACCTCGTCCCCGTCGCGCACGGGTTTGCCGGTGACACTGTCGATATAGCGGCTGATGACCCGGTTGCCGGTGCTGGCGTTCATGGTGTGGAAGCGGACCTTTTCGGCCTCGCTGGTGGCAGGGGCCATGGTGACCGGGCAATTGACCAGCGACAGTTTCAGATAGCCTTTCCAGAACGGGCGGGGGGCCATCTGCGCCTCAACAACTGATGTGCGCGGTGATCCGTATCGGATGGCTGCGGTCGTCGGATTGGAAGGGTTTGGCCATGTCATATCCTCGGGTATCCAGCTGCAAACCCCATCAGGCGCCATTTGTTCCAGCTGCATCTGACTGCGGGGTCAACGCACCTGCCGGAGCAGTTCTGACGGCTGCTGCCAGCGCTGGTCAGTATGGCGTTTAGACGTACGCAGGCTGAAACGGGCCCGGCACGCAGTAGAGAGGGCGTTGGGACGCTGACAAATTCCAATCTGGCGGGGGGTAATATTTGTTCTGGCGACGAGGGAAGGATGACTTTTCGTGTGCCGCCTGTCGCGGCGGCTGTCTGTTCAATCCAATCGCGCCCGCAGCGTGAACTCTACCCCGTCCGGCGCAAACTCCAGCTTGGCCTCGCCGCGGAATTCATGACTCAAGGATGCTTCGATCAGATCACGCCCGAAGCCGCTGGTCTGGGGCGGGGTGACGGGAGGACCACCCTGTTCGCGCCAGACAAGCTGAAACTGGCCTTCGGTCTGGCTCCAGTCAATGTAAATCCGTCCCGTGGCATTCGACCATGCCCCGTATTTCTGTGCGTTGGTGGCGAGTTCCCCCAAGGCCAGGCTAAGGGCAAAGACCTGCTCTGCCTCCAGTGTCACGGTCGGGCCCTGCATGACAAGCCGCTCGTCCTGCAGGTTTCCGGCCAGGGCGTCGGCAATCAGATCGCGGATTTCCAACGTGCCGCCGGTATCTTCCAGCAGCGCGCGCTGAGCCTGATCCAGTTGCTGCAAACGGGTGATTGCAGCATCCAGCGCGTCTTTTGGCGAAGTGGCGCGTCGGAAAGTTAGGCGCACGATGGCAATGGCCTTGGCATAGGCATTCTTGATCCGGTGCCGCAATTCGCCGTTCAGCAGGCGGATGCGACGTTCGGCCAGCATCTCGCCGGTGGTTTCAATCACGGTATCCATGAAACCACAGATCCGGCCCGTCTCATCCGTGACCGGGCTGTAGCAGAACGTGAACCAGCCCTCGCGCATGCCGTCGCCCCGGTCAACGGTCAGCGGAAAGTTCTTGATAAAGACCGATTCCCCTTCCAGCGCGCTTTGCGCAAAGGGGCCGATCTCGTCCCAGGCTTCGGCCCAGATCCGGTGGAACGGCTGACCCAGACAGAACGGCTTTTGTCCAAGGATCGGAACAAAGGCATCGTTGTAGATCGTGATCATTTCGGGCCCCCAGCACAGACACTTGGGGAACCTGGACCGGAGGATCAGATCAACCGTGATTTTCAGCGCAACGGGCCATTGGTCCCGCGGGCCAAGCGGTGTCCGGCTCCAGTTGAAGGTGCGGACCTGTTCGGCCATTGACCAGTCATGTTCGGTATCCATGTCTCTGGCGTGACCTTTCCGATGCCTGACGCGGCAGAAGAACCAAATTCTTCTGAAAGATGCCAATGAAACCGTGAGTTGTACAAGGGTATTTCGATGCGTCGACAACGGATTTTCCGGCTTTCGGTGCCTGGCATGGGTGTATTGCAGGCGATAGTGCATCGGCCGCAACGCCCCCCGGAACTTGTTGGCTTGCCCGTGTGTTTTCTGGGGCGCAACCCATCGTTTTGGAGCCGTCATGGCGAACAGCCTTGTTTATGTCTCGGATCAGGACCCCGGCATTCGCCGTAAAAGGGCGGGCCGGGGCTTCAGCTATGTCGGCCCCGATGGCCGGTGCCTGACCGGAGCTGCGCGGCAGCGGGCTGAAAAGCTGGGCGTGCCACCAGCCTATAGCGATGTCTGGATCTGCCTGACCGAGGACGGCCATCTGCAGGCGACGGGCCGCGATGCACGGGGGCGCAAGCAGTACCGCTATCACCCGGACTGGCAGGCGGCGCAGGCCAGCACCAAATATGCCGGGCTGATCCCCTTTGCCATGGCTTTGCCAGCCTTGCGTGCGCGTCTGAACCGTGACCTGCGCCACGCCCCCGGCGGGCGTGATTTCACGGTGGCGGCGCTGGTCCTGCTGCTGGACCGCAGCTTTCTGCGGATCGGCAATCCGGAATATGCGGCACAGAATGCGTCATTCGGCGCAACCACGCTGCTGCGTCGGCATGTGCGGATCGGCAAAGACGGGGTCCACCTGGATTTTACGGCCAAGGGCGGCAAGAGACTGCGAAAGGTGTTGCGCGACCAGAGGTTGCACAGGGTTTTGCAAGCGGTAGGCGATCTGCCGGGTCGCCAGCTTTTCACTTATGTCGACGCAGATGGTGCGCCACGCCCCGTCACTTCGGGCGAGGTGAACGACTGGCTTGCCACCGTGATGGGCGAAGGGGTCTCAGCCAAGACCTTTCGGACATGGGGCGGCACACTGGCGGCATATGCCTATGCAGAGACCCTGCCGCCAGACACACGCCTGACGGTAAAGGCGATGGCGCAGGCGGCTTCGGATGTTCTGCACAATACCCCGGCTATCTGCCGCAGTTCCTATATTCATCCGGCGGTGCTTGAGCTTGCTGTGCTGGATCCGGCAGAGCGCCAACAGTCGCTTGCCACACTCAAGCCGACGGCGTTGCGGGGATTGCGCGCCGATGAACAGCGGCTGCTGTCATTTCTGCAATCAACCGGAAACGGCCGGTAATCTTGCGGCCCGGATTGCTGTTGCGCCAATGGACGATCCGGCGAAGGTCGCACATCTGTTCGTTGTATGCGCGCAGCCGCTCTGCTGCCGGACAGGCAAAGCGGGGGTTTGCAGGCTCATACGACCAGCGCCGCATCCGGTTGCCATTATTTTGCCGCACTATTTAACTACTCATTCAAGAACGTCCGCTATGCCTTCCCTGAGTGAGCGCCAATGCGAGGGTCGTTGAAGAGATGATTGCTTTTGTTGCCATCGGCATTCTGGCTGGAACCCTGAGCTTTGCTGTCGCCCTGAGTCTGGGTGCATCGTTCTGGTTCGCGCTGTTGCTCTACAGCCTGATCGGGGCCGCCTCTGTACTCGGCGCGGCTCTGGTCTTTGTGTTCAGAGGCAAACGCACAGAGCGTGATTCAGACGGCTGGCAAGATGTGTCATTCCCGGCGGATGCCGGACCATCCGTTCCCGAACCAGACCTGCCTGCGGCCTATCTCACACAGCGGGGCATGCGAATTCTGGCTGTCGATGATGACCCGATCATCCTCGGGTTGATCCCCAGAATCGCGGCAGAGATTGGCTGTGCGGACACGACAATTTCAAGTTCCGGCGCGCAGGCGCTGTCATTTCTGGAACAGTCTTCCAGACCATTTGATTGCTTGTTGCTGGATATCAACATGCCGGGGATGGACGGGATAGAGCTTTGCGGCCGCATCCGCCGTATCCCTGCCTATCGGGATACGCCGATCATCATGCTGACGGCGATGCAGGATTTTGACTTCCTTGACCGTGCCTTCCGGGCCGGAGCGTCGGATTACATCACCAAGCCGTTCGATGTCATCGCTTTCGGCACCTGTCTGCGGAATGTTCAGGACAAGATACTGCTCACCCAGGTCGATACGGTGGTCGCAGACTCCGACGGCGGTATCGGCGATGCGGGCTGGGATGTGCCGACGCCGGGGTCCATTGCGGGCGTCGCGTCGCTGATCGAGCATGCCGCATTGCAAAATTATCTGGTCCGCCTGTCGGGCGTGGCGCTGTCACGGGCCTATGTCATGGCGGTTGAGGTTCACCACAGTGCCGGATCGGCCGATGCGCCGGTCGCGCTCGCGCCTGTGGTTGTTGCACTCGACACTCTCTTTACCAAACAACCCTGTGTCATGTCTTACATCGGGGAGGGACGGTTTATTCTGGTGTCCAGCGGGGTGAATTTGCCTGACCCGGCTGGCCTTGAGCGCGCTATCGAAGATCAACTGCACGGGCAGGCCGGGTATGGCGACGCGATACCCGACAGCGGGGTCACCGTTTACGTGGGTCCGGCTGTCCGTCCCGGCCGTGACCGGACGCATCGCGCACAGACAGCGATTGAAAACGCACTCTTTGCTTCAGGGCACCCGCCGGTTGCAAGCAAGGGTGTGGCGCGGGGCTAGGGGTGCCCTGCACCCACTGGACTGCCAGCGACGGCGCTGCCTATAGCTGGTTTGTGCGAAGGGCGCGAATCCGGTCGAATGCCACCGCCAAGATGATGAAGAATCCGACGAACGCTCCCTGCCAAAAGGTCGATATGCCCAGCAGGATCAGGCTGTTGCGGATAATTTCGATCAGCGCTGCCCCGACCACGGCACCGGCAACAGTTCCAGATCCGCCGAGCAGATTGGCCCCCCCGATGACCGTGGCGGCAATCACGGCCAGTTCCATCGACTGGCCAAGATTGGTCGTGACGCCACCCAGCCAGCCCGCTTCGAGTATGCCGGTGATGCCTGCCATCAAGGACGAAAACACATAGACGCTGATCTTGACCCGCGGCACCGCGATACCCGTCAGCACTGCCGCGCGCTCGTTCGCGCCGATGGCAAAGATATGCGTGCCCCATTGCGACCAGCGCAGTAGAAAGGCAGTGACGCAGCCGAAAAGGGCAAGCGCAATCACCGGATGCGCGATGCCGAATGTCGATCCACCGCCAAGGGCAAACAAAAACGCCTGATCCGGCCCGAATTCGTAAATCATCCGGTTGCCAGACAGCACCATCGCCAGACTGCGGGCAATCGAAAGCATTCCCAATGTCACCACGAAGGGCGGCATCCGCAGCCATGCGATCAACGCACCGTTCACGAAACCGACCAAAGCCGAAGCCCCCAGTGACAGGGCCGCAGCCGTCCAGAACCCGTACCCCGCGTTCATCACGATGGCCTGCACCATGGCGGCAAGGCAGACCACTGACCCAACGGAAAGATCAATCCCGCCAGAAATGATCACCACTGTCATCCCTAGAGCGACCAGACCGACAAAGGCAAAGTTGCGGCTGACGTTGAAAAGGTTCTGCGACGACGCAAAGGTGTCTGTCGACAGGCCCAGCACCACCGCCGCCAGAACCGCCGCGAGAAAGACCCACGTGGCCTGTTCGGCAAAAAGAGCGGTCACCCGCGTGTTGGTCTGCTGATCTATGACACTTGTGAGTTCGGCATTGTTCATCGGGGGCTTTCCGTCAGGCATGTTCGATGGCTCCGGTTATCAGTCCGGTCACTTCCTCGGGCGAGGTGCTTCCTACGGGCTTGTCGGCCACGATGGACCCGCGGCGCAGCACGACCACCCGGTCAGCAAGGCCAAAGACATCAGGCATCCGGTGGCTGATCAGCACGACGGCAACACCCTGATCACGCATCCGGCGGATCAGGCGCAGCACTTCGGCCACCTGCCGCACGGAAATTGCGGCCGTCGGTTCGTCCATCAGGACGATATCGGCGTTTGAAAGCCGGGTGCGCGCAATGGCGACCGCCTGACGTTGCCCGCCTGACATCTGGCGCACCAGATCGCGCGGCCGGGTTTCGGACTTCAGCTCTGCGAACAGCGCGCCCGCGCGACGGTTCATGGCAGCATAGTCATTGATCCGTACCGGGCCAAGGCGGCGCGTCAGTTCGCGCCCCAGAAAGACATTCGCGGCGGCCGTCAGGTTGTCGCAAAGCGCGAGATCCTGATACACGATTTCGACGCCATGACGCCGGGCATCCAGCGGGCCGGAAAACGTCACCTCTTTGTCGTGGATGAAAACCTGCCCGGCCGAAGGGCGGAAATTCCCGGCGATGATCTTGACCAGCGTGGATTTGCCCGCGCCGTTGTCACCCATCAGGCCGATCACCTCTCCCTTGCCGATTTGCAGCGACACACCCTTCAGCGCCTCGATCGCGCCGAAGTTCTTGGCCACGCCTTCAAGTCTCAGGACTGACATTTCCATCCTCTTCATGCTGCCTCAGCGCTTTATGGCCGCAAGGCAATGCTTCCGTCAATAGACCTATTTAATCGTTTTATCCTATTTGTCCGATAAAAGTGTTGACCAGAATATCTGACGCCGTTTATCACCTCGGAAAGGATCAGGAGGGCACATGCAGATTCTGGTGACAGGGGCGGCGGGAAAGGTGGGTCAGGCGCTGCTGGCAAAGCTGCCAACTGCATTTCCAACCGCCACGATCCGCGCTCTGCTGCACCATCGTGATCTTGCGCCCCAGCCGGGTCTGACCACGCTCAAGGGGTCGCTTTCTGACCGTGCAACGGCCGAGGCGGCGGTCGCGGGCTGTAGTCATGTCGTCCATCTGGCAACCTGCAAAGAGGTGCCGGATGATGTGATGGACGTGACAGTCAAGGGCCTGTTCTGGCTGCTGGAGGCGTGGCGGAACAATCCGCTTGCCCGCCGCTTTGTTCTGATCGGCGGGGATGCGGCGGTAGGGCATTTTCTCTATCCCCATGACGGCCCGGTGACCGAGACCACGCCGCACCGCGCCTATCCGGGCTGCTACGCTCTGTCCAAAGTGCTGGAGGAAGTGATGCTGAGCCAGTTTGGCCAGCAATATGATCTGGACTGGACCTGCCTGCGCGCGCCATGGATCATGGAGAAGGATGATTTCCGCGCGTCTTTGTCGTTTGGTCCTGACCGTTTTGGCGGACTGGACTGGGCTGCGCTTGCCGGGCCGGATCGCAGCGCCGAGGCGATCCGCACCGGCGCAATTCCCCTGTTGCAGGACCATGACGGTCAGCCGCTGAAGCGTAATTTTGTTCATGTCTCAGACCTTGTTTCTGCCATCTGCGCGGCACTGACCGCTCCGGCGGCGCGTCAGAGGCTTTACAACATCGCGATGGACGAACCGGTCGACTATGCCGAGGTCGCCCGTATTCTTGCACAAACCCGCGGGTTGCCGTCGATCCCTGTCCGGTCCGGCTACCACTCCACCTGGCTGTCGAACGCCCGTGCCAGGTCCGAGCTGGGGTGGCGCCCCGCTTATGACACCCACCGTCTTGTGACCGAATCCTGGGCCTTTGCCCGCGCGCCGGATGATCCGCGCCGGGTCTGGTACCCGGGCTGACCCTGGCCCCCGGGCCGCAAAGCCAACCAACAAACTTCGGGAGGAACGATATGCACCGCAAGATCCTGATGGCCAGCACGCTGGCCGCGCTACTGCTCTCTGGCGCCGCATGGGCGCAGGACAAGACCCTGGCTATTGTGGTCAAAGGTCTGGACAACCCGTTTTTTGAACAGATCAACAAGGGGTGCCAGAAGTGGAATTCCGAAAACACCGGCTCGGGCTATACGTGTCTTTACACTGGCCCGGCCTCTTCGGCGGATGAGGTGGGTGCCGTGCAGATCGTCGAAGACCTGCTGAACCGGCCCGACATTGCTGCCATCGCCATCTCGCCGTCAAATGCGCCGCTGATGGCCAAGCTGTTGCGTGAAAAGGCACCGTCGATTCCGATCATGACCATCGACGCCGATCTTCTGCCCGAGGATGCCGCTCTGCGCGCCACCTATCTTGGCACCGACAACTATCTGATGGGTGTCAAATTTGCCGAGCATCTCAAGGCGTTGAAACCCGAGGGTGGCACGGTTTGTCTGCAGCTTGGCAACGTCGCGGCGGCAAATATCAATGCCCGTGCGGCGGGCACCCGGGACACGCTTTCGGGAGAGGAAGGCATCGAGCGGCTGGAAGGTCAGGGCGGCTGGACCGAGATTGCCGGGTGCCCGGTCTTTACCAATGACCAGATTGATCTGGCGAACCAGCAGATGGCCGATACCTTTACCGCCAATCCCGACCTGACCGCGTTTATGCTGATCGGCGGCTGGGCGCAGTTTGCCCCGCAGGCCTATGCACAGGTCACCGATCAGGTGATGGACAAGCTGACCGCGCAGTCGATGGTCATTGTCGCCGGTGATACGCTTCCGCCGCAGATGGACGCGTTGAAAGCGGGTCGCAGCCATGTCCAGGTCGGCCAGCGTCCGTTCGAGATGGGGTATCGTGCGCCCACCGTGATGCTGGATCTTTTGAACGGGACGGCCGTCGAACCAGTGATCTTCACCGGCCTTGACGAATGCACCCAAGAGAATGCCGAAAGCTGCATCGGCGGCTGACGGCAGCGCCGGGGCGGGGTCCCTATGCTCTGCCCCGGCATCCAACCCCTGACAATGGAGACCCAAATGAAAGCCCGGATTTCCGCGCTCGCCCTTGCTGTTGCGCTGGCCGCAACCACAAGCCAGGCGCAAGACAAAAAGACCCTCGCCTTTGTCGTCAACGGGGCTTCCGATTTCTGGAAGCTGGCTGAAGCCGGTGTGAAAAAGGCGCAGGAAGAACTGCCGGACTATGACCTGCAGTTCAAGTACCCCGAGCAGGCCGCCGCCGCGATTCAGCAGCGCCTGATGGATGATCTTGTGGCCGCCGGGGTGGCCGCAATCATGGTTTCGGCTGTCGACCCGAAATCCTCCACCGACGCCCTGAACCGTATCGGTGCGCAGGTTCCGCTTTTCACCACAGACAGCGATGCGCCCGATTCAAACCGGGTGGCCTATATCGGTTCGTCCAACACCGATGCGGGCAGGCAGGCCGGTGAGATCGCTTTGAAGGCGATGCCCGACGGCGGCCAGTGCATCGGCTTTGTCGGCCTTTTGGGTGCCGATAACGCGCGGGAGCGGATTGACGGGATGAAGGCCGCGCTGGAAGGATCGAATGTCCAGCTGATCGACGTGCGCGGCGATGACATCGACATGACCCGCGCCAAGAGAAACGTCGAAGATGCGCTGGCCGCAAACCCGGATATTGACTGCATGGTGGGTTTTTACAGCTACAATCCACCGCGCATCTACGAGGTGCTGAAGGAATCCGGGAAGCTGGGTGAAATCACCGTTGTCGCCTTTGACGAAGATCCGATCACTCTGGGCGGTGTCAAGGAAGGCACCATTGCCGGCACCGTGGTCCAGCAGCCCTATGAATGGGGATATCAGGGGATGAAGCTGATGGCCGCCCATCTGGAGGGTGACAGCTCCATGATCCCGGCCGACGCCCTTGTCATCGTGCCGACCGCCATCATCGACGGGTCCAACGTCGATGCGTTCGAGGCCGAGCTCAAGGCCCGCATTGCGGGCTGAAACTCTGGCCAGATGCAGGCCGGTCCCGGTTTCCTCCCGTTCCGGCCTGCATTTCTTTCAGGATATTCCCATGACACCCGTTATTCAGCTGACCGGCATACATAAACGCTTTGGCGTGGTTCCCGCGCTGTCAGGCGTCGATCTGCATGTTTCGCAAGGCGAGGTGCTGGGGCTTGTCGGCGAAAATGGGGCGGGCAAGTCCACGCTGATGCGGGTCATCGGCGGGGTTTACGTGCCGGATTCCGGCCGGATTGTGCTGGACGGCGTGGAGGTGGACCGGCTGAGCGTTCAACGATCCATGGCCGCCAGAATTGCGTTCGTGCATCAGGAATTGTCAAACTTTGACAACCTGACTGTGGCGGAGAATATCTTTCTGGGGCGGATGCCGACACGGTTCGGTCCGCTGCGGCTGGTCGACACAAAGACGATGAACCGCCACGCCGATGTGCTGCTTGCCCGCCTTGGGGCCACATTTACCGGCGACACCCCACTGGCGCGGCTTTCTTTGGCGCAGATGCAGCTGGCAGAGATTGCAAAGGCCCTGTCCCTGCAGGCGCGGCTTATCATCATGGATGAGCCGACCTCTTCGCTCACAGCGACGGAAACCGACCGCCTGCTGTCCGTGATCGAGGCCTTGCGGGGGGATGGCGTGGCAATCATCTTTATCACCCACCGTCTTGGCGAAATTGAGCGGCTTGCCGATCGGGTCACCGTGCTGCGCGACGGCCACCATGTCGCCGATCTTGACCGGAGTGATATCCGCGCTCCGGTGATGATCCGGCACATGATCGGGCGCGACCTGAAGGCGCTCTACAGGCCCCCGGCCGCTCCCTCTGGTCCGCCACTCTTGCAGATCTCGGGCCTGAGAACCCCCCGCTATCCCGCCTGTGCTGTCGATCTGACGTTGCACAGGGGCGAGATTCTGGGCCTTGCGGGCCTGATCGGCGCAGGTCGCACCGAGCTTGCCGAAACCATCTTTGGCCTGACGCCGGCACTGGCCGGACAGGTCATGCTGGAGGGTCAGCCCCTGACCATAACCACACCGCGTCAGGCCATCGCCAGGGGCATCTTTCTGGTGCCCGAAGATCGCAAGCAGAATGGGTTGATCCTCGACTTTCCGATTTCGCAGAACATCTCGCTCCCCAGTCTGCGTGCGCTTTCCCGCTACGGCATTGTGAACCACACGGCAGAGGCCGGGCTGGCCGGCCGGCAGAAAAAGGCCCTCGACCTGCGGGCGGCAAACCTGACCCTGCCCGCCTCAGCCCTGTCTGGTGGCAACCAGCAAAAGGTAGTCCTGGCCCGCTGGCTGGCGCTGTCCCCCCGCGTGATCCTGTTTGACGAGCCGACGCGGGGTGTCGATGTCGGTGCCAAGGCCGAGATTTATCGCCTGATGCGCGCGCTGGCCGATCAGGGCGTCGGGGTTCTGATGATTTCCTCTGACATGGAAGAGGTGATCGGTGTGGCTGATCGTGTGCTTGTCATGCACGAAGGCCGCATTGCGGGCGCCCTGACCCGCGCCGGATTGTCCGAACATGCCATCCTTTCCCTGGCAGTCGGCCACGATACCGCAGTGAAAACCACAGAAGAAACCGCAGAAGAAACAACAGAGAAAACCGCATGATTGACCGCAAGAATCTTGGCCTTCTGATCCTGATCCTTATTGTTTCCGGGGTGGTGGCCTTTCTCAACCCGCGCTTTCTGTCGCCGGTCAACCTGTCGAACACGGCCAATCTGATCGGGCTTTTTGGCATCTTTGCCATTGCTCAGGCCTTTGTCATCATCTCGGGCGGGATCGAGCTGTCATCCGGTTCCGTGATCGCGCTGCTGGGCGTGATCTTTGTTGATCTGGTCGGCAATGGCGTTTTGTCGCCGCTTGCCGCTGTCATTCTGGTTCTGGCCATCGGGGCGGTGATCGGTACGCTGCATGGCATTCTTGTTGCGCGCGTTGGTCTGCAACCCTTTGTCGTCACGCTGTGCGGGTTGCTGATCTATCGCGGCATCGCCCGCTATTACACCGAGGATGCCACCGCAGGCTTTGCCTTTGGCGCCAGTTTTCCGGGGCTGGAATGGCTGACCACCGGGCGTGTGCTGGGGGTGCCGAACAGTCTGACCACGATGGTAATTCTTGCAGTGGTGACGGGTATTCTGCTGCACCGTTCGGTTTATGGCCGCACGCTTCTGGCCACCGGACGAAACCCGCAGGCTGCGCGCTATTCGGGCATCAACACGACTGCAGTTCTGATCACCGCCTATCTGCTCTGCGCCGTGCTCACCGCCATCGCTGCGATCTATCTGGCAATGTACACCCGATCAATTTCACCCTCATCCCATGGCAATTTCTACGAGCTTTACGCCATCGCTGCAGCCGTTCTGGGCGGCTGTTCGCTGCGTGGGGGCGAGGGGTCGATTCTTGGCGTCGTTCTGGGCACCGTCCTGCTTCAGGTTCTGCAAAATCTGGTGAATCTGCTCGGAATTCCCTCTTCGCTCAACTTCGCTGTCATGGGATCGGTGATCATTCTGGGCGTTCTCGCAGACAATTGGTTTGCCAGACGAAAAGACCGCGCCATATCCCGGTCCTGACGCCGGGAGGCTGAAAAATGCAGGCGTTGTCAGGCGCATCCTCTGGCGATAGGGATTGGCAGGCATAGAAAAGGCAGGTGTTTTGTGGCGGGCAGGCAAGAAAAGGACAAGACGGCGCAATCAGCCGCAGTGCCAACAGCAAAGGCCGCGTCGCAGTCCGGGGCAGGCTTGCCGCGACAGACCGGATCTTTCGCCCACTTCTCCGTCGCCCAGGAAATCGGGCGTCGCATTGTGTCAGGCGACTATCCCCCCGGTTCGATCCTGCCGAACGAGGCGGAATGGTCGGAAATGTTCGGCACCAGCCGTTCGGTTGTCCGCGAAGCCATCAAGATGCTGATGTCCAAAAATCTGCTGGTTTCCCGCACCAAGATCGGCAGCCGGGTTGAGCCGCGCGAAAACTGGAACCACCTGGATCGTGATGTGCTGGCCTGGGCGTCCCAGTCTCCCCATCGTGACGCCCTGATGCGATCTGTTCAGCAACTGCGCCATATTATTGAACCCGAAGCCGCTGCCCTCGCCGCCGGGATGCGGAGTGAGGCCGAGATGACCCAGATCAGCGCCGCCTGTCAGGACATGGGCACAGCCACCACATTGTCACAGCGCACCCGTGCCGACCGGAGGTTTCATCAGGCCATTCTGAACGCAACGCGCAACGAATTGCTGATGCCGCTGGGGGCCATGATCGATTCCTCTCTGGATTATCTGTTTACCCTGGTCACGCGTGAGGCGAATGACCTCCGCCATGCACAGGATCTGCATGAGGCGATAGAGCGCGCGATCCGGCTGAAGCGGCCAGACGCCGCCCGTCGCGCGGTCAAGGCGTTGCTGAGCAATACCGATGACATCTTGCAGAAAAAGGGAATGATGGAACCACCAGCGCCCAATCAGGGTGTGTGACGTTGCCTGAACCGATTGTTGGGTTACGGTAACGCGCGGCGCTTCTATAAGCGGGGCAGTCATTCAAAGTGAGGTTCCAGGCGATGGAATGCGTAACCACAGAGATACATGGCGATCTGGCCCGCGTCATCATCGACAACCCCCCTGTCAACGCTCTGGGGCAAGCCGTCCGGGCTGGCCTGCTGAACGCGCAGAAACAGATTTCGCATCGGCCTGAGGTAAAAGCGGTGGTGTTATGCTGCGCGGGGCGCAGTTTTGTTGCCGGGGCCGACATCCGGGAATTTGGCAAGCCACCCATGGCGCCATTCCTGCCCGATGTTCTGGCCGCACTCGAATCCTCACCCGTGCCGTGGGTCGCGGCGATCCACGGCACCGCACTGGGAGGCGGGCTTGAACTTGCAATGGCATGCCATGGGCGCGTTGCAAGCGGATCCGCTAGAATGGGTCTGCCAGAGGTCAACCTTGGCATCATTCCGGGGTCTGGTGGCACTGTGCGCCTGCCGCGTCTGGTCCCCATGGCCGATGCGATTGCACTGGTCACCGGGGGCAAGCCGGTCGGCGCAGAGCAAGCACTGGCAAGTGGTCTGATCGACCGTCTTGCCGAGGATGACCTGATTGCGACCGCCGAGGCGCTTGCCCGCGAGCTGGCAGCTCAGGGCGCGCCACGTCCGACCTTGTCACGCGCTTTGATATCAGGCGCAGGTATTGATTGGGAGTCAGAGGAGGCGGCGCTGCGCAAGCGCAGCCGCGGTGCCGCCGCACCGCTGGAGGCGTTGGCTGCGTTGCGCTTTGCCGCCACGGCTGCGGCGAACGATGCGCTGGCGGCAGAGCGCGGGCGGTTCCTGCGGCTGTCTGCTTCACCCGAGGCAGCGGCTTTGCGCCACATTTTCTTTGCCGAACGGGCAGCCGGAAAAAGCCTGAAGTCGCAAGGCGTTGTGCCTGCTGATCTGTCGCGCGTCGGTGTGATCGGCGGGGGCACGATGGGCGCTGGCATTGCCACTGCACTTTTGGTGTCCGGTTCAGAGGTTCACCTGATTGAACGCGATACCTCTGCCGCTGCTGACGCGCAGGGCCGTGTCGCGGAGACGCTCGCTGCCAGCGTGAAGCGGGGGGCTGTCGCGCCGGATAAGGCCGATGCTGCGCTGGCGCGCCTGACCACGGGCGACGACTGTGCAACCCTCGCCGGTTGTCCGCTGGTGATCGAAGCGGTCTTTGAGGATATGGCGGTCAAGCAGCAGGTGTTTGCCCGGCTTGATACCGTCATGCCGGATG
Source organism: Pseudotabrizicola sp. 4114 (assembly GCF_031457365.1). Classification (NCBI taxonomy): domain Bacteria; kingdom Pseudomonadati; phylum Pseudomonadota; class Alphaproteobacteria; order Rhodobacterales; family Paracoccaceae; genus Pseudotabrizicola; species Pseudotabrizicola sp. 4114. The sequence continues at coordinate 364,178 of NZ_JAVDWP010000002.1, read as the reverse complement.
ACGCTGTTCTGGCGAGCAACACGTCTTATCTCGATCTCAACACACTCGCCGGGCTGACCCGCGACCCGTCACGCATTCTGGGGCTGCACTTTTTTGCCCCCGCGCATGTGATGAAATTGCTCGAGGTGGTGCGGGGCGATCAGACCGGGGCGCGGGCCTTGGCCACGGGCGCGGCGCTGGCGCGGCGTCTGGGCAAGGTCGCGGTCGTGGCAGGCGTTTGCGACGGTTTTATCGGCAACCGGATCATGTCGGCCTGTCGCCGCGAGTGTGAATTCATGCTGGAAGAAGGCGCGCTGCCCCAGCAGATTGACGCCGCAATGGAGGGCTTTGGCTTTGCCATGGGCATTTTTGCGGTGCAGGACATGAGCGGGCTGGATATCGCCCGGGCGCAGCGCAAAGCCCAAGCCGCGAACCGGCTCTCACGTGAACGCTACGCCCATATTGCCGACCGGCTGTGTGAAACAGGCCGGCTGGGGCGCAAAACAGGCAAGGGCTGGTACGAATACAGCACGGGCCGTGCCACCCCTGATCCCGAAGTGGAGCGCATCATCACAGAGGAAAGCGTCCGCGCCGGGCTTACACGGCGTGCGTTTGCCAGTGATGAGATCATGGCCAGGATTCTGCGTATCATGCAGGCCGAAGGTCAGGCGCTGTTGAAAGAAGGCATCGCAGAAAGCGCGGGTGATATTGATGTCGTCATGGTCACCGGCTTTGGGTTTCCGCGCCACAAGGGCGGACCGATGCACATGGCGGCAACGGGCGTTATTTCATCAACTGATTGACGGCGCTGCAGTCTTTTTCCCCGGACAGACACGCCGCGCGAAATTGTAAACAACCCCCGTGGCCGGGAGTTTCACAATCGGCCGGTCGAGGCTCCATATTTTGAACCTCTGGCCCAGATCAGCGCAATACCCGCAAAATACATCTTATGGTTGCCAAACCTTTTGTCAGCCGGGCTTCCAGGTCCACAGGCGCCGGTATTTCTGTGAATGGTAGTGAATACGCTACTTTTAAGAATCATTTTTTTCACAGAAAGTTGTGCGAATAATAAGCACCAAGGGGGTTTTGGCCCCGACTTTTTGAAGACTGATTGGAAGAAGCGTTTTGATTGGCAAGGTATCCCTCTTTGTGTTGGGCGTCCTGATGCCCGTGATGTTGGCTTATGCAGCAGCAGGCCACCTTCCGGGTAAAACATGGCCCGTGATTGCGCTGGGCGCGGTGGCTTTTAGCCTGATGGCGATGAATCTGGTTCTGGCAGCGCGACTGCCGGGCCTTGATGCGGCCTTTGGCGGCCTGGACCAGATCTATTGGGTTCACAAATGGACCGGCATGATCATTCTGACCACCGCCTTTCTGCACCAGCAGATCAAGATTGCCACCGACGGGCTGGAGGTGAACGCAGCGCTGAGCCAACTGGCGGTCGAAGTGGCCGAAGTGGCATTCATCGCGCTGGTTGTGCTGATCCTGATCAGTTTCTTCAAACGCGTGCCAAAGATGCCAAAGATCACCTGGGAAATTCCCTATGGGCTGTGGCGCTGGTCGCATCGCTTGCTGGGGGTGGTGTTCATCGCGCTGGCGTTTCATCAGTCTTTCGTCAAGGCGCCGTTTGACGGCAATGCCTTGTTGTCGGTCTGGCTGAACATCGTGGCGCTGGCCGGGACAGCGGCGTTTCTGTGGTCGCAGTTCGGGTTCCTGTTGCGCCGCCGCAGCTATCGCGTGGTCGCGGTGGACAAACATGCCGCCGCTACTATCGTGGATCTGGAGCCGGTAGGCAGGGGCGTGAATGTGCGGCCCGGCAGCTTTGCATTCGTGCATTTCTCGTCAAAGGGATTGCGCGAGCCGCACCCCTTTACCGTGTCGCAGGTGCGGCCCGGCGGCGGCATCCAGTTCTCGATCCGGGGTCTGGGGGATTACACCCGCCATCTGCGCGATGTGATCGCGGTGGGCGATACCGCGCGGGTCGAGGGCGGCTATGGCCGGTTTCACCACCATCGCGGCGGGGCCAAACAGGTCTGGGTCGCGGCGGGCATCGGCATCACCCCGTTTCTGGCCTGGGCCGATCATCTGAAGCCTGACGATGCCGAACAGATTGTGCTGATCTACTGCGTCAGGAACGAGGCCGAAGGTGTCGCGCTGGACCGCCTGCGCGCAGCAGCGGACCGGGTGCCGGGCTTTACGCTGAAACTGCACATGTCGGATACCGATGGCCGCTTTGATGCGGCCAAACTGGTCAGTTACCTGCCGTTTGAGATCGGGCAGGCCAGCCTGTGGTTCTGCGGACCGGCCCCGATGCGCGACGGGTTGATAAAAGATCTGAAAGCCGCCGGGAAAGCGCCCCGGTCGGTACATTTTGAGCGTTTCGAATTCCGGTGAATTTCTCAGGGAGGCAATCATGACCCGCATGACGACCCAGACCACAGCCCTAGCCGCGATAACTTTGGTTTTGTTTACGGCAGGGGCGGCGCTGGCTGATCTGCCGGAGTTCAAGGACGGTGATTTCGCCAGTTACATCCCTGATGCCACCCGTGGGAAAGAGCTTTATAACGCCGCCGGTTGCGCCACCTGTCATTCGATCGAGGGCGATATGATGACCCTCGGCGGGGGGCGCGCCTTTGAAAACCGGCTGGGCACGGTTTATGCGCCCAATATCACCCATGATGCGAATGCCGGGATCGGCAGCTGGACCGACGCGCAGTTCCTGAATGCCCTGCTGCGCGGGGTAGCGCCCGATGGGCGGCAGTATTACGGCGTGTTCTTCCCCTATGCCGCTTATTCCCGGATGAAGCCCGAAGACGCGCTGGATATCCGCGCCTATCTGGGCACGATGGAGGCCAGTGATCTGCCCTCGAAACCGCATGCGGTAAACCTTTTGTCAGACAAGGCGTTGCAGCTGATGAACAGCGACCGCGCGCCGCTGAGCGCGCCCGCCGATCCGCAACTGGCGCGCGGCGAGTATCTGGTCGAGGCGCTGGGCCATTGCGGTGAATGCCACAGCCCGCGGGACGGGTTTTCGGTTGATACCACCAAGGCCTATAGCGGGTTCCTTGGGTTCTTTGGCGATTACTCCCCCGATATCACCGGCGCGCGTCTGGAAAAGACCGGGCCAGAGGCTTTTGTAAATGGCGTGCTGGCCGAGGGCAAAAAGCTTAACGGGCGGCCCCTGGCGGCGGGGTCGATGCGGCGGGTGGCGGAACAGACCGCCAAGCTGAGCCTTGAGGACCGCGCCGCGATCTACGCCTTTCTGACCGGCAAGCCGCTGGATGTCTCGACCCTGCCGCAGGCTGCACCGGAACTGGTGCAGGTGGCCGAGGTTGCGGGTGCGGGGAGTGCGACGGTAACGGACGCATCGGTCGCAGCGCCGCCGATGGATATGATGGCTTTGGCCAATGAAACCGGGTCACAAGGGCTGATGCAGGTGGTGCAGGCGGCGTGCGAGATGCCGGTTGACGTGCCTGTACTGGCGGCGGCTCCGGCTGTCGATCCGGCCCCGGTTGCCGCGGTGGCCGGGGTGCCGGCAGAGATTGAACAGGCGGCGGACCGGGTGATGGATCAGCATTGCCGCACCTGCCACGGGCCGGGGCAGCGCAATGACCGCACGTTCCCGATGCATGACATTGCCGATATGGCGATGGACACGGCGGCGGTAACGCCGGGCGATCCCGACAAATCGCCGGTCTATGCCTCGATCGCGCTGAACCGGATGCCGCTGGGCACCAAGCTGACCCCGGCAGAGCTGGACGCGATCAAGGCGTGGATCTTGGCCTTGGGCGCGGTGACACCCGCCGCACCCGCCCCGGTGGCTCAGGCCCCGGTCGCAACAGCGGAACCGGCCGCGGTGAACCCGGCGCGGCCCAACACTGATGTGACCCTGCCGCGCTTTGTCGGAGGGGACTTCACCCAGCTGATGATGGCCGGGGTCGCCGATCTGCAAAAGATGGATGACCGCGACCGGCAATTTGCCCGCTATTTCAGCTTTGCCGATACCGAACTGCCAGAGCTGGATTGCACTGCCGAAGGCATGAAGCGCAATCCGATGGCGTTTCTACATGCCGGTCTGAACAAGTTCATCAACTCGATCAGCCGCGCGGCGCGTCTGGCCAAGGTGACGCCCGTGGATGGCACTGATGGCGCGCTGGTGCGGATTGATATCCGCGATTATGGCTGGACCGAGGATGACTGGGCCGCGATTTCAACCGGGGCCTTTACCCAGGGCGCGGTCGAGGCGGGGTTCAGCGCGGAAAGCTGGGCCGATCTGGCGCGGGTTTACCCCTATGCGATGGACCCGACCTCGGACAGCCTTTTGCGCGTGCTGGCCGATGGCACCGGCGCACCGGTGCCGCTGCTGGGGGCCAGCTGGTTTACCCATGTCGCCTCAGAAGCCCCCTATTACGACATGTTCCTGCGCCTGCCCGAAGATATCCGCATTCTGGAACAGCGGATGGGCGTGGATGTGGACCGCAACATCCAGTCGGGTGAGGTGATCCGGGCGGGGATGCTGGAGGGCGCATCGGGCGTGTCCGATCACAACCGCATGCTGGAACGCCACGACCTGCCGCGCGGCGGGTATTACTGGAAATCTTATGACTTTGCAGGCAGCTCGGGCGAGCAATCGTTGTTGCAGCACCCGGATGGCCCGCGTGAGATGTCGCATACGCCCTCGGACACGGCGGCGTTCGAACATGATGGCGGCGAGATGATCTTCAGCCTCGCCAACGGGTTGCAGGGGTATTACCTGTCCACCAATCTGGGCCAACGGCTGCTGGTCGGGCCCACCTCTATCGTGTCGTTCCGCAACAAGCCGATCGGTAAGGGGGTAGAGATTGAAAACGCCCGCTCCTGCTTTGATTGCCACGAAAACGGCATGATCCGCAAAGCCGATCAGGTGCGCAAGTTCATCGAATCCAGCAACAGCTATACCCGCGACCAGCGCGAGATTTTGCTGGAAATGTATGTGCCGAACGAAGAGCTGGATCAATGGTATCAGCAGGACACACGGGCATTTCTGGCCGCGCTGGAAGAGTTGGGCGTGACCGAGAAATCGGCGGCCGGGGTCAATGTCTCGATGCGCGCACCGGAACGGGCGGGCGGCGGCGAGATTGTCACCTACCTGTCGGACATCCAGTTCAACAACCTTGATCTGGCACAGGTGGCGCGGGCGTTTTTTCTGACCGAGGATGAGTTCCGCGCCCGTATCCGCGAGGTGGGCGACCCCAATGTCATGCAGATCGTGCAGCAATGGGTGCAGCGGGTGGATGACGGGTTGCACGTGCGCCGCGCCGAGCTGGAGGCGGTCTATGCCGACCTGTTGCCGCGCCTGACCGACCTGCGCCCCTATGACTATGGCGGCGCGGTTGCCTATACCCCGCAGCCGGTGGCGGATTATGTCGCCGTGGCCACCACTGCCTATGAGGTGGCGGCGCAAAAGGAACAGGCCCCGTATCAGCCGCAGGCCGAAAGCACGCTGCAACCCTATGTGCCTGTGGTGGCCCCCGACGATCCGCTGATCCTGCAACTGTCGGTGCCCTATGTGGAGGTCAAGGTGAATGACCTGCTGGAATTCGACGTGACGGCGAACCGGCGCTGCGAATTGCAGATCCTGTATGTCGAAGAGACCAAAACGGTCGAGGAGCTGCCGCCCGAAGTGCTTGGCCCCGCCTTCCTTGAGGCGGGAGAGACACGGCGCATTCCTGCGCCGGGGTCGGGCCTGCAGTTGCGCTTTGATACGCCGGGCAAGGGCGAAACCATGGTGGCGTTCTGCCGCGAGGGCGGCTTGGGCGACAAGCGGATCAGCGGGCAGGGCGCGGTGGCCTATGCCAACGAACGGTTCCAGCCGCTGTCACGCGGTCTGGTGATCGAACGGACCGAGACGGTGGCGCGCGACAATGGCCAGAGCGCGACCAATGTTGTCACCTTTAACGTGCGCCCCTGAGCGGAGGATGATGATCATGACCCAGACTCTGACCCATCACGCCCTATGGCGGAACACACTGGCAGGGGCGGTCTTTGCCCTTGCCCTGCCGGGTGCTGTACAGGCTGCGGCCTGTGAGGATGCGCTGACGGCCTTGCAGGTGGCCGCATCGGCCCCCGATGTCGCACAGGTGATTTCGGCATGGAACGCCGTGCAACCGGCCGGCTGTGATGACGCGCGGTTCCGCGCGGCGCGCTCGCAGACCTCGGCCCTCGTGGCGCGGGCGGCGCAGAGCGCGCTTGCGGCTGGCAGGACGGATGACGCCGAAGAGATCGTGTTGCAGGCCCCCGGCGTGCATTGGGCGGTGCAGGCGGTGCGGGGCGACATCGCCGCCAAACGTGGCAACCGGGCCGAGGCGGCACGGATGTATAACGCCGCGCTGGACACTCTGGGCGACCCCGGCCAGACCACGCAAAGTGAACAGCTGGTGCCAGTGGCCGAACGGCTGGTGGCACTGGCGCAGGAAAACATGATGCTGGCAGGCAGCATGGAAAGCACGGTCACCCGTGGCGGGGGTGCGGCGGGCGTCATGACGGTGATGCAGCGCGGGCTGGCGGTAGAGGCCGTGGCGACAAAGCCGGAAGCCGCACCTGCGGCTGCGGCAGAATATGTAGCACCCCCTGCCGACTACGTGGCGCCTCCGGCTGATTACGTCGCGCCACCTGCGGAGTATGTTGCCCCCCCGGCAGACTACGTGGCCCCAGCAGCCGGTTATGTTGCCCCGGCGCAGGACTATGCAGCAGCAGCCCCCGCCTATACGCCGCCCCCCGGTCAGCTGAACGTGCTGACCGAAGCGGCGAAAAAGGTCGACTCGGTGTTCCTGCCCATTCGCTTTGGCTTTGACAGCGACCGGCTGGATGCGTCCGGCGTTAAAGAGGCGCTGCGGCTGTCCGAATTCCTCAAGGCGCAACAGGTGCCACGCCTGGTCATCACCGGCCATACCGACGATGTGGGCGACGCCTCTTACAACCTTGATCTGTCGCTGCGCCGTGCGGCGGGCCTGCGTGACTTTTTGCTCAGCGATGGTGTTTATGCGGCCATCGAGATCATCGGCAAAGGCGAGAGCCAGCCGCCGCTTTACACCGACGCGGCGATCTATTCGCTGGACGAGCTGCGCACCATCGCCCGTCGGGTGGAGATTGCCTTTGGCCATTAAGCGCATCATCGCTGTGGCACTGGCCGGTCTTGTTCTGGCAGGACCGGCTGTTGCCCGCGACTGGGCCATTGTCGTCGGCATTGACGATTACATTCACTTTGAGCCGTTTGATCCCGACCGACCCGGTGGCGGGCACTTCGATCTGCAAGGGGCGACCAATGATGCCAAGGTCGTCGCTGCCGCGTTGCGCAAGGTCGGGGTCGATCTGCCCGACAACCGGCTGCTGCTGGATCAGGCGGCAACCGTGGCCGCGTTCGAGGCGGCTTGGCGCGAGGTGACGGCGCAGGCGGTGGCGGGGGACCGGCTGTTTGTCAGCTACGCCGGGCATGGCGGGCAGGAGCGCGAGGTATCGGAACCGTTTGACGAGGCCGATGGTCTGGACGAGACGCTGATGTTAGCCGATTTCGATCCGGCCAACCCGCGCATCGGCCGCCTGACCGATGACCAGCTTCACACCATGCTGCAATCTGTGCCGCATCTGCAGGTGGTCTGGGTGATGGACAGCTGCCATTCCGGCGGGCTGGAGCGCAGCGTCAATCCGCGCGCGGGCGGGCTGACCCGGTCGGGCGGGATCTGGGACATCCCGGTTGATCCGGTTCCGAACGAGCTGCCGGGCGGGCAGGGTGAAACCGGCGCGCCGGATCTGGCCCATGTCACGCAGATCCTTGCCACCGCCACCGATGACCGTCTGGTGCAGGAAACCGCCTTTGACGGGGTGCCGCATGGGGCGCTGTCATGGTTCTTTGCCAAGGCGATTGAGGGCGAGGCTGATATGAACGGCGACGGGGTGATCACCCGGCTGGAAATGGCGGCCTATGTCGGCGACCGGGTGTTCACCCATATGGACCAGAACCAGCAGCCAAGGTTTCTGCCGCGCGGTGATCCGTCGGTGATGCTGAGCCTGCAGGCAGAGGTGCCGCCGCCCCCCGCGCCGGTGCCGCCCGGCCTGCCGGTCCGGGTGGTCGGTGCCCCACCCCCGGGGCTGGAAGGCGGGCAATGCCCCGGTTGCCGTCTGGTCGATGTCGGCCATGCCGTGATGTTCGAGCAGGTGCCGGGCGGCTGGGCCGTCTACAACGGGCAGGGCGATCAGGTGACGGTGATCACCGGCGACGCCCGCGCGCAGATCGAACGCGCCCGCTTTCTGCTGGAGCTGAACGAGGCCAAGCAGCCCAACCTGCCCCCTGTGGCGCTGCGCCCGCACCAGTCGGCGGCGCGGCAGCCGATCGGAGCAACGGTGGGCTTTGACTTTCCGCCGCCGGCGCCGGATCTGAACTTTCTGACGCTGTTCAACCTCGCCTCGGATGGCACGGTGCAATACGGCCTTTATCCCCCCGGTTTCCGCGAGGATGCGCCCGCCGATGCCGGGTTGCAGCTGCGGTTCTCGGTCTCGCCCCCCACGGGCGAGGATCAGTTGGTGGTGATCTGGTGCCGTCGCCCGCCCTTGAACCTGCATGCGCTGTTGCGGGCAGTGAACGGTGGCCCGGTGCCGCCGATGGCCGAGGTGCAGGCTGCCAGCGCCGATACCGCCTGCCAGTTCGGGCGCATCGGATTGTTTACCGAAGGCTAGGCTGTGGCTTGCGCGATGCGGGGCTGACGGGCAGGATGATGCAAATGCTTGGGGGGAGAGGGTCGGACATGCGCGGTCTTGTTGCACTCAGGCAGCTCTGTGCCGCCTTTGCGCTGCTGGTGCTTGGCCTGTCTCCGGCCCTTGCCGAAAAGCGCATTGCGCTGGTGATCGGCAACTCTGCCTATAGCAACGCCACTGCGCTGGCCAATCCGCGCAACGATGCCCGTGCGCTGGCCGACAAGCTGGCCTCGATGCAGTTTACCGTGATGCTGCACGAGGATCTGGATGGCCAGACATTCCGCATCGCCTTGGGCGAGTTTTCCGAAGCCGCTTTGAATGCCGATATCGCGCTGGTGTTCTACGCGGGGCATGGCATCGAGATGGCGGGGCAGAACTATCTGATCCCGGTCGATGCCAGAATGCGGTCGGAATCGACGGCGCAGTTTGAAACCATCCCGCTGGAGCAGGTGCTGGAGTCGGTACGTGGCGCGAAAAAGCTGGGCATGGTGCTGCTGGACGCCTGCCGCGACAATCCCTTTGCCAATACGATGCAGCGCAAGGATGGCACCCGCGCAGTTAAACGCGGCCTCAGCCCGGTGCCGGTGGATGGCGAACGTGGACTGATCATTTCCTTTGCCGCCGAGGCGGGGCGCACGGCGGATGACGGCGACACACGGCACAGCCCCTATACCGAGGCATTGCTGGAAACCATCGACCAGCCGGGGATCGAGGTGAACCGCCTGTTCCGGGCGGTGCGGGCCAAGGTGCGGGAAAAGTCCGGCGGCAAACAGGTGCCGATCGAATATGCGCAACTGCCGGATGAGGATATTTATCTGGTCTCAGGCGCAGCCCCGGCCCCCGCACCGGCCCCTGCGCCGCAGCCGGTGCCCGCTGCGCAGCCAGCCCCGCCGGTCGAAGACCCGCTGCTGATCTATATTCAGGCGTCAGCGCGGCGCGATCCGGCGGCACTGGAAGATTTTCTGCGCCGCTATCCCGACCATATCCGCGCGCCCGATGCGCGGCGTCTGGTCGGGCAATTGCAGGAAGACAAGATCTGGGCCGCCACGCAGTCCGCTGACACGGCAGAAGGGTATGAGGCCTTTCTTGCCGCCTATCCAGAAGGGGGCAATGCCGACCGCGCAAAAGAGCGGCTGGCCGCTCTGCGCCCGCCGCCCGCGCCGGAATACACCGGCAGCTGTACGGCCCTGAACGGCGCGCTGGCGGTGTCGGGCATTCCGCCGGATGACACGCTGTTCCTGCGGCAGGGGCCGGGCACCAGTTTCGGCGAGGTGGGTGAGCTGGCGTTCAACACGGTGGGCGTGCATGAGCTGGGCTGCAGCAATGGCTGGTGTGAGGTGGTCCATGGCTGCACCCGGGGCTATGGGTCGCAGACCTACCTGCGCGCGGGCGTCGCCAGCCAAGCGTTTTCCACAGATCAGGGCAATTACAGTGCCACCGGCTTTGCGACGGGCGCGCGCATTCCGGTGCTGTCTGGCCCCGGCGCGCAATACGCCGCCGTGTCGGAACTGCCTGCCGATGCCACCGGCATCTGGGTCAATGCCTGCGACACAAATCCGGGCGATCCCTATGCCTGGTGCGCCGTCAGCTGGCGCAATGTGGCGGGCTGGGTTTACGGCGCCTACCTGCTGGATGGCATGGGCCGTCAGCCCTTTGCCGCATCTCAGCCGGTGCCTGCGCCTGCACCGCAACCGGCGCCTGTCGCCACCACCGGGCAAAGCTGCTTTGATCTGTGGTACGCGCGCAATGCGATTTTTGCGGCGCGCGGCTATTGCTTCAACTCGGCAGAGGGCAAGAAGTGGTTCGACAATTCGCAATGCCACACCTCGTCCCCCAGCCTGAGCGCGGCGGAAAAATCCACCGTCGATGCGATCAAGGCGCGGGAAAAGGCGCAAGGGTGCTGAGGCGACTGCGCCACGCGTTGTTTCTGGCCAGCATGATGGCCGCCCCGGTCTGGGCCGCCGACTGTACGCCGGTCGATTTTCTGACCCTGCCGCTGCCGCAGGGCGATGATCCGGTGATCACGGCCCTGCGCGGGGCCTATCCGGGGCTGAGCGTCGATGCGGCGGGGGTGCGGCTGGCCGATGGCAGCCTGATCCCGCTGGGCGAAGACCCGGGCCGCCCGCCCGCCGCCCGGCTGGCAGACCCTTCGCTGCGCGAGCAATTTCACGATATTTATCCGCTGGCGTTCGATCTGACCGCGCGGGAAGCGCCCTGGCACGATCCGGGCCGGGCGCGGGTCGAGGCGGTGTTTGCCGCGCTGTATGGCGGGAGTGAACAAGCGGTGCGTGCGGGTCTGAAAAAGGTTGCGATCAGTGGCAAGGCCAGTTTCCTGATCTCCGAACGGCAGGGCGCGGCCTGTCAGATGCGCGCCGCGCTGGCCGGGGTTGAGGCCCTGTCAACCGACTGGGCTCCTGCGTTCCGCAACGTGGGCGGCAGTTTCAACTGGCGCAAAATTGCGGGCACCGCGCGGATGTCGACCCACAGCTACGGCATCGCCTTTGATCTGAACGCCGATCTGGGCGGTTATTGGCGCTGGTCCAACCGGCCCGAAGGCGACGCCGGACCCTATGACAACCGCATCCCGGCCGATGTGGTGCAGGTGTTTGAGCGGTTCGGCTTTATCTGGGGCGGCAAGTGGCATCATTTCGACGGCATGCACTTTGAATACCGGCCCGAAATCATTCTGTATGCGCGGCTGAAAGGCCAATCCGCTCCGCCGCGCTGAGGGGCGACCCGTCAAAGCAAAACTCCCGCCGTTTCGGGCGGGAGCGTTGATGCTCAGAATTCCAGCAACCGGTCGCCTGTGACATCCTTGATCCGTGTCGGCAGGCCGATCTGGTTCAGCAGGTTGATGAATGGTGCCGGGTCCATGTCTTCGACATTGGCCATCGTGCCCACATCCCAGACGCCATCCGCAATCAGCAGCGCGGCGGCCACCGGCGGCACACCGGCGGTATAGCTGATGCCTTGCGAACCGACTTCGGTATAGGCGTCCTTGTGGTCGGCAACGTTGTAGATCAGCACCTCGACCGGCTTGCCATCCTTGGTGCCCTTGACAAAGTCACCGATGCAGGTCTTGCCGGTATAATCAGGCGCAAGGCTTGCGGGATCGGGCAGCACCGCCTTGACCACCTTCAGCGGAATGACCTCCAGCCCTTCGGCGGTGGTCACAGGCTGTTCGGACAGCAACCCGAGGTTTTTCAGCACGGTAAAGACGTTAATATAATGGTCGCCAAAGCCCATCCAGAACCGCACATCGGCCTGAGGATAGCGCGCCGACAGCGAATGCACCTCGTCATGGCCGGTCAGGTAAGCCTTTTGCTCGCCGACGACCGGCAGATCAAAAGTCTGGCCGACCTCGAACATGCTGTTGGTCTGCCAGGCCCCGTTCTGCCAGGAATAGACCGTGCCGGTGAACTCGCGGAAGTTGATTTCGGGGTCGAAGTTGGTGGAGAACCATTTGCCGTGTGATCCGGCATTGATGTCAACAATGTCGATCGACTCGATGCTGTCCATCAGCCCTTCGGCGACGCGGGCATAGGCGTTGACGACGCCGGGATCGAAGCCGACGCCCAGAATGGCGGTGACACCTGCGGCCTTGCAGACCTCGCGCCGTTTCCATTCGTAATTGCCGTACCATGGCGGCGCTTCACAAATCTTGCCTGCGTCTTCGTGAATGGCGGTGTCCATATAGGCCACACCCGCCTGAATACAGGCATCGAGCACGGTCATGTTCACAAAGGGCGAGCCGACGTTGATTACGATCTGACAGCCCGTTGCCTTGATCAGCGCAACCACCGCTGCCGTGTCCATCGCATCCAGCGCATGGGCCTGAAACACGCCCGGCACCTTCATCGCCGCTTTGGCGTGCACGGTCTCAATAATCGCTTCGGCCTTGGCCACGGTGCGACTGGCGATGTGCAGATCGCCCAGCCGGTCATTGTGCTGCGCCGCCTTATGCGCCACGACCTGAGCGACGCCACCAGCGCCGATGATCAGAACATTCCGTTTCACTTCGAACCGTCTCCTTTAAGGACAGAGGGAAGGCCGCAACCCGGATTACCCAAGGTTGCCTTCAAAATCGGCATAGCCGAATTCACGAGCGACAGTCATCGACCCGTCCAACTCCTTGATGACGATGCCCGGCATCTTCACCCCGTTGAACCAGTTCTTCTTGACCATGGTATAGCCCGCCGCATCGGCGATGCTCAGCCGGTCACCGACCTGCAACGGCGCGGGGAAATTGAATTCGCCAAACACATCGCCCGCAAGGCAGGACTTGCCGCAGATCTGGAACGGGTGGTCGCCGGTTGTCTCGATCTTGGCGCCGATGCGGTAGATCAGCAGATCCAGCATATGCGCCTCGACCGAAGAGTCGACCACGGCCAGATCCTTGCCGTTGTTCAGCACGTCCAGCACCGTCACCTCAAGGCTGGCCGCCCCGGTGATCGCGGCTTCACCCGGCTCAAGGTAAACCTGCACGCCGAAGCGTTCGGAGAATGCTTTCAGCCGCGCGGCGAGCTTTGCCACCGGATACCCCTCACCCGTGAAATGGATGCCGCCGCCTAGGCTGACCCATTTCAGCCGCGACAACAGCGGGCCGAACTCATCTTCGATCCGGGTCAACTGGCTGTCGAACAAATCAAAATCGTCATTCTCGCAGTTGTAATGGATCATGAAGCCGGAAATCCGGTCCATTACCCGCTCGATCCTGGTCGCATCCCATTCGCCCAACCGGCTGAACGGGCGGGCCGGATCGGCCAGATCGAACCCGCTGGTCGAAAAGCGCGGATTGAGGCGCAGGCCACGGCTGATGCTGGCCGATTGATTGTCGAACCGCTCCAGCTGGCCGATCGAGTTGAAGATGATCTTGTCGGCATAGCTGACCGCTTCGGCAATCTCGTGATCCGCCCATGCGACCGAATAGGCATGCGTCTCTTTGCCAAACCGCTCACGGCCCAGCTTCAGCTCATAGAGGCTGGAAGAGGTGGTGCCGTCCATATGCTGCCGCATCTGGTCAAACACGCCCCATGTCGCAAAGCATTTCAGCGCCAGCAGGGTCTTTGCCCCGGACGCTTTGCGCAGCTCATCCATGATGGCCATGTTGCGCGCCAGTTTGGTGCGGTCGATCAGGTAAAACGGCGTCTGGATCATCGCATCCCCCATTCGGACAGCATAACGACAAGAGGGGCGCTATGTATGACCCCCCACCCCCCTATGCAAGCCCTGTGACGGGCGGATGACACTCAGACCATGCGGATCACGTCTTTTCCCACCGCCAGAACATAGCCGCGCCGGGCGATGGTCTTGACCAGCAGCTCACTGACCAGCTGATTGCCCAGCGTGTCACGCAGGCGTTTCACCCGTGTGGCCCCGGCGGCTTCGTCGCAATCCACCTCATTGCGGCCCGAGATCACCGATTCGATCTGCGCGCCGGTCAGCACCTCGTCATCCATCCGCGCTTCGGCCAGCACCGCCAGCGTTTCCAGCGCGGCCTCGGTCAGCGCGAATTCCATGTCGTTGATATAGACCGCGCGACCCTCACGGCTGATCATCAGGCTGGCCACCTGAATGCCCGAGCGCTGGATCGCCGAGATCCGCCGGTTCAGCGCGATGATCATCACCAGAAACACCAGCGCCGCCACCAGCAGGGCGGTGGAAAACACCAGCAGCACAAAGATCACCATGCGATAGCTTTGCAGCACCTCGGAAAACGAAGTGCCGCTTTGCGCCAGAATCTCCAGCAGCTTGATCTCGGCCCCGGTGGTCAGGTTGTCGTTTTCGACAAACAACCGTTCCACCCGCGCGTTGAAGGCGTTGGCGTCAGGCAGGCTGAGGAACAGAAACAACGCCGCCCCGAACAGGATCAGCACAATGCCGGCGATGCCAAAGCTGACAACCCTGTTGCCAGCCTTGAGACTCTCAGTAACGGAGGTAGAATTCTCCTGCACTCGCTTGCCTTTCGCCAAGGCCCTCGGGGCCGAATGTTGCCAGCACGTTCAACAACGTCCAGCCCGCTGACGCAAGCCGGGGTTTCAGCTCACGCTGGGCCGCGCCGGGCGAACAATTGCCGTCGCTGACTTGTGCTACTCCGTAATGCAGACGCAAGGGGCCATCCTGCTTGGCCTTGTAATCTGCGTAGCATTCCGCCGACGCAGGCGCTGCCAGAGCCATGGCCAGGACGGACGCGATGATCAGCAATGGGGTTTTCATATCTGGCTCCTGCCCGGGGCGTTGTTCTGTGACCCAGAGTTGCGCGCGATTGCCGCGATATTCAATATCAACCGGCGCAGACAGTGGCGGTTATCGCATATCAATCCGCCGATATTGCCTGTCCGGGACAGGGGCGCGCACCGTCAGGGCATCGGATCTGGTGCGATGGTCGCGCCGGGCAGATTGCATTTCCCCTGACAGGAGGCCCAGATGTTTCCCGCATATAAAGCCATTTTGCCGACCGCCATTTCCTCTTGCATGCCCCGCCCCACCTCGCAACCGTTGCGCCGGGCGGCAGGCGCGCTGATTGCCGCCGTCGCCGTTCTGGCCTTGCTGGCCGCCAGTGCCGTGCCCGCCCGCGCGGACCGCGCTGGCGACAATCTGGCCAAGGCGGTTGTTGCTGCGATTGCCATTGGCGTCATTGCACATTCAATCGACCAGGGCCGCGCCAGACCCGCCCCGGTGCCGCAGCCGGTTCAGGTGCGCAGCCCGCGTGTGCCTGCCGTTTGCGCCATCGAGATTTCCGGCGCGCGCCGCGATGTGACCGTCTACCCCGAGCGCTGCCTGCGCCGTCAGGGCTTTGACTACCGCCTGCCGCGCCAATGCGCGCATGAGGCACGGGTTTTTGGTCGCACCGACCGGGTGTATGGTGAAGACTGCCTGCGCAATGCAGGCTTCCGGGTCGACTCTGGCCGGGGTGAAAAAGGGTGGGGCCGTGACCATGGCTACCGCGATCACGGGCGGGGGCATGGCCGTGACCACGGCCGCGGTCGCCCGCGCCACTCTTACTGAGCTTGCGTTCGCGGATGCGGCCGCGCCCCCGCAACAGGGCCGCATCTGCAGGGGGTGGGAGGGTGAGCAGCTCCCACCCCTTTTTTCTGCTGTGCCGCCGCGCTATGCCGGGGGCATGACAATCGTATACGTTCCCGATTTCAGCCATGAGCACACGGCCCAGTCCGAGGGGGCGGGTTTTGTCGTCGGTGTGGATGAGGTGGGCCGTGGACCGCTTTGCGGCCCGGTCACCGCTGCTGCCGTCCGGCTTGATCCTGCGCGCATTCCGGCGGGGCTTGGCGATTCCAAAACTCTGACTGCTGCCCGCCGCGAAAGCCTGTTTGCCGAACTGCAACAGGTGGCGCTGATCGCGGTCGCCCATGCGAGCGTCGAAGAGATCGACGCGCTGAACATCCTGCGCGCCAGCCATCTGGCGATGGAGCGCGCGGTGGCCGCGCTGGGCGCCGATTATGCGCTGATCGACGGCAATCTGCTGCCGCGCAACCTGTCGTGCCGGGGGCTGGCGATTATCAAGGGCGATGCCAGATGCCTGTCGATTGCCGCCGCCTCGATCTGTGCAAAAGTGTCACGTGATCGCCTCATGGTGGATTTGGCGCAACAATACCCCGGTTATGGCTGGGAACTGAACGCAGGTTATCCGACCAAAGCGCATCTGTCGGCGCTTCTAAATCTTGGGGTGACCCCTGTTCATAGACGTTCGTTCAAACCTGTCCACAATATCTTGTATCAAGAGAAATACATAACCCCTTGATTCAATAAAGAATTTGACGCCGAATCATCTCTGACTCATTCTTATCCACAGATACGGCGCGCCAAATGACGCCGGGGACAGAGGCAGAAGATGACGTCAAAGACCAAAGCAACAGGGGCTGCCATTGCGGCAGATCTGCCCCTGAACCAGATCCTTGCAGGCGACTGCATTGACCTTATGAACAGCCTGCCAGCGGGTTCTGTTGACCTGATCTTCGCGGATCCTCCGTACAATCTGCAACTCAAGGGCGATCTGCACCGGCCTGACAATTCCAAGGTTGACGCGGTCGATGACCATTGGGACCAGTTCAGCAGCTTTGCCGTTTATGACGAATTTACCAAAGCCTGGCTGAAGGCGGCCAAGCGGTTGCTGAAGCCGAATGGCGCGATCTGGGTGATCGGCAGCTATCACAACGTGTTCCGGCTTGGGGCAGAGCTGCAGAATCAGGGTTACTGGATCCTGAACGATGTGGTCTGGCGCAAGTCGAACCCGATGCCGAACTTCAAAGGCAAGCGTCTGACCAACGCGCATGAAACCCTGATCTGGGCGTCGCGCGATGAGAATGCGAAATACACCTTCAATTATGAGGCGCTGAAAGCGCTGAACGACGGCATCCAGATGCGGTCTGACTGGGTGCTGCCGATCTGCACCGGGCATGAGCGGCTGAAAGATGCCAATGGCGACAAGGCGCATCCGACGCAAAAGCCGGAAAGCCTGCTGCACCGCATTCTGATTGCCACCACCAACCCCGGCGATGTGGTACTGGACCCGTTCTTTGGCACCGGTACCACCGGCGCTGTGGCCAAGATGCTGGGCCGCGATTTCATCGGAATCGAACGCGAAGAAGCCTACCGCACCGTCGCCGAAGCCCGGCTTGCCCGCGTGCGCAAATTCGACGCCTCGGCGCTGGAGATCACCGGATCGAAGCGGTCGGAACCGCGCGTGCCGTTCGGGCAGGTGGTGGAACGCGGCATGCTGCGCCCGGGTGAGGAGTTGTATTCGGTCGGCAACCGCTTCATGGCCAAGGTCCGCGCCGATGGCACGCTGATCGGCAATGATGTCAAAGGCTCGATCCATCAGGTCGGCGCCGCCTATGAGCGCGCGCCATCCTGCAACGGCTGGACCTACTGGCACTTCAAGCGCGATGGCAAGATGATCCCCATCGACATCCTGCGCCAGCAGATCCGCGCCGAGATGGAGGCCGATCACGCCCGCCCGAACTGAGGGCAGTCTGCGCTGACGCGGTCTGAACGGGTGGCGGGGTGAACCCCGCCCTACCCCCCTTGTCATACCATTTTTCATACCGGGTACGCCTGCACCGTAGTCCGCCTGCGGTGCCACTTGCCCCGCCATGTCCGCATGGCGGGGTTTTTTTTTGATGCCAGGTACCGGCCACCTGCACCCACGGGGCGCTGCCACGGACCCCAGGATAATGTTTGGCAGGAAGCGAACAGATGCAGTGGGTTTTGTCCTCCGCGTCTGGCAGGACGATGCGGGTGACTTGCCATCGGGCCGCTTCCGCGCCAAAGGAGTGCAGGGCACAACGGAGTTTCGGGCAGGGTTCGGAGGCAGACAATGGACGGGCAATCCGAGGTGATCACGCAGGCGCTGGACTGGCTGGATCAGGCCGGACAGATTGCCCTTGGCTGGCTGGTGTCTCCTGCCGCATGGTCGCAGTTTGCCTTGCTCGCCTTGGCCTATCTGCTGGCGCGGGTGATGGCCGGGCGCTTGTCGGCCGCCCTGACCAGACTGCTGACGCCAAGAGCCGATGCGCAGGGCCTGTTCGCCACCGCCCGCCGCTTTGCGCTGCCGTTCCTTGCGCTGTTGCTGCCGCTGATCGCCTATGCGCTGACCGCGACCGGCGAAAGCCTGACCCGGACGATGTTTGGCTCGGGCGAGGTGATTGCCTTTGGCAAGCGAGTGTTCCTTTTCCTCGCCGCCCGCGCGCTGGTCAGCCATGTCATCACCGACCCGTTTCTGCACCTGTTGGGCAAATATGTGCTGATCCCGGTCGCCGCGCTCTATGCGCTGGGCCTGCTGGATCAGATCACGCTGGCACTGGCAGAAACCCGGGTGGAGCTGGGCAATATCCAGTTTTCCGCGCTGTCGCTGATCCGGGGCATCATCGCCGGATCGCTGCTGTTCTGGCTGGGGTCATGGTCAAACCGGCAATCCGCCAGCTACATCAAGGCAAAACAAGAGCTGCGCCCCGCCACCCGCGAACTCGCCGTCAAGGCGACCGAGATCGTGATTTTCGGCGTGGCCTTCCTCTTGCTCATGAGCATCATGGGTATCGACCTGACCGCGATTGCCCTTCTGGGCGGCGCGCTGGGTGTCGGCATCGGGCTTGGCCTGCAACAGATCGCCGCCAACTTCATCTCGGGCATCATCCTGCTGGTCGAGGGTCAGACCACGGTGGGCGACTATGTTGAACTCGACGGCGGCGAAAAGGGCACCATCGTCAAGATGACCGCCCGCGCCTGCGTGCTCGAGACGTTTGACGGCAAATGGATCGTGGTTCCGAATGAGCATTTCATCACCAGCCGGGTGATCAACTATTCTGATCAGGGCAGCGCCAACCGCTATCAGGCAGAGTTTTCGGTCAGCTATGACACCGACATCAACCGCGTGCCCGCCCTTATCGAAGCCGCCGTCGCTGCCTTGCCCTTTGTGCTGCAACATCCCGATGGCCCGGATTGCGAGCTGGACGGCTTTGGCGAGTCTTCGGTGGATTTCGTGCTGGAATACTGGGTGAACGGCATTGACGACGGCAAGAACAAGTACCGGTCGCCGGTGCTCTTTGCGATCTGGAACGCGCTGAAAGCCGAAGGCATCGAGATGCCATTCCCGCAGCAGGTGGTGCACCTCAGACCGGCCCCTGCCGCATGATTGATGCGCTGGTCATAGGCGCTGGCCCCGCCGGGCTGATGGCAGCAGAGGAACTGGCCCGCGCTGGTCGCCGGGTTGTGGTGGCCGAGGGCAAGCCCACCCCGGCCCGCAAATTCCTGATGGCTGGCAAATCCGGGCTGAACGTCACCAAGGACGAGCCGGCGGAGGTTTTCGCCGCCGCCTTTGACAGCGATGTGCTGGCCCCGATGCTGGCCGCCTTTGGCCCGGAACAGGTGGCAGACTGGTGCCGTGATCTGGGGCAAGAGGTTTTCACCGGCACTTCGGGCCGGGTGTTTCCGCAGGTGATGAAAGCCTCGCCGCTGTTGCGCGCATGGCTGCACCGCTTGGCGGGGCAGGGGGTCGATCTGCGCACCCGCTGGCTGTGGCAGGGGTGGGAGGGCGACGCTTTGCGCTTTGCCACGCCGGATGGCGCGCAGCTGTTGCGCCCCCGCGTGACCGTGCTGGCTCTGGGCGGTGCCAGCTGGGCGCGGCTGGGGTCTGATGCGGCCTGGGTGCCGTGGCTGGCGGCGCGCGGCGTAGGCATCGCGCCGTTCCGCCCCGCAAACATGGGCTTTGGCGTCACCTGGTCGGCCCATATGGCCCCGCATTTCGGCCAGCCGGTCAAACCCGCGCTCCTCACATCCGGGCCGCACACGGTGCGGGGGGAATTCGTGGTGTCCGCCCGCGGGGTGGAGGGCAGCGCAATCTATGCGCTCAGCCGCGCGTTGCGTGACGGGCCTGAGCTCAGCATCAACCTGCTCCCGGATCTGTCACCGCTGGCCCTTGCCGCCCGCATCGCGCGGCTGAAGCGCAATGACAGCCAGAGCAATCGTCTGCGCAAGCTGGGTCTGTCGCCTGTCGCCGCCGCTCTGGTGATGGAGTTTGGCCGTCAGCTTCCGCTGGAACAGGCGCTGACCGCTTTGCCGCTGCCGCTGACCGGCCCACGCCCGATGGATGAAGCCATCTCCACCGCAGGCGGCATTACCCGCGACAGCCTGACTGACGGGCTCGAACTGCGCGCCCTGCCCGGCGTCTTTGCCTGCGGCGAAATGCTGGACTGGGAGGCGCCGACCGGTGGTTACCTGCTGACCGGCTGCTGGGCAACCGGTCGCTGGGCGGGCCGCCATGCGGCGCAATGGCAAGACAACTGATCGGGTGCCGTGACCCGGATCTGTCGGGTCAGGACCGCAGACCGGCGCAAACAGCCGCCGCTAAGCCGCACTGGTGCCGCCCGTCAACCGCGTGCTGCCTGATGGCAGGCCGGGCAGCGCGGGCCTGTCGCCTTGCCAGAAACACAGCCGGATATGATCACCAAAGCCGGGATCCGTCAGATGATCCCAGGCCAGCTGGAAGCCCTCCATCAGCAGGCCCTCGGCGTAAAACACGATCTCTTCGGTTTCCAGCGACTCGCCTGCCGCATCCGACCACGCGCCGTCACGAAACCAGAACGCATAGGCCTCAATCGTCTTGTGCTTGCGGGTGACGCGCGCCAGCGGCTCCAGCACGGTTTCAAACTCGGTCATTCTGACGCTCCTGCACAGTCATTTCGCGGCTTATCCATTTCATCTTGGCAAAAATACTCCGGGGGGGCCGCAGGCGGGGGGCAGCGCCCCCCTGATCCCGCTACCGCCGCGTCATTGCCAGCCGGATCAGCGCCCGCTCCATCAACGCCATCCCCGGCGCGCGTGAGGCCGAGCGCAGGGTCAGGTCGGTCTCCAGCAGATCCGACACGGCTTTTTCCAGATTGCGCTGGCCCAAGGCCTGCGCCTGCCGCTGCATCTGGTCGCGTCTGGGGCCAAACACCCGTGCCCTTTGCAGCCCGTTTACGATGCCGGACGGGTCCGATGCTGCGATATGCAACGCCCGGAAGTGCCGCAGCGCCTGAATGCAGATCGTGACCGGCAGCACACCTTGCCCCTCCAGCCGCCGCATCAGCAGCCCGATGGCGGGGGCGCGGCCATCGGCCACCGCATGCAGCAGGTCATCCACCTCGGCCTCCAGCGTTGCCGGGGCCATGGCGGCCACATCGGCAGGGGTCAGCGGCGTAGGGTCGTCAAACTTGTACAGCGCGATCTTTTCCAGCGTCTGCCGGAAATCGCCGGGGTCCAGCGCCCGCGCCAGCGTGGTCAGATCGGCCATTGCCTCGCGGTCGATGCTGGTCAGACCCGCCTTCTTCAACGCGTCCTCGATCTCCTCGCGCGTTGGCGGGTCGTCGTAGAGAATGGCGCAAAACGCCTGCGTGTGCTTTTCAAACAGCATCTTCAGCGCGGATTTCGCGGTCAGATTGCCTGCCGTGACCACGATTGTCGCATCGCCCGGCTTCCAGTCTTTCAGCGCGGCGCCGATGGTCGGGGCCAGCGCATCGGTGACATCCTCGACAAAGGCGACGCGCGGGCCGGGGAAAAAGCCGACGGCCTTGATCGCATCCAGCAGCGCCGCGCCATCCTTGCGCAACTCTGCCGCCTGTATCCGGGTCAGGCGCATTTCACCCTCGCCTTCGGGGCCGATCAGCGCGGCAATCACTTCCTGCCGCTTCAGCGCCACCCGCATCGCATCGGCCCCGGCGATCAGAAGCCCGGCCTTGGTCGGGTCCGGTTTGGCAAAATACCGGCTGGCCTCGACCCCGCGCAGGATCATGCCCGACGGCCCCGCACGGTCCTGCGCGGCGTGTCAGCCCTGTCGACAGCCCGCAAGGGCTGTGGCGGGAAGGACACGATTCTGGGGTCAGGCAACGACATTTATGATACGCCCCGGCACGACGATGATTTTCTTCACCGGCTGACCGGCAAGGAATCGGATCACATCCTCATTTGCCAGCGCGATCTTTTCAATCTCCGGCCCCGGCATATCCTTTGGCACCGCGATTTCCGCCCGCCGTTTGCCGTTAATCTGGATCGGCAGGATTACGGTGTCATCGACCAGCAGCGCCGGATCGGCCGAGGGCCATGCCGCCTGACAGCACAGACCCTGCCCGCCCTGATACGCCCAGATCGACTCCGCAATATGCGGCACCATCGGTTGCATCAGCTGCGCCAGCGTGCGGATCGCCTCTTTCATCACGGGGGTCGAGGCATTGGCCTTGGCCAGCGTGTTGGTAAAGCCATAAAGACCCGCAATCGCCTTGTTGAAGGCAAAGCTGTCGATTGACTTTGTCACCTCGTCAATCGCCTTGGCGGTGGCGCGGCGCAGATCATCGTCGCCGGTGCCCACATGACCCTCTGGCATATCGCCAATGCGCGCGCACAGGGTCCAGACCCGGTTCAGGTGCTTGAACGCGGCCTCTGCCCCCGACGATGTCCACTCCACATCCCGCTCCGGCGGGCTGTCCGACATCACGAACCAGCGCGCGGTATCGGCGCCAAAGCTGGCGATGATGTTCATCGGATCGACGACATTCTTCTTTGATTTCGACATCTTGGCCGAGGGAATCACCTCCACCGCGGTGCCGTCTGCCAGCGTCACACCGGCGTCACCATGCACCACATCTTCCGGCAGGTGATAGACTGGGCGGCCATTGGCGTCGGCGGTCTTGTAAATCTCATGCGTGACCATGCCCTGCGTGAACAGCGCATTGAACGGCTCAATCGCCGACACGGGCAGGTGCCCGGTTTTTGCCATCGCGCGGGCAAAGAACCGCGAATAGAGCAGATGCAGAATCGCATGCTCGATCCCGCCGATATACTGGTCGACGTTCATCCAGTAGGCAGCATCTTCGGCGACCGTGGGCGTTGTGGCGCGGGGCGCGGTGAAACGGGCGTAATACCAGGACGAATCGACAAAGGTATCCATCGTATCGGTCTCGCGCCGTGCGTCTGCGCCACATTTCGGGCAAGAGCAGTTGCGCCAGGTCGGGTGGCGGTCCAGCGGGTTGCCCGGCACGTCAAAGCTGACATCATCGGGCAGACGGACCGGCAGGTTTTCCTTGGCCTCGGGCACCACGCCGCAGGTTGGGCAATGCACGACAGGAATCGGGCAGCCCCAATAGCGCTGGCGCGACACACCCCAGTCGCGCAGCCGGAATTTGGTCACACCGGTGCCATAGCTGTTTGTTTCGGCATGGGAAATCGCGGCAGCCACAGCCTCATCGCCGGTCTGCACGTCATCCCCGGCAAAGCCGCGCACATAGCGGACCCGTTCGGATTTCATCGGCACAAACGCCTCGGTCAGCGCGGCGTCGCCGCCCGCTTCGGGCAGAAACACCGGGTTGATCGGCAGGCCATACTTTGTCGCGAACTCGAAATCGCGCTGGTCATGCGCCGGGCAGCCGAAAATCGCCCCGGTGCCATAGTCCATCAGCACGAAATTCGCGATCCAGACCGGCAGTTCCCACGCGGGGTTCAGCGGGTGTTTCACCCGGATGCCGGTGTCATAGCCGATCTTTTCCGCCGTCTCGACCTCTTCGGCACTGGTGCCGCCCCGGCGACACTCGGCCACAAAAGCCGCCACCTCCGGATCGGATTCCAGCGCCCGCGCCAGCGGATGATCGGCTGAAATGGCAGCAAAGGATGCCCCCATCAGCGTGTCGGGCCGGGTGGTGTAAACCTCCAGCGAGCCGAAACCCTCGGGCGCGCCCACGGTTTCGAACCCGAACTGCAACCCGCGCGACCGGCCGATCCAGTTGGCCTGCATCAGCCGCACCTTTTCGGGCCAATGCGTCAGTCCGTCCAGCGCTGTCAGCAGCTCTTCGGAATAGTCCGAGATCCTGAAAAACCACTGCGTCAGCTCGCGCCGTTCCACCGCAGCGCCCGAACGCCAGCCTTTGCCGTCGATCACCTGCTCGTTGGCGAGCACGGTCATGTCTACCGGGTCCCAGTTCACCACCGCATTCTTGCGGTAAACCAGCCCGGCTTCCAGCATATCAATGAACATGGCCTGCTGCTGGCCGTAGTACTCGGGGTCGCAGGTGGCAAATTCGCGGGTCCAGTCGATCGACAGACCCAGCGGCTTCATCTGTCCGCGCATGTCGGCGATGTTGCCATAGGTCCAGTCTTTCGGATGGCCGCCGCGCTCTATCGCCGCATTCTCGGCGGGCATGCCAAACGCATCCCAACCCATTGGATGCAAAACCGAAAAGCCCTGCGCCGATTTGTACCGCGCCACCACATCGCCCATGGTGTAATTGCGCACATGGCCCATGTGGATGCGCCCTGAAGGATAGGGAAACATCTCCAGCACATAGTACTTCGGTTTTGCCGGATCACGCCGGGCCAGAAAGGCCTGGGCCTGATCCCAGGCGGCTTGCCATTTCGGTTCGATCTGGGCGGGTTCGTAGCGCGACATGTCTGGACCTCCGGGTATGGGGCGGAGTTACACCGATGCGGGGCAAAAGGTCCAGTGGGCAGGCGGTTTCTGTGGGTTTACTGTTGGCGCGTGCGCTGCGGCGGCGGGCAAAAAGAACAACGGGGCGCCAGAGCGCCCCGTCAATGCCTTGCAGCGTCGTGCCGCGATTACAGATTGCTGTCGCGGATCCGCAGCTGACGCGCGCGGGTCAGGATCGCATCTTCGATGGATCGTGCGGTTTCCGCCGCCACGGCACCACCGCCCCGCGTTTGCAGTGCCACGCGCAGCGACCGGGCATCAAGCGCCGGATCCTGCACATACACCGTGGCGCGATAGGCACGTCCGCCACCGGGGGGTGTGCCATATCCGGTTGAAATCACGCCGGTAAACGGGTCCACCGACTCGATCGGCAGGAAATTCAGAATCTCAAGGCTGGCCTGCCAGAGATACTTGTTCACCTCGACCGTGGTGTTCGGGTCATCGCTGTTGCGGAACAGATCCCAGATGGTCGAGCCACGCTCATCCTCACCCGAGGCGCGGGCCAATGCCTCACGCTGGGCATCGGCGCGGGCCTTCTGGTCCAGCTGGCGTTCGCTGGGAATACCGGGGGACCGGCGGAACAACCCGCTGTCGCCACTGGCAAACCCGCCGCCACAGGCCGCAAGCCCGCCGACCACTCCGGTCAAAATGACAACCCGTGCCAGACGGTGAAAGAACATCCGCACCCCCGCAATCTCTTTAGATGGTTGTCTAGCCTAGCCCTTGGGGCGTGCCAAGGCTTTTCACAGCCAGCAGGCGCACGCGGGCACGCCTTATACAGGAGAGATACAGACGAGGGCCCCGGCCACCCCGGCCATCTGTGGCATTGCTGCACCACGCCCTCCCGGTTTTTCTGTGGCAGTGGTGGTCGTCGTTGCAATCATCCGGGTCTGGGTAGAAAACACCATCATTCCGACTGCGGATTCCCCTGCGGCGGGCTTACCTTGAGGAAAGAGGGAATAACATGAAAAAAGTTCTTCTCGCGACGACCGTTCTGGCAATGACCGCCACCGTCGCCGCTGCTGAAGTCACTCTGTCGGGCAACGGCCGTATGGGTGTTGTGTATAACGGCAACGCCGCTTCCGACAAACTGCAGTTCTCCAGCCGTATCCGCGCTGTGTTCACCATGTCGGGCGAAACCGATGGCGGCCTGGCATTCGGCGGTACCTTCCGTGCTGACAACGCTGGTCCGGCTGCAGCTGGCGCTGCTGGCAACGTGTTCATCTCGGGTGCCTTTGGCAAACTGGCGATGGGCGACGTGGTTGGTGCTGCTGAAGAAGTCATCGGCGACCTGCCAGAAATCGGTTTCACCGATCTGTCCGGCGGCCTGATCCTGGACGCAAACGACAACGACATTCTGTTCCTGACCGGCGACGGCGTCATCTATGCAAACGCTGGCAACCCGGGCGCTCTGTACACCTACTCGACCGGCGGTCTGACCTTCGCTCTGGGTATGAACGACGGCAACAACAACCTGTCCGGCGCTGCTTTCGACGGCACGCAAGCTTACTCGGTTGGTGTGAAGTACGCTGTTGACGCCTACTCGGTGTCGCTCGGCTACGAAGTTGCTGATCCGACGGTTGGCGCTTCCGCCAAGCACCTGATCATCGGCGGTGAGGCCACCTTCGGCACCACCACCCTGAAAGCTTACTACGGTGACGGTTCGGGCGCTATTTCGGGCCTGAAGCACTACGGTCTGGGCGTGTCCCACTCCATGGACGCTCTGACCCTGAAAGCCTATGTCAAGCGCACCGAAGTTGGCGCTTCCAGCGCAACCGGCTACGGCCTCGGCGCTGCTTACAGCCTCGGTGGCGGTGCTACCGTTGAAGGCGGCATCGTTGACAACAACGTCGCTGGCACCAAGCCAGTTGCTGACCTCGGCGTGAAGTTCACGTTCTGATCTTAACCGATCAGTGTGATGGAAAGAGCGGGCCTTGTGCCCGCTCTTTTCTTTTGTGCTATGGGGAGGCAACCGCTCCTTCGAAAGGTTTCCCATGTCCCTTGCCGCCATCCAGTCCCGTCTGACCCAAGCCTGCGCCGCCGCAGGCCGCGCGCCCACATCGGTGCAGCTGATTGCCGTGTCAAAGGTGCAGCCGCTGGAACGGGTGGTCGATGTGCTGGAACAGGGCCACCGGCTGTTTGGCGAAAACTATGTGCAAGAGGCGGTTGCGAAATGGCCCGACCTGCGCGACCGTTTTGGTGCGGTGCAGGTCCATATGATCGGCCCGTTGCAGACCAACAAGGCAAAGGTCGCGGCAGAGCTGTTTGACGCCATCCACACCCTCGACCGCCTGTCACTGGCCGAAAAGCTGGCAAAACTGGCGCAAACGCGCGGGGCCAGCCCGCAGCTGTTCGTGCAGGTCAACACCGGGGCCGAGCCGCAAAAGGCAGGCATTCTGCCGGATGATACCGATGCGTTCATCACCCGATGCCGCGCGATGGATCTGCCGGTTCAGGGCCTGATGTGCATCCCGCCCGAAGGTGAGGACTCTGCCCCGCATTTTGCCATGCTGGCGCAAATGGCCGCGCGCAACGGCCTTGCCGGTCTGTCGATGGGGATGAGCAGCGATTTTGAGGCCGCCATTGCGCATGGCGCGACCCACATCCGCGTCGGCAGCGCCATTTTCGGCGCACGTGATTATGGTGCGGCTCTTCCGGCGTAAACGCCGCACTGCCGGATCATCGGCCGTTCAGGTCAACCAGACCCGCGCATAGGGTGGCAGCGCCACTGCGCCTTGATGCGTCTCGACCGGGTGATCCGACAGCGCGTCATGCATCAGGCTGACCCCCTGCGCGCGGACCCAATCTTCGGGAATGTGCTGCCAGTGTTCGGTAAAGTTGAACATGCACAGCACCACCCCGGTCGGGGCCAGCCGCTGAAACGCAAACACGCCCTGCGCGTCGGGAAACACGACCCTCGTGCCGTTGCCCGCATGCAGGGCCGCTACCGTACGCCTGCGCGCCAGAATATGCCGCGTGCCCCAGAACACCTGCGCTGCCGGTGTGTTATCGTCATCCCGCCGCGCCACGGCCTGCCAATCCATCTGTGGCCGATGCACCCAGCGGCTGTCATGCGCGTGCGCTGCGACCTGCAGATAGCCGTAGTCATTGGGCAGGGCCAGCTCATCGCCCATATAGATCAACGGGATACCGCCAAAGCTGGCAATCAGCGCATGCCCCATCAGCATCCGCTGCACCGCCATTTCTACCCCCGCCACATCGCCTGCCGCCTGCGCCCGCTCCAGCCCCGCCAGCGCGGCAAAGCTGCCGGAAATGCGCTTGTCGCCGGTTTCCTCATTCACCTGAAACAGCGCGCCCTGGGCAAACGAGCCCGGAAAGCTGCCCTCAAAAAAGTCCGACAAAAACCCCCGGTGCGCCGGACCGGACATGCCGACGGCCTGCGCATCCTCATCCGTCACCGCCCAGCCGATATCATCGTGGCAGCGGATATAGGTGGCATAGGTGGCGTTGCGCAGGGTTTCGGGGAAATGCGTGGCCAGCACATGCCGCATCAGCCGGGTGTCGCGCGTGGCCAAGGCACTCCAGAACTGCACCATCAGGCTGTTGTGATAGGCAAGGTTGCCCTCTTTGCCATCATGCTGGCCACGCCCCAGATAGGGCAGCATCTCGGCGGGCGAGACGATCGCCTCCTCCAGATGAATGACCGCCGGGGCGGCAATGCGCGAACAGGCCCGCAGCGCCTGCAACAGCATATGCACCTCGGGCTCCGACTGGCAGCGGGTGCCCAGCCGCTTCCACATAAACGCCACCGCATCCAGCCGCAGTACATCCACCCCGCGATTGGCCAGATGCAGCATGATCTCCACGATCTCCAGAAACACCTGCGGATTGGCCCAGTTCAGGTCCCACTGGTGTTCGTTGAAGGTGGTCCAGACCCATTTGCCGAACTCCGGGTAGTGGGTGAAATTCCCCGGCGCATGCTCGGGAAACACCTCGACCAGCGTTTCCGAATAGCGCTCCGGCATTTCGGCGGAGTCGAACATCAGGTAATAATCCTGGTAGCGCGCATCGCCCTTGGCCGCTTTCTTCGCCCAGGCATGTTCCTTGGCGGTGTGGTTCAGCACCAGATCAATGCACAGCGACATGCCCCGCGCCCGCAGCGCCGCGCTGACCGCCTCGAAATCCGCCATCGTGCCATAGGCGGGGTTGATCTGGCGGTAATCCATCACCGAATAGCCGCCGTCACTGTCGCCGGGGCGCGGCTTCAGGCAGGGCATGAAATGCACATAGGTGATGCCCAGATCAGTCAGATAATCCAGCTTGTCCAGCACCCCGCGCAGATTGCCTGCGAACCGGTCGATGTAGAACACATAGCCCGCCATATCCGGGCGCTGAAACCAGTCGGGTTCCAGATCGCGTTTCAGATCAAGCCGTTTCAGATCGGCGGGCCGCGCCGCCCAGGCCTTTTGCAGCGCCTTCAGCAGATTGGCGCGAAAGGCGTCAAAGGCCGGGTGGCGGCCATACAGCGCCTCCAGCATCGGCCACAGATCGGGGGCAGACCGCTCCAGCCGCAGCGCGAAAATCTCGTCATCCGCCGATGCCGCTGCCTTGGCCATGCTGTGCTCTCCCTGTTTGCAGCGGCAGAATAAGCAAGCCAAAGCGGTTTGGAAAGAGGTTACCCCCGGATGATCAGTCGGGTCTGGTGGCGGATGCGCGCGGCGATCCACAGCAGATCTGGCCGCGCAAAGGCAACGCAGCCCGCCGTGGGAAAGCGCGGTCTGCGCCATGTGTGGATGAAAATCGCCGAGCCACGCCCCGGCTCGGCCTGCGGCCAGTTCCAGTCGGTGATCAGGATCAGATCATACAGAGGGTCCGCCCGTTGCAGCCGCTCATGTCTGAACCTGTGCGGCAGGCGCACCATCAGGTTGTAGTCGGGATCAGTGCTGTCATCCGACCAGCGATCGGCAGGGGCGGTGGGCAGCGCCCAATCGGCAGGCGGAGTCAGCCGCGCCGGATGATAGAGCATCCCGACAATCCGGTGCTTGCCCGATGGTGTCGCCCCATCGCCCTCGCGCTTGTCGCGCGCGGGCACAATGCCACCGCGCCCGACCGAGCATGGAAAGCGCCGCCCCAGAAACCGCGCACCCCCGCGCGTGACCACCAGATCAAGCGGCGTCACAGCAGGTGCCCCGATTTCGCCGCCTTGGTCGCCAGATAGCCCGCGTTCTGCGCGGTCTGGCCCACCTTCAGCGGCACCCGTTCCACCACCTGCACGCCGCACGATTCCATCATCGCCAGCTTCTTGGGGTTGTTGGTCAACAGTCGCACCGCCGAAAACCCCATCCGCCGCAGAATATCGGCCCCGATACGGAAATCGCGCTCGTCATCTTCAAACCCCAGCCGGTGATTGGCCTCTACCGTATCAAAGCCCTGATCCTGCAAGGAATAGGCGCGCATCTTGTTGGCAAGGCCAATCCCGCGCCCCTCTTGGTTGAGGTACAGCAGTACCCCCGCCCCCTCGGCCCCCATCTGGGCCAAAGCGGCGCGCAACTGAGGGCCGCAATCGCATTTCAGCGATCCCAGCACATCGCCGGTGAAACAGGCCGAATGCAGCCGCGCCAGCACCGGGGCCTTGCGGTCGGGCTGGCCGATCTCGATGGCATAGTGTTCATCCCCGCCATCTTCGGGGCGGAAGATATGCACCCGCCCGGCTTGCGACGCCATCATCGGCAAACGGGCCGATGTCACCTCATGCAGCGGTGACAATTGCAGCAGGGCAGGGGCCACCGCATCCAGCGGCAAAAAGGTCAGCCCCAGTTCTGCCGCCAGTGCCAGCCCCTTGCTGACCGGCACCAGCAGCGCGGCAGGCAAAAGATGCCCCGACTTGGCCAGCGCTATAGCCGCGCGGTGCAGATCCGCCGCGCCGTCGCGCAATGACCGCAGCGGCCCTTTCATCGGCATCCGCAGATCATCCGCCGGATCGGCCAGCGCGCGCAGCCATTCGACCCCCGCATCGGCGGGCACCATGATCCGCGCCAGATCGCCGTCATAGGCCCGCGCCTTCAGCGTCTCGGCCCGCCGCGCCGTCAGGGCCAGTTCCGCCGCGCCAAGATCGCGCAACGCGGCCAGCCGCTCTGCCGTCAGCGCCTCGACCGCCACCACCAGCGCCGCGCGCCCGTCTGCCGCCAGCACAACGGGCACGCCCATGCGCAGATCGCCCCGCGCGCGGGTCAGCCGTTCGATGATGGTGGGTGCCAGGGTCATTGGTGCTCTCCTGTCGCTATCTCTAGCCGGGGAATTACGGAATTGAAACATATCCACCGCAGCCGACACGTCCGCGTGAGCCAAAGGTTACAATTCTTGTGAGCCGGATCACGCACGCTCATGTGATATCCAAGACGAACAAAGGAGGCCCCCATGGCGCAACTGCGCAAGATCCTGCTGGTGGATGACGACGACGATCTGCGCGAAGCGCTGAGCGAGCAGTTGGTCATGACCGAAGATTTCGATGTGTTTGAGGCCAGCACCGGTGCCGAAGGCATGGAAAAGGCCAAGGCCGCGCTGTACGATCTGGTGATCCTCGATGTCGG
The DNA here is from genome assembly GCF_031457365.1 of Pseudotabrizicola sp. 4114. NCBI lineage: Bacteria > Pseudomonadati > Pseudomonadota > Alphaproteobacteria > Rhodobacterales > Paracoccaceae > Pseudotabrizicola > Pseudotabrizicola sp. 4114. The sequence continues at coordinate 332,951 of NZ_JAVDWP010000002.1, read as the reverse complement.
CCTGCCAGACACTGACGGTCGCGAGCTGTGCCGCCGCATGCGCAAACAGGGCGTCAAATGCCCGATCCTGATGCTGACCGGCCATGACAGCGATTCGGATACCATTCTGGGGCTGGACGCTGGCGCGAATGATTACGTGACAAAGCCATTCAAATTTCCCGTACTTCTGGCCCGTATCCGCGCCCAGCTGCGTCAGCATGAACAATCCGAAGACGCGATTTTCCAGCTCGGCCCCTATACCTTCAAACCGGCGCAGAAAATGCTGCTGGATGAGAAGGAAAAAAAGATCCGGCTGACGGAAAAAGAGACCAATATCCTGAAGTTCCTGTATCGGGCGCAATCAGGGGTTGTGGCGCGCGATGTGCTGCTGCACGAGGTCTGGGGCTATAACGCCGGGGTTACGACCCACACATTAGAGACGCATATCTACCGTTTGCGGCAGAAGATCGAACCCGATCCCTCAAATGCGCGCATTTTGGTCACAGAAAGCGGCGGATATCGGCTGGTGGCCTAACGTCCTATTGCCGCCGCATTCACCCTTATTATACCTTTAGGGTTGAGTATGAAGACATGAGTTCCCCTTGTCGTGTCGGGGTTATGGCACGGCACCTCCCTGTTGGACCTGGCCGGGCCTTGTGCCCGGCCTTTTTTTGCCCAAACATCGGGGCTTTCAGCTTTCAGGGAACCAGAAGCGGCTTTCGGGGTTTTTCAGATACCTCCCCTTTGAAACTTTTGCCCGGACCGGATGGTCCGGGCTTTTTTGCACCGGTCACACCCGCCGGGGGATGCGCAGCATAGCCACCACCGCAACCAGCACCATCCCCGCCGCCGCCACCACAAACGGCAACCGAAGCGCCATGTCGCGGCCCAGACCCGGCTGTGCCATGGTCACGATCAGCCCGCCCGCCAGCGCGCCAAACGGCATCGAGCCCCAGCCGAAAAACCGGTAAATGCTGTTCACCCGGCCCAGAATGCCCGCCGGAATGATGCGTTGCCGGTACGACACCGTGACCACATTCCACAGCATCGACGCCACCGCCTCGACAAACAGCGCCGCCGCTGCCGTGACGGCGTTGGCAGACACCGCCATCACCAGATACCCTGTCCCGAACCCCGCCAGCGCCAGCAGCAGGCTTGCCTTCATCCCCAGCCGTTTTGCAATCGCGGGCGCGATCAGCCCGCCGATCACGCCGCCCGCCGCGCCCACGGTCAACAGGAGCCCGTGGCCAGCGGCGCCCAGCCCCAGCACCTCCTGCGAATAGAGCACGAGCATGGTGAACGCGCCCATATGCAGGAAATTCACCGCCCCCAGCATCAGCGCCAGCGTCAGGATCACCGGCTGCGCCCGGATCCAGACAATCCCCTCGCGCAGCGCCGGCCAGAACGTCTGTGGCACCGGCAGCGCACGCGGCGGCATCGCAATCAGCCAAATCAGCCCCGCCGACAGTGCAAAGGTCAGCACATCAAAGCCGAACGGCACCGCCAGCCCCAGCCCGATCAGCACCCCGGCCAGCGGCGGCCCGATGAAATCGCCGGTGACCTTCTCTGCGCTCCACATCTGACCATTCGCCCGCTCCAGATCGGCACTTGCCACGACCGATGGCAGGATGGTTTGCGCCGCATTGTCCCGGATGACCTCCACCGCGCCCAGCAGGAACGCCAGCAGCGCCAGTGGCCAGATCAGCAGCGCCTGATCCGGGGTGGTCGACAGCGCCAGCATCAGGATGCCCGCGGCCATCACCGCCCGCACCGCATCGGCGCGCCAGATCAGGCCGCGATGATCGGCCCGGTCGGTCCACACCCCGGCAGGCAACGCAAACAGCAACCACGGCAGGCGCTGCGCCATGGCGACCAGCGCCACCAGCATCGGATCGCGGGTCAGCACCGTCGCCAGCCAGGGCAGCGCCAGCGCCAGAACCCCGTCCCCAAGGTTCGACACAACCGAGGCCGAAAACACCAGCCGGTAATTGCGGTTCTTTGCCAGCAGCATGCGCGCCCCCCGTTTTGCGCAGCTTTGCGTAATCGCACAGCCACGACAAGGGTTGAGAAGCGCGCGCCTGCCGCCTAACCTGCGCCCAACAAAAGGAGACCCGCATGACCTTCACCCTCGCCACCTGGAACATCAATTCCGTCCGCCTGCGCGAAGGTCTGGTGGCGCGTCTGATGGCCGAAGAATCGCCCGACATCCTGTGCCTGCAGGAATGCAAAAGCCCGGTCGAGAAAATCCCGGTGGAGCAGTTTCAGGCGCTTGGCTACCGCTACATGGTCGCGCGCGGCGAAAAGGGCTACAACGGCGTCGCGATCCTGTCGAAACTGCCGATCATGGATGCCGGTGAGCGTGACTTCGCCGCGATGGGCCATGCCCGCCACGTCGCCGCCCGGCTGGAAAACGGCGTGACGATCCACAATTGCTATGTTCCCGCAGGCGGTGACATTCCCGACCGCGAGCTGAACCCGAAATTCGGCCAGAAACTCGATTTCCTGACCGACATGCGCGAATGGTGCCGCTGGGACAAACCAGACCGCGCCATCCTCGTCGGCGACCTGAACATCGCCCCGCGTGAAGATGATGTCTGGAGCCACAAGGCCCTGCTGAAAATCGTCAGCCACACCCCGGTCGAGGTCGAGCATCTCAATCAGGTGATGGAGGCGGGCAGTTGGCAGGACATCACCCGCAAGGATATCCCCGAGGGCCTGCTTTACAGCTGGTGGTCCTACCGCGCCGCCGACTGGGATGCCGCCGACAAGGGCCGCAGGCTCGATCACATCTGGGCCTCGCCCGATATCGCCAATGCCGGCCACTCCAGCCGCATCCTGCGGCCGGTGCGGGGCTGGCTGCAACCGTCAGATCACGTGCCGGTGTTTGCGACCTTTGATCTGTAAGCCGGTGGTGTGGCGGGGCTTTACGTGCCCCCGCCTGCCGCGCTAGACTGCGCACGGGTCAGCAGTTCACCCAGACGTCACCGGGCCATCAGGCCAGCTAAACCTGCGGACTATACCCGATCCTTGTCCCCATGGGGCCCGATCGCAAGCCGGTGACTCCGATACGCAAGGGCCTGACCATGAGGATGTCATGACGCAGACCGTCAGCCCCAAACCTGTTCCTTCCAGAACCGTCACGCCTTTGCCCGTGGCCGATCTGTCGGCCTTTACCAAATCTCTGCGCCAGCATCTGCAGGCTCAACCGACTCCGCCCGGTCATCTGGCCCTGATGAACATCGTTGCCCGCGCCGCTGGCTTTCGCAACGTGCAGCACCTGCGCGCCACGCAAACAGCGGTGCAGCATCCTCCCGCACCCGCCATTGATCAGGCCCAGATTGCGGCCGTCCTGCGCCATTTCGATCCGCAGGGCAGGCTGGCCACATGGCCCGCCCGCACCGGCCTGCAGCGCCTCGCGGTCCGGGCGCTCTGGGCACGGCTTCCGGCACGGGTCGTCCTGACCGAGCGTCAGATCAGCGACACCCTGAACCGCTGGCACAGCTTTGGCGATGCCGCCATCCTGCGCCGCACCATGGTCGAGCTTAAACTGGTGACGCGCAGCCCCGATTGTCGCGACTACACCCGGGTCGAGGCCCCGCCCACGCCAGAGGCGCGGGCGTTGATCACGGTTCTGGAAAGCCGGACCTGATCAACGCGCAAACAAGCGGTGAGTGATGGCGTGCAGAGCAACACACCCAACAAGCGGCCCCCTCCCCCTTGTGGGGAGGGATGGGGTGGGGGGCCGCGCCACGCTTACCGCCCGCGCGTAAACCCCGCCCCGCCGCGCCGCATCCGCACCGCCAGCGACACGGCGCCATAGCAGGCAAACCCAACCGGGTCCGCCAGCGCCAGCCGCAGCAGCGCGGCTTTGGTCAGCGCCGGTTTGCCCTCGCGCGCCAGCAGCGCCGGATACTGCGCTTCCAGCTCGCGCACCCCGGCATCCTGTCGCCTGCGGACCCGGACCAGCGCGGCAAACCCCTCGATCATCGGCCAGAGATAGGGGTCAGCAACCTGCACCCGCTCATCGGGCAGAAACTGCAACCGCACAAAGGTATCGTCCGAAATGATCGCCGGAAACGCCCCCCACCTTGCCCGCCCCGTCGCATTCACCGCAAACAGGCCATAGCCGGGCGCTGCCGTCTGGTTGAACGGCAGCCGCTGCCAGAAGCGCGCATAAGCGCGGGTCACCGCGCTTTGGGCGGCAGGAATAACCGGCGTGCCGCTGGCATAGCGCGGGGCCTCCGCCGCCAACACAGCCACCAACGCCGACAGCAGACCCGGCGACACCACCACATCGGCATCCAGATAGACCCGCACCGGATGCAGCGCCGCCGCATCGCCCGCGTTCAGCGCGCCGGGTTTGGAGCCTTGTGCCAGATCCAGCACCGTGCTGGTCCAGCCCTCGGGCAGCTGCGCGGCCAGCGTCTCGCGTGCCACGTCGGCGGTGGCGTCGCGACAGCCATTCGCCACCACGATCACCTGCACCCCCGCCGCATCCGAGGCGCACAGATGGCGCAGACACGCGCCGATATAGCCTGCCTCGTTCGAGGCCGGGATGATCACGCTCAGCACCCATTGCACCCCTTGGCCAGAACCTGCCAGCGCGGGTTGTCATCGCCCAGATGCCGCAGCGCGCCCCAGCTGCCCCATTTGCCCGGGCTGGCCAGATCGACAAAGGCGTTGAACGGCTCCGGCGTCACCGCCGTCCAGCCTTGCAGCATGCGGTCATACAGTTGCGCCATCTCGGGCGTATAGCTCAGATGCACGAAAAACGCGGTCAGCAGATCGTCATCGACCTGCGCGCCATGCCCCACCACATGGCTGCCGCCTTCATACATCATCAACCGCAACCCATGCGCCGCCGCCGCCTGCGCCTGATGCGGCAAGGTGCGGGTCAGGTAATCGGCCACGCTGTCCTCCGGCTTTCCGGTCACCGCGCCACTTTCCAGCTCGGGCACCGCCCTTGCCACCGCAAGGTCAAAGCGGTGCGCGGCGACAAAGGCTTCCGCCTCTGCCGCTTGTAGCCCCTGCGCCTGCGCCACCGTGCGGGCTGCTGCCTCTGACTCGGCGATCCAGTCGCGGACCATGGCGGCCTTTTCATCGCTGCCCAGCAAAGCACTGAAATAGCCGGTGATGGCATAGGCATCGAACAGGGTCGCGGGGGCCACCCCGCCCTCGGCGATCACATCGGGCGCGGTCAGGATCTGATCTTCCAGCCCCAGCCAGCCGGTCTGTGTTGCCAGAATGCGCACCAGCCGCGTGCTTGCCTCATCGCCATAAACATCGGCCCAGAGCGTCGCAACCTCGCCCGCGCGCAGCGCATAATACTGCACCCATTTCGAGTCGCCGCCCCAGCGTATCCGGCCCTGTTCCTCGGCCCAGGCCGCCTGATCGAACTGCCAGTTCCAGACCTCGTTGGAAAATTCGACATGCGCCACCAGCCCCGGTTCCAGACCGTCGCGCGCGGTTTCTGCGTAAAACCGCACCAGAGCATCGCTCGCCAGATGCGGCATCGTAAACCACGGGTTGGCATCCAGCTCATTGGCCAGCGCCACCATCACCTCGACCGGCGCGCCGATCCGGGTCCAGGTGTAATCCTCTGGCTTCGGTCGATCCTCCAGATGCGCCAGCTTGCTGTCATTGGTGCGCATCCAGTCCATCAGCCGGATGGTTTTCACCCCGCGCAACCGGCTCAGCCAGTCGGGGTTGAAGATCTGCCCCTGCGCCAGCAGCGCCGCCCGGTCCTCGCGCACGATGACAATCTCGCGGATCGGGTCCACGGCGTCGATGGCATCGAGTGTCAGCACCACCCCGCCCTCACCGGGGGTGAAGTCAAACTGCGCCATCCCGTCGCCGATGACCACATTCTGCGCCCGGCCCTCGATCCGCAATCCGCCCTTGCCCGCGTAAGTCACCAGATACCGCCCGGCCACGCCACCCGCATCCGCGGGCAGGTCCACCAGCACCAGCGTTGAAATCCCGGTGATCTCGGGCGGAATGGCGATGGGCCAGCCATTTGGCCCCAAGGCCCCCGCCGCTGCCAGCCGGTCATGGTCCCAGCCGCCATATTGGCCGGGCAGATGCCCGGTCCATTCGCGGGCGGTTTTCATCACATCAAGGAAAGGCTGCTGCACCGACCAGTCGGTGATGCCATGCAGCCCCAGCGCAAGGTTCGGGTTGGTGATCGGCGTCAGCACCGCCGGGTCAATCACGGCCTGCGCCATGGGCGGGGCAGGGGCGGGCACAGGGTCTACCGCCTCGGCCTCAGGTGCGTCCACTGCCGCCTGCACCGGACCTTGTGCAGGCCCGGCCGCAGCTGTCGCCGCAGCGGGGGAATACCCGCTCACCGCCTCCCAGGCCAGTCGTTGCAGCACCGCCGCCAGATCAGCGGCAATCACCGCCTCCCGGCTTTGCCAAGTGCGGGTCATCTGCGCGGGCAACCCCTCGGGTGAGGTGCCGGTGATCGCGGCCATATGCACCAGTGCCACGAAATACCTGCCCTTGTCCGACGGATGAATGTCGTCGGAAAAGAAGGCATCCATCGACGCGACCCCCGGCACCGTGCCTGCCGCCACCGCATCCGCCAGCCGCGCCATCGCCTGCCCCGCCGGGATCAGTGCCACGTCTGCGCCGGAGTCGCGCAAGGCCCCCTCCCACAGCGGCAGATCCGCCGTCAGCCGCTCGCGCCAGGGTAGGGCCGAGTTCGGGTCGCCCTCCACCACCGCGCCAGTGCGGCTGTGCCATGTCTCATAGACAAACACCCGCACGTCGGGATTGCCCGCCCGCGCCAGCTCTGCGAAAGCCGCAATCGCCCCCGGCGTGTCGTTCCAGCGCAGGTGTTCGGCCAGTGGGATTGCCTCGGTCAGGATAAGCACCTCGGTCTGGCCCTTGGCCAGTTCGGCCCGGGCATCCACGCCTTCGGCCGTGGCCGAGTTCTCCAGGTTGAACCGCAGCGGCGCGCCGTTGATGATCTGCGCTGAAACGCTCGCGGGCCGTTCCATCAGCCGCAACCCGCCCTCGACCAGAGGTGGCAGATCCGGCCCGATCAGGCTGTGACCCACAAACAGAACATCCGTCAACAGCGCAAGAAATCCCACCGTGTCACCTTAACCGTTTGACATGCCTGTCAGACCATAGCGAAAAACCGTGTCCCAGACTATCCGTTGCAGGGCTTGCGCGGTGTCTTCCGACAGCCCCGTGATCTGGCTGCCATCGGCGTGGCTCAGATCCTGCGGCAGGCCCTCCGGGCTGCGCTGATAGATCACCGCATAATGGGTCAGCGCCATCAGATAGGCGCCGACATCATTGAAGTGGATCGTATCCACCGCGCCCTTTTCATCCCGCGCAAACAGATCGTCACGGCTGGTCAGACCGGGCACCTCCCCCGCTTCGATCGCGCGCACCGCCGCCGCCATCACCGGGCCGCCGGGGATCACGTAAATATCGCCCACCCCGCCCTGTGCCATCGCGCCCGCCAGCAGATCGCCCTGCCAATAGCGCGCGCCATCGCGGTCAATCCGCTCCAGCCAGCCCTCGGGGTCATCGGTGCGGTGCCATGTCTCATACAGATACAGCCGCACATCCGGCCGCGCATTGCGCGCGCGCGCAGCCCACAGCGCCAGATGCCGGGCGCTGTCGTGATAGCGGATCGCATCGCGGATCTCGACCATCTCGGTCAGCACCACCACCGGGTAATCGCCACTGTCCAAAGCCTCCGCCGCCGGGCGGTGGTCGGCATGCGCATTCTCGGTGTCAAACCCCGCGACGGTGCCGGTCCAATGATCCTTCAGACTGCTGCCCCAGCCCAGCTGGCTGGCGTGATCATGCCCCGCCATCTGCGCCAGCAGCGCGGGCATATCGCGCCCCACCAGCGAATGCCCAAGGTGATACACCGCCACCGGCCCCGTCGGTGCTGCCACCGGCACCGCCAGCCGCGCGGCCACCACCTCGGGCGTCAGCGGCTTGGCTAGACGCCCCTGCCACCACCACCCCAGCGCCCCTGCCAGTGCGAGGCCGACCAGTGCCAGCATCCCTTTGCGCATCGCTTTCCCCCCTGTTTCCCGCTGTCATATCTGATAACTCTGAACCCGAAAGACCAGATGGAGGCCACCTTTTGCTGACCTTTCTCATGACCCGCACCGCCGAATCCCGCGCCCGCTTTTACCGGGTCGAGGTCGCTTATAACCTGTTCGGCGAATATTCCGTGGTCCGCGAATGGGGGCCAAAGGGGCGGGGCGGGCAGCATCTGCTGGTCTGGTTCTCAAACCTGCGCGATGCCTGCATGGCCGCCGAGCGGTGGCGCAAGCGGGCGATGCGGCGCGGCTATGTTACCGAAGGAACAACCGTATGACACATCTCTGGGTCCGGGCCGAACAGCGCCCGAATGAGGAACGCGTGGGCCTGACGCCCGAAGGGGCCGCCGCACTGGTGCAGGCAGGCTTGCGGGTGACGGTCGAGAAATCCTCGGTCCGCGCGATCCCGATTGAGGGCTATGTGCAGGCCGGGGTTGAGATTGCCGAAGAAAACACCTGGCCGCAGGCGCCCGCCGATGCCATCATCTTCGGGCTAAAGGAGTTGCCCGAAGACGCCACCCCGCTGACGCACCGCCACATCATGTTCGGCCACGCCTACAAGGGCCAGCCTGCAGGGCAGGAGCTGCTGCGGCGGTTCAGGGCCGGGGGCGGCACGCTCTATGATCTGGAATATCTGGTCAACGAAGACGGCCGCCGCGTCGCCGCCTTTGGCTATTGGGCGGGCTATGCCGGGGCCGCCGTCGCACTGAAAACCTGGGCCGCGCAACAGCGCGGCGCGCTGATCGGCCCGGTTGCCAAATATCCGGGGCGTCAGGCGCTGCTCGATGATCTGGCCGCCGAAATGCACTCCATGCTGCGCCCCCGCGCCATCGTCATCGGCGCGCTGGGCCGCGTTGGCACCGGGGCCAGCGACCTGTGCGAAGCCCTGGGCGTCACCGTCACCAAATGGGACATGGCCGAGACCGCCAGCGGCGGCCCGTTCCCGGAAGTGCTGCAGCACGAGATATTCCTCAACTGCATCCTCGCCCGCCCCGGCTGTCCGGTGTTCGTGCCTGCATCCGCAAAAACCGAATCCCGCGCGCTGACCGTGATCGGCGACATCGCCTGCGATCCGACCTCGGATTTCTCGCCGATCAAGGTCTATGACCGCGCCACCGACTGGTCGGCCCCCGCGCTGCGCGTGGCCGAACACCCGCCGCTGGACGTGACCGCCATCGACAACCTGCCCTCGCTGCTGCCAGTCGAGTCGAGCGAGGATTACGCAGCCCAGCTTCTGCCCAGCCTGCTGACGCTGACGGCTTTGGATGCGGGCGTCTGGGGCCGGGCAAAGGCGGAATTTGACCGCCACATCGCAACAGTCTGACGGGAACATACACATGACAATTCATTGGTGCGGCACCGGCCTGTCCTCGATCCCCGGTCTGCGGCGGCTGATTGACGGCGGGCATGACGTGGTGGTGTGGAACCGCACGGTCGACAAGGCGCGCGAGGCGGTGGGCGACATCGCCACCGACATCCGCGCCTTTTCCCTGCAGGCGCTGTCCGATGCGCTGCACCCCGGCGACATCGCCATTTCCATGCTGCCCGCAGATCAGCACGTGCCGATTGCGCAGCTTTGCTTGCAGAAAGATGCAAACTTTGTCTCCTCCAGCTACATCGCGCCGGACATGCGCGCGCTGGATGGGCAGTTCCGCGAGAAGGGTCTGGTGTCACTGAACGAGATCGGCCTCGACCCCGGCATCGACCACCTGATGGCGCATGATCTGGTGGCGCGCTATCGCGCCAGCGATGGCTATCACGCCGACAACATTCTCAGCTTTACCAGCTATTGCGGCGGTGTCCCGAAACAGCCCAATGCGTTCCGCTACAAATTCTCATGGGCCCCGGCTGGCGTGCTCAAAGCCTTGCGCTCGCCCTCGCGCTCGTTGCGCAACTTCTCCGAACTGCGGGTCAGCCGCCCGTGGGATGCGATCACTGCCTATGACGCGCCGCTGCCGAACCCTGAATCGTTCGAGGTTTACCCCAACCGCGACAGCCTGCCCTTTGTCGCGGACTACCGCTTTGATCCGGCCTGGAAACTGCGCGATTTCGTGCGCGGCACCATCCGGCTGAACGGCTGGGCCGAGGCGTGGGCCCCGATCTTTGCCGAAATCGAGGCGCTGGAGGGGGCATCCCCCGCCGAGATCGACAAAGCCCTGACCGACCGTGCCAATGCGCTGCTGAAAGACAATTCCTACGCCCCGGATGAGCCTGACCGCGTGGTTCTGTTCGTGTCACTGAAAGCCGAACGCGACGGCAAGCCGGTGTTCCATGAGACATGGGCGATGGACGCCGCAGGCGATGCGCGCGGCACCGCCATGGCGCGGCTGGTCTCGGTCCCGGTGTCGCTGGGGGTTGAGGCGGTGGTCCGGCGCGAAATCGCCGCCGGGGTGCATCCCGCCCCGCATGACCCCAAACTGATCGCGGCGTGGATGGATCAGGTGCAGGGTCTGGTCCAATACCTTAACCGCGTCGATCATCTGGCCTGAGCTGCGCCGCGCGGGGTTTGCGTTCTACTTGCGTGACACAGACCCCGCGCATCGGCTATGCTCAAACCTGACAAGCACCGGGAACCCGGGCGGGCAGGGCGGGCGGAACCTTATGGCGGCACATCGCGCATCTCAGGGCAGCTTTGGCGCGGGCGGCTGGCGCGCGCGCCTTGCCGTCTGGCGTGCCGCGCGTGGCCCTGTGGCGCAGGGCTTTTCCTCCTCTCCCGAACCTCGCTCCATCGGTCTGGTGGCGAAGGGGCGGCAGCTGGTGGCGGGCAATTTCCTGTTCGCGGGCCATCTGATCGAATCCCCCGGTGCCGGGCTGTGGGATATCGACCCGCCCGACGCCGATTATGCCGCCGAATTGCAGGGCTTTGTCTGGCTGGATGATCTGGCCGCGCTGGGCGATGCACAGGCCCGTGCCCGCGCCCAAGGCTGGACGACAGACTGGATTGCCCGGTTCGGCGCGGGCCGAGGCCCCGGCTGGACGCCCGATCTGACCGGGCGACGGGTGATCCGCTGGATCCACCATGCGCTGTTCCTGCTCAACGGGGCTGACCGCCCGGCCACCGAAGCCTATTACCGCGCGCTGACCGTGCAGACCCGTTACCTGTCACGTCATTGGGCGCGTGCCGCCCCCGGCCTGCCCCGGTTCGAGGCGCTGACCGGGCTTGTCTACGCCGGTCTGTCGCTGATCGGGATGGAGCCGCTGGTCGCCCCCGCCGTTGCCGCCCTCGCCACCGAGGCGCGGGCCGAGGTGGATGCCGGCGGCGGCATCACCACCCGCAACCCCGAAGAGCTGCTGGAGGTGTTCACCCTGCTGAACTGGGCCGCGCAGGCCCTGACCGAAGCAGGCCATCCGGTCCCGAATGATCATCTTGATGCCATCGAGCGCATCGCCCCCACCCTGCGCGCCCTGCGCCACGCCGATGGCGGGCTGGCGCGGTTTCACGGTGGCGGCAAAGGCGCCGAAGGGCGGCTGGATCAGGCCCTTGCCAGTGCCGGCATCCGCCCGCAAAAGCCGCTGGGCCACGGCAATGCCCCGGCCATGGGCTTTGTGCGGCTGTCTGCCGGGCGCACCTCGATCATTCTGGATGCCGCTGCCCCGCCCGGCGGGCGCGCAGGTGGGTCGGCCCATGCCTCCACCCTCGCGATGGAGGTGACATCGGGCCGCAGACCGCTGGTGGTCAACTGCGGCTCAGGCGCGCCGTTTGGCACCGAATGGCGCAGGGCAGGGCGGGCCACGCCGTCACATTCCACGCTGGGGATCGACGGGGTGTCGTCCTCGCGGTTTGGCACCGGCACGGGGGACGTGCTGGAAGAGCGCGCCGCCGTGCTGACCCTGCGCCAGCAAGCCACGCCTGAGGGGGCGGCCTTGCATGCCGCCCATGACGGCTGGGCGCTGACCCACGGGCTGACCCACGCCCGCGATCTGGCGCTGTCGTCCGATGGCCGCCACATCGTCGGGGCCGAGACGCTGATTTCGCTGAACCCGCAGGGCAAGGCCCGGTTTGAACAGGTGCTGACCGGCACCGGCCTGCAGGGCATCGTGTTTTCGATCCGGTTTCACCTCCACCCCGACACTGATTCGACCCTCGACATGGGCGGCAACGCCGTTTCAATCGCCCTGAAATCGGGCGAAATCTGGGTTTTCCGCCATGACAGCCGCGCGAAACTGGCGCTGGAGCCGTCGGTTTATCTGGAACGGGGCCGGCTAAAGCCGCGCGCGAGCAAACAGATCGTGCTTTCGGGCTTTGCGGCCGAGATTGAAACCCGTATCGGCTGGACCTTGGCCAAAGCACAGGATACTCCGCTGGCCATCCGCGATCTGGACCGCGATGACACCCCGGTCCCCCTCTGACCAAAGGGCTGCTCCATGACCAACCTCGTCCCCATCGGCCGCGCGCTGATCTCTGTTTCCGACAAATCCGGCCTGCTCGATCTGGCCCGCGCGCTGCATGCCATGGGGGTAGAGCTGATTTCCACCGGCGGCACCGCCGGCATGCTGCGCACCGCCGGTCTGCCGGTGCGTGATGTGTCAGAGGTGACGGGCTTTCCCGAGATGATGGATGGCCGGGTCAAGACCCTGCACCCGGCGGTGCATGGCGGGCTGCTGGCGCTGCGCGATGATGACGAACATCTGGTCGCCATGGCTGCCCACGGGATCGAGCCGATTGATCTGTTGATCGTCAACCTCTACCCGTTCGAGGAAACCGTGGCCAAGGGTGCCGACCACGCCACCTGCATCGAGAATATCGACATCGGCGGCCCCGCGATGATCCGCGCGGCGGCAAAGAACCACAAGTTTGTCGCCGTGGTCACCGATCCCGCCGATTACACCCCACTGCTGGATCAGCTCAAGGCGCAAAATGGCGCGACCAGCCTTGCCTTCCGCCAGAAGCTGGCGCTGTCGGCCTATGCCAAGACCGCCGCCTATGACACCGCCGTCAGCACCTGGCTGGCGGGGCAGATCAAGGAAAGGGCCCCGCGCAACCGCTCGTTCGCAGGCAAACTGGCGCAAACCCTGCGCTATGGCGAAAACCCGCATCAGTCGGCGGCGTTCTACACCGACGGATCAAAGCGCGAAGGCGTGGCCACAGCCCGCCAGTGGCAGGGCAAGGAACTGTCCTACAACAACATCAACGACACCGACGCCGCCTTTGAACTGGTCGCCGAATTTGCCCCTGATCAGGGCCCGGCCTGCGCCATCATCAAACACGCCAACCCCTGCGGCGTGGGTCGCGCCAGCAGCCTGAAAGACGCCTATCTCCGCGCCTATCACTGTGACCAGACCTCTGCCTTTGGTGGCATCGTCGCGCTGAACCAACCGCTGGATGCCGAAACGGCGGAAGAGATCGTGAAGATTTTCACGGAAGTCGTCATCGCCCCCGGTGCCAGCGACGAGGCCCGCGCGATCTTTGCCACCAAGAAGAACCTGCGCCTGCTGACCACCGCCGGTCTGCCCGACCCTCGTGCTGGGGGGCTGGCGTACAAACAGGTGTCCGGCGGCATGCTGGTGCAGGACCGTGACAACGGCTGGCTGAACCACGCTGACCTGAAAGTGGTGACCAAACGCGCGCCGACCGAAGCCGAACTCGCCGACCTGTTGTTCGCGTGGAAAGTCGCCAAACACGTCAAATCCAACGCCATCGTCTACGTCAAGGATGGCGCGACCGTCGGCGTTGGCGCGGGCCAGATGAGCCGCGTCGACAGCACCCGCATCGCCGCCCGCAAATCGCAGGACATGGCCGAGGCGCTGGGCTTGGCCCAACCGCTCACCATCGGCTCTGCCGTGGCGTCGGATGCGTTCTTCCCCTTTCCCGATGGCCTGCTGACCGTGGCCGAGGCCGGGGCCACGGCCGTCATCCAGCCCGGCGGCAGCATGAACGACCCAGCAGTGATCGCCGCCGCAGATGAGGCCGGGCTTGCCATGGTCTTTACCGGCATGCGCCATTTCCGGCACTGACCCATGCGCACAGCCACCCTCACCGCGCTTGTCACCTTTGCCATCGACCAGATCTCCAAGGTCGCGGTGGTTCAGGGCCTGAACCTGATCGAGCGCGGCGTGATCGAGGTGGTGCCGCCCTACCTTGTGTTCCGCATGGCGTGGAACCGGGGGATCAACTTTGGCCTTTTGGCCAATGATGCCGATCTGGTGCGCTGGGGCCTGATCCTGATTTCACTGGCGATTTCCGCCTGGGTCTGGGTCTGGATCCGGCGTGAAAATCCGGGCCGCTGGGCGCAGATTTCTGCCGGTCTTCTGGTGGGCGGCGCACTGGGCAATGTGATCGACCGCGTCCTTTACGGCGCGGTGGCCGATTTCCTGAACATGTCCTGCTGCGGCTTTGAAAACCCCTATGCCTTTAATGTGGCTGATATTGCCATCTTTGCCGGGGCGGCGGGGCTTGTGCTGTTCACCGGCGGCGGCAAAGATAAGACACCGCGCAAACCCCGCCGAAAGACCCCGTGACGCGGGCGGATGATTGCGCTAAGACGGGGGCGACAGGCTTGGTGGAGGCAATGATGCAGACAGCACGGACAATCCTCGCGATGACCTGCGCGGCGATTCTGGCTGGCTGCGCTGCTGGCGACAAGCCACCACAGCTGATGAATATCCGCTCCACCACGGCCGGGCCGGACGAATTCGGCATCCTGCCGCCCAAAGCGCTGGAAATGCCGACCGATCTGGCACAACTGCCCCAACCCACCTTGGGCGGCAGCAACCGCACCGACCCCACGCCCGAGGCGGATGCGATCATCGCCCTTGGCGGACGGCCCGGTGCCGGGGCCGGGCTTGATGCCGGTCTGGTCAACCATGTTTCGCGCTATGGCGTGGCGGCAGGCATTCGTCAGACCGTCGCCTCAGAAGATCTGCAATGGCGGCGCGACAACAATGGCCGCGTGCTGGAACGTCTGTTCAACGTGAACGTCTATTACCGCGCCTATGAAGACCAGTCGCTGGATCAGCACGCCGAATTGTGGCGCTGGCGGCAGCGCGGGGTGCGCACCCCATCGGCCCCGCCGCCAAAAGACGGCGAATAGCCGACACACCCTCCGGTCACTTTGCCGTAGGCAGGGCTTGCGCATCGCGCCCCGCAGCGTAGCTTTGCCGGGCAACGATCAAGGATACTCCCGCAATGCTGCGCCGCACACTTGCGCTATGCCTACTGGCCGCTTCCCCTGCCTTTGCCGATGATGTCACCACCTTTCGCCTGACCAATGGCCTTGAGGTGGTGGTGATCGAAGATCACCGCGCCCCGGTCGTCACCCAGATGGTCTGGTATCGCACCGGCGCTGCCGACGAGCTGCCCGGCAAGTCCGGCATCGCGCATTTTCTGGAACATCTGATGTTCAAGGGCACCGAAACCCTTGCTCCGGGTGAATTTTCCGCCACGGTCGAGGCGCAGGGCGGCAATGACAACGCCTTTACCAGCTGGGACTACACCGCCTATTTCCAGCGGGTTGCCGCCGACCGGCTGGACCTGATGATGCAGATCGAATCCGACCGGATGCGCAATCTGCGGATCTCGGAAGAGGACATCACCACCGAACGCGCCGTGATCATCGAAGAACGCAAGCAGCGCACCGACAGCAGCCCTGCCGCCCTGTTGCAGGAACAGATGCGCGCGGCCCAGTTCCTGAACCATCCTTACCGCATCCCGATCATTGGCTGGAAACACGAGATGGAGCAGCTGGACCGGCAGGACGCGCTTGACCACTACACCCGGTTTTACGCCCCCAACAACGCCATTCTGATCGTCGCAGGCGATGTGACGCCCGACGCGGTGCGCCAGATGGCGCAGACCCACTACGGCCCGCTCGCCCCGTCGGATGCGATCACCGACCGCGTCCGCCCGTCCGAGCCGCCGCAGATTGCCGAGCGCCGCATCACTCTGACCGATGAGCGTGTGTCAGAACCTTATGTCATGCGCACCTACATCGCCCCCGAACGCAATCCGGGCGACCAGCAGCAGGCTGCCGCGCTGACCATGCTGGCCGAACTGCTGGGCGGCTCTGCTCAGACCTCGCTGTTTGCCCAAGGCTTGCAGTTCGGCCCCGAACCCGTCGCGCTCTATGCCTCGGCCTATTACGATGGCACCGCACTGGATAACTCCACCTTTGGTCTGGTCGTCGTGCCGACGCCCGGTGTCGATCTGGCAAAAGCCGAGGCCGCGATGGATGAGGTGATCGCCAAATTCATCGAAACCGGCCCCGATGCCGAAGATTTCGCGCGCATCAAGACCCAGATCCGCGCCGACCAGATCTATGCCCGTGACAACGTCGACGGCCTCGCCCACCGCTACGGCGCGGCGCTGGCAGTCGGCCTGACGGTGCAGGATGTGCAGGACTGGCCCGGCGTGCTGGATGCCGTCACCGCCGAACAGGTCGTCGATGCCGCGCGCACTGTGCTCAACCGCAATGCCGCCGTGACCGGCTGGCTGATGCCGGCAGAGCCTGACGATACCCCGGCAGGTGCCCCCGCAGCAATACCCGCACAATCCGCAGAGACCCCGGCACAGATGCCGACAGAAGAGGCCGCAGAATGAAACTCCTCAAACTCGCCGCCCTTCTGCTCACCTTCGCCCTTCCGGCTCATGCCGAGATCGAGATTCAGACCGTCACCTCGCCGGGGGGCATCACCGCATGGCTGGCGTCCGAACCGGGCATCCCCTTTACCGCGCTGGAAATCCACTTTCGCGGCGGCACCTCACTGGATATGCCCGGCAAGCGTGGGGCCATCAACCTGATGACCGCGCTGATCGAGGAAGGCACCGGCGATCTTGATTCCGTGGGCTTTGCCCGCGCCCGTGATTCCCTTGCCGCCAACTACAGCTTTTCATCGGATCAGGATTCCATCGGCGTTTCTGCCCGGTTCCTGACCGAAAACCGGGATCAGGCGGTTGATTTGTTGCGCCGCGCCCTGACCGAGCCGCGTTTTGACCCCGAGGCGATAGACCGGGTGCGCGGTCAGATTCTGGCCGGGCTGCGCGCCGATGCCAAAGACCCCGGCACCCTCGCCAGCCAGCGCCTGAGCGAGATGGCCTTTGCCGACCATCCCTATGCTACATCCGGCGACGGCACCATCGAGAGCGTCACCGCCCTGACCCGCGATGATTTGCTGGCCGCACAGCGCGCCACCATCGCCCGCGACCGCATCTATGTTGCTGCGGCGGGTGACATCACCGCTGCCGAACTGGGGCCGCTGCTCGACTCCCTGCTCGGTGGCCTGCCCGAAACCGGGGCTCCGCTGCCGGACCGCGCGCCGATGAACCTGACCGGTGGCATCACCGTACAGGATTTCCCCGGCCCGCAAGCCACCGTGCTGTTCGCGCATGAGGGCATCAAGCGCGACGATCCTGATTTCTTCGCCGCCTCCATCCTCAACGAAATTCTGGGCGGCGGCCGCTTTTCCGCCCGGCTGATGACCGAGGTGCGCGACAAGCGTGGTCTGACCTATGGCATCGGCAGCTATCTGATCGGCTATGATCAGGCCGAAATGCTGATGGGTCAGTTCTCCTCTGCCAATGGCACCGTGGGGCAGGCGATTGACGTGATCCGCGACGAATGGCGCAAGATCGCGACCGAAGGCGTGACCGAGGCAGAACTGGAGCGGACCAAGACCTATCTGACCGGCAATTATCCGCTGCGGTTTGACGGTAACGGCCAGATTGCATCTATGCTGGTCGGCATGCAGATGATTGGCCTTACGCCCGATTATCCCAAAACCCGCAATGCCAAGGTCGAGGCGGTGACGATGGACGATGTCAAACGCGTGGCCGCCACCCTCTTCCGCGAGGGCGATCTGCGGTTCGTCGTCGTCGGCCAGCCCGAGGGCGTCACCTCGACCGACTGACCGAAGCGATAAACAGAATCTGTGGCCCTTCACGCGGGGCGGTGCTAGACTTGGGGGTATGAACATCGTCACCCCCAACATATCCACAGGCCGCCCAGAACCCCGGCCCGTGATCCGCCCGCTGGACGAGGCTGCCATCAACCGCATCGCCGCGGGCGAGGTGGTCGAACGTCCGGCATCGGCGGTCAAGGAGCTGGTGGAAAACGCGCTCGACGCCGGGGCCACCCGCATCGCGGTGGATTTTGCAGGTGGCGGCAAGACCCTGATCCGGGTGACCGATGACGGCTGCGGCATGACCGCCGCCGATCTGCCGCTGGCCATCGCGCGGCATGCCACGTCAAAGATCGACGGCTCTGATCTTTTGAACATCCACAGCTTTGGCTTTCGCGGTGAGGCGCTGGCCTCGCTCGGCTCGGTCGGTCGCCTGACCCTGACCTCGCGGGCGCAGGGGCATGACGCGGCGCAGATCAGCGTGGCGGGCGGGCGCATCGGCGATCTGCGCCCCGCCGCGCTGACCCGTGGCACCGTGGTCGAGCTGCGCGACCTGTTCTATGCCACCCCGGCGCGCCTGAAATTCCTGCGCACCGACCGTGCCGAAGCGCAGGCGATTGCCGAGGTGATCCGCCGTCTGGCCATGGCCGAGCCGCATGTCGGCTTCACCCTGACCGAAACCTCGGGTGGCGACAGCCGCGTGATCTTCCGCGCCGATCCGCAATCGGGCGATTTCTTCGACGCTCTCCATGGTCGCCTCACTGGCATCCTGGGTGCTGATTTCACCCAGAACGCCCTGCGCATCGACATTCCCCGCGACGGGCTGCACCTGACCGGCTATGCCGCTTTGCCCACCTATTCACGCGGCTCCGGCGCGCAGCAATTTGTCTTCGTCAATGGCCGCCCGGTGCTCGACAAGCTGCTGCTGGGCGCTTTGCGTGTCGCCTATTTCGATTTCCTGTCGCGCGACCGCCACCCAGCTGCGGTGCTCAACCTGAGCTGCGACCCGGAGCGGGTGGATGTCAACGTCCACCCCGCCAAGGCCGAGGTGCGCTTTCGCGAACCCGATGCCGCCCGCAGCCTGATCATCACCGGCCTGCGCACGGCGCTTTCGGGCGCAGGTCACCGCGCGTCGACCACAGTGGCCAGTGAAACCCTCGCCGCGATGCGCCCGGAGCGTCCGGTCTATCAGATGGACCGCCCGTCACAGGCCAGCTTTGCCCGCGCTTTTGCCTTTCAGGCCCCCGAGTCACATATCTCCGAACCGGCCACCGGCTTCGCCGAAGCGCCGACCGCCCGGCTTGAAGAGCGCAGCGCAGCAAGCGATGAAAGCCACCTCAGCCACCCGCTCGGCGCCGCCCGCGCGCAGGTGCATGAAAACTACATCATCGCCCAGACCTCGACCGGCATTGTCATCGTCGACCAGCATGCCGCGCATGAGCGGCTGGTCTATGAGCGCCTCAAGCGCCAGATGGCCGACACCGGCATCACTGCACAGGCGCTGCTGATCCCCGAAATCATCGAGCTGTCCGCGACCGATGCTGCCCGCATCCTCGATGCCGCGCCCACGCTGGCGGAGATCGGCCTGCGGGTCGAGCCGTTCGGCGGCAACGCCATCGCCGTGCGCGAAACCCCGGCGATCCTTGGCGCGGTCAACGCCGCCGCGCTGATCCGCGATGTGCTGGACGAGCTGGCCGATGCCGGTCAGTCCCACCTTATCCGCGCGAAAATCGACGCGGTGCTGTCGCGCATGGCCTGCCATGGCTCCATCCGCTCGGGCCGCCAGATGCGCGCCGAAGAGATGAACGCGCTGTTGCGCGAGATGGAGGCGACGCCGCATTCCGGCCAGTGCAACCACGGCCGCCCCACCTATGTGGAATTGAAACTCCACGATATTGAACGGTTGTTCGGACGCAGATGATCACCCTTTTCGGCCAGACTTTCGCCATCACCGATCCCGAGGTGCTGATCCTTGGTGGTGCGGCGCTGTTTCTCGTGCTCTTCCTCGCCCTGATCCTGCGCACGGCAGGCCGGTCCGCCACCATGGCCGCGCCCCTGATGCGCGAAATGGGCTGGCTCAGCCAACGCGTGCAGCAGCTGGGCGACGGGCAGGAACGGCTGGCCGGGGGTCTGCACCATGTGTCCGAGGCGCAGGCGGTCAGCCAGACCGCCATGCTGCAGGTGATGGAACAGCGCCTTGCCGAAGTCTCGCGCCAGATGGGCGAGAGCTTGCACGGCACATCGACCCGCACTGCCCGCAGTCTGGGCGAACTCCAGCAGCGGCTGGAAACGATCGACAAGGCGCAGGCCAATATCGAAAAGCTGTCGGGCAATGTGCTGTCCTTGCAGGATATTCTGTCCAACAAACAGACCCGTGGCGCGTTTGGCGAGATCCAGCTGCATGACATCGTGCAAAAGGCGCTGCCGAAAGATGCGTATACGATGCAGGCGACGCTGTCGAACAACCGCCGCGCCGATTGCCTGATCCACCTGCCCAACCCGCCGGGGCCGATCGTGATCGACGCGAAATTCCCGCTGGAGGCGTATGAAGCGATCCGCCGCGCCGAAACCCCGCGTCAGGCGCAAGAGGCCGCGACCTTGATGCGCGGGGCCGTGCGCCAGCACATCCGCGCCATTGCCGAGAAATACATCATCGAGGGCGAAACCGCCGACGGCGCGCTGATGTTCCTGCCGTCTGAGGCGGTCTATGCCGAACTGCACTCCAACTTTCCCGACGTGGTGCGCGAGGGCTTTGCGGTCAAGGTCTGGATCGTGTCGCCCACCACCTGCATGGCCACGCTCAACACCATGCGCGCGGTGCTGAAAGATGCCCGCATGCGCGAACAGGCCGGCGCGATCCGCAAGGAGTTGGCGTTGCTTTATGCCGATGTCGACCGTCTGGGCACCCGGGTGGAAAATCTTGACCGGCATTTCGGGCAGGCGTCAAAAGATCTCGAAGAGATCAAGATCAGCTCTGAAAAGGCCACCAAACGCGCGCGCCGACTGGACAATTTCGACTTCGAGGAAATCGCCAACACGCCGCCCACGCCGGTCATCGCCCCCAGCGCCGCCGAATGATCAGATCCGGAAAAACGGCTGCGCCAGCCGTGGCAACAGCGCGTTGAACTTCAACGCCCCTTGCGTCGCCGCCAGACAGATGCAGGCCTCGCCTTCCTCTGCCACCGGCGTATGTTCGACCGAGGCATCGGCAATCTCGATATCGCCGCGCGCGAAACGGTCCACCTCATCGCGGAACGCGCCCTGCAACACCAGCGTCAGCTCCAGCCCACGGTGGCCGTGGTCGGGCATTGCCGCCCCGGCGGGAATATACAGCAGCCGGGCCGAGGCCCCCTTGTCGCCGGTGCGCAGAATGGCCTGCCGCACGCCCATGCCCAAAGACCGCCACTTCACCGCCTCCAGCCCGCCGCCGACATAATCCTGCACCGGCGCAGGCAACACCGACCCCGCAGGCCGCGTCAGCGGTGCTTCGGCCTGTGGCAGGCTGTCGATGCGTGCCAGACACGCCTCCAGACTGCCCGCTGCCATATCGCAGGTGCTGTCCTCGATCACCGCGCCGCCCAGCGCGTCAAAGGCCATCGACCGCGCGCGGCATTCGTCACACAAGGACAGATGCGCCGCGATCACCAGATTGAACGCCTCGGGCAGCTCCGCCGCCGCATAGGCCATCAACAATTCATCCGACAGGTGGTGCTTGATCTTCATCGTTCTGTTGCCTTCACGTCCATCTGATGGCGCAGCCGTTCCAGCGCCAGGCGTATCCGCGATTTGATCGTGCCCAGCGGCAGCCCGGTTTCAGCCGCAATCTCGCTGTGCGAGAGGTCGCCGAAATAGGCCCGTTCGATCAGCACACGCTGTTTCAGGGGCAACCGCGCCAGCGCCGCCCCCAGCCGTTCGGTTTCC
Organism: Pseudotabrizicola sp. 4114; assembly: GCF_031457365.1. Classification (NCBI taxonomy): domain Bacteria; kingdom Pseudomonadati; phylum Pseudomonadota; class Alphaproteobacteria; order Rhodobacterales; family Paracoccaceae; genus Pseudotabrizicola; species Pseudotabrizicola sp. 4114. The sequence goes on along the minus strand of NZ_JAVDWP010000002.1, from coordinate 311,145 downwards.
TGCTGCGCCTCGAACACCTCGGCCTGATCGGGTTCAGGCTCCGGCCCCCAGGGCAGGTCTTCGGGTTCGGGGCGGCGCGATTTGCGCAGCGCGTCGATCCGTCGGTTGCGGGCGATGGTGAACACCCAGGTCGCCACCGAGGCCCGTTCAGCATCAAACAACCGCGCCTTTTGCCACAGCGTTGCCATGACATCCTGCGCACATTCCTCGGCCAGCGCCTCCGACGCGCCCGATTTCATCAAGAACGCCTTCACGCGCGGTGCGAAATGCCGGAACAGGGCGGCAAAGGCCACCTTGTCCTGATGATCGCGCACCCGGAACACCAGGGCCGACCAGTCTGTTTGCTCTGCATCCGCCACCAAGCGCAGGATCCCTTTTTGCCGCATCGCTCTGTTCCGCCCCGCAGCATAAAGCTGTGGGGCGACAGGCGCATCCGGTTTCTCTGGGCTCATGGCATCTAGCATCATGGACTGTCTACGCGGGACAGCAGCGGCTGGATCACATTTCGGGGATGTGGGCCGTGTAAATCTATCATCACGCGACGAATGTCAACAAAACTGGACAAGTGATCCGTTAAGCTGCATCTGCGTATAACAAGCAAATCGCTTACAGAAAGCCTGCCCATGCCGTTCGAAGCCATCGCCTCCCCCCGCCGTATTGCAATCATCGGGGGCGGAATTTCCGGCATGTCAGCCGCGCATATGCTCGCCGATGACAATAGCGTGGTGCTGTATGAGGCGGAGCCCCGGCTGGGCGGCCATGCCCGGACCGTCATGGCCGGCAAGCGCGGCGATCAGCCGGTGGATACCGGCTTTATCGTGTTCAACCACGTCAACTACCCGCATCTGGTGCGGCTGTTTGAAAAGCTCGACGTGCCCACTGCCAAAAGCACCATGAGCTTTGGGGCCAGCATTGATGGCGGACGCATCGAATATGCGCTGGCCAGTCTGGATACCCTGTTTGCGCAGCGCAAAAACCTGCTCAACCCGCAGTTCATCGGCATGATCCGCGATATCCTGCGCTTTAACAAACACGCGGTGCGGGTGGCACAGCCCGGCATGGTGATCCGCGATCTGCTGTCAGCGCTTGGGACCGGCGATTACTTCCGTGACTACTACATCACCCCGTTTTCCGGCGCGATCTGGTCTACACCGACCAAGGGCATTCTGGATTTCCCGGCCGAGGCGATGATCCGGTTTTTCGACAATCACCGTCTGTTGCACACCGAAGGTCAGCACCAATGGTACACTGTGCAGGGCGGTTCGGTGCAATATGTCCAGCGGTTGCACTCCGCGCTGACCCGGCAGGGCGTTGACCTGCGGCTTGGCACTGCCATTGCAGGGGTGCGGCGTGAAAACGGCATGGTCCATATCCGCGCCCATGGCGCGGAATGGGAGGTGTTTGATGATGTGATCTTTGCCACCCATTCCGATGACACCCTGTCGCTGCTGTCCGACGCCACAGCGGCAGAGCGTGCAACTCTGGGCGCAATCCGCTATCAAGAGAATGCGGCGGTGCTGCATTGTGACCAAAGCCTGATGCCCCGCCTGCGCAAAACATGGTCCAGCTGGGCCTATGTCGAACCAAAGGGCGGCCCGGGCGCGCGGATCGACCTGACCTACTGGATGAACAGCCTGCAACCGATCCCGCAGGACGATCTGCATTTCGTCACGCTCAACAGCAACCGCGCGATAAGGGAAGAGTGTATTTATGACGCCGTCACCTTCCGCCACCCGGTCTATGACGCGGCAGCGCTGTCGGCACAGGGGGCGATCCGCATGATGAACGGCACCGCCAACACATGGTTCTGCGGCGCATGGATGAAAAATGGCTTTCACGAAGACGGCATCGGCAGCGCGGTTGATGTGGTGCAGGCGATGCGCCACCGCAGCGCCTCTGGCGTGGCTGCATGACGGTTGACCTGATCCACGGCGAAACCTTTCACGGCCGCAAAGGCGCGGTCCGCAACAGTTTTCGCTACACCGTGGATTATGTCGCCCTCGATGCCGAAGCGCCAGTGACCGGCCCCTCGCTGTTCAGCCGCAACCGCCGCAACCTGACGGCGCTGTGGGATGCAGACCACGGCGGCCCGCCGGGGCAGGGCAGGGGCGCGGTCTGGGTGCGCGAGGTGCTGGCCGCGCAGGGTCTGCCCGCGCCCACCCGCATCATCCTGATGGCACAGCCGCGCATTCTGGGCCATGTCTTCAACCCGGTGTCGTTCTGGCTGTGTTATGACGCGGCAGGCGCTCTGCGCACCGCGATTGCCGAGGTGTCGAACACCTATGGCGACCGCCACGCCTATCTTGCCCATCACGACACCCACGGCCCGATCACCCGGACTGACACCCTGTCCGCCCGCAAGATCTTTCACGTCTCACCCTTCCAGCCGGTCGAGGGCAGCTACGACTTCCGGTTCGACGTGACTGACGCGCGCATCGGCATCTGGATCGACTACACCACCCCCGGCGGCGGGCTCTACACCAACCTGACCGGCCCGCGCGTGCCGCTGACCAACCGGGCCATCCTGCGCGCCTGCCTGCGCCGCCCCTTCGGCTCGCGCCGGGTGCTGGCGCTGATCCACTGGCAGGCGCTGAAACTGGCGCTCAAGGGGGCCAGGTTCCGCAGCCGCCCCCAGCCCCCGGCCAAAGACGTTACCCGATGACCCCTTCGCCTCTCTGGCCATGGTCGCTCTTTGCCGCGATGATCGCCGCCGCAGGCCTGCCGATCTATATCCACGCGCCGAAATTCTACGTTGACAGCTACGGCACCAGCCTTGCCGCCCTCGGGTTCACCCTGGCGGCCCTGCGGCTGATTGACGTGGTGCAAGACCCAGCTCTGGGCTGGCTGGCAGAAGCCGGGCGCAAACGCCGCGCCACCCTTGTCTGGGTCGCCACCATCGTCATGGCCCTCGCCATGACTGGCCTGTTCGCCGTCACCCCGCCCATCGCACCGCTGGCATGGTTCGCGCTGACCCTGACCCTGCTGTTCAGCGGGTTTTCCTTTCTCACCATCACCTTCTACGCCCAGGGCGTCGAGAAAGCCGCCCAGCTCGGCCCCAAAGGCCACTTCCGCCTCGCCGGCTGGCGCGAGACCGGCTCGCTGCTTGGCGTCTCTGCCGCTGCCGTCGCACCCGTGGCGCTGGGCAGCCTGACCGCGACGCCTTTCACCGGCTTTGCCATCGGTTTTGCCCTGCTCGCCATCATCGCCGCCACCGCGATGCGCCGCGAATGGGTCAGCACCTCACCCGCAGCCGCGACATCCCCCGGCACCACGTTCGCCCTGTTCCGCCCCATCCTGGCCGACCCGCTCGCCCGGCGCCTGCTGCTGATCGCGCTGCTGAATGCGGCCCCGGTCGCCGTCACCTCCACCCTGTTCCTGTTCTTCGTCGAAAGCCGCCTGAACGCCCCCGGTCTTGAGGGCCCGCTGCTGCTGCTGTTCTTCCTCTCCGCCGCCGCCTCCGCGCCCTTGTGGAGCCGCTCTGCCGCCCGCTTTGGGGCAAAGCGCAGCCTGCTCGCCGCCATGGCCCTCGCCATCGCCGCCTTTCTCTGGGCGGTGGCCCTGCGCGAGGGCAATATCCTGCCCTTTGCGCTGATCTGCGCCGCCTCCGGTGCGGCCCTCGGGGCCGACCTCACCCTGTTGCCCGCGCTCTTTGCCCGACGCCTCGTCACACTCGGCCGGGGCGAGGGCGCGGGATTTGGCCTGTGGTCCTTTGTCTCCAAACTCTCGCTGGCTCTTGCCGCCGCCACCCTCCTGCCCGCGCTTCAGGCCGCAGGCTTCACCCCCGGCACGACCAATACCGCCGATGCGCTCTTTGCCCTGTCGCTCCTGTACGCCGCATTGCCCTGTGCGCTGAAACTCCTTGCCATGGCCTTGCTCGCCACCACCGAAACCGGGGAATCCGCTGCATAAGGCTTGACCCAAACCCATGCGGGCACGACGCTGCAACCAGACATCACGGATCCAACCGCCGACAAACGGAACCATCACCACGCACGCCCCGTTGATAAAACCCAAGGTGTCAGCTGCCGGACGGGCCGCTCAAAGCGCGCCACAGAACCAAAAATACCGGGTCAAACCAGATTGAAGGAGACGCAGACGATGAGAGAGTGGACAGGAAAACGCTATTGGCTGGTCGGCGCATCCGAAGGTCTGGGCCTCGCCCTCGCACAGATGCTGTCCCGCGCCGGGGCCGAGGTTATCTTGTCCGCCCGCTCGCAGGATCGTCTGACCGCCGCCGTCGCCACACTGGCGGGCAAGGGCAGCGCCGTGGCCTGCGATGTGTCGGACCGCGCCTCGGTTCAGGCCGCCGCCGATCAGATCGGCCCGGTCGATGGCGTTGTTTATCTGGCGGGAGTCTACTGGCCAACCAAGGCGCAGGAATGGAAGGCCGAAGAGGTCGAGGCGATGTGCGATGTCAACTTCACCGGTTGTGCGCGCGTGATCGGCGCGGTGCTGCCCGGCATGGTGGCACGTGGCGCGGGCCATGTCGTGCTCACCGGCTCGCTTTCCGGCTTTCGGGGCCTTCCCGGTTCGATCGGTTACACCGCGTCCAAGGCTGGGGTGATGTCACTGGCCGAATGCCTTTACGCCGATCTGCGCGACAGCGGCATTGATGTGCAGGTCGCCAACCCCGGTTTCATCCGCACAAGGCTGACCGACAAGAATGACTTTTCGATGCCGTTCCTGATGGAACCGGATCAGGCCGCGCGCGAAATGTTTGAGCATATGAACAGCGATGCCTTCAAGAAAAGCTTCCCGCTGGTGTTTTCCTGGCTGTTCCGTGTGTCGCAATTCCTGCCCGACTGGGCCTATTACCGGCTGTTCGCCCGCAAATAGCGGCTGTTTCGGCGGTCAGGGCGCGGTCAGTGTGGCGATGAAAAACCCGTCCATCCCGCCCCAGTAATCCGGGCGCAGCCGCACACCGCCTTGCGGTGTCACCCACTCCGGCGGCAGCCATGGCAGCGCAGGGGGCACCACAGCCAAGCCCGGATGCCGCAGCAGCGCTGCGGCCAGCTGATCCTCACCTTCGGCGGGCAGCAGCGAGCAGGTGCAATAGACCAGCCGCCCGCCGGGCTTCAGCCAGCCCAGCGCCCGGTCCAGCAACGCGGCCTGCAGCTCCACCAGCCCCGCCAGTTCTGATCCATCCTTGATGAACGGCAGGTCCGGATGCCGCCGCAGCGTGCCGGTTGCCGAACAGGGCGCATCCAGCAGGATCGCGTCAAACTGCGCGTCTGGTGGTGTCCAATGCAGCGCATCCGCCACCACCAGCTGCGCGGTCAGCCCGGTGCGCGTCAGATTCTCCTCGACCCGCACCATGCGCGGGGCCGAGATATCCAGCGCCGTCACCGCCGCTCCGGCATCCGCCAGTTGCAGGGTCTTGCCTCCCGGTGCCGCGCAGACATCCAGCACCGTCTCGCCCGGCTGCACCGCCATCAGGCGCACCGCGATGGCGGCGGCGGCATCCTGCACCCACCAGTCGCCCGCGTCATAGCCCGGCAGTTGCGTGATCTGCCCCGGCGTGGCCAGACGGATGCTGCCCGATGGCAACCGCTCACCCTCCGGCACCGCAACCGCCGCTGCTTTCGGCGTAATATCGACCGCCGGCACCTGTGCCTGCACCGCCTCAATTGCGCTCACCGCCTCACGCCCGTAAGCATGGACCATCGGCTGGCGCAGCCAGCGCGGCATCTGCGGCGCGGGCAGGGCGGCCAGATCGACACCCTCGGGCAGGGCGCGCAAGACCGCATTCACCAGCCCCGACAGATGCGTGGTGCGCTTGCCGCGCCGCGCCAGCGACACCGCCTCATTTACCACGCCATGCGCCGCCGCCCCCTCGGCGCGCTCATAAACCGCCAGCCGCAGGATGTTGAGCACCGCCAGCGGCGGTGCCTTGCGCAACAGCGGCTTCAGCACCCGGTCAATCCGGTCCAGCTGGCGCAGCACCTGTGTCGCCAACCGCTCGGCCCGCGCCCGGTCCGGCCCGGACAGACCATCGGGCAACACCACCTGCGACAGCATCTCGCCTTCGCCCAGTACCGCGTTCAACACGCCCACGGCGGCACTGCGTGCGGTGACGTTTTCGGTTACGGCCTTCATCCTACGACGCCCCTGCTTCTTGTCTCGCTGGCCAAAGGCCGTATATCAATCTTCACACACAGGAAAGCCGCCATGACCGACAGTGCCGACACACCCGATCTTCCCCCCGCCGCGCAACGCGCCCTTGCCGAAGCCGCAGAGCGCCGTCGCGCCGCCGATGCGCTGACGCTGCCACCAGAGCTGGGCGGCAGGGACGGCCCCGAACCTGTCCGCTATGGCGATTGGGAGAAAAAGGGTCTGGCGATCGACTTCTGAGCGTTTCTCACCGCAGCCGGAACGACGCCGCCTGTCCTTGCCCCTTGTCCGAGGTAAAGCGCAACCGGCTGGCATCCACCGCTTCGACCAGCTGGCAGTTGTAGGGAATGGCATAACCGCTCCAGTCGATGTCCCGGCAGAAATACCCGTCCTGCCAGGACCATGTGCCGCTGATCCCCCAGCCAAGGGCTGATCCGGTGATCCGGCCCTCCGGCGAAAGTTTCAGCGACAGATTGTAAATCCCGATCCGCAATTCCTTACCCTGCACCAGCGCCAGAAACTCATCCTTGTCGCGGATCGCCCCGGCGGGTTCGGCATGTGTGAGGGAAGGCAGGAAACACAGCAGCAGGGCAAGGATCAGACGGCGCATGGCGACCTCGGCAATCAATACCGACGGTATACGAGGCCCGCACGCTTTTGGTTCACTTTGCCGGCTTACAGCCCCAGCACATCCATCATGTCATAATGCCCGGGCTTCTGCCCTTGGCCCCACAACGCTGCCCGCAGCGCGCCGCGCGCGAAAATCGCGCGGTCGGTGGCCAGATGGCGCAGCACGATCCGCTCGCCATCGGCGGCAAAGATCACATCATGCTCGCCCACCACATCGCCACCGCGAATCGCGGAAAACCCGATGGTGCCACGCTCGCGCGCGCCGGTGATCCCGTCACGGCCCGACACCATCGCCTGCTCCAGCGCCACCCCGCGCCCATCGGCGGCGGCGGCCCCCAGCATCAGCGCGGTGCCCGAGGGCGCATCCACCTTCATCCGGTGATGCGCCTCCACCACCTCAATATCCCAGTCGGCATCCAGCGCCTGCGCCACCTTTTGCGTCAGCCGCACCAGCAGGTTGACCCCAAGGCTCATGTTGCCCGCCCGCACGATCACCGCATGCCGCGCTGCCGCCTCGATCGCGGCGATGTGCTCCGGCTCCAGCCCGGTGGTGCCGATCACATGAACCGCCCGCGCCTGCGCGGCCAACGCCGCAAACTCCACCGTTGCGGCAGGCGCAGTAAAGTCGATCACCCCCTGCGCCTGCGCAAACGCCTCCAGCGGGTCATCGGTGACCAGCACACCCAACGGCCCGCCGCCCATGCACTCCCCCACATCGCGGCCCACCCAGGCGTGGCCCGGACGCTCCAGACAGCCCGCCAGCCGTGCCTTGTCCGACGCGGCAATCGTGCGGATCAGCATCTGCCCCATCCGGCCCGAAGCCCCGGTGACGACGAGTCCCGGCAAAGTCTGCATGATGCGTCTCCCTGTTGTGCCCGCGCGGTGTAGCGTGTTGCGCTGCTGCACAAAAGCCTGCCGTTGCGGGGCGGGCAAAAACAGCTTACATGGCGCCCATGTCGAACAAACGCAATTCCCCGGGCGATGGCCCCAATCAACGCCAGCTCCGTGTCGGCGAACTCATCCGCCGCACGCTGGCCGATGTGCTGAACCGTGCCGAAATCCACGACCCCGAGCTGAACCGCATGTCGATCACCGTGGGCGAGGTGTCGTGCTCTACCGATCTCAAGGTGGCCACGGTCTATGTCATGCCGCTGATGGGCTCGGTGCCGGTCGAGGATGCCATCGCGGCCCTTGCCCGCAACAAGGCCGAACTGCGCCACCGCGTCGCCTCGCAGCTGACGCTGAAATACGCGCCCGACCTGCGCTTCCGCCCGGATGAGACCTTTGACCGTCTGGACGAAACCCGCCGCCTGTTCGCCGACCCCAAGGTTATCAAGGATCTGGCCGCCCCGGATGAAGAGCCCGAAGGCGACGCCCCGGACGGTCGCGACGGGACCGCCTGAGATGCTGCGCCTTGCCGCCCTGTTCGCCGTCCTGTTGCCGCAGGTGGCGGCTGCAAACACCTGCGACACGGTCCGGTTCGAGAATACCTCGTTCACCACCTGCGCGGTCAGCGCGGGCGAAGATCTGCGCCTGTTCCATTCTGGCCCCTCTGGCCCCTTGGGCAGTTTCTCTGCGGTCAACGACCTGTTGGCGGCTGAGGGCAAGACGCTGGGCTTTGCGATGAATGCGGGCATGTATCACCCCGACCGCGCACCGGTGGGCCTGTTTGTGGATCAGGGCCGCACCGAATCAGAGATCGTCACTGCCGAAGGGCCAGGCAATTTCGGCCTGCTGCCCAATGGCGTGTTCTGTATCGGCACCCGGTTTTCGGTGGTCGAAAGCCGCGCCTTTGCCGCCAGACCGCCCGAATGCAGCTATGCCACCCAATCCGGCCCGATGCTGGTGATGGATGGCGCGCTACACCCCCGGCTGATCCCCGACAGTGACAGCACCTATATCCGCAACGGTGTGGGCGTCAGCGCCGATGGTCGTCGTGCGGTGTTTGCCATTTCCAACGACCGGGTGAACTTTCACCGCTTTGCCCGGTTCTTCCGCGATGGTCTTGGCCTGCGCGATGCGCTGTATTTCGACGGCAAGATCTCGCGGCTCTATGCCCCTGCGATCCGCCGCAACGACCTTGGCTTTGCCATGGGGCCGATGGTCGGCACCGTCGTCAAAAAGGACTGAACTCATGGGCCGCGTGAAAAAGGGCCGGGCCGTTTCCGGCTGGGTCATCATCGACAAACCGGCAGGCGTCGGCTCCACCACCGTGGTCAACAAGGTGAAATGGGCGTTTCAGGCGCAAAAGGCCGGCCATGCCGGCACGCTGGACCCGGATGCCACCGGCGTTCTGGCGATTGCCTTGGGTGAGGCGACCAAGACCGTGCCTTTCGTCACCGACGGGCTGAAATGCTATCACTTCCGCGTGGCCTTTGGCGCGGCCACCAGCAGCGACGATGCCTCGGGCACCGTGCTGGAAACCCGTGATCAGCGTCCCTCGGATGCCGAGATCGAGGCGGCACTGACGGCATTTCGCGGCGACATAATGCAGGTGCCGCCGCAGGTCTCGGCGGTCAAGGTCGAAGGCGAGCGCGCCTATGATCTGGCCCGTGAGGGGATCGAGATGGATCTGGTCGCCCGGCCATTGTGGGTGGAGCGGCTGGCGGTGCTGGCACGCCCGGATGCGGACCATGTCGATCTGGAAATGATCTGCGGCAAAGGCGGCTACGTGCGCGCCATCGCCCGCGATCTGGGGCAGGCGCTCGGCTGCCTCGGCCACGTCGCCTGGCTGCGCCGCACCTGGTCCGGCCCGTTTGACGCGACAGGCGCGGCCACGATGGCAGACATCGAGCGTCTGGCCCGGACGGATGAGATCGACACCCTGCTGCGCCCGCTGGAACTGGGCCTGACCGACCTGCCCGAACTGCCCGCCACGCCCGAAGGCGCCGCGCGCCTGCGCAACGGCAATCCGGGCATGGTGCTGGCATCATCGGTAGAGTGGGGCGACGAAGCCTGGGCCAGCCATCAGGGCCGCGCGGTCGCGGTGGGAGTCTACAAGGCCGGAGAGCTGCACCCGAGCCGGGTGTTCAACCTGTAACCGGGGTGCCGCCGCGCGGAGCATCGAGCCCCGCCCGGCGGCGTTGCCACGGCCCGGTCTTGTCAACGAGCACCTGGCGGGTCTGTCGGAGCCTCCGGCGGGAGTATTTGGGAGAGCTGCAAATGCAAAGTGGTGCGGGACTGATTGTGCGGCAGCATGTGAAGGGTGATGCCGCGTCGGAGGCGGTCTATTCGCCTTGTGAACGCTATCGCTATCTGCTGACGCGGGTCTGGGACGGCGCGGGAGAACGGGCGTTGTTTGTCATGCTCAACCCCTCGACCGCGACCGAGACGCAGAATGACCCGACGGTGGAGCGCTGTGAGCGGCGCGCGCGGGCCCTGGGGTTTGGCGCGTTCCGGGTGGTGAACATCTTTGGCTATCGCGCCACGGATCCGCGGGTAATGCGGGCCGCAGATGACCCGGTCGGGCCGGGCAATGATGCGGCGATCCTGTCGTCTGTGGTGGACTGGCAGCCCGACCGGGTGGTCTGCGCCTGGGGCGGGCATGGGCTGTATCTGGGTCGCGGGGACGCGGTTGCGGCGCTGCTGCGCGGTACCGGGGTGGCGTTGTGGCATCTGGGGCTGACCGCTGCGGGTCAGCCAAAGCATCCGCTGTACATCGGCTATGCGCAGCAGCCGGAGCGCTGGACCTGAGCGGAAGCCTCAGGCCGCGCGCAGGCTGATCAGCGACAGGTCCAGCCCCGCCGCATCGCGGATCAGCGCAACGGCCACGCCGTCGAGCAAGAGCGTCACATCGTCGGAGCCGTCAACGGGTTCTGCTGTGAGGGTGGGGGCGCTGTGGACTGTGGCATCGTAGAGGACCACAAGCTCATCCTCATCCGCATTGTAATCCACGATTTCCGACACCGGCAGGCCGGGGCCAAAATCCTGCAGCTGGAACAGATCGGCCCCATCGCCGCCCATGGCGATATCGCCGGGGCCGATCCCGAAGACGTCATCGCCCGCGCCACCGTTCAGCACATCGGCCGCGGCGTCGCTGTGGCCCTCAAATCCGCCCCAAAGCGTGTCGTTGCCGGTGCCGCCGTCCAGCGTATCCTGCCCGCCGCTGCCCACCAGCAGGTCGTTGCCTGCGCCGCCCGCCAGCCAGTCGCGCCCCATGCCGCCATCCAGTGTGTCCTGCCCTTCGCCGCCCAGCAGCGTATCGGCCCCGCCGCCGCCGCTCAGCCGGTCATCATCAGCGCCCCCGGCCAGTTGATCCGCCCCTCTGCCGCCAACCAGCACATCATCATCATCCCCGCCGTTCAGCGTATCGTTGCCGCCCTGACCGGATAGCCTGTCATCACCGTCGCCCCCTTCGAGCCAGTCCGCCCCCGGCCCCCCCGCCAGCCGGTCATCGCCGTCGCGCCCGGTCAGCTGGTCATCGCCCGCGCCGCCTGCCAGCCGGTCGCCGCCGCCGCCACCGCTCAGGATGTTGTCGCCCGCATCGCCGGTCAGCGAAACTGCGGCGTCCACCGGGTCGGGACTGTCATCTGACACCGGCATTCCGTCATCCACATGGCCAGCGGGGGTGCCGGCTGCCACCGGCTCTGCCATATCCGGGCTGTCATCGGTAAAGATCCAGCCGATCTCGGCCACAGCGTCCGCGTCACCCTCCGCCTCTTCCGGCGACTCTTCGTCTTCGCCCTCGTCCGCAGCATCGGAGGGCCGCATCAGGCTGTCGGCCACCAGGCCCGCCCCGAACACACCCAGAATGGCCATGAATGCCAGCATCGCCCAAACCCTTTGCAGACGCGCCCCACGCGCGTTAACCAACTTCGCCGCAACCCCCCGATTGCAAACGAAAACCCTGCCGTCAGCCCTATCACGAATCGCCCGTTGCGCCCAGCATCCGGCAAGACAATCTGCGCGCATCGTTAACGACCCGCCCCAGCCTCCGGAACCGCCCCGCCGCACAGCAGGGCTTTCCTTTGCCCGGATTTTCCCCTATACGCGCGCATCCCCCGGTTCCGGGGGGCCCATGGTCTTGCTGGACGACATCCCGGCTCGCACCTTCACCCTTCTGCACAAGGAGACATCCGATGTCGATCACCGTCGAAGAAAAAGCCCGCCTGATCAAGGAATACGCCACCAAAGAGAACGACACCGGCTCGCCGGAAGTTCAGGTGGCGATCCTGTCGTCGCGCATCGCGACCCTGACCGAGCATTTCAAGAGCCACAAGAAAGACAACCACTCGCGTCGTGGTCTTTTGATGATGGTCGCCCAGCGCCGCAAGCTGCTGGACTATCTGAAAGGCAAGGAAGAGGCCCGCTACACCGCCCTGATCGCCCGCCTCGGCCTGCGCCGCTAAGCGGTTTCAGCCTTGGCTGACACAGCGCCCGCCCCGAAAGGGGTGGGCGTTTTGCGTTTGGGGGGGCTTTGTTTGGGATGTCGTTTATGCAACGGGCCGAAAGCCAACTGATGCCGCCGCACCATGGCAGTCGCAGCAAACCTAAATAGCGGTCGTTCGTGTCCGAAACAGGGAAAAGCCTTGTGCTTTCCTCTCCTACGACCGGCTGCGCCGGAATAAATGTGTTGAATGGACATTGCAGCTACAGTTCAGTCTGCTGACGCTATAGCAACCCAAGCCTGAAAGCTGCTCCGGAGAACCACTTACATGCTGACAATTAGTTCTGACGCCAATTTGGTCAAATGGGCATTCGATACATGGCGTTCGGCTCTTCTCGAGGAGGGCATCCGTGATGGGTACCTCTGGCGCTTGCCAGAGCAACGCATTGTTTTCCGCAATCAGCCCGACGCTAAAAGCGATAAGCTCGATCTCAGAACTGCGCTTGGTACAGATCCCACTGGAGCCTGCTGGGCAGTTCAGATCAACGAGGCAGAAAAGCCAGGTGACCCAAACAAACTTTCTTCTATCGCGCTCGACGAGAATGATCGGCCATTTTTGCTCCGGCAAGGGCGGCTAGTACCCCGGGTCGCAGGCAATGAACATATTTTAGAAGCTGAGTTTCGTGCACTTACTGGTCTCACGCCGGAAGCCGTCAAAAACGGAGACACACCAGGAAAGTCCCGCGAATGGTACATCGTAACTCCACTTGATGTTAGTGCAGACGAAATTCGGATTGCGACAGGTCGCTTCGTTGATATCTGTGCAAAGGCTCGAGAAAGGGGGGCAACTGGGAACGGTGCGCTTCCTGACACAACGCCCATTGCCGGAATGGGTAACGACGAAACTGGCGGAACCTATACGGTTGGCGCCCGGGACGCTCAGGATGCAAAGCAAATTCGGAAGCAACAAGGAGAGGTTTGGTTTCGCTTAGCAGTCATGTTGCGTGAAGCTGGAATTGCTATGGATAAACCTAGGCATGCGCGTGGATACGAGGTTGACGCAGTCATTGCAGGGCCAACCGACTCCATTCTGCTGGAGATCAAGTCGGGAGCGACTGCTGCTGACGTTTATGCTGGCATGGGGCAGCTACAGCTCTATCCTAAGCTCTTGCCGCAACTTTCTCGCCATCAGTTGATTCTCCTTCTGCCAAGCCTTCCACAACAAGCCTTGGTTAAGGCTGTTGAAGAAAGTGGTGTGCGGCTCTGCACCTACGAATTTCTTGACGAAAGGGGAGAACTGACAATTACTTTTAGCGGCCAGTTCAAAGAGATCTGTGGGATTTAATCGGCTTACCAAATGCGTTGACTGGCGTGCGTCTGACGAAGCAGTTGGTGCAGTGCACGGCCGGAGAACAATAGGAGGTTGGCATGTGATTGCTAGCACATGCTGCTTGACCCATCTCGCTTCATCGGGAACCAAAGGCAGCCTGAACAAAACAGAAATTCAGCAGCTGATGGGAGTCGACCGTCTGTAATGGGCCGTTCACGACGCTGAACTAAAACGCCCTGTTACTCACAAGTCGACCCCATTTCTTTATAACTCATGAATCCCCGCACCCTAACCCCTTGATACAACTCACCCCGACCCCTTGTAACACAGTGGGAACCACGCCGCCCCCTTGCATCCTTGCCCCCTTGCCGCTAACCCAAATCCGCACACTCCAGGGGGATGCGACATGGACCTGACCAATCTGCGGGGCAAGTATATCGAGGCCGTGGCCGGGGCGGCGTCCGAGGCGGCGCTGGAGGAGGTGCGGCTGGCGGCTCTGGGCAAGAAGGGCGAGATTTCTGCCCTGATGGCGACCCTCGGCAAGATGGACCCCGATCAGCGCAAGGCTGCCGGGGCCGCGATGAACCTGTTGCGCGACGAGATCGACGCCGCCCTGCGCGCCCGCAAGGCCGGCCTTGCGGATGCCGCCCTTGATGCGCGGCTGCGGTCCGAGTGGCTCGACGTGACCCTGCCGGGCCGCCCGCGCCCGCGCGGCACCATCCATCCGGTCAGCCAGGTGATGGAGGAGCTGACTGCCATCTTTGCCGACATGGGGTTCTCGGTGGCCGAGGGGCCGCAGGTGGAGAGCGACTGGTATAACTTCGACGCCCTGAACATCCCGCCCGAACACCCGGCGCGGCAGGAGCATGACACGTTTTTCATGCACCGGGCCGCGGGTGACAACCGCCCGCCCCACGTGCTGCGCACCCATACCAGCCCTGTCCAGATCCGGGCGATGACCGAGCAGGGCGCGCCGATCCGGGTGATCGCGCCGGGCCGGGTTTACCGGATGGACATGGACCAGACCCATACCCCGATGTTCCATCAGGTCGAAGGTCTGGCGATTGACCGCGACATCAGCATGGCCAATCTGAAGTGGACGCTGGAAGAATTCTGCCGCGCGTTTTTCGAGGTGGACCGGGTGGAGCTGCGGTTCCGTGCCAGCCACTTCCCCTTTACCGAACCCTCGGCCGAGGTCGATATCCGCTATTCGGTGGTCGGCGGCCAACTGCGTATCGGTGAGGGCGACAAGTGGATGGAGATCCTTGGCTCGGGCATGGTGCACCCCAAGGTGCTGGCCGCAGCCGGGGTCAACCCGGATGAGTGGCAGGGCTTTGCCTTTGGTCTGGGCATCGACCGGATTGCCATGCTGAAATACGGCATCCCCGACCTGCGCGCGTTTTTTGAATCCGATCTGCGCTGGTTGCGGCACTATGGCTTTGCCGCGCTGGATATGCCTGATCTGGCAGGTGGCCTCAGCCGCTGACCGCTATCACAGCGGATGCACACCCTCGGTCGCCGTCTGTATGCCTTGTGACGACAAGACAAGACACAGTGCGGCGATCCCGATCATCAGGATGAGGGGCCAAGGGTTCCTGACCGTGTGGTTCTTGGGTTTGGTGAGCATTGGGTCCATCATCTGACCGGGTCTACAGGACAGGCCCAGCAAGAATGTGGCGAACTGCCCCCCTGTGGCGCGACAGCCCGTTTCCAAACCGGAAACCCCTGCCGCCCCGCTTCCCCTTTGCCCGGCTTTGCGCTAAGGCCAAAGGCAATAAATCCAAGGGACGACCGCGATGAAATTCACCCTCTCCTGGCTCAAGGATCACCTCGACACCGAGGCAGCACTTGATGACATTCTTTACGCCCTCACCGATCTGGGGCTGGAAGTGGAAGAGGTGGTGAACCCGGCCGCCAAACTCGCGCCGTTTACGATTGCAAAGGTGCTGGAGGCGACACAGCACCCCGATGCCGACCGGCTGCGGGTCTGCCGGGTGCTGACCGATGAGGGCGAAAAGCAGATCGTCTGCGGCGCACCCAACGCACGGGCGGGCATCACGGTGGTTCTGTGCAAACCGGGCGATTACGTGCCCGGCATCGACACCACGCTGGGCGTGGGCAAGATCCGGGGCGTTGAATCGCATGGGATGATGGCGTCCGAGCGCGAGCTGGAGCTGTCGGACGAACATAACGGCATCATCGAGCTGCCTTCGGGTGAGGTGGGGGACAAATTCATCGACTGGCTGGCCGCGAACCGGCCCGGCACGGTGGACCCGATGATCCATGTCAAGGTCACGCCGAACCGTCCCGATGCCTTGGGCGTGCGTGGCATTGCGCGCGATCTGGCGGCGCGGGGCCTGGGCACATTGAAGCCGTTGGCCATTCCGCAGGTCGACGGGCAGTTCGATTGCCCGGTTGTGGTGCAGATCGACCCGGAGCTGAAGGCCAAGGGCTGCCCGCATTTCGCCGGGCGGCTGATCCGGGGTGTCACCAACGGGCCGTCGCCGGACTGGCTGCAACAGCGGCTGAAGGCCATCGGGTTGCGGCCGATCTCCACGCTGGTGGACATTACCAACTATTTCACCTTTGGCCTGAACCGCCCGCTGCATGTGTTTGATGCCGCCAAGGTGCAGGGCCCCCTGCGCATCCATCCGGCGGCCGGGGGCGAAGAGCTGCTGGCGCTGGACGGTAAGACCTATACCCTGCGCGCCGGGATGATGGCGATTTCCGATGACGTAGGGGTGGAATCGCTGGCCGGGATCATGGGCGGTGAGGTTTCGGGCTGCACGCCGGACACCACCGATGTCTTCCTTGAATCCGCCTGGTGGGACCCGATCACAATTGCCACAACGGGCCGCGCGTTGCGGATCAATTCCGATGCGCGCTATCGGTTTGAGCGGGGGGTGGACCCTGCGTTCACTCTGCCGGGGCTGGATCTGGCCACGCAGATGGTGCTGGACCTGTGCGGCGGTACGCCAAGCCACCTTGCGCAGGATGGTGCGCCAATCGACACCACACGCAGCTATCGTCTGAACGCGGCACGCGTGATCAGCCTTGTCGGGATGGACATTCCCGAGGCAGAGCAGCGCGCCACGCTGGAGGCTTTGGGCTTTACGCTCAACGGCGATATGGCCACCCCACCCAGTTGGCGGCCCGATGTGCTGGGCGATGCCGATCTGATCGAAGAGGTGGCGCGTGTGGCTTCGCTGACCAAGCTGGTCGGCAAGCCGCTGCCCCGGGTCAACACTGGCGTGCCACGCCCGATCCTGACGCCGCTGCAGCAGCGCGAGCGGACGGCGCGGCGCACGATTGCGGCTTTGGGCTATAATGAATGCGTGACCTACAGCTTCATTGATGAAGCTGCGGCGAAGCTGTTTGGCGGTGGCGATGATGCGGTGCGGGTGGATAACCCGATCTCGTCGGAGATGAGCCATCTGCGCCCCGATCTGCTGCCGGGCCTGTTGCGCGCGGCAGCCCGCAATCAGGCGCGCGGCTTCATGGATCTGGCGCTTGCTGAAATCGGCCCGGCGTTTTCGGGGGGCGAGCCGGGGGAGCAGCACTTGCAGGCCGCCGGTCTGCTGATCGGGCAGACCACGCCGCGCGACCCGTTTGGCAGCCGCCGCCCGGTGGATGTGTTCGACGCCAAGGCCGATGCCGAGGCGGTGCTGGCCGCGCTTGGCGCGCCGGCGCGGGTGCAGATCAACCGCAAGACTGCGGGCTGGTGGCACCCCGGGCGGTTTGGTGTGATCGGGCTTGGCCCCAATGTCATGGCGACATTCGGCGAGGTTCATCCCAAGGTTCTGGCGGAGATGGGCATCAAGGGCACCGCTGTCGCCTTTACGGTGTTGGTCGCCAACATCCCGTATCCAAAGGCAAAAACCCCGACCCGCCCGGCGCTGACCATCAGCGACCTGCAAGCGGTGGACCGCGACTTCGCCTTTGTGGTCGACAAGGGGGTTGAGGGGCTGACGGCGGTGAATGCGGCACTGGGCGCCGACAAGGCGCTGATCGAGTCGGTGCGGATCTTTGACCAGTTCATCGGCGACAAGGCCGAAGCGCAGATGGGGGCGGGCAAGAAATCCATCGCCCTGACCGTGCGCCTGCAACCGACGACCGCGACCCTGACCGAGGCCGAGATCGAGGCGGTGTCGGCCAAGGTGATCGAAAAGGTGACCAAGGCCACCGGCGGCACGCTGCGCAGCTGATCCGGGCACAGCAAAAAGCGCCGCGCAGCATTGCTGCGCGGCGCTTTTGTATTGGTGGGGTCACTATTTGCGCGGCTTGGCCCGCCAGGTCGCCAGCCAGGCATTGATCCGGCCAAAGAACCCCTTGGCCCGGTCGCGGGCGGCGTCGGCGCGGGCATCGACGGACTCCCAGACCTCACCCGCGTCGGTCAGGGCAGGGTCTATCGTGCGCTCACGGAACTGCGCCCACATGCGCCACAAAAGCAGCACGATAAGCCCAAGAAAGACAAAGAAAAAGATATTGAACCACGGGATGATGGTCACGTCCGGCCCTTCGACGGGGCGAACGGCGACCGCGTTCGGAAAGATCGACAGCAGCTCATTGCGCCAGCCGTAATGGGTGACAACGGCCCATTTCGGAACCTCGGCATTTGATTTCAGATCATCGGCTTCGGTCTGCAGGCTGGCCGTGTCGAACTTGAAATAGGGCGGCCAGCGCCAGCCGGTGTCTTCGTTGCGATACACCATCGGCCGGCCATTGGTGCCGATGGACTGGATGAACTGCACATCGCGGTTCGACAGGGTGCCTGCCTGATCATCCGGCTGTGACCAGAAGATGCTGGTCCAGTCATTCAGATCCTGCCGCTCCTGATAGGTGCCGACAATCCGCACCACATCATGTTGCGGAAGCGTGTAATGCAGCCATGACCCGAGGATCACAAAGATGACGGCCCAGAAGGCCCATTTGACATATCGCATCACATCCTCACGCGTAATTCACCAGATATAGGAGCAGGCCGATGGCAATGAAAGGCAGCACGATCACGCCCCACAGCAGTTTCCGGCGCAGACTGCCCTCATAGGCATGCATGCCCCGTTCGATAAACGCCTTGCGCGTCTCCGGGCTGGCATCTTCGGGTGGGGCGGCATCCCATTGCTTTTCCAGCGCTTCGCGGCGCAGGGATCGGGAGTAGATCAGCAAGGCCCAATAGGCGACGGCGGCAAACACCGCCCAGAACACCATCAACCGCGCAAAGCCGATCATCCGCGCCCCCTCGCCGCGCCCCATGGCCCAGCCACCGGGCCAAGGTCACGGGCGGGTTTGGGGTCGGGCCGGGTGCGATCTTCCATCCCCGGTTCCGGTCCGAACAGGGCCGCACGCGCGCCCTGTTTGTCGACCACATACTCGCGTTCCAGAAAATCGGCCACATACTGGCGTTTGCGGTCGGACCAGCGGGCATAGCTGGCGTAGAACAGCTCTTTATGCACGATGAACATCTGGCGTACGTCCATCGGGGCCAGTTCCGACAGCAGCATGTTGACCAGATCGCGGTCTTTGTGCGCCCGCGCCCGCAGCGTGTAGAAATAGGCCGGATGTTCGCTGGTGATGCGCGGCCAGGTGCCCCCGGCCTCGATCCAGCGCAACAGGGCGGCAAGGCCCTGAAACTCCATCGGCAGGCTGGTGCCAAGGCGGTGCGCGATGCTGCGCAGCTCGGTGCGCCGCGCGTCGCCGATCTCAAGACCCAGCGTATCCGCCGCCTCGACCAGAATGAAATCCATTTTCTGCCGGATCACCGCCGCCGCATCCATGCCGCGCGCTTGCACGATCGGCTCTGCCAGCTCGTTGCGCTCCAGCCAGTCGGCAATCTGGTTGCGGTTGGTCAGATCGAACACATTGGCAACCGGCACCGGCCCAAGGCTTTCGCGGGGCAGGGTGGCGATCACGGCGGGAAAGCTCACGTCGCGGAAGACGTAAAGCCCGCCGAAATGGCTGGTCCAGAAATTCGGCTGCTCAAAGCTCATCTGCGGCAGATGGATCGGCACCCGCGTCACATCGCCGGTTTTCCGGGCCAGCGTGATCATCTCGGCGATCAGCAGATCGTCGCGCCAGCCATCGGCCTCCTGCCGGAACCGCTCGATCAGCCGGGCCAGCTTGCCCGCATCGGCCACATGCCCGCCGATGGTATCTGCCTCGACCGTGATGCGGCGGATGTCGAGGAGTTTGGCGGGGGTGGAAATTTCAAAGACCGAATTCTGCAACTCCCCGGCCACCGCATCCCGCGCGGTCAGGGCAAACAGCTGCGCCTCATTGGTCTCGATGAACTGCCGGATGATGCCACGTGACGTGGAGAAACGGGCGTTCAGCAGGGGAGCGTTCTTTTGCGCCGTGGTCAGCAGGATGAACTGCCGGTTGGCGCCGTTGGGGTTGAGATAAAGGTCATCCCCCAGCTCGGCCCCGATTTCCGGCGAATAGCCGGAAATATCGATGTGGAAATCGGTGAGGCTGGTTTCTTTGCCGCACAGATGCTTCATCGCCCGCTTGTAACGGTCGACGAGCGCCGGAGAGGTGACCTCGATCAGGTTGCCGAACATCAGGCCTTTGGCGATGAGGCGTTTCATTCCTTTCCTTCATGACGTTGAACGAACGCGAGTACCGAACCGTAGCGGTCCTTTACGTGTCTCTGTTGCGAAGTCATCATTTTCGAGCCACGCTCTGGCCAATCATGCGCCTCAAACATTTGTTGTGTGCCGCCATACTTCTCTTCGGCGATTCTCGCGATTGCCTTCGAATCCCACCCTGGTTCGTGTGTCATTAGCCCTTCCCCTCCAGATACCGCCGCTTTGCCTCTTCCGTGCGCTGATAGTCCCGCACCAACCCTTCAATTGCCACCTCGTCCGACTTGTCGGCATAGCGGAACTCGGAATCGGCGTAGCGGTTGACCTCCTGAATCACCATGTCGACGGTGATCGGAGTCATCAGGTCGCGGATCATGGCCAGTTTGTCATCGTAAGCCTTGAACAGGAACAGATCGGGGCTTTCCATCCACGCGTCGGGCAGTTCAAAATCCATCGCCCGCACCTTTACCGCGTCGGTGATGTTCTTGATGGCGCGGCCGGTGAAGCGCGGGTCGGCCTGCTGGATCGCTTTCAGGTATCGGCCGATTTTGGCAATGGTATCCAGCGGGCCGATCTCGGCTGCGGTTTTCTCCCAGACCTTGATCAACCCGTCTTCGTGCGGCTTTGAATGGCCTTCAAAGCTGGCCGAAACCGCCTTTTTGATTTCCTGCGCGGCAAACAGATCGTGGTCGCCCAAGGGGATCGCGTGGTTCTTGCCCAAGAGCAGCGACAGGATGTCGATGTAATCCTCCTGCGTCTGGGGGCCGTCGACCAGAAACCGCGCGCCGGCGCGCTGGCGCAGGGCATCGTCGACATTCTCGGGGTAGTTCGAGAACATGCCAAAGGTGCAATTGCCGCGCACCACCGTGCCTGCCCCGGCAAAGGCCTGCATGAACACGGCTGTCACCTCTTGCTGACCGGCCGAGGATTGCCGGTCGCCGCGTTTGCCCGCCACCTGATCAATGTCATCAATCGTGCCAAAGCCGATCACCGACGGATCGAGCACGGTGTCGATGAACGCCTTGGCGTTCTGGCCGGATTTGCCCTGATAGCTGTCGATCTGGTCAATCGAGAAGTTCTGATAGCGGAACGGGTAGCCCGCGACCGTGCAATAGTCGTTCAGCAGCCCCGCCATCATCTGAATCAGAGTGGTCTTTCCGGTGCCGGGTTTGCCATCGCCCATGAAGGTGAAGATGAAACCGCCGAGTTCGGCAAAGGGGTTCAGCTTGCGGTCGAAATCATAGGCCATCAGCATCTTGGCCAGCCGCAGGGATTGGTACTTGGCGATGTGGTTGCCCACCACCTCATGCGGTTTCTTGAACTGCATGGTGATCGCGCTGCCCTTGGTCGCGCGGGCGGGTTTGAATCCGGCGATGGTCAAGCCATCGGCCTCGACCTTCCAACTGGCACCGGTAAAGGCCTCCAGCCGGGCAGCGGTTTGCGCGCGCAGGGCCACCTTTTCCATCAGCGCTTCGGCAAAACCGGCGGCGGTGGCGGCAAGGCGCGGCTCATCCGTGGCAAAGGTGGCGATGTCCTGATCCAGCTCCCACAGCACCCCTTGCAGCGCGAGGGGGGCGTTGTCGGTCAGGATTTCATCGACCGTGCCCACCTCGACCGTGGTGCTGCCCAGATGCGGCGCCAGCAGAAAGGCGGTGGCGTTGGCAAAGGTGTAGAGCACCAGCAGCGCCTCAGCCGTCAGCAGTTCGGTGAATTCGGCGCGTTTGAGGTCGGGCAGGCGGCCCTCGAGGTTGGCCTTTTTCAGCTCACCCAGCGGCGATTGCGCGGCAAAGGTTTCCCCCATCGCCAGAGCGATGGCAATGGCGCGGCGCAAGCCGTGCACGACCGAGGCTTGTGCGGGGGAGACAAGGCCATCTGACCCCGACTCCACCCGCTCTACAAGCCGCACACCACCGGGGCGGGTGGTGGGGCGGGTCACCAGTCCCGGCGTGGTGGAGCGAAACCGCGGTCGGCTGCCAAGCCCGGGAGAGCGTTCTTCCACCCGGTCGGGGGTCATCGCCTTGCCCAAACGGGGCGCATGGTCAAACCCGGTCAGCAGGGCAAGCGCCGCGTCATACTGCGCGCGGATCGCCTCTTCTTTCAATTCCATCGTGTCGCGTGTCGACATGGGGCCCCCTACCGTGTTGCAATGATGCGGCCGCCTGCACCCACCACGAATTTCCGCACATCGCGAAAGC
The DNA here is from genome assembly GCF_031457365.1 of Pseudotabrizicola sp. 4114. Lineage (NCBI taxonomy): Bacteria > Pseudomonadati > Pseudomonadota > Alphaproteobacteria > Rhodobacterales > Paracoccaceae > Pseudotabrizicola > Pseudotabrizicola sp. 4114. Next base: position 288,972 of record NZ_JAVDWP010000002.1, on the reverse strand, counting down.
CGGGCGGATTCAGTTCGGCCAGAGCCTGAAACGGCTGCTCGGGCAGCACAACCATCCGTTCCATCCGTGTTGTACCGGTGTCGGCGCCTTTGCCGGCAAAGGGATCGAGCGCAAAAATCTGCCGCTCCATCGTGCTGAACCAGCCGTCCTTGACCTGCTCCACCCGGTCGGCGCGCAGATCTTCGACGGTCCAGACCAGTGCCCAATCCTGCCCTTCGGGCGCGCGGGCGGTGGAGAGCACGTCGGAGATCGGCCCCGACTGCAGGGTGAAGCTGTGCGAATACATCGGGCCAAGGTGAATGCGGCGCAGGCGTTTGGGGTGCAGCGTCGGGAAGTCGGTGTCAAATCCTTGCGCGATGGTCAGCAGTTTCAGCCCAGCGGCGGATTGTGCCATCAGGTGATGCTGTGCCTGCGGCCAGCGGCTGTCATCGGTCGGCAGGGGGCGTTTGCCGCTGTCCTCAAGATCCATCAGATAAATGACGGGTAGGTTGACCTGGGTGTCATAGACCGCCCAATGCACCAGATAGCGGCGTCGGTCCTTGCGATCCTCGATCCATTGGGCGTCGGGGTCGTTGCGCGCCAGAAACAGCCCGCCCTGTGCCAGAGCCTCATAATACAGCCGCTGCGACAGGGCGAATTGCAGATCGGTGGGCAGGGCCAGATCGCCGACGATCCGGCGGATCATCCGGTCTTTCAGCTCGTCAACCGAGGCGCTGCCGGAGAGGTGCTTTTCCACCTGCGCGGCATCGACGGCCATCATCATCAGTTCCTGCGCCACCGGAAAGCCGCTTTCGTGGCGGTCAAAGGTCAGACGCAGGGCCGAGTCGCTGCGGCCGGTCATCAGGTATTTGAAGGACAGCGCCCGGAAGGTGGTGGCAAGCGCTGTGATATACCGCCCCAGCACGCGCGCCTCGGTCCGGGTCAGCATGCCTTCGGCTTCCAGCTCGCCCGCAACCCGGCCCAGATGGCCGGAAATGCGGTCGAATTTGGCGAAATAGCGCCGCGCTACAGCCGTGTCATACAGTTCCGCATGATCCTGCGTCAGCTGTTCCTTGACCTCGTTTGCCACTTATTCCCCATATGCATTCTTGTCGTGTTTTTCGACAATCGCGGCAAAGCGGCGGTTGAAACGTTCATCCGCCTTGGCCTTTTGCTCCAGAATCTTGCGGGCAAAGACCATGTGGCCTTCGTGCGCCTCCAGCATCCCCGCCATGCGGTCGTTGGTGGCCGAGCCGATTGCGGCCATGGCGGCCTGCGCCTCCTGGTCCGTCTTGACGCCGATTTCGTTGATCCGGTGCGCCACATCCTGCTGCTGCGCGGTTTTCAGGCTGCTGGACAGGGCGTCATACAGCACCACGCGCTGCTTGGTGTCGGTCTGCAGCTTGTTGATCAGCACCAGCTGGGTGGCGGCCTGATTTTGCAGGCTGTCCATCCAGGTCTTGCCCTTTTCGATGTAGCGTTCCAGCGTCTGGCTTTTGGCCAGCTGCACCTGTTCGTCCTGCACCAGCGCGTTGAACTTGGTGTTGATTTCGGCCAGCTGGGTTTCCAGTCTGGTGCGCATGGCGGCGTCCTGCTCGACGCTGATCCGGTTTTCCAGATCAATGATCATCGGGTCCATCCCGGCGATTTCGGCGCGCACAGCTTCCAGCGCGCTCACGGTCTGCTCGCGTTCGACCAGCGTTGCCGACAGGTTCGATTCCACGCGCTCTTTCTGGCCATTCAGCAGGTCAAGCTGGCCTTGCAGCAGTTTGACGATCACATCCGATTTGGCGATCAAATCCTGCAACTTGTCGTCGATGCTGGCAGTGCGCATCCGCTCTTGCCGCATCGATTCTGACTTGGCATTGCTGAAGATGCCGATAAAGCTCTCCATCCCGGTTTTCGACCGCATCTCGTCGAAATCCTTGGAGAAAGCCTCGGTCACATCGTCCAGCCCCATGATCAGCTCGGCGATATTGGCGTTCATCAGGTCGGTGTGCTTGTGCACATCCTCGAGCGTGGCGTTTTCGATGTCGATGGCGGGTTCGTCCTGATCCAGCTTTTGCCGGGCCACTTCGATCCGGCTGGTCACCGCACTGATCTTGGCCTGTGCTTCGGCCACTTGTTTCTGGCTTTCAAGAATTTGCGCATTGAAATCGGCCATTATGCCCTCCGCTGGACTGTGCCACAGTGTTCATATGGGGAATGTAAAATGGAATTACATTGCCCGCTACGATGAAATTCGATCAATGAATGGCAGGACTCGTGCCACCATACCCCAGATGTCAGACATTGCCATTCTTGCCGCAGTCAACGCCGGAGGCCAAGAGCTTATCCGCCTGTCGCATCAACCGGATGACCGTGCCGTTGAGGGGAACGTGCAAACAAAGGTCCGGGGGGGGGGACCCCGGACCCAGTATTTTTTCACGTCGATTGAAAGGACGCAGCTTATTCTGCTGCGACTTTCAGGGTGAAATCGTAGCCCGAGACGCTTTTGGGTTCGAGAAACTCTTCCAGCCCCCAGATCCCGCCTTCACGGGCGCGGCCCGACTGTTTGACGCCGCCAAAGAATGACCCTGCGCCGCGTGACTTGCCGTTCATCTCGACCATGCCAGCTTTCAGCGCATGGCCCAGACGGTTGGCCCGCGCCGGATCGCCGGACTGTACATAGTTGGTCAGGCCATAAGGCGTGTCATTGGCAATCCGCACCGCTTCTTCTTCGGTCTCGAACGGGATAATCGCCAGAACCGGGCCAAAGATTTCCTCGCGCTCGATGGTCATGCCGGGTTCGACATCGGCAAACACCGTCGGTTTGACGTAAAAGCCCCGGTTGAACCCTTCGGGCAGGCCGGGGCCGCCCGCGACCAGACGCGCGCCCTCATCAATGCCCTTCTGGATATATCCCTGAATCTGGTCCCACTGGCGCTTGTTGACCACCGGGCCGACATGCGGACCTGCCTCCTGCGCCGGGCCGACCGCGATGCTGCTGGCGACTTCGGCGGCTTTCGCGACGGTCTGGTCATAGACGCTACGCTCCACCAGCAGGCGCGAGGGCGCGTTGCAGGATTGGCCGGTGTTTTGCATCATGTGGCGCACGGACCATTCGACGGCATCTGCGCGTGCATCGGCAAACAGCAGGTTTGCCCCCTTTCCGCCCAGTTCCAGCGTTACCCGCTTGAGCGTTTCGGCCGCTGCCTTGGAGATCGCCTTGCCCGCGCGGGTCGAGCCGGTGAAGGAAATCATCTCGACATCGGGGTGGGTGGAAAGCTGGCTGCCGACACCTGCGCCGTCGCCATTCACCAGATTGAACACGCCCGGCGGGATGCCTGCATCGTGGCAGAACTCGGCGAACAGCATCGCATTCAGCGGGCTTTCCTCGGACGGTTTCAGCACACAGGTGCAGCCTGCCAGCATGGCGGGGATCGCCTTCAATGCGATCTGGTTCACCGGCCAGTTCCATGGCGTGATCAGCCCGACCACACCAATCGGCTCCATCACCACGGCAGAGCCGGGGGCCTGCGGACCCAGCGGGCGAACCCATTCGAGATGCTCGAACGCCTTGAGAAAGCCCTCGGTATGCCAGGGCAGGCAGGGGGCCTGCTCTTCCAACGCGAAGTCAATCGGCGCGCCCATTTCCATGGAAATGGCCTCGGCAAACTCCTGCAGCCGCGCATTGTACTGATCGAGAATTGCAGCCACCAGACGGGCGCGCTCTTTTGGCGGGGTCGCGGCCCAACCGGGAAACGCGGCCTTGGCGGCTGCAACCGCCGCATCGGTATCGGCCTGATCGCCCAGTGAGATGACGGCGCAAGGCTCTTCATTCGAGGGGTTGATCACCTGATAGTCGCGGGGGGTTGCCGGGGCGACCCAGTGACCGTTGATGTAAAACTCGCGCTTCGTCAGCATGGCTGTGCTCCCGTTGTAAATTTGATCATATTGTGGACCGAGGGGGTGGGGTCTGCAAGTAACTTTGCGACAGGGTGCGATGGGAGGATGCCGCGTTCTGACCATTGCTGCGTTCAGACCCGCCCCTGCGGCGTTTTGTTCGCCTATGGTGCGGCAGAATGATCTTGCTGCCAGACTCCATTACCGTAGTCCAATGTTCCCATTTTGCGCAACTCTGCGGCGGGGGGGATGAAATGTCGTTCCGAAACGACTAACTTTACCCTGACAAACGAAGGAGTCGTCCATGTCGATCCGTATCAATGACATTGCCCCTGATTTCACCGCCGAGTCGACCGCCGGCACCATCAATTTTCACGACTGGCTTGGTGGCAGCTATGCCATCATCTTCAGCCACCCGCGCGATTTCACGCCGGTGTGCACGACCGAATTCGGCGCAGTGGCCCAGCTGGCCGGTGAATTTGCCAAGCGCAAGACCAAGGTAATCGGCGTTTCGGTCGATTCGGTTGCGGATCATCGCAAATGGGTGCGCGACATTGCCGCCGTCGCCGGTGCGCCTGCCGATTTCCCGATCATCGACGACACCAGCCTGACCGTGGCCAAGGCCTATGACATGCTGCCCGCTGAATTCTATCTGCCGGCTGAGGGCCGCACCCCGGCCAACACCGCCACCGTGCGGACGGTCTATATCATCGGGCCGGATAAAAAGGTGCGGCTGACCATGACCTACCCGATGTCGGTGGGCCGCAACTTTGCCGAGATCCTGCGCGCCCTCGATGCGGTTCAGGCCACCGATGGCGTGCCGATCGCGACCCCTGCCAACTGGGTGCCGGGGCAGGATGTGATCGTGGCCCTGTCGCTGAACGATGAACAGGCCAGGGAAAAGTTCGGCGAACTGGATATCAAGCTGCCCTACCTGCGCTTTGCCAAACAACCGGTCTGATTGCAGACAGAGCGACAAAAAGCCCCGGATCATCTCCGGGGCCTTTTGCTATTGCGGATAGTCGCTGCCCCAGATCTGTGCCGCCTCGCGCCGCAGTGTCGCGCGTTCGGCGGCGGCCAGCCGGGCAAGCGCCGCCTGCGGGCAGCCGGACTCGCGCAGGGCCCGGGTCCACAGCCTGCGCAGCGACGTGGCGCTCCACGGCAAAGCCGCCTGCGCGGCCCATGCCCGCACCGGCGCGGGCAGGCCGTCGTGGGCCGCCATCGCATTGCCGGATCGCCACCGGGCGCGCGGAGAGGTCAGGTTGCGCATCATGCTGCCTGTTGCCGCCGCCAGGTCGGGAACGGATCGGGCAGACCGGCCCAAAGGTGCGGCGCGTAATCTGCCGCCTCCACCAATGCCGCATCCAGCGCCGCCGTCAGTGCGGCCTGATCCAGACCTGCCCCGATGAACACGATCTCTTGCCGCCGGTCGCCCCATGGCTCCTGCCAATGCCGCGCCACCTCGGCCAGTGCGTCCGGGTGGGTCGGCCACCGCTCGCGCGGGACCGAGGCCCACCAGCCACCCAAAGGCGTGACCGAAGACATCGCCCCGGCCAGCGAGAACTCGGCCACCCAATTCGGGCGAGAGGCCAGCCAGAAATGCCCCTTGGCCCGGATCACCCCCGGCAGATCGCCATTCAGCACCGCATGCACCTTGGCCGGATCAAACGGGCGGCGGGCGCGGTAGACAAAGGATGTGATGCCGTATTCCTCGGTTTCCGGCGTGTGATGCTCGAAGCCGTACAGCTCCTTGGCCCAAAGCGGATGCTCCTGCGCACGTTCGAAATCGAACAACCCGGTGCCAAAGATCGCATCGGGATCCACCCGGCTATGATCCGCCTCGATCAACCGGGCATCGGGGTTCAGCGCACGGATGATCTTGCGGGCGGCATCCACCCGTTCGGGCCCGGCATCGCTGCATTTGTTCAGGATGACGACATTGGCGAATTCGATCTGGTCGGTCAGCAGGTTGACCAGCGTGCGCTCGTCGCCTTCGCCCATCACCTCGCCCCGGTCGGCCAGAAAATCATGGCTGGAAAAGTCGCGCAGCAGGTTGATGGCATCAACCACTGTCACCATTGTATCGAGCTCCGCCACATCGGACAGGCTGTCGCCCGCCTCATCCCGGAAATCAAAGGTGGCGGCGACCGGCAGCGGTTCGGCAATGCCGGTGGATTCGATCAGCAGATAGTCAAACCGACCCTCGGCCGCCAGACGCCGCACCTCGATCAGCAGGTCATCGCGCAGGGTGCAGCAGATGCAGCCATTGGTCATTTCCACCAGCTTTTCCTGCGTGCGGGACAGGTCCGCCCCCTCACGGATCAGGTCGGCGTCGATGTTCACCTCGCTCATGTCGTTGACGATGACTGCGACGCGGCGACCCTGGCGGTTGTTCAGCACATGGTTCAGCAACGTGGTCTTTCCGGCGCCCAGAAAGCCTGAGAGAACGGTTACGGGAAGGCGATCTCGCATGGCGACTCCTGTATGTAATAACATAACGTATCTATCCGACGTGACGCCGCGTCTCAAGTCAAAAAGCTTGAACGATGTTCAAGCATGCGATACGTATTGTGAACGACGTTCATGGAGTTTCAGATGCATACATTGGCCGACACCAGACAGCTTGCGCTGGACGGAATCATTACCCTCGAACAGGCGCGTATCATCGACACCCGCGCGCGGGAGGTGATGGTGGCGATGGCCATCAACACCTTGCTCTGCGCCGGGATCATTGCCGCGACGCTGGGCACCATCTTCTGGCTGGCCAGTGCGCCCGCCGTGGCTGTTTTCGGCTCTGTCCTGCTGGGGGCGGGCCTGCTGATTCTGGCCCGGGCGGGCGATCTGTACCGCATGTTCGGCAATGCTGCCGCGCTGATCGGGGCCGGCATGCTGATCGGCGGTGCCGGGATCGAGCTGGTGGACAAGTACTACGACATAGCCCCTTGGATCATGCTGCCGGGCGGCGCGCTGGTGGCCGCGATTGCAGGGCGGGCGCTGTTGATGGGCGGCTTGACCACGCGGTTTGTGCAGGGCGCCATCCTGCTGATGGGCCTTGCGCTGCATCTGGCTGGGCTGGGTGTGCTGATGGAGCAATGGCAGGTCAGCGGCCCGATGGTGGCGGTGGTCTATGGCTACACGGCCGTGGTGCTGGCGCTGGCGGGATGGACAACCGATGTCCGGCTTGTGACCGCGCTTGCCATCGTGCCCATTGCCCAGATGCTCTCCACCGGGACCAGCTATTTTCACGCGGCCTATGTCTTTATGTCACCCGAACCCACGCTGAGCATTCTGCAGATGTCGGTGCTTATGGTGGCGATGATCTGGTTGGGCAGCCGGGTAGAGGAACGGACCGGGCGGCACACCCGCATCCTTGCGACGATGGGCTTTATCGTTGCCAATCTCTGCGCGCTTGTCGGGTCGCTCTGGGGCGATGTGGTCGGGCAGACGATCTGGGGGCCAGCGTATGACTGGTCCAGCGACGCCAGCTATGAGCAGTATGAAGCCGCGCGTCTGGCGTATGAGGCAAATGCGCTGGTGATTTCGGCCAATGTCTACTCAGTCCTCTGGGCCATTGCTCTGGTTGCGATCATCGGGTGGGCCGCGCAGACCCACCGGCGCGCCCTGTTCAACGCAGGCGTCACCTTTGCGGCGATCCATGCCTATACGCAGATGTTCGAAAGCTTTGCGGATGAGCCGCTGGCCTATGTGATCGGCGGTTTCGCGGCAATCCCGCTGGCCTGGGGGATGTGGCGGCTGAACCATTGGCTCGCCACCCGTACCACCTGAAAATTGTGAAAGGCCGGCCCCGGAACGGGCCGGCCCTTTGCATCAGGCGGCGGCGCGTTTGGAATAGAGCACCACATTGGCGCCGATCGGCACCATGTCATAGAGCTGCTGGATATGGGCATTGACCAGACGCACACAGCCATTCGATACCGCCGATCCGACCGTCCACGGTTCTGGCGTGCCATGAATGCGCAGGAACGTGTCGCCCCGCACCTCGTCAAACAGATACAGCGCCCGCGCGCCCAGCGGATTGCCAGGGCCACCGGGCATGCCATCGGCGTATTTCGCGTATGCGCCCGGGTTACGTTCAATCATGCTTTTGGTCGGTGTCCAGCTCGGCCACTCTTTCTTGGCGCCGATGGTAAAGCGCCCCGCCTCATACAGATCGCCGCGCCCGACGCCGACGATGAACCGCAGCGCAACCCGGGGTTCCAGCAGCCAATACAGCGAAAACGTGTTCGGATCGACCAGCAGCGACCCCGGCTCGAAGGTGTCGCGCAGGCGCACGATGACCGGCTCATGCTCTGGCGGCACCAGATAGGTGTCGAGACTGGGTTTGGTCTGGGCGATGGCCGGGCTGGCCAGCAGCGCGGCCGAAGTGGTCAGAAACAGGCGGCGTGTCAGGTCGAGCGGCATAAACATCATTCCCGGTAAGAGTTGCACTACGTTGCCACAGATATGATCCGAAGGAAGCCACTGTGACCATAATCACGCGCATGTGTAGCCGTTTGGGCGCAATCAGGCCCCAAAATCTCTGAACCCACAGCCAGACCCGCCAACGCCGCAGTGGGGGCAGGGGCGGGAAGCCGTCTGCAGCTGATGCTGTCGCTGGGACGACCCCGATAATGCGAACACGCCCCGGCGGGATCGGGGCTTGGTTTCTGCGATGAAACCTGCGGGATACATCGCGCGCCTTGACCGGTGCCCACGCCGCTAGGTCCCCTTGAGCCACGATTGCAGCTCTGCTTCGGCCTTTTCCAGCGCACCATAGTTCAGCAGTTTGCGCATCATTGCGACGGTGACCGCTCTGGCCCTCAGGTTAAAGGCACCCTCTTCGCGCAGGGTTTCGGGGGGCTGGTGAACTTCCAGCTTGCTGTAGATCTGCTGCAACCGGTTCTGCACCGACCGGAGCGACAGATGCCTGCGCTTTGAAATCGCCCGGTCGGTCATCCCCAGCGCAATATCCATCAGGATCTCGTATTCAGAATCGCTGAAGCCCGAAGCCTGAGCAAAACTGCGCTGCTGCATGCCGCGCACCTCATTGTCGATCACACACTGGCTTTCGACAAATATGCTGCGCAGCGCCAGTTTAAGCCGCTCTTCCGAGGTGGATTTCAGAACATAGCCATAGGCTGCGCCGTTTGGCACGATCCGGCTGACACCGCGTACATAGGCTTCGTCGGCATAGTTCGACCAGAACAGAATACGGGTGTCTGGACGTTCAAGCCAGATCGTGCGCGCGGCTTCGATACCGTTGCGGGCATTCATCTGCAAATCCATCACGATATGCGCGGTGCGATGCGCGCGCGCCAGCGTTTCGCCCTGCGCGCCATTTTCGGCCTCAAAGATGGTGTGGCATTCCGGCAGTGCGGCACTGACCTGTTCGCGCAGATAGATCCGGTGCAGCAGGTCGTCTTCGACAATCAGCACTTCCATACGGGTCGCGTTCATTCCGCCACTTCCTGTCTTGCCGCCGCCAGCGGCAGCACAATACTGGCGCTGGTTCCGGCGCCACCAATCCCTGCGGTCAAGGTGCATCGTGCCGAGATCAGCCGCGCCCGTGTCTTCATATTGTCAATTCCGCTGCCAATCCGGGTGCGTTTTTTGGCAATACCACAGCCATCATCGCTGACAGCCAGTGAAATCTGCGCAGGCGCTGCCGTCAGCTGAACCGTGATACGGCCCGCTTCGGCATGAATGACCGCGTTGTTGATCGCCTCTTGCGCGATGCGATACAGCGCGACGCTGATCGCCGGTTCCAGCGCATCGAACGCCCCGTGGGACTCGTCGTTCAGCGTCCAGTCTATCCGCTGGCCCGAGTCGCGGATTGCCCGGTCCAGATAGTGTTCAACAGCATGGGCAAAGCCGAACAGTTGCAGCACGGACGGCTTGGCCTGTTCGATGATCTGACGCAGATCCTGCATACAGCGGTGCAGGCCGCGGATGACCGGGTCAAATGCCTCTGCCGGGGCGGCGCTGTCATGGGGTAGACGCTCCAGATGGCGGGCCAGCCGGGTCAGATCGGCCAGCGTCTGATCGTGCAGATCCATACCGATCCGCTGACGCTCGCTTTCCAGCGCCTCGGTCAGCTTCAGCGCCCCCAGCCGCAACCCTTCTTCCCGGGCGCGCGCCGCAGCTTCGATGATTGCCGAATGTTGTGCCTGTTCAGCCGCGCGCAGCGCAAAGAAATAGGGCGACAGCAGATCGGCGATATAGCGCGCGATACGCACGTCCTCGGCATCATAAGCCCCGGCCCGCTGCATCGACGCACTGAAAGCCCCGATCACTTCGCCATGCACCATCATTGGCACATGAATGCGGGCGCGCAGGCTGTGATCATGGATCGGCTTGTAAAACCCGCCCGCGAATTGAAACTGCGGGTCGATGCAGGCGTCTTTGGTCAGGATATGATCAACCTCGCCCAGAAGCAGAGCCCGGATCGGGCTGTTGGCAATTGGCGCGTGGGGCTGCTTGCCCCAGTCGGTCTCGATCCCGCTTTCATAGGCGGTGTGAAACTGCCCGTTGAGGCGCAGAATGCAGACATCCAGATGGTCATGCGGCAAGATCTGCGCGATCTCGGTCGCGACCGACTGAATGGCGGAGCGGAAATCAAGCTGACCGGCCATCAGATGTGAGATACGGAACAGATGTTTCAGCAGAACCGCCGGAGAGGTTTCGACCACCTTGGTTCCTCCGCTAAGCGACTCCGTTGGTGTTTCACTATCGCAGAGAAGTCGCCCCGGACCTACAGCATTCACCGCGCGACCTTTGCGGGAACCCGCAGAATATCGGCGTCATCCCGCACATGTGCTGCTTGATGAAACCTATACAGAACTTGGCTTCTCGCTCATCCTGCGCCCGTTGGGTGGAGGAACCTCAACAGGAAGACAAGCAGAATTTGGTCGCCCGAGGAGGAGGCCACAAAAAGCTGCCATGCGTGTGCAGCGCACTTAGGGAGAGAGACATGAATACCAGAACGATGTTGCTGGCCTCGGCCGCGATCCTTGCTGTGGCACTGCCCGCGATGGCAGAAACTTCTGACAAAACCATTGCCCTGTCTAACAACTACGCCGGGAACTCATGGCGTCAGGCCATGCTGACCAGCTGGGAAACGATCACCGGCCCGGCAATAGCGGATGGCACCGTTGCCGGAGCCGATGCCTTCACCACGGCAGAGAATCAGGCCACCGAACAGGCGGCGCAAATACAGAACATGATCCTGCAAGGCTATGATGCGATTGTGGTGAACGCAGCCTCGCCGACCGCCCTGAACGGCGCGGTGAAAGAGGCCTGCGATGCGGGCATTACCGTCGTGTCATTCGACGGCATCGTGACCGAACCCTGTGCATGGCGCATTGCGGTGGACTTCAAGGAAATGGGCCGCAGTCAGGTGGAATACCTTGCGGGCGTTCTGCCCGAAGGCGGCAACCTGCTGGAGATCCGGGGGCTTGCCGGGGTGTTTGTCGATGATGAAATCTCGGCCGGCATCCATGAAGGGGTCGCGCAATTCCCGCAATTCAAGATTGTGGGGTCTGTGCATGGCGACTGGGCGCAGGACGTGGCGCAAAAGGCCGTTGCCGGCATCCTGCCGTCGCTGCCCGAGATTGCGGGCGTCGTGACCCAGGGCGGCGACGGCTACGGCGCAGCGCAGGCGATTGCGGCCACGGATCGCCCGATGCCGGTCATCGTAATGGGCAACCGCGAGGACGAGCTGAAATGGTGGAAAGAGCAGAAAGACGCCAACGGCTATGCCACCATGTCGGTGTCCATCGCCCCCGGTGTCTCGACACTGGCGTTCTGGGTGGCGCAGCAGATCCTTGACGGCAAGGAGGTGCCCAAAGACCTGACAGTGCCATTCCTGCGCATTGATCAGGACAATCTGGAAGACAACCTTGCCAACACGCAGGCGGGTGGCGTTGCAAATGTCGAATACAGTCAGGCCGACGCCATCGCTGTTATCGACGCCGCCAGGTAATGCATGACCTGCCAGCGCGATCCGTCGCGCTGGCAGCCTGGTCTGTTCCGTCCCGCTTGCCTGCCCTGCTATCGAAAGATCCCTATGCCCTCAGCCATTCTCGAAGTCACCGATGCTGCCGTGCGCTTTGGCGAAGTGCGCGCCCTTGACGGGGTTTCACTGGCGATCCTGCCCGGTGAATGTATTGGCCTTGTCGGCCACAATGGCGCAGGCAAATCCACCATCGTCTCGGTCATCAACGGTGGCCTGACCCCGCAGCAGGGCGAGATTTTCAGCGATGGCACCCGGCTTGCGCCTTATGGCATCGGCGTGGCGCGCAGTCGCGGCGTGCGCTGTGTGTTTCAGGAGCTGTCGCTGTGTCCGAACCTGAGCATTATCGAGAACACACGCATCATGCACCGCACTCTGGGCGGATTTGGCTGGCGTGCGCGCGCGCGCAGGATCATTGCGGCCAGCCTTGATGCCGTGTTCCCCGGCCATGGCATTGATGTCGGCGATCAGGTCGGGGTGCTCTCGATTGCGCAGCGGCAGATGGTCGAAATCGCCATGGCGTTTTCCGATGCAGGCCAGCCGCCGCGTCTGGTGATCCTGGACGAGCCCACGTCATCACTGGACGCCGGGCTTGCCACGCAGCTGCTGGCCCATGTCCGCCGCTTTGTGGCAGGCGGCGGGGCCGTGATCCTGATTTCCCACATGCTGAACGAAATTCTTGAAACCGCCAGCCGCATCGTGGTGATGAAGGATGGCAAAATCGTTGCCGAGCGCGGTGCAGGTGGTTTTGATCACGCCGGTCTGGTCAAGGCGATGGGCAGTGTCGCCACACATCAAACCACAGCCCGCCGCAGCGCAGGTGCAAGCCATCCGGTACTGGACCTGCCAATGACCAAAGGCCAGCCATTCCGCGCCTGCAAGGGCGAGGTTGTGGGGCTTGCGGGTCTGGGCGGCCATGGCCAGACCCGGGTGCTGCTGGCGCTGTTTGATCATCACGCCCCGCAATGGTGGCCACGCCGTCACCCCGCTGTCACCTTTGTCGCCGGGGACCGGCGCGAGAACGGCATTTTTGACCGCTGGAGCATCCTGAAGAACATGACGATTGCAACGCTGAGCGATCTGTCGCGCCGGGGGCTGTTGCAGGACGGGGCGGAAACTGCGCGGGGGGCCACATGGAAGACCCGGATCGAGATCCGCACCGCCAATATGGAAAACCCGATCCTGTCCCTGTCGGGCGGCAACCAGCAAAAGGTGCTGTTCGCCCGTGCGCTGTCCACCCGCGCGCCTGTCGTTCTCATGGATGATCCGATGCGCGGCGTCGATGTCGGCACCAAGCAAGAGGTGTACGGCATCATCCGAGCCGAGGCCGAGGCGGGCCGCACCTTTGTCTGGTACTCGACCGAGATGGAAGAAATGCAGCTTTGTGACCGGGTCTATGTCTTCCGCGAAGGCGCCATCGTGGCCGAACTGACGGGCGACGCGATCAGTGAACACAACATCCTTGCCGCCTCATTCGAAGGGACGACAGCATGAGGGTTTCCACTGACATGCTGCGTATCGCCGTTCCGGTGGCGTCATTGCTGCTGCTGCTGGCGGGGGTGTTTTACCTGCAACCCCGCGCGATGAGCTATAATGGCCTGAACCTGCTGTTCAATCTGGCAGTGCCGATTGCCTTGGCCACCATCGCGCAGATGCTGATCATGGCAGTGAACGATCTCGATCTGTCGATGGGCACTTTTGTCAGCTTTGTTGCCTGCGTGGCTGCCACCTATCTGCATGATACGCCGATCTTGGGGGTGCTGATCCTGTCGGGCGCCATTGTCGCCTATGCGGCGATTGGCGTGATCATCTACCTGCGCGATCTGCCGTCCATCGTCGTCACCCTTGGGATGAGCTTTGTGTGGGGCGGGCTGGCGGTGCTGATCCTGCCCGCGCCGGGGGGCACCGCGCCGGAATGGGCGCGGGCGGTGATGATCTCGAAACCGCCGCTGGTACCGATGGCGATCATTGCCAGCGCGCTGCTTGCGGTGTTTGCGCATCTGTTGATCATGCGCTCGTCGCTTGGGGTGCTGATCCGGGGGGTTGGGGGCAACCAGCGTTCGGTGCAGCGCGCCGGATGGTCGATCATTGCCGCGCGCGCCTCGGCCTATGCGCTGGCGGCCTGCTTTGCGGTGGCGGCTGGCATCTGTCTTGTCGGGCTGACCACCAGCGCCGATGCCAATATCGCGCTGCGCTATACATTGCTGTCGATTGCCGGGGTAATTCTGGGCGGCGGTGAGTTTACCGGCGGCCGTATCTCTCCCATAGGCGCAGTGATCGGCGCGCTGACGCTGACGCTGGCGGGGTCATTCCTGTCGTTCCTGCGCATCTCGCCCGACTGGCAGATCGGCGCACAGGGCGCGATCCTGATCCTTGTGCTGGGGGTCCGCCTGTTGCTGAACCGGCTGGAAAGCAAAGGTGGCGTGCGATGAAAACCCTGTTTGCAAAGCCGTGGATCTGGTCGTTCATCGCCGCCGTCTCGGTCTGGCTTGCCACTATCGGGGTCACCGGCGGGGCCTCTACCGTGGGCCTCAGTCAGGCTGCCCTGACCTTTGCCGCGTTTTCGGTGCTGGTCGGGATCGGCCAGATGTTCGTCATCACCCTTGGCCCCGGAAATATCGACCTGTCGGTGCCCGCCACCATGACCCTGGCCGGAACCGTGGCCCTGAAATACATGGACGGTCAGAACGGCCTGATCCTGCACGGCCTGATCATCGCGATCGTCATCGGGGTCGGGGTCGGCACGCTGAACTATGCGCTGATCAAGGCGCTGCGCATTCCGCCGATCATTGCCACCCTGTCGATGAGCTTTATTGTGCAATCCGCCGCGATCTGGACCAACCGGGGCCTGCGCATCAAACCGCCGCAAGTGCTGGCCGATTTCACCACATCAACCAGCTTCGGCATTCCCAACATTGCCCTTGTTGCGCTGCTGATCTCGGTTATCGCCTGGGTGCTTCTGCACCGCACCCCTTATGGCCGCTGGATCATGGCCATCGGTCAAAGCCTGCCCGCCGCCCGGATGGCGGGCATCGCGGTGGATGGCAACCGCTTTGTCACCTACCTGTTCTGCGCCATTCTCGCCGCCGTCTGCGGCTATCTGCTGGCCTGTTTCTCGGGTGGGGCGGCGCTGAACATGGGGTCCGAATACCTGCTGATGTCGATTGCCGTCGTGGTGATCGGCGGCACCGCTGTGGCGGGCGGTGACAGCAACGTGCCCGGCATCTGGGGCGCGTCCCTGTTCATGTTTCTGGTGGTGTCGATGCTGAACACCTATGGCGTCGGTGCCGGTGTCCGCCTGATCATGACCGGCGTTATCATCTTCACCGTCATCCTGCTGGCCAGTGGCCGCACTGCCGCCGCCCGCTGAAAAGGATTTCCCATGACTGCCCCGCTGTACCAGATCGACGATCCAGCCTTTGCAAACCTGATCATCGCGTCAGCCGGGCTGGACCAGCTTTACACCGGTTGCCGCTGGACCGAAGGTCCGGTGTGGTTTGACGATCTGCAATGCCTGTTGTTCAGCGATATTCCCAACCAGCGCATCCTGCGCTGGGCCGTCGATGCGGTATCGGCTGGCGGCAGCGTCACCACCTTTCGCCAGCCATCGCAGTTTGCCAACGGGCAGACCCGCGACCGTCAGGGGCGTCTTGTCACCTGCGAACATGGCACCCGCCGCGTGATCCGCACCGAAGTGGACGGTACAATTACCGTGCTGGCCGATGCGTATCAGGGCAAGCGGCTGAACTCTCCCAATGATGTGGTGGTTCATCCCGATGGCAGCATCTGGTTTACCGACCCGACCTACGGCATTCTGTCCGATTATGAGGGGTATCAGGCCGTGCCTGAGCAGCCCGTTCGCGGCGTCTACCGGGTGGATGGGGCGACGGCCGCAATCACCCGTGTCGCGGATGATTTCAGCCAGCCCAACGGGCTGGCGTTTTCGGCGGATGGATCAACGCTTTACATCGCCGACTCTGGGGCCAGCCACGACCCCACCACGCCGCGCCATATCCGCGCCTTTGATGTGCTGGATGGCAGGCTGTCACGCGACCGGGTGTTTGCGCTGATCGACGCGGGCGTGCCGGATGGCATCCGCACCGATCTGGCCGGAAACCTGTGGTCCAGCGCTGCCGATGGCGTGCATTGCTTTGGCCTCGACGGGCATCGTCTGGGCAAGATTCTGGTGCCAGAGACGGTGGCAAACCTGTGCTTTGGCGGCCCGCGCCGGAACCGGCTGTTTATCACCGCAACGTCGTCACTTTACGCGGTCTACCTGACCACCACCGGCGCACAGCGACCCTAGCGGACAGGCGCAAGCGCTGTCTGTCAAATCGTTGCAATGGGCGTGACGGGTGAGCCGATGGCTCCCGGCAGACGCAGCGGTGGCGCGGTCAGAAACACCGCGTTGCGCCCGCGTTCGGCCAAAGCCCCGGCCAGATCACGGAAATACCACAACTCGGCCAGCGGCATCCCCAGTTTGAACAGGCAATGATGGTGCAGCGGCAGTCTGAAGCAGCAGTCATCCGGCGACAGATGCGGGTTTTCGACCGCGTAATTGTCAGCGGCAATCGCCGCGATGTTGCTGTCGCTGATCCAGGTTTTCAGCGCCTCATCGGTGCCGTCCAATACCGCGCCGGTCTGGTCCAGCCGTTCGGGGTCGGGCGCGCTTTGCATGTCCCACAGCGCTTCGGCATAGCCGGTGCGCAGCATCAGGATGTCCCCCTGCCGCACCTCGACCTTTTGCGCCGCGATGGCCTGCAGCAGATCCGCCAGCCCGACGATTCGGCGGCCGGGACCAAAGGCGCGAAGCAGATCGACCAGCACGCCGCGCCCCTGCACACCGCTGTGCGCCAGTGCCGTCACCGACAGGTGCCGGGCAAAAGAGCCGTGCGGGCTGCCCTCGGTCTGGCCTTCGATATCGGTGCCGGCGCGGAAGCCGTTGTAATAGACCGGCTCGGCCACGCCATCGCCATCGGCGTCGAACAGCGCGCCGACATGGGCCAGCGAATCCCATTGGGTGGAATACTGGGTCGACAGCAGCACCTGATCATCGCTCAGCACGTCCTGCAGCCCCGCCGCGACGTTCTCCAGCGGGTAGTTGATGTAGGGCGTGTCCTCCAGAAAGGTCGGCTGCAGCCGGGGTGGTTTGCGGCGCGGGTGAATCGTGACGGTGCCGGGAATGTCCAGCGGCAGCGACAGGCAGAACGCCAGCCCTTCGCGGATTTCGGCGGCAGCGGCGCGGCGCTGGTCGGGGCCGATGTGGTTGAGGGTGCCCAACTCGTCATCAGGGCCAAAGCGGCCCCAGTTGGACCCGTCGGGGCAGTGTTTCCAGCGTTGCATTCTACTCTCCCTCTGTCGTCTCTTGCGCGGTCAGATCGCGGATCAGCCCCACAAGCGCTGCTTCTGCGGTCCGGACCCGTTGTTCACGCCTCGCGTCCCAGTCGTAAAAGCCGAGCCCGGTTTTGCGGCCCAGCTCGCCCGCCGCCACCTTGGCCCGCAGGGTCGGGGCCGGGGTCGTCGCAGCGGACAGGTCGGGATACAGGTAATCCGCGATGGCAAGATGGGTGTCCAGCCCGTTCAGATCGCGTTGCAGGAACGGGCCGAAGACCGCCATCCGCACCCCGATAGACCAGCGCAGAATGTCGTCGAGGGTGGCGGCATCGGCGACACCTTCCTGCAGCAAATGAAAGCATTCGCGCATCATCGCGTGCTGGATGCGGTTGGCGACAAAGCCGGGCACTTCGCGGCGCAGGATCGCGGGTAGCTTGCCCGACCGGCGCAGAAGCGTGGCCACGTCGTTCAGCCGGGACGCAGGCATGCTGGCCGAGGCGATGAGTTCCACCACCGGAATCACATCCGCCGGGTTGAAGAAATGGGCGATCGCCAGTCGTTCCGGGTGGGCCATGGGGGCGGTCAGCGCGGCCGTGGTCAGCCCCGAGGTGTTGGAGGCGATCAGGGTGTCGGGGCGGAAAAACGTCTCTACTGCGGCAAGAGCCGCGTGTTTGATCTCCAGCCGTTCCGGCACCGCTTCGACCACCAGCGCGCAGTCGCGCCACCTGTCGGGCAGCCCGGCGGGGGCGGTTGCAAACAGCGGCGCGGGGCCTGATGGTGCGGCGGCGTCCAGAAGAAACTGTGCGTTTTCAAGGCTCTTGGCCGACGGGTCGATCACCGCGACCTCAAACCCCGCCCGCAGGAAATGCCGCGCGAGGCCAAGGCCCATCACACCCGCCCCCAGAATGGCGACACTGCTTTGCATCACATACTCCCGTCAATTTATAAGTTGACAATATAACTGATTAGTTTTGATAAGGATAGAACATAAGGCTCGGGGAAGCCTTTGGAGGAGAACAGATGAACACGCTTGCGAATTTCTTCATGCGGATCATGAGCCGCTACATGCCCGACCCGCTGGTCGTGGCGATCATCCTGACCGCGCTGACCATTGTCTTTGCCATGCTGGGGCAGGGCTCCGGGTTCCTGGAAGTCACGCAGTACTGGGGCACCGATTTCTGGAGCCTGCTCGCCTTTACCATGCAGATGACGATCATTCTGCTGGCGGGCTATATCCTGGCCCGGACGCCGCTGGTGAACTGGCTGATGGACAAGCTGATTGCGCCGGTCACCACCCCGCGCGGGGCGATCATTGCCGCCACCATGATTGCGGGTGTGGCCACCTGGATGAACTGGGGCTTTGGTCTGGTGATCGGAACGCTGATCGCGCAGAAACTGGGGCACAAGGTCAAGGGTCTGCATTATCCGCTGGTGATTGCGGCGGGCTATTCGGGCTTTGCGATCTATGGCATCGGCCTGTCGGGTTCGGTGCCGTTGCTGATCAACACGCCCGGACACTTTCTGGAAGGCACCATCGGTCTGGTGCCGCTGTCCGAGACGATCTTTTCGCCGATCATGCTGATCACCAGCGCGCTGGTGGTGCTGACGCTGCCGTTCTTCAACGCGATGCTGCTGCCGAAAGATCCGGCTGACATTAAAGAGGTGAACGCCGCCGAGCAGGCGCAGGTGACAGAGCCGGATACAAGCCGCGACTCGATTGCCGAAAAGCTGAACAACAGCGTGATCATCGGGGTCGGCACCGGCTTGTTCGGGGTGCTGTATGCGGTTCAGTACCTGTGGAACGGCGGCGCGATCACGCTGAACTTTGTCAACACCGTGTTTCTGTTCCTGGGCATCCTGCTGTTTGTCACCCCCAACCGCTTTCTGGCGGCACTGAATGACGGGGTGAAAATCCTGGGCGGCGTGATCATCCAGTATCCGTTCTATGCCGGTATTCTGGGAATCCTGTCCGGCTCTGGCCTGATCGTGACCTTTGCCAGCTGGTTTGTCAGCATCTCGACCGCCGAGACGCTGCCGATCTGGTCGTTCATCTCGGCCGGTCTGATCAATATCTTTGTGCCGTCGGGTGGCGGGCAGTGGGTGATTCAGGGCCCGGTGATGATGGAGGCCGCGCGTCAGCTGGACGCGCCGATTGCGGCTACGGCCGTTGCCGTGCAGATCGGCGATCAGTGGACCAACATGGTGCAACCGTTCTGGCTGCTGCCGGCACTGGCAATCTCGGGTCTGAAGCTGCGCGACATCATGGGCTATATGGTGTTGATCCTGCTGTATCTGGGCGTGATCTTTGGCGGAGCCGTGGCGATCTGGGGCCAGATGGGGGCCTGATCTGATGCCATACATGATCGAGACATTCGACAAAGCCGAAGCCGGAGCGTTACGCCTCCGGCTTCGGCCCGCGCATCTGGAGTATCTGGAGGCGAACCGCCATCTGCTGCTGGCCTGCGGGGCCAAGCTGTCCGATGACGGGCAGGCGGCGAGCGGCGGGCTGTATCTGCTGGCGGTAGAAAGCCGGGCCGAGGCCGAGGCCTTTATCGCCGCCGACCCGTTTCATCAGGGCGATCTGTTCGAGCGGGTGTTCGTGACCCGCTGGCGGCAGGCCTATCTGGACCGGCGCAACACGCTGAATGAGGGATAATATGCTCTATCAGGTTGAAATGACCGTTCTTCTGCCGACGGATATGCCCGAGGCCGAAGCGGCCGGGATCAAGGCGCGCGAAAAGGCCTATGCGCAGGATCTGCAGCAGCAAAAGATCTGGCGGCACATCTGGCGGATTGCCGGGTCGTACAAGAACCTGTCGATCTTTGACTGCCGCGACAACGCGCATCTGCACGAGGTGCTGACCGGATTGCCGCTTTATCCTTGGATGAAGATCGAGGTGGTGCCGCTGTGCCGTCACCCGTCGTCGATCCACGAGGATGACAGGTGACGCAGACCGCTGTCATCACCGGGGGCGCGCGGGGAATCGGGGCGGCAATCACCGCGCGGCTGGCGGCAGATGGCTTTCGGACCATCGTGCTGGATATCGCCCGGCCCGAAGGGCAACCCGACCAGTTTGTGCAGGTGGATCTGTCGGATGCCGAAGCCGCCGTCGCGGTGGCGGCTGCGATTGCGGCGGCAGAGCCGGTGAGCTGTCTGGTCAACAATGTCGGGCTGGTCGCCCCGGCGGCGCTGGAAGATGTGGCGCTGGACGACTTTGACCGGCTGTTCCACATCAATCTGCGGACCTCCTTGATCTGCGCGCAGGCCTTTGTGCCGGGGATGAAGGCGGCGGGGCAGGGCCGGATCGTGATGAACACCAGCCGGGTCACTTTGGGCAAGGAATTGCGCACGCTGTATGGCGCGACCAAGGGTGCTGCGCAGGCGATGGCGCGGACCTGGGCGCTGGAACTGGCGCCCTATGGGATCACGGTGAACTGTGTCGCCCCCGGGCCGATCGGCACGCAGGCGTTCTGGGGCAACAACCCGCCCGATGCGCCGCTGACCCGCAAGATCATCGACAAGGTGCCGGTGCGGCGGATGGGCGAGCCGGAGGATGTGGCGAATGCGGTGGCGTTCTTTTGCGCGCCCGCCGCCGGTTTTGTGACCGGGCAGACGCTGTTTGTCTGTGGCGGGGTGACCGTGGGCCTGTCCGGCGACTGAGCGCAGCCGCCGGACGCGCCGCAGTCAGGCCAAGTGCTGCTTGAGCAGCGTTGCAAACGCGTCGGGCTGCTCGACACACGGCAGGTGGCCCGCATCCGCGATTTCGGCAAAGGCAGCGCCGGGGATGCGGTCTGCCATGGCGCGCACCAGCGCGGGCGGGGTCGAGGCATCGTCGCTGCCGACAACCACCAGCGTCTTTGCCGTGATCCGTGCCAGATCATCCGTGTAATCCGCATCGCGGATCGCGGCACAGACATCGGCATATCCCTGCGCCGGGGTCCGTTCCAGCATCATGCGCCACATCTGGAAATCCGGCGTCGCCGCATAGCCCGGGGCGAACCAGCGCGACAGGATCGCATCGGAAATCGAGGCGATGCCCTGATCCAGCACCGCCGCGATGCGCGGGTTCCAGATCTCGGGCGAGCCGATTTTGGCAGCGGTATCGGCCAGCACCAGATGCGGCATCGCATCCGGCCGGCGCAGGGCCAGCCGCTGCAGGATCAGGCCGCCCACCGACAGGCCCACGCCGACAAAGCGGTTGATGGTCAGATGATCCAGCAGCGCCTCGACATCATCTGCCATCGTCTCGATGGTCAGGCCGCTGCGCGCGACGCTGAGGCCATGGCCGCGCTTGTCATGGCGCAGGATGCCCCAGTCTGCGGGCAGGCGGGCGATGACCCGGTCCCAGACCCGCAGATCGGTGCCGAGCGAGTTGCCAAACACCAGCACCGGGGCCGCGCCCTGCGCGGGGCGGTAGCCAAAGTGCAGGCCATCGCAGGCGGTAAAGGTTTCGGAAGTCATGGTCGGCATGTCAGAGTCCTTCGGTCGCAATCGCCTCGATACTGGCGAGAAACAGGTTCAACGGCGGGCTTTCCCGGTCGCGGCGATAGATCAGGGCAATCGGGGCGGTTTTCGTGGTGTCGCGCAGCGGGCGGTAGACCACCCCCGGCAACAGCGCGTTGCGCATCGATTCCGGCACGATCGCCACCCCCAGCCCGGCCCCCACCAGCGCCACGATGGCAGCAAACTGCGGCGCGCGGTGCACGATGTTCGGCGTGATGCCCGCCTCGGCCCAGGCGGCATGGGCTGCGGCGGAAAAGCCGGTGTTGGGTGGCAGGTGGGTGGCGATGAAATCCGCGCCACCCAGATCGGACAGGCTGACCTCGGCCTCACCCGCGAGCGGATGGCCATCGGGCAGGGCGATCCAGAGCGCTTCGTGGTGCAGGGTGCGGGCGACGATTTCGGGTGGAATGTCGGGATAGGGCAGCCGCACCAGACCGACATCCAGATTGCCCGCCGCCACTTCGGGGAACTGGCGGTCCAGGTCCATCATCACAAGCCGCAGGTCGATCTGCGCTGCGCGTGAGCGGAAGTTGGCCAGAATGCGGGTCAGCACCCCGTTGAAGGCGACCGCGCCGACATAGCCCAGCGACAGCTCTCCCAGCAGCCCGCGCCCGGCGCGCAGGGCCACATCTTCGGCCCGCCGGGCATGGCGCACCACCGCGCGGGCATCGGGCAGGAGCAGCAGCCCCGCAGGCGAGATTAACACCTTGCGCCGGGTGCGGTCAAACAGCAGCGCGCCGACAATATCTTCCATTTGTTTCAGCTGCTGCGTAAGCTGGGGCTGCGATATGCCCAGACGCATCGCGGCACGTCCGAAATGCAGGTCTTCGGCCAGGGTGCACAGCAACTCATAGTGCTTTAACGTCAGCAATATATATCCCCTGCAAATTAATGCGTCTGCATAATTTGAATTATCAATAAGACATCTCGCCTTATGATTCAACAAACATGAGATGTTGACCGCAATTGGCAGGAGACCGGTGTTGCAGCCTTTTTCGCATCCGGCAGGACAGGTCTCAGAAATCTCCCGGTGCGCATTGCAGGCAGGTCAGCCCGGCGGCCCGCCAGAAAGCCACGACCGAGGCACGGTCGTCCACCACCAGCCAGGGCGCGTGGCCATCGGCACGGATACGCTCCAGCGCACGCGCCTTGGCATCGGGGTCGGGCAGTGCATCTTCATCGGGTTGGCGCAGGTAGATCGCGTCAAACGGGATGCCCGCGCGGTGCAGCCAGTCTTCGGTGCGGAGCTGCCAGCCTGCCGGGCGGCCAGAGCAGATGACGATGCCCTCACCCTGCGCCTTCAGATGCAGCAGCAGCCGCACGATGGGCAGGATCGCCGGGGCATCCGCCATGGCGTCGTGAAAATCATCCCAGCGTTTTTCCACCCCATGCACCAGATGACCCAGACGGTCGGCGTCAAAGGTGGCGAGGGTGCCATCGACATCAAAGATCACGCAGGTCATGGCAGACTCCGTTCTGCAAAAAGGGGGTGTTCCTGCCAGCTGCCACCTGATCCGGCACAAGGGGCGCGAAACAGCAGCGGGGTGGTGTTGGGCGCCGAAGGCCCGGTGAAATCGCCGCCGGTCAGGGCGCGGGCAGCCCGGATCACTCCGGAATGCGCAACGATGACCGGCAGCACGGCTTGCGCCTGATCCATGCACAGACTCAAGGCCCCGGCGATTCGCGTCAGCAACGGCTCCCAGCCTTCGCCACCCTCGGGGGTCGCGGTGCGCGGCGGTTGTTCTGCCAGTGGGCAAAGCTCAAACCGGCCCCAGTCACGTTCACGCAGATCCGGCACCACCTGCGCCGGTTGGCCGGGAAAGGCCAGCGCCGCAGTGGTGCGTGCCCGCTCCTGCGGGCTGGTGAAGACCGCGATGGCAGCGGGCCAGGGATGACGCGCCAGCGCCTTGGCGGCAGCCAGACCTGCCGGAGTCAGCCGAGACTCTGCCCGCCCGGCGATCAGGCCGTCGCGATTGGCCTCGGTCTCGCCATGGCGGATCAGGCAGAAATCTTGCGTCGGCAGGATCATAGCCGCGTCCGTCCGCCAAGGGTCAGGGTCGCCGTCAGATCATCCTCCAGCAGATAATCCTCGGGGCTGGTGCAGAACAGCGGCGCAAAGCGCCGTGCCCCCAGCCGGTCCAGCATCCGCTTCTGGTCGCCCAGCGGCGGATGCACGTTCCAGCGCGCAAATTGCCCGCCATGCGCCGCGATGGCGCGGGCATGCGCGGTCATGTGGCCGGTGAACACCACAATACCGCGCTGACCCAGAGCGCCGCTGTCGCGCCAGTCCTGAACAATACGCCAGGCCATGCCACCATCGGCGTTGGGCGTGTCGCAGATCAGGAATCGCGCTGCCGGATCAAAGGGTGCTGCGATCACCGGGGCCAGCCGCTGTGCGGCGGGGCCAAGGGTGCCGCTGGCCAGAGCCTCGCGCAGCGCTGTGCGGCAGGCATCGTCCAGTGTGACGGGGCCATGATCGAGCAGATGCAGGGCCAGTTCCCCCGCCCGCCCCGAGGGGGGGACCGGAAACAACGCCTGCGCCTCGGGCTCCAGCCGGGCCAGAACCGCATCCAGCACCCGCTTGCGCGCCCCTTGCCCAGTGGCGTCGCGGTTGTAAGAGGCATCGATCAACGCGGTTTCTGCAGGGGGCGGCGTGTCAAAGGCGAACCAGTCGGATTCCTCGGACCAGTCGCCGGAATAGAACAGCCCGCCCTGCCCAAGCGCGACATGCAGCCAGACCCCACCAAGCGCATGGCCGTTGCGCCCGGTGGTCACGGCGATGCCGTCGATCAGGGTCAGGCCGCAGTCCGGCAGCAACCGCAGATCAACGCCGGGCGGCAGCGCCCTTGCAGTCTGTGCCGTGGCATGGATCGGCAGGCCCGCGCGCACCGCATGGGCCGCGCCACCGATGTGGTCAACATGGTCGTGGGTCACGAAAACCGCATCCGCTCCGTCCAGCCAGCGGGGCTGGAACGGCGAATTCGCTTCGGGCCCAAAGCCAACATCCAGAATCCACAGCCGCTGCCCGGTCCAGAGCCGGATGCAGGCCGGTCCCTTTTCGCCCAGCCCGGACAGCACTTCGATCCACGGGTGGGTGCCGCGATCCTGCACCACGTTTTGCTGGGTCATGTGATCACGCATGGTGCAGCTCCGGCAAAAGGGCCGTTGTGGCCGGATCGCGAAAGGCCCAAGGGCTGCCCAAAGACAGGCGCAGCGCGTCGCCCGGACGGGCGCGGTGCGGGGCATGGGCGATCAGTGTCTCGCCCTCGGTTTCCAGCACCAGCCGGAAACGGCCGCCCTGATAGGTGCAGGCGCTGACTCGGGCGGCAAGACTACCGTCGGGGTCTATGCGCAATTGTTCCGGGCGGATGCAGACATGCGTGGGCTGTGCCGTGGCCGTCTGCGCCATGATACGCTGGCCCAAGGCCTCGACCATCAGCCTGCCGCCCTGCGGGCTGCCCGCCGCCGTCACCGCGACCACCGCCCCATCGCCGACGAAACCGGCGACAAAGCAATCCTGCGGACGATCATACAATGCCTCAGGGGTGGCGAACTGCCGGATGCGTCCGCCTTGCATCACCGCCACGCGGTCCGCCAGTGCCAGTGCTTCGGTCTGGTCATGGGTCACATACAGCATCGTCGCCCCGGTGCGGCGGTGAAAGGCGCTGAACGCCTCTTGCATCGCGGCCCGCAGCGACAGATCCAGATTGGCCAGCGGCTCATCCAGCAGCACGGCGCGCGGATCGGCCACCAGACAGCGCGCCAGCGCCACCCGTTGCCGTTGCCCGCCCGATAGCTGCGCAGGCGCACGATCGGCAAAGGCGGTGAGCCCTGTCACCGCCAGCGCCTCGGCCACACGACGCTTGCGCTCGGGCGCGGGCAGGCGGCGCACCTCCAGCGGATAGGCCACATTGCCGGCCACCGTCATATGCGGCCACAGGGCATAGGACTGGAACACGATACCGATATTGCGCGCCTCGGGCGGGACGAACTGGCCGGGGCCGGCCAGCTGCTGCCCGTTCAGGGTGATGCTGCCACGATCCGGCACCTCGAACCCTGCGGTCAGCCGCAGCAGCGTGGTCTTGCCACAGCCCGAGGGCCCCAGCAGCGCCACAAATTCGCCTTTGGCGATGTCGGCGCTGATGTCATCCAGCGCGGGCGTGCCCGCAAACAGTTTCGACACGTTGGAAAAGCTCAACCCTGCCATGGCACGGCTCCTTTTGGCAGACGGGCGGCAGCAAGCTGCACGATCCCCATGAGAAGGATGACAAGACCCACGATGGAGGCGGCGAGTGCCGAGGCCATCACCGTGTCGCCGCTGTCTTCCAGATTGAAGATGACCACGCCCAGGGTTTCGGTCCCCCCCGCCCAGAGCAGCGCCGATACGGTCAGCTCGTTGACCGCTGTCAGGAACACGAGGATCGCACCCGCCCCTGCCGCAGGGGCGGCCAGCGGCAGGACGATGGTGCGCAAACGGCGGCCCAGATGCGCGCCCGCACTGGCGGCGGCCTCTTCCATCGCGGGGTCGAGCTGGCCGATGGCCGCCTGCACCGGGCGCAGCATGACGACCAGAAAGCGCGACAGATAGGCCAGCAGGATGATGGTCAATGTGCCGTAAAGCGTGATGCCAAAGGGCAGCCGCACAAAGGCCAGAATGCAGGCGATGGCCAGCACCACCCCCGGCAGCGCATAGGGCAGATCGACCAGCACATCGACGGTGCGGGTCAGCCGCGACGGACGCCGTGACATGATCCACGCCAGCGGAATGGCCACCGCCATCAGGATCAACGCCGCCGACCCTGCCAGCAGCAGCGAATTGGCATAGGCCCGGCGGGTGACGGGTTGATTCAGCAACACCTCGGCCCAGGCTTTCAGCGTGGCGGTCTCCAGCGTCAGCGGCACGCCGTATGCCGGAATCAGCGAGGTGGCGAGCAGCGCCAGCAAGGGCAGCACCAGCACCAGCGCGATGAAGGCCCACAGCAGCGCCTCAACCACCGGGCGGGCCCCGCCCAATGACAGCGACAGCGGTTGTGACGACAGACCAACCAACCCATAAGCCCGGCGTCTCAGCATCAGCCGCCCGGCCAATACGCCAAGAACAGCCACCGTGCCGATCAGCAGCGCCAGCACCGCCACCTCGGGCAGCACCGCTTGCCCCATCCCCGCCAGACGCTGATAGATCAGCGTGGGCAGGGTGGAATAGCGCGCGGGAATGCCGAGCATCGCCGGAATCCCGAAATTGCCAAGCGCGGTCACAAAGGTCATCGCGGCCCCGGCGGCAAGGCTTGGCAGGCTCAGCGGCAGCACGATCTGCGCCCAGACCCGAGCGCCGCGTGCGCCCGAAATCCGCGCCGCCTCGACCAGATCGCCGGGGATCATGCGCAGCCCGGCCCGCAGGGTCAGAAAGACGATGGCCGCATGCTGGATGCCCAGCAGCACCGCGATGCCCCAGGCGGAATGCAGGGGCTGTGGACTGCCCAGCGGTGGGGCAAGCCCCAGCGTTTTCAGCAACACCGACGACGGCCCGGTGACCTGCATCCAGGCCAGTGCCGTGATCTGTGGCGGGATCATCATCGGGATCATCAGGCAGAACACCAGCGCCGACTTGGCGCGGATATCCGTCAGCGCCACGACAAAGGCAAAGCTGGCGCCGATGACAATAGAGATCAACGTCCCCGCCCCGGCCGTGATCAGAGAATGCTGCAGCGCGGTCAGTGTGCTGGGCCGGGTCAGCACGGCTGCGGCATGGTCCAGTGTCAGGCCGGAGCCAAAGCCAAACGCCTCGGCCAGCAGCCGCAGCACCGGACCCAACGCAATCAGCACCACCGGCAGCAGCAGCCACGGCATCAGCCGGTCCCCGGACCGGCTGATGTGAGTATTCCGGGCGATCGTGGTCATTGAACGCCGAACATCTCGGCAAAGCGGGCCTTGTTGGTCTCGGTATCCGCCAGCGCCTTGGCGGCATCAAAGTCCATCAGCTTCAGGCTGTCGCGTGCCGGAAAGCCTTCGGAGCTGGCGACACCGTTGCGGGCCGGGATGTACCCCATGTCGGCCACCAGTTGCTGACCCGCCTCGGACAGCACGAAATCGACGAAGCTTTGCGCGCCAGCCATATTGTCCGACCCGGCCATGATCGCGACCGGCTCGGTCACATAGGTCACCCCTTCGGCGGGGAACACAAATTCGACCGGCGAGCCATCGGCCTTGGCGCGCAGGGCCATGTAGTCGACCAGAATGCCATAGGGTTTTTCGCCCGAGGCAACGGCCTTGAACACGCCGCCATTGCCACCATCGGCCAGCAGGTCATTGGCGGCCAGCGCCTCGTAATGCGCCCAGCCCAGATCGGGGTTGGTGGTCAGCGCCGCCAGATGGATCAGCGCGGCCCCGGAATAGAGCGGCGAGGGCGAGGCGACGAGGCCCTTGTATTCGGGCTTTTCCAGATCGGCCCAGGAGGTCGGAATGTTCGTCGCGGCGGTGTTGTAGACGATGCCCGTGGTGATGAGCTTGGTCGAATGGTAGAAGCCGTCGGCACTGTACAGCGCCGGATCATAGGCCGCCGCCTCGGGCGAGGCGTAGGCGGCCAGCTTGCCCTGTTGGGCCAGACCTTCCAGCGTGACGGTGTCGGCGATCAGCAGCACGTCAGGCTGCGCCGCACCAGCCGCCATCTCGGCGGCGAGGCGGGTCATCAGCTGCGTGGTTCCGTCGCGGACCCATTCCACCGTGATGTCCGGATGGGCCGCCTGAAAGGCATCGACGGTCTTTTGCGCATCCTCATTCGGCTGCGAGGTATAAAGTGTCAGCGTCTCGGCCTGGGCTGCGAGCGGCAGCGCCAACGGCAGGATCAAAGCAAGGGCAAGGCGGGACATAAGGAATCTCCGGTCTGACTGTTTTCGAACGAAACCAAATGGCCTCGCTGTGAGCCGCAGATACAGGCGGAGTATGACGGTCAGGTGACATTTAATCCATGATTTACCGAAATTTTCGACTTGGAGACTGAGGTCGTGCAGGGTAATCTGGTCAAAATCAATTTTCGGAAGAAAATGAAACACACCGACGTAGCCCGACGGCACGACCGTATTCTGAGCCTGCTGGCCAGCCATGCCAGCCTGTCGGCGGCGGCGCTGGCAGAGCTGTTGGGCGTCACGGTGCAGACCGTCCGCACCGATCTGCGCCTGCTGGACGAAGCGGGGACAATCCGCCGCCGTCACGGTGCGGCCCATCTGCTGACGCCGGGCGACAACATCGGTTATCAGCCCCGCCAGGCCCTGTCGCGCGACGAAAAGGCTCGCATCGGCGCAGCGGTGGCCGATATCATCCCGCCCGGCGCCAGTGTGGCGCTGGGCACCGGCACCACAGTAGAAGCGGTGGCCCGCGCACTGGCGCGGCACGAAGGGCTGACGGTATTCACCAACAGCATCCATGCCGTGCTGGCCCTGCATCTGGCACCCCGGATCGCGGTGTCGCTGGCCGGCGGGGCGGTGCGGTTGCGCGATCTGGATTTCATCGGATCGGAAAGTGTTGAGTTTTTCGCCCGCGTCCGCGCCGATTTTGCGGTGTTCAGCGTGGGCGGGATCGGCCCTGCCGGCGACCTGCTGGATTTCAACATGGAAGAGGTGCGCGCCCGCCGTGCCATTTCTGACTGCGCACGCCACCGCATTCTTGTGGCGGACGGATCAAAGATCGGGCGGGCAGCGCCGCATGCCCATGGGCGACTGTGGGCCGCAGACACTGTGGTCTGCAGCGGCGATCTGCCCGAAGAGGTGGGGCAAGAGATGCGTCTGGCCGGTCGCCGGTTGGTGCGCGCCTGAACGGGCGCCTGCGCGGGAACCAGCCGCTCGCCGCCCTTACCGGTCGCCGACGTGTGTCCGTGTCCGGCCTACCGGCAAGACCTCAGCCCCTGTCTGAACACATCCAGAGTGGACAGGCGCTGCGTTGCGCGAACTCTGATCCGGATGTTGCGTGCTTTATTGTGCAGGTGTCAGACGGAAAACCGGGAGCCAAGCCTGAGCCAACGTTTCGCACAATACAGACCTTGATGACAGAACTCGTCTTTCATATCCGGATGCAAGACATGAGACTTTCTGGTGATCCCGACAGGACTTGAACCTGTAACCTGCCCCTTAGGAGGGGGCTGCTCTATCCAGTTGAGCCACGGGACCACGCTTGTTCTTCATGCGGAAAAATGCTGGTGGATTCAAGCAGGGACTTGGTGCAGCTGGTGTTTGCGCGGGGGAAAGAAAAAGGGGGAGTGAGTTTTGGCCCACCACTCCCCCTCCGGGTCCGTCGCGTCTGGGTTGAGAGCTTGCAGGACGCGCAGGATACCATTGGCCATCAAGGGGCCTGTTAGCGTTAACATAGCAATCGAATCGGGCTTGGACAAGTGCTGTGTTTGGCGCTAACAAGAAAAGGCATTCGCCGCAGAAGGCCGTATCCATTGGCAAAGCCCGTTGTCCCCGATCCCCGCCGCACCCTGACCCTGCGCGATGTCTCTGAAGCGTCGGGCGTCAGTGAAATGACCGTCAGTCGTGTATTGCGCAACCGGGGCGATGTGTCAGACAGCACGCGCGAGCGGGTGCTGGAGGCGGCACGACGACTGGGCTATGTGCCCAACAAGATTGCGGGGGCTCTGGCGAGCCAGCGGGTCAATCTGGTCGGGGTGATCATTCCGTCCTTGTCGAATATGGTTTTCCCCGAGGTGATGACCGGTATTTCCGATGTGCTGGAGGATACCGGCTTGCAGCCTGTGGTGGGGGTGACGAACTACCTGCCGGAGCGGGAAGAATCGGTGATCTACGAGATGCTCAGCTGGCGGCCGTCCGGGCTTATTCTGGCCGGGCTGGAGCATAGTGAGGCCAGTCAGGCGATGCTGGCGCAGGCCGGGGTGCCGGTGGTCGAGATCATGGATATTGACGGCACACCGGTGGATTCCGCCGTGGGGATTTCGCATCGCCGCGCCGGGCGACAGATGGCCGAGGCGATTGTGGCGGCCGGATATCGGCGGATCGCGTTTCTGGGCACCCAGATGCCAAATGATCATCGCGCCAAAAAGCGGCTTGCCGGTTTCGAGGAGGCCCTGGGACGTGAAGGGCTGCAACTGGCAGACCGGGAATTTTATTCGGGCGGATCGGCGTTGCTCAAGGGGCGCGAGATGACCGAAGCCGTGCTCAAACGCAGCCCGGATGTGGATTTTCTGTATTATTCCAATGACATGATTGGCGCGGGCGGTTTGCTGTATTGTCTGGATCAGGGCATTGATGTGCCGGGGCGCGTGGGCCTGGCAGGGTTTAACGGCGTGGAGCTGCTCGACGGTCTGCCCAGACGGTTGGCGACGATGGATGCCTGCCGTCTCGATATCGGGCGGCTGGCCGCCGAGATCATCGCGGGCAAGCGGCCCGACGGGATTGTCGGCGGCGAGATCATCGAGCTGACGCCGACCCTGCAGCCGGGCGATACGATCCGCAAAACCTAAGCCGGCGGCACGAGCCGTTTGATCGCCGCCACATGGTCGGCGCTGGCCGCCATCGAGTCTGCGGCAAGGCTCTGCGCTTCGTGCAGCAGATTTTCGGGTGGGGTGAGTCGATCAACCAACCCCCAGCTCAACGCCTCGGCGGCATCAATACGGGCGCCGCCCATCAGGATCATCTTTGTGCGGGCCGGGCCGATCAGGGCCGTCATGCGGCGCGGGTCTGTGGGTTGCGGCAGAAAGCCCAGCTTCATCACCGGATAAAATAACTTGGCTGCGGGCACAGCCAGCCGAACATCACAGGCCAGCACCATGCCCATCGCGCCCCCGGCCAGCGTGCCGTTAAGCGCGGCAATGGTCAGGCAGGGCAGACCGGCCACCCGAGCCGACAGCCGTTCCCAGACCGGATCTATCGCAAGGCCGGCGCGGGCGTCATCCAGATCGGCCCCGGCAGAAAACACATTCCCGGCCCCGGTCAGGATCACGGCGCGCACGCCTTTGAGTTCGGCATGGGCCAGGGCGGCATCCATCTCTTCCAGCATCAGCCGGGTGAGGGAATTGGCCTTGTCCGGACGGTTGAGGGTCAGGGTCAGCAGGCGGCCTTCGAGTTCGACATTGATCATTCAATCACTCCTATCGCGCGGCGGATGCTTTCGTCGCGCAGCTTCACTTCTTCACCCAGCCAGGGGTCACCGCCCGGACCGCACATCCAGAGCAGGCATTTGGCGGGCCATTCAGCGGGGATGTGAACGGCGGGATCAAGCGCCGAAACGGGGTTGATCCCGCTGGCCTTTATCCTGATCTGCATTTCTGTGGCGACCGTTCCCGGCGACAGGCCCATGATGCGCAAACCGTTGCCCCCCTCCTCCAGATGAGCGGCGCGGGTCAGCATCGCTGCACCGGCCTTGGCGGCACAATAGGCGCTCCACCCTTCATAAGGGTTACTGGCCGCGCCCGAACTGATGGTGATGATGGTGCCGCCGCCTGCGGCCTTCATCACCGGGATTGCAGCCCGCATGCCGTGGAACACGCCCTTGAGATTGACATCGACCGACTGGCCCCAGCTGTCGGCATCGGCGTCTTCCAGCCGCGCAATCGGGTCGATCATGCCTGCATTGTTGATCAGCGCATCCAGCCGCCCCCAACGCGACAGCACGGTCTGAACGGCGGCTTGCATTGCACCCTGGTCGGCCACATCACAGGGCAGCGCCATGGCAGCCGCACCGATCTGCTCGGACAGGGCAGAAATCTCGCGCTCTGATCGGGCCAAAAGCGCCACGCGCCAGCCTGCGGCCGCAAATTCGCGTGCGGCTGCGGCCCCGATTCCCCGGCTGGCACCCGTGATGATGACGGTCTTTTCACTCATGGCCGGTCTCCTTTTGTCTGTCAGTGCCAGTTTGCAGTACCGGCCAGCTTTCGGAAAGCCTTGACCTGCCCGCGTGGGGGCGGGAGGATACCACCCAAACAGCGATTTTCCGAAAGGTGCATCATGCAACAGCCAATTTGGTCAGCGTCGGCCGCGATTCTTGTGGGCCTCTGGTCTGCGCCCGCGATGGCGCAGGTAACGCCCGAAGAGGTGTGGCAAGGCTGGCAGAAAATGGGTGCCAGCTATGGTCAGGCCATCACCGCCGATCAGGTGGTGCGCAATGGCGATACGCTGGTCGTGTCCGGCATGAAAATCGGCATGGATCAGGACGGCGCCCGGATTGACGGTGGCATTGACGAACTGCGGTTCCGCGATCTGGGCGATGGCACCGTCGAGGTGACGATGACCGACACCTACAGCATCGACATGACGATGCCCGGTGATGATGGCAAAACCCAGCAGATCGCGCTGGAGCTGAAGCAACCCGGCGTCAGCCTGACTGCAGGCGGCAGCGCGACGCGCACCGAATACACCTATAGCGCGCCCTCGGTCGTGGTGGACATGCAGATCCGCGAAGATGACAAGGCGCTGGCCGATGTGGATACCACATTGACGGGTCTGGCGGGCATCTACACGCTGGATACGCAGTCTGCGGCAAGCGTTCTGCAAAGTGCCCTGACGATCGACAGCGTAGACTTTGCCATGACCGGCGGCACGCCGACCGATGGGGCAACGGTGACCGGCACTCTGGCAGCGCTGAAGCTGGCGTCGGACGGGAATTTCCTGGGCATTGACGCGATGGAAAACATGGCGCAGGCGCTGCGGGACGGGTTCAGCGCCGATGTCGATTTCAGCTATGGTCAGGGTGATTTTACCATTGATGCCCTGACTCAGGGCAAACCAACCAAAATTGTTGCCTCGAACCAGAGCGGCCATTTCCGGGCCCGCATGGCAGAAGACGCGTTGCAGTATGGCGCGGGTGGCACCGGCGTGTCGCTGGTGGTGACGGGTGCCGATATTCCCTTTCCCGAAGTGAAGCTGAGCTATGGAGAGGCGTCATTTGATTTTCTGATGCCGCTGGTGGCGACCGAACAGCCGACCGATTTCACCTTTCTGACACGGATCGTCGATCTGGCCATATCGGATGAGATCTGGGCCATGTTTGACCCGACTGTCGCCCTGCCGCGCGAACCGGCGACGGTCATCATCGACACCAAGGGCAAGGTCCGCCTGACCTCGGATCTGTTGGACGAACAGGCGATGGCCGCGCTGGGTGAGGCGGCGCCAGGAGAGATTCATGCGCTGGATCTGACCGATCTGACCGTAAAATTCGCCGGGGCCGAACTGACTGGCACCGGAGCGATGACCTTTGACAACAGCGACACCACCACATTTGACGGCGTGCCTGCGCCGACCGGCAAGATTGATTTGGTGATCCGGGGCGGCAACGGGTTGCTCGACAAGCTGGTCACGATGGGGGTGATCCCGCAGGATCAGGCGATGGGCGCCCGGATGATGATCGCTATGTTTGCCAAACCGGGCGACGGGCCGGATGTGCTGAACTCGTCGCTGGAGTTTCGGGACAAAGGGTTTTTTGCCAATGGCCAGCGGTTGAAGTAAGCGCCATTGCGGCTGGCCCCGAACCGGGGCCGCCCTTTGGTTTGCAGGTGGTGACTTGCAGGCAGATGCCTGACGGACTACCTCGGCCAGAGCACAGAGCAAGGAATTCCCGCATGACCGATCTTTCGCGCCTGACCGAAGCCCTTTTGTCTGCCGCCCGCCGTGCAGGGGCGGATCAGGCCGATGCGCTGGCGATGGACGGCACCTCGCTGTCGATCGACATCCGTGCAGGCAAGCTGGAACAGGCAGAGCGGTCAGAAGGCATTGAAATCGGGCTGCGGGTGCTGATCGGCGGGCGACAGGCCTGTGTCTCGGCGTCGGATGTGTCAGACGCAACGATTGCCGCGCTGGCCGAACGCGCGGTGGCCATGGCACGTGAGGCTCCGTCTGATCCCTATGCCGGGCTGGCAGAGCCGGAGCAGATCGCGCGCGACTGGGATCTGGCAGCACTGGAACTGGCTGATCCGGCGGCAGAGCCGGGCGCGGCAGAGCTGGAGGCGGCAGCGCGCGCGGTGGAGGCGGCGGCGATGGACCGGGCCGGGATCACGCAGGTCGAGGCTTCGGCCAGCTACGGGCGTCGGGCGATGCATCTGGCGGCGTCGAACGGGTTTTCGGGCGGCTACGGGCGCACCTCGCATTCGCTGTCAGCGGTGGCCTTTACCGGCACCGGCACCGCGATGGAGCGGGATTGGGCCGCCGAGGGGCGGATCTTTGCGTCAGACATGCCCGATGCGGACGGCATTGGCCGACTGGCCAGCGAACGCGCCTTGCAGCGCGCGGGCGCGGTGCGGCCAAAGACCGGCACTTATCCGGTGCTGTTTGACGAACGGGTGGCGTCGAGCCTGATCGGGCATCTGCTGTCGGCCACCAACGGCGCGGCGATTGCGCGGGGGGCATCCTGGCTGCGCGATGCTTTGGGCCAGCAGGTGCTGCCCGCGCAGCTGTCGGTGGTTGAGGATCCGCACCGGGTGCGGATCGGGGCCAGCCGCCCGTTTGACGGCGAGGGCCTGCCAACGCAACGGCGGGTGATCGTGGAAAACGGGGTGCTGACCGGCTGGACGCTGGATCTGGCGACCGGGCGCAAGCTGGGCATGCCCTCGACCGCCAATGCGGCGCGCGGGGCGTCGTCACCGCCATCGCCCTCGACCAGCAATATTGACCTGACGCCGGGGACGGTCAGCCGCGACGATCTGATCGCGCAGATGGGCACGGGGCTGTTGGTGACCTCGATGATCGGGTCGACCATCAGCGCGACCACGGGCGATTATTCGCGCGGCGCGGCGGGGTTCTGGGTCGAGAATGGCGTGATCCAGTACCCTGTCAACGAATGCACGATTGCCGGCAATCTGCGTGACATGCTGCTGCGGATCGTCCCGGCAAATGATGCACGGGCGCATCTGTCGACGCGGGTGCCGTCGCTGCTGATTGATGGGATGACCCTTGCCGGGGCGTGATCTGGAGCTGTTGGCGGGTGCCGCCCGCGCTGCGGGCGATATTGCCATGCGGTTCTGGCGGCAAAACCCGCAGGTCTGGGACAAGGGCGGCGATCATGGCCCGGTGACCGAGGCGGATCTGGCCGTCAATGACATGCTGAAAGCCACGCTGCTGGCGGCACGACCCGACTATGGCTGGCTGTCGGAGGAAACGCCGGACTCGGCAGACCGGCTGGCGGCGGGGCGGGTGTTCATTCTGGACCCGATCGACGGAACACGGGCCTTTGTGGCGGGAGAAGACAATTTCGCCGTCTCGCTGGCAGTGGCCGAAGCCGGGCGGGTGGTGGCCGGGGCAGTGATGATGCCTGCCAAAAACAGGCTCTATACCGGCACAATCGGCGAACCAGCGCGGTGCAACGGCACGGTGATCAGGGCCGGCGCGCGGGGCGATCTTGTCGGATCAAACCTGCTGGCGACCAAGGCCAATATGGAACCGTCGCATTGGCCGGGCGGCGTGCCACAGCTGAAGCGCAGCTTTCGCACCTCGCTGGCCTATCGGCTCTGTCTGGCGGCAGAGGGGCGCTATGACGGGATGATCACCTTTCGCGACACCTGGGAATGGGACATCGCGGCAGGCAGCCTGATTTGCGAATGTGCCGGAGCGCGGGTGACAGACCGGACCGGCGCTGCGCTGCGGTTCAACTCACCCGGCGCGATGACAGCCGGGGTGATTGCAACGAACCCGGCCCTGCATCAGGCCATTATGGCGCGGCTGTAACGAAAAAGGGGAAAGCCGCAGCTTTCCCCTTTTGTCGTCTCAGCGTTTCACAGGATCAGCGTTTTGCGCCTTTTGGCGGCACAAAGCGCTTGGACGTGTCCTTGGCATCAGCGCGCGGGCGGGCCGGAGCGTCAGACTTGCGGGCAAACGGCTTTTTGCTGTCACCGCCAGCCTTGAAACCTGCGGCTTTGCCTGCTGGTTTGCCATCACGCTTGGCATAGGGCCGCGCATCATCACCCTTGGGGGCATAGGTGCGCTTTTCAGCCCGGTCGCCCTCGGCCTTTGGCTTATAGCCGGTGCCTTCGGACGCATGGCTTTTGAACCCTGCGGCGCGGGCCGGTTTGTCGGCGCTGCCACCAAAGGACTTGAAGCCTGCCGATTTGAACTTTGCACCACCCGCCGGGCCATCTTCGCGCTTGGCATAGGGTTTGCGTTCTGCTGCACCCTCGCGCGGAGCATAGGGCTTGCGGTCGCCGTCTTCGCGCTTGGCGTAAGGCTTGCGTTCTGCACCTTCACGCGGGGCATAAGGTTTGCGCTCGGCATCGTCACGCTTTGCATAAGGCTTGCGTTCCGCAGCGCCTTCACGCGGAGCATAAGGTGTGCGTTCGGCAGCGGCGCGCGGGGCATAGGGCTTGTCCTCACGCGGGGTATAAGGCTTGCGCTCGGCATCGTCGCGCTTGACGTATGGCTTGCGGGCCGGAGCCGGAGCGGCGACGATGGCCTCATCCTCGACCACACGCGACGGCTTTGGCTTATAGGCCGGGCGATCTTCACGCTCGGCGCGCGGCGCACGTTCCGGGCGGTCAAGGCTCGGCTCGCCTTCCATACGCGACATGATCAGGCCGGCTTCCAGCTCCAGCTGCGGACCAAAGCGGCCAGCCAGCGGTTCGGCGATCTGAACGTAAGTTACATCTTCCTTGACCCGGATCGCGCCGATTCCGTCCTTGGAGATACCGGCCCCATCGCAGATCTTCGGCAGGATCCAGCGGGCTTCCGCCCGACCGGAATGGCCGACGGTCAGGGTGAACCAGACCGACGGGCCAAATTCGCTGCGCTCACGCGGGGCGGATGCGGGCGGCGGCGGCAGGCTGTCGGACAGCACTTCCGGCGCGGACCGGCCTTCGCGCCACAGGCGGATAAAGGCGGCTGTGGTCTGTTCTGCACCAAAACGTTCGATCAGGGTGCCGACCATGGCGGCTTCGTCGCCGACAGCTTCGGTCAGGGTCGGGTGTTCCAGAATGCGCTGGTCATCCTTGGCCTGCACTTCTTCGGCGCTCGGGGCCTTGACCCATTGGGCCACAACCTTGGCACCGGCCAGCAGACGCTGAGCCTTTTTCGCCTCGGCTGGAGGCACGATCAGCGCCGACACGCCTTTGGCACCGGCGCGACCGGTCCGGCCAGAGCGGTGAAGCAGCGTATCAGAGTTCGACGGCAGATCGGCATGGATCACCAGTTCCAGACCCGGAAGGTCGATCCCACGCGCGGCCACATCGGTCGCAATACAGACCCGCGCCCGGCCATCGCGCAGCGATTGCAGCGCATGGGTGCGTTCCTGCTGGCTCAGCTCGCCCGACAGTGCCACAGCCTGAAAGCCCCGATTGGTCATGCGCGCCATCAGATGGGTCACGTTCATCCGCGTCTTGCAGAACACAATGGCGGTCGGCGCATCATAATAGCGCAGCGTGTTGAAAATCGCATGCTCGCGGTCGCGCGAGGCAACCGACATGGCGCGATATTCGATATCGGCATGCTGCTTGGTTTCGCCCTTGGCGATGATCCGCATGGCATCGCGCTGGAAGGTGCGGGCCAGCGTTTCGATCTCTTTCGGCACCGTCGCCGAAAACATCAGGGTGCGACGGTCTTCGGGCGCAGCGCCCAGAATGAACTCCAGATCCTCGGCAAAGCCCAGATCCAGCATCTCGTCGGCTTCATCCAGCACGGTGGCGCGGCAGAACGACAGGTCCAGCGACCCGCGCTCGATATGGTCACGCAGACGGCCGGGTGTGCCGACAACAATATGCGCGCCGCGATCCAGCACGCGCTTTTCGGTGCGGTAATCCATGCCACCGACGCAAGACGCAATCTGCGCGCCTGCAACGCCATAGAGCCAGTCCAGCTCGCGCTTGACCTGCAAAGCCAGTTCACGCGTCGGCGCAACAACCAGTGCAATCGGCTTGTCGGCATAGAGCAGGCGGTCAGAGCCTGCGAGAATCTCCGGCGCAATCGCCAGACCAAAGGCCACGGTCTTGCCCGAACCGGTCTGTGCCGAAACCAGCAGGTCACGACCCTCGACGCCATCGGCCAGAACAGCCATTTGCACTGCCGTAAGGGCTTCATAGCCCTTGGCTTCCAAAGCCTGCGCCAGCGGCGCGGCCACGTTCATATCGATCATATTCTTTTCCAAAAGGAGGATGCCATTGCATCCGTGAAGCCCTGTGCGGCGCCTTCTTTCCCTTTTGGCCGCGGGCCTCCTCGCCCGACGTGCCCCCGGAATCCTCGGGCCGACATCAGCGCCAATAGCGCAAACTTGCCCGGATGTATAGCGAAACTGACAAAGCTGCGGGTTTCAGGCGCTGGAACGCCGCGATCCATTTCTCTGAAGCCGGGATTTGGGCGTTGTCAGAAGCGGTCAAAGGGCCTGACAGTCGCCCCAAAGATCAGGGGCTGACATGAGCGGAACACATTTCAAAAAGGGCACCGTTGAGAGCACGCAGGCCGCAGACCTGTCGGCCAGTGTCAGCGCCATGCTCTGCGATCTGGAAGCGGGCGGCGAGACCACAGCCCGGCGGATGGCGCGTGATCTGGATGGCTATACCGGCGACATCATCTTGTCCGATCAGGCCATCGCCGAGGCCTGCGCCCGCGTGCCGCAAGGGCTGAAAGACGACATCGCGTATGCGCATGAGAACATTGCCCGCTTTGCACAGGCCCAGCGCGACAGCATCACCGAAACCGAGGTAGAGCTGCGCCCCGGCCTGACCGCCGGGCAGCGGCTGATCCCGGTGCAGGCGGCGGGCTGCTATATTCCGGGCGGGCGCTACAGCCATATCGCCAGTGCGATGATGACCGTGACCACCGCACGCGTTGCGGGGGTGCCGCACATCGCCGCCGTCTCACCGCCGCGCGCCGGGGCAGCGGGTGGCATCCCGGATGCGATCCTCTACACCCTGCACCATTGCGGGGCCGACCGGATTCTGGCGCTGGGTGGCATTCAGGGAATCGCCGCAATGGCGTTCGGCCTGTTCGGCCTGCCCCGCGCCGATATCCTTGTCGGGCCGGGCAACCCCTATGTCGCCGAGGCCAAGCGGCTGCTCTATGGTCGTGTCGGCATTGATATGGTGGCGGGACCGACCGACACACTCGTGATCGCCGATGCAACGGCAGATCCGCTGACCGTGGCCTGGGATCTGATCGGGCAGGCCGAGCATGGCGCAAATTCGCCGGTCTGGCTGGTGACCGACTGTGCCGCGCTGGCGTCGGAGGTGGCGCGGCTCGCGCCGCTCTGCGCGGCCGAGTTGCCGCAGCCCAATCGCGCCGCCGCCGAAGCAGCCTGGCAGGGGCTGGGCGAGATTATCCTGTGCCCTGACCGTGAGGCGATGGCCGCAGAGGCCGACCGCATCGCGCCCGAACATCTGCATGTACAGGCCGCCGATCTGGACTGGTGGAAGCGTCGCCTGACGGCTTACGGCTCGCTGTTTCTGGGGGCCGAATCCACCGTGGCCTTTGGCGACAAGGCGGCGGGCACCAACCATGTGCTGCCAACCTC
The DNA here is from genome assembly GCF_031457365.1 of Pseudotabrizicola sp. 4114. Classification (NCBI taxonomy): domain Bacteria; kingdom Pseudomonadati; phylum Pseudomonadota; class Alphaproteobacteria; order Rhodobacterales; family Paracoccaceae; genus Pseudotabrizicola; species Pseudotabrizicola sp. 4114. The sequence goes on along the minus strand of NZ_JAVDWP010000002.1, from coordinate 248,833 downwards.
GGGCGCCGCGCGCTATACAGGTGGCCTGTCGGTCCACAAGTTTCTCAAAACCGTCACCTGGCAGCGCGTCACCGCCGAGGCTCTGCCGCGTCTGGCTTCCGTCACCGCCAACATCAGCCGTTTTGAGGGCATGGAGGGTCATGCCCGCACCGCTGACTTGCGGCTGGAAAAATACGCAGCGCACCCCTGATCCGCTTTCATCTTGGCTAAAATACTCCGGGGTCCGGGGCAGAGCCCCGGTCGTTTAACCAAAGAAAGATCCTGTCATGCATCTCTCCCGCTTTCCCCGCATCCGTCTTGCCCATCTTCCCACACCACTGGAACCGATGCCCCGCCTGTCCGCCCTGCTCGACGGGCCCGAGCTGTGGATCAAGCGTGACGACTGCACCGGGCTGTCAACGGGGGGCAACAAGACCCGCAAGCTGGAATTCCTGATGGCCGAGGCGCTGGAGCAGGGGGCTGATATGGTGCTGACCCAAGGGGCGACGCAGTCGAACCACGCGCGGCAGACGGCGGCGGCGGCGGCAAAGCTGGGGTTGGACTGCCATATCCTGCTGGAGGACCGCACGGGGTATAATGAACCGAACTACCGGCTGAACGGCAATGTTCTGCTCGACGTGCTGCACGGCGCGACAATCGAGCATCGCGGGCCGGGGCTGGACATGAATGCCGAGCTTTTGGCGGTCACAGAGAGCTTTCGCGGCAAAGGCCGGCGGCCCTATGCCATTCCGGGCGGCGGGTCGAACGCGACCGGGGCGCTGGGTTATGTCAACTGCGCGCTGGAACTGCTGGGGCAGATGGTGGATCGGGGGATCAGCTTTGATCATATGGTCACCGCCACCGGATCGGCAGGCACCCATGCCGGGCTGATCGTGGGGCTGAAGGCACTGAACGCGCAATTGCCGCTGCTGGGCATCGGCGTGCGCGCGCCAAAGGATGTGCAGGAGGCCAACGTGTTCCGGCTGGCGCAGGCGGTCGAGGAAAAGCTGGGCACGCCGGGTGTGGTGGCGCGTGACGATGTGGTGGCGAATTGCGACTATATCGGGCAGGGCTATGGCATCCCCGCCGACAGCACGCTGGAAGCCATCGACCTTTTCGCGCGGCAAGAAGCCATCCTTCTGGATCCGGTCTATTCGGGCAAGGGTGCTGCCGGGTTGATCGACCTGATCCGCAAAGGCCATTTCAAAAAAGGCGAGCGGGTGGTGTTTCTGCACACCGGCGGGGCCATTGGTCTGACCGGCTATACCCACCTGCTGCCGCACGCATGAGAACCGTCGGCATCCTTGGCGGCATGGGACCAGAGGCAACGATACTGCTGATGCAAAGACTGTTGCGCGCGGTGCCGGCCCGCAATGATGCTGATCACATTCCGCTGATCGTGCATCAGAACCCCGCCGTGCCCAGCCGGATTGCACGGCTGATCGAAGGACAGGGTGAAGATCCCGGCCCGGTGCTTGCGGCGATGGCGCGGGACCTGCAGGCGGCAGGTGCCAAGGCGCTGGCGATGCCCTGCAACACAGCGCATGGCTTTGTGCCGCAGATCATCGCTGCATCTTCTTTGCCGTTTCTCGACATGCGCACCGCAACCGTGGCTACGCTACCGCCAGGACGTGTGGGAATGCTGGCATCCCCGGCCGTCCGGTTAACGGGAGTCTTTGATGAAGCGATGAAATCTGCCGGAACAGAGCCTGTCTGGCCGCAAGATGATGCGCCCGTTCTGGCTCTGATCCAACGGGTAAAGGCCGGGGGCAGCGGGCCAGATGCCATGACCCAGATGGCGCAACTTGCAGACCAGATGGCGCGCCAAAGCGATCATCTGCTGGTCGCCTGTACCGAATTGTCCCTGCTGACCGGCGCAATCGCGCAGCCTTTTACTGACAGCCTTGATTGTCTGGTGACTGCAATCGCGGCCTTTGCCCAAGGCCACACGCCAGACTGACCTGTCAGAAGACGCGCCTCCCTCCCCCCTCTGTGGGGGAGGGATGGGGTGGGGGGCGGCGCGACGGGTCAGTCCTCTGCCACTTCGATTGCCCCCGCCAGTGTTGGCGCAATCGCGTCAAACCGTGGCACCAGACGGGTGCGGATCAGCGCGCGGCAATCGCGGGCCAGCTCTTCGGGCAGCCGGCCCAGCTCATCGACCCGCGCGATCAGATGCACCCGGCGCACATCCCCGGCAAAGGGCAGCGGCATCACCTCCAGATCGGGCAGAAACCGCTCGGCGTCCATCAGGTTCAGCGGGGTGGTGATCGTCCAGCCGCCGGTCTGCACCACCATGGCCAGCACCGACCGCGTCGCCTCCAGCGCAAAGCGGCGGTCGGGGTTCATCCGCACCCGGGCCAGATGGCGCGCAATGCGCTGGCCGATGGGCAGAGTTTCCGAGTATTGCACAAACGGCAGACGCTCCAGCGCGGCCCGCACATCGCCGCGCACCGACCCTTTGCCCGCCACCAGCACAAAGGGCTCACGCAAAATCGGCAGCACGCGAAAGGCCGAGGTATCGGGCGGCACCATGGCAGAGACGCCGATATCCGCCTCGCGCGCCATCAGGCGGTCGATCACATGATCGGAACGGCCGGAAAACGCATGAACAAAGCAGCGCGACATCCGCGATTGCAGGGCCGAGACCAGCACCGGCGTCAGCGAGGCATCCAGATCGTCGATGATGGCAAGGTTCAGTTGCGGCAGGCTGGCCAGACTGATCTCGGCCAGATCTGCCTGCGCCTCTGACAAGGCGGCCAGCAGTTTGTGCGCGTGGCGGCGCAGCACCTGACCGGCGGGGGTCAGGGTGACCGGCTTGGCCTTGCGGTCGAACAGCCGCGCGCCAACTGCCGCTTCCAGTGCTGTAATGTGCTGGCTGACGCCGGAGGGCGAGCCGCCGATACGCGTCGCCGCGCCAATGACCGATCCGGCCTCTTCCAGCGCGACAAAGACCCGCAAGCCGCGCAGGGTAAGTTCCGGCGTGGTCTTTGTATCGTCTGCCATCAGGGGCGCAGACTGTCCATCACGCGGACCAGCCCGGCAGAGATGCCCGGCTCTGACAACGCATGTCCCGCCAGCGGAATCATGTTCAGCTGGCAGCGATCCCACCCCTCTGCCAGCTTCCACGCCGAGGTGGGGGGGCAGATCATGTCATAGCGGCCCTGAATGATATGGGCGGGAAGATGCGTGATCCGGTGCTTTTCGCGAAGGATCCAGCCGTCCTGTTCCAGAAATCCGCCATTGTGGAAGTAGTGGTTTTCAAGCCGGGAAAAGGCGCGGGCATATTCGCCGGCACTTTCCCCCATCGGGCCGTCGTGGTGCACCGAGGCAAGCGCGTTTTCCCAATTGGCCCAGACGCGGCCAAAGCGGATTTCTTCCATCATATTGCCGGAAAACAGGCGGCGATGGTAGGCCGAGATCATGTTCCTGCGCTCATCGGGCGGAATCGGCGCGACAAACCGCGCCCAAAGCTCGGGGAAAAACGCGCCGGCACCGCCGCCATAGAACCAGTCAAGCTCGGCCTGCGTCATCAAAAAGACGCCGCGCAACACCAGATGCACCACACGCGCGGGGTGGCTGATGGCGTAGATCAGCGCCAGCGTCGCGCCCCAGCTGCCGCCGAACAGGATGAACTGCCCAATGCCCAGCGTCTGCCGGATCGTCTCGATATCGCGCACCAGATGCCAGGTGGTGTTGTCTGACACGCTGGCATGGGGGCGGGACCGCCCGCAGCCGCGCTGGTCAAACAGCACGACACGGTACACCGAAGGGTCGAAATACCGCCGCATCGCAGGCGAACACCCACCGCCCGGCCCACCGTGCAGCACCAGAACCGGGATGCCATCCGGCCTGCCGCATTGCTCTACATACACCTTGTGACCATCGCCCATGTCGATCACCCGCTGGTCGAACGGGTCAACCGGCGGGTAAAGGTATTCGACTGCGCGCTTTTGGCCTGATCTCTGATCCATCATGGCCCTATATAACGTGTAAGCAGCCCGCGTCCAAAGGGCATTCGGAAGGGAAGTGTAATGGAAAGCCAGACAACCGTCGATCCGGCAGAGGTGGCGAAATTCGAGGCGATGGCGGCAGAGTGGTGGGATCCGAACGGAAAGTTCAAACCGCTGCATATGCTCAACCCGTGCCGGCTGGATTACATCACCGGCCAGATCGCGGCAGAGTTTGACCGGGATCTGACGAAACCGTTGCCATTCAAAGGGTTGCGGCTGCTGGATATTGGCTGCGGTGGCGGGCTTCTGGCCGAGCCGATGGCACGGCTGGGGGCAGAGGTGGTGGGCGCGGATGCCGCACCCCGCAACATTCCGGTGGCGCAGGTGCATGCGGCGCAATCCGGGCTGACCATCGACTACCGCCACACCACCGCCGAAGACATGGCGGCTGCGGGCGAGCAGTTCGACGTGGTGCTGAACATGGAGGTGGTGGAGCATGTGTCGGACCCGCTGGCCTATCTGACCGCCTGTCAGCAGCTGCTGGTGCCGGGGGGGCTGATGATCTGCTCGACCCTGAACCGGAATCCGAAATCTTTCCTGATGGCTATTGTCGGGGCTGAACATGTGATGCGCTGGCTGCCAAAGGGCACCCACGACTGGAAAAAGTTCATCACACCGGATGAGCTGTTTGACCTGATCCGCAAGGCGGGACTCGACCCGGTGGACCGCAAGGGCATGGTGTTCAACCCGGTCTCCTGGTCATGGAGCCTGTCGTCACGTGATCTGAGCGTGAACTACGTGACGGCCAGCCTGAAGCGATGAAGACACGAAGGCCACACAGGCCAACGGCATTCGGACGATCTTTACAATTCCCGTGCAAACAGAGGACCGGGGCGAATACTTGGTCCGGTTCAGACAGGGTGTGAAACAAATGTCATCTGTGCCCGCCAGCGCCGATCAGACTGCCCGCGGCAGGGCCGAACTGGCGCAGGCGCGGGGCGAAACGCGCGGTCTGTTGCTGGCGGCGGTATTGTTCAGTGTGTTCGCCAACCTGCTGATGCTGACCGGGCCGCTCTACATGCTGCAGGTCTATGACAGGGTGCTGGGCAGCCGGTCAGAAGCGACGCTCGTGGCGCTATCGATTCTGGTGCTGTTTCTGTTTCTGGCGATGGGTCTGCTCGATCATGCGCGCGCACGGCTGCTGGCCCGGGTCGGGGTGCGGTTACAGGCGCGGCTGGACCGGCGGGTGTTTGAGGCGGCGCTGGCTCGCGCCAGTGCCGCACCGGGCGATCCGCTGGCCGCCTCTGCCCAGCGCGATCTGGAGGCGATGCAACGGTTCTGGACCTCTCCCATCGCGGCCGCGGTGATGGACATGCCGTGGACACCGCTGTTTCTGGTGGCGATCTTTATCTTTCATCCGTTGCTGGGCTGGCTGGCGCTGGGCGGTGGCGCGGTTCTGGTGGTGTTGGCTCTGGCCAATCAGCGGTTCAGCAAGACTCCGGTCTTGCATGCCGGCGCTGCAACCGTCGCGGCAGAGCGGATGGCCGACCGGCTAAAGGCCGATGCAGAACTGCTGCGCGCGTTGGGCATGATCAGGTCGGCCTTTCACCGCTGGTCAGTTGCGCGGCAGGACGCCTTGGCCAGCGGGTTGGCTAGCGCCGATCTGGGTGGGCGGTTCACCAGCGCAACCCGTGCGCTGCGCATGCTGCTGCAATCGGCGATCCTTGGGCTGGGGGCCTGGCTGGTGTTGCAGGATCAGCTGACCGCCGGGGCGATGATTGCAGCGTCAATCGTGATGGGACGCGCGCTGGCCCCGATCGAACAGGCGATTGGTCAATGGGCCGTGCTGACCCGCGCGCGCGAGGGGCGGGAAAACCTGCTGCGCCTGCTGTCAGTGCAGCCGCCAGAGCCACGACGCACCGCCCTCCCGCGCCCCCGCGCCGCGCTGGAGGCAGAGGCGCTGTCGCTGATGCTGCCGGGCAATCCGGCCCCGATTCTGCGCGGCATCAGCTTCCGGCTGGAGCCGGGGCAGGCGCTGGGAATCATCGGGCCGTCAGGCGCGGGAAAGTCGACTCTGGGCCGGGCCATCGTGGGGGCGGTGCGGCCCACGGCGGGAAAAATCCGGCTGGATGGCGCGGAGCTTGGGCAATATGACCCGGATGTGCTGGGCAGCTACTTTGGCTATCTGCCGCAAAGCGTGTCGCTGTTTGATGCGACCGTGGCCGAAAATATCGCGCGACTGACACCGCAGCCTGACGCAACCATGGTGGTTGCGGCGGCAAAAGCGGCGGCGGCGCATGACATGATTCTGAAACTGGCAAAGGGCTACGACACGCCATTGTCGTCCATCGGCGGGCAGCTGTCGGGCGGGCAGGTGCAACGGGTGGGGCTGGCGCGCGCGCTGTATGGCAATCCAGTGGTGCTGGTGCTGGATGAACCCAACTCCAACCTCGACAATGACGGGTCGGTGGCTCTGAACACGGCGATCCGTCAGGTCAAGGCGGCGGGCGGGTCGGTGATCGTGATCGCGCATCGCCCCGCCGCAATACAGGAATGCGACCTGCTGCTGGTGCTGGAAGATGGCCAGCGCCGGGCCTTTGGCGCGCGGGATGAGGTGTTGCGCGGCATGGTCAAGAACCACACCGAGCTGGTCCGCAGCAAAGGGCCCGGAGGGATGTCATGACCGACCAGAACCTGCCGCCCGCTTTCAGCGCCAAGGCCGCGCTCTGGAACGGCGGGCTGACGCTGCTGGCACTGGTGGGGGGCCTGGGGCTGTGGTCGGTGACGACGACGATCTCGGGCGCAATCGTCGCCCCCGGTCGGGTAGAGGTGGAGCAGAACCGTCAGGTGGTGCAACACCCTGACGGCGGCGTCGTCGCCGAAATTCTGGTCAGCGAAGGCGCGGCGGTGATGGCGGGGGATATTCTGCTGCGGCTGGATGGTACGCTGGTGAAATCCGAACTGACCATCATTGACGGCCAACTGTCCGAGGTGCAGGCCCGCCGCGCCCGGCTGGAGGCGGAGCGCGATGATGCAACTGCCATGGCTTTGCCCGAGGCGCTTGGCCTGCGGGCAAAGGTCAGCCCGGACGCAGCCGACCAGATTGAAGGGCAGCGCCGGCTGTTCGTGGCCCGGCGCGAAACGCTGGCGGGCACCGTTGAGCAGCTGGAAAAGCGCAAGGCGCAAACCGCGTCGCAGATCGACGGCATCGACGCACAATCCGTTGCCCTGTCGGATCAGCTGGATCTGATCGGGCAGGAACTGGCGGATCAGCAGGCGCTGCTGGCCAAAGGTCTGGCGCAAGCCCCGCGCGTGCTGGCCCTGCAACGGGAGGCGGCGCGGCTGGCCGGTCAGGTCGGCGAACTGGCGGCCACCCGCGCGCAGGCCGAAGGCCGGATCACCGAGATCGAGCTGGAAATTCTGGGCTTGTCGTCGCAGCGCCGCGAAGAGGCCAATACGCAATTGCGCGACATCGGCACCGCCGAACTGGAGCTGATCCAGCGCCAGCGCGCCCTGTCGGAACAGGTGGCGCGGCTGGATATCCGCGCGCCGGTGTCGGGCACCGTGCTGGGGCTGCAGGTCACCACCCCGCGCGCGGTTCTGCGCCCGGCTGATCCGGTGGCCTATATCATCCCGCAGGATCGCCCGCTGGTGATCGCGGCGCAGATCGCCCCTATTCATATTGATGAGGTTTACGTTGGGCAGCCGGTCAAGCTGATGTTTCCGGCCTTTTCCGCCCGCACGACGCCAGAGCTGGGCGGGTTTATAACCATCGTCTCAGCCGATTCCCTGACTGACCCCACCACCAATGTGCCCTATTACCGCGCCGAAATCTCGATCACCCCGGCAGAGGCGGAACGGCTGGGCCAGACCCTGCTGCCGGGCATGCCAGTGGAAACCTTTATCCAGACCGAGGCACGCACGCCGATGGCCTATCTGGTCAAGCCATTCACCGACTATTTCACCCATGCGTTCCGCGAAAGCTGAGGGTCAGCCCATCCGCTCTGACGCATAGGAACCGGGCGAGGCGGGGAAGACCACAGTCTTGTTGCCGTTGATAAAGACACGGCCATGCACATGGGCATGGATCGCGCGCGACAGCACCTGTGCCTCGACATCGCGGCCCAAAGAGACGTAATCTTCATTCGATTGCGCATGGGTCACGCGGATGATGTCCTGCTCGATGATCGGGCCTTCGTCCAGATCGCCGGTGACGTAATGCGAGGTGGCACCGATCAGTTTCACACCCTTTTCAAAGGCTTGCTTATAGGGGTTCGCGCCTTTGAAGCTGGGCAGGAAAGAATGGTGGATGTTGATGATCCGGCCAGACATTTTGCGGCACATCTCATCGGACAGCACCTGCATGTAGCGCGCCAGCACGATCAGTTCGGCCCCGGTGTCTTCGACAACCCGCATCTGCTCGGCCTCGGCCTGCGCCTTGTTCTGCGGCGTGACCTTGATGCAGTAGTAGGGAATATCCTGATTCACCACGACCTTCTGGTAATCCATATGGTTCGAGATCACGGCGGCAATCTCGACCGGCAATGCGCCGATACGCGAACGATACAGCAGATCGTTGAGGCAGTGGCCAAAGCGGCTGACCATGATGATGACGCGGCGTTTCACCAACTCGTCAAAGAACTCGGCCTGCATCCCGAATTGCTTGGCAATCGGGTCAAAACCGCTCCGCAGATCGTCCAGCATCTTGCCACCCTCGGACCGGAAGCTGACGCGCATGAAGAAGTTGCCGGTGCCGGTGTCGTCAAACTGCGAGCTGTCGGTGATGTTGCAGGACTGGTCGGCCAGAAAGGTCGAGATAGCCGCGACGATCCCACGGGTGGAGGGGCATTGGACGCGAAGCGCAAAGCTGGTCATGTGGCATTCTTTCAATGGGTGCGGGGCCAAGGTCTACGGGGCGGATGATAGTCAGCCGCCCTTACACCCGAATGACCTCCTGCGAACAAGAATGATCCATTCGCGTCTTTTGCGCGCCGGGCAGACGGATTACTCTGCCGCCGCCAGAGGGGTAACGGCACGCGGCCCGGTGATCGCATCCAGCCTGTCGCGCAAGGCGCGCTGCTCTGCGTCCAGCAGCGCGATGCGTTCGGCCAGCACTTCGGCGGCCGGAGCCTCGGCATCCGCCTCTTTCGGGCCGACCATACGGCTGAACAGGCGGGCCAGCATACGGCTGAGGTCATCCATGATCAGATAGAACGCCGGCACTACCACCAGCGACAGCACGGTGGAGACAATGATGCCGCCGATCACTGCCGTCGCCATCGGCGCGCGGAACGACCCGCCCTCGCCCACGCCCAGCGCCGAAGGCAACATGCCCGCCGACATGGCAATCGAGGTCATGACGATGGGGCGGGCGCGTTTGTGCCCGGCCTCCATCACGGCGGCGACCCGCTCCATGCCTTGGGCGCGCATCTCGATGGCGAAGTCGATCAGCAGGATGGCGTTTTTGGTGACGATCCCCATCAGCATCAGAATGCCGATCAGCACCGGCATCGACACCGCCGATCCGGTCAGGATCAGCGCCGCGGCAACGCCCCCGATAGCCAGCGGCAACGAGAACAGGATGGTAAAGGGCTGAATTACCGATTTGAACAGCAGGATCAGAACGGTCAGCACCAGCATCAGACCCAGCAGCATGGCGTTGCCAAAGCTGGCCACCATTTCATTCTGCACCTCGGCATCGCCCGCTTCTTGCACCCGCACACCGGGGGGCAGTTCAACCGTTGCCACGATGTCGTTGAAACGTGCGGTCGCGGTGCCCAGCGCCACGCCGACGGGCAGGTTGGCACCAAGGGTCGCGCGCCGTTCTCGGTTCAGTCGGTTGACGGTAGAGGGGCCTTCGGCAATCGCCACATCAGCGACAGCGGCGAGGGGCACAACAGAGCCTGTGGCCGTGGTCAGTTTCAGCGCTGAAATGCGGGCCAGATCTTCGCGCGCGGCAGAGTTCAGCCGCACCCGGACCGGAACCAGCCGGTTATCAATCGACAGTTTGGCCAGCGCCGCGTCAACATCGCCGATGGTGGCCACCCGGACCACTTCGGCAATCTGCGCGGTGGTGATGCCCAGACGTGCCGCCTCGTCCATGCGCGGGGTGATCTGGATTTCGGGCCGGGGCAGCGCCCCTTCGGAGGCGACGTTTGCCAGCAGCGGATCACCTGACAGCGCGGCTTCCAGCCGGCTGACGGCAAGGTTCAGGTCTGCCTCATTCGAGGACAGGACGGAAAAGGAAATGTCGCGCTGGCCCCGGTCGTTGAGCTTGAACGCCCGCATATCGGGCACAGATGCCAGACGCTGGAACACCGCTTCTTCGATGACGTTCTGCGGAATGGTGCGGCCCTTGTTTGCAACTTCGGGCACCAGCCCGCCGACAACCGGAATTGAGCGCCCGATCTGCGACAGCTTGAGCAGCAACGAATGGTCGAGCCGGGTCAGCAGAATGGTGACAGAGGCGCGGCGGATATCACGCTCGCCGGTCGGCGATGACCCGCCCAGGATGAAGACATTGTCCACCCAATCCACATCTTCAATCGCGGCATAAATCGCCCTGGTCGTGCGCTCGGTTTCTTCCAGCGTGGTTCCGGGGGGCAGTTCGACCGAGACAGCAATGCGGCTGACATCTTCGGGTGGCAGGAACGAGCCGGGGATCTGGATCATGTAATAGACCGATACTGCCAGAACCCCGATGGCAGACAGCAGCGTGACATAGCGAAAGCGCAGCGAGGTGCGGATCAGGCGCAGATAGCCGGTCATGATCCAGCCATCGTTATGGCTGTCCTCATGCCCGTCTTTGTCGCGCATGAGGTATGCGGCCATCATCGGTGTGATCAGACGCGCGACGATCAGCGAGAACATGACGGCGATGGCGACGGTCATGCCGAACTGGCGGAAATACTGGCCGGGAATGCCGGGCATGAACGACACCGGCACAAACACCGCCACGATGGTAAAGGTGGTGGCAATCACCGCCAGACCAATCTCATCCGCGGCCTCGATTGCGGCGCGGAATGGGGTCTTGCCCATGCGGATGTGTCGGGCGATGTTTTCTATCTCGACGATGGCATCATCGACGAGGATGCCCGTCGCAAGCGTCAGGGCGAGGAACGACACGAGGTTGAGCGAAAACCCCAGCAGATCCATGATGAAAAAGGTCGGTACGGCGGAAAGCGGCAGGGCTACGGCAGCAATCATCGTCGCGCGCCAGTTTTTCAGGAACGCCAGCACGACCAGAACCGCCAGGATCGCGCCCTCGATCAGGGTGTGCAGAGCGGATTCGTAGTTGCCATAGGTGTAAAACACGGTCTCATCGACCAGTTCGATGCCGACATCGGGATGTGCGGCCCGGATCACCTCCAGCTGTGCATTGACGGTTTCTGCCACCGACACCTCTGACGCACCGCTGGCGCGGTAGACGGCAAAGCTGACAACGCGGTCACCGTTCAGGCTGGAAAAGCTGCGCAACTCTTCATAACTGTCGATCACCTCGCCCAGATCGGCCAGCCGCACCTTGCGACCCGATGGCAGCGCAATGGTGGTCTCTGCCAGACGCTCCACCGTGGCGGCATCGCCCAGCGTGCGGATCGCCTGTTCGCCAGAGCCGAGTTCTGACCGGCCGGAGCCAAGGTTGGCATTGGTGGCCCGCAACTGCTGGTTCACCGACGCGGCGCTGATGCCAAAGCTGTCGAGCCGCACCGGGTCAAGCTCGACCCGGATTTCGCGGTCAGCCCCACCAAAGCGTGAAACGCGGCCAATGCCGGGGCGGCCCTGCAGGCCACGGGTCACCACGTCATCGACAAACCACGACAACTCCTCCAGCGTCTTGTCGGGCGCGGTCACGGCAAAGGTCATGATCGCCTGACCTTCAACGTCGATCCGGCTGACAATCGGCGCTTCGATCGACGCGGGCAGATCGCCGCGGATCTGGTCAATGGCGTCTTTGGTATCCTGCACAGCCTTTTCGGTCGGCACTTCCATGCGGAATTCGACAACGCTGGTCGAGATGCCATCATTCACCGTAGAGGTGACGTTCTTAACCCCGTTGACGCCCGCCACGGCATCTTCGATTTCCTTGGTCACCTGACTTTCCAGCTCGGCCGGGGCCGCGCCGGGCTGCACGACCGTGATGCCGACGAGTGGTACGTCGATGTTGGGAAACCGGGTGATGGGCAGGGTGTTAAAGCTGTTCCAGCCCAGCACCATCAGCATGAAAAACGCCAGGATCGGGGCAATCGGGTTCTTGATGGACCAGGAGGAAAAGTTCATGGCAGGCCCCCGTCAGTTCGTTGCCGGGACCGGATTGATCCGGTCGCCATCACGCACAAAGGCCCCGGCCTTGGTCACCACCTGATCGCCTGCACTCAGCCCCGACAGGATTTCGACCCAGCCGCCATCGCGGATGCCAGTCTGCACCGCAATGCGCTGAATCGAGTCGCCGGTGACCTTCATCACCGATGTCCCATCCGGGCCAGAGCCGACAGCGGTGACGGGCACCGCGATGACATCATGCTCGGCGACCAGAATTTCGGCCTCCACATACATGCCAGCGCGCACCCCGGTTTCATCCTCCACCGCGATCCGGGCGCGGCCAAGGCGCGACATGGTGCCAATCGTTGGTTCAACCAGCCGCAGCGTGCCTTTGAGCGGGGTCCTGGCCCCGACCAGCCGCAGATTTGCGGTCTGACCCGGGGCAAGGCGCATCACATCGGCTTCGGCCACATCGGCCAGCACTTCCAGCGCGTTGTCGCGGATGATGGTGAACATCGGCTCGCCTGCAGCAGAGGCGATGGAACCGACACGGGCATTGCGGGCGATGATTTCGCCCGCGACCGGGGCTTTGACCTCTGTCCTGCTGAGCTGCAGATCACTGTTCGCCATCTGCGCCTCGACCAGTGCAATCTGAGCCCGCGCGGCTTCCAACGACTGCACGGCAACGGTGACGCGGGCGGTGGCGGAAATGGCATTTGACTGCGCGGTATCGGCAGCGGCTTGCGACGCGGTGCCCTGCTTGCGCAGCGCAGCGGTGCGTTCGTTCACCCGCTGCGCCTCATCGGCAGAACTGCGCGCCTCCAGCATCTGGGCTTCGGCCTGCGCCACGGTGGCGCGGGCCGAAGCGAGTGAGGCATTGAGCTGGCTCTTTTGCAGTTCAAGCGTGGATTTTGACAGCACGGCCAGAACCTGCCCGGCCGCAACCACATCGCCCACGTCCACCAAGAGCGCTTCGATCGGCTGGCCTTCGATCAGCGGTGCGACCTGCACGTTTTCGATGGCAGCAATCAGACCGGAAGCGATCACCCGGTCACGCAGGACGCGGTTGGCTACGGTTGATACGGTAATGGCCGGCGCGACCGGAGCGGCGTCGGTTTCTGAGACAGGCACAGCCGCTTCGGCCAAGGCTGGTGTGGTTTGTGTAAGTGCAATAAAAATGAAAAGAATATAAACGAGCGGGCGCATCGGGTCAGCCTTTCGCGGCGGCAGATGTGGCAATGTCATCAAGCGTGCGGTTGATGTTGCGCAGCACAAGCTGCGTCAGATCAGCCGTAGTGGGGTTGTCAGGCGATTGCATCGCGCAAGCCTTGACCATCATGACCAGCAGATGGGCATGAGCGGTCCATCGGGCCTGGGCCTCGTCAAGCGGCAGCTTGGCCGCCAGAGAAAAGATCGTGATCAGATGCGCCACGATCCCCTGTTCCATGCGATAGGCAATTTCGCGGATTTCGGGCTTGCGCAGCGCGGCAGCGGTGATTTCAGCCCAGATCTTGCCGTCACCCTGACACTCTGCCTCGGTGATCCTGCGTTCGATGGTTTCGCGCAACGCCTGCAATGGGCTGTGGTGGATCAGGATGGTGGAAAAATCCCGCTCCATCTCTTCCATGTCAAAGGCGATAAGCGCTTCGACAATGGCAGCTTTTGACGGGAAGTAGCGGTAAAAATTACCCACACTCATCCCCGCTTCACGCGCGATATCCTGCATTGATGCGCCGTCAAACCCCTTTTCCGCAAAGGCGCGGCGGGCACTTTCCAGAATTTCCGCCGAGCGTTGATCGGCGAGCGGCGTATCGGCGGCAATATTCATGCGAACCCAGAGAATGAACGTTCATTCATCAGGTAGACAAGTTGCTGCAAACGTCAAGTGCGCAGATTACATTTCAGGAACGTCAAGCACCCGAGGCATGACATTCTGACTGTAAATAGGGCAGTACGATCAGATATCCTTGGTCAGACGCAGCGCATCATAGATTGCGGCATGCGTATTGCGCGACGCCACAGCATCACCGATTCGGTACAGCACAAAACCTGCGGGGCCATTGCCTGCGGGCTGCGGATGCCCCGCAATCATTGCCTCGTAATCGACCGCACCCAGGTTTTGCGACTGTGGCTTCAGCTCGAAATAGAGGTCATCCAGCGGCTGGGTGCCGTGATTGACCACGATCTGATCAAAGCTCCGCTCCTTGGTCACAGCCATGTAATCCGACCCGATCACCGCGCGAAGCTGGTTGCCATCGCGCTGCACGCCACGCAGGCGGTAGGTCACGGTAAAGGTCACCGGCTTGTCCTGCAGCGCCCGCATATAGGGCACAAGGTTCATGCCCATCACTTCGGGCGCGAAACTCCGGTCAGGGGTCATCACCTCAACTGTCGCCCCGGATTCGGCCAGTCGCTGCGCGGTTTGCAGCGCGGTGTGGTCGCCAGCATCGTCATAAAGCAGCACGTTGGAGCCGGGCTTTACATCGCCCGACAGAATGTCCCAGGCGCTGACCGTCAGATCGTTGCCGAAGTCGAGCACCGAGGTCTCGGGCAGGCCACCAGTCGCCACAATCACCACGTCCGGCGACAGGGTCAGAACGTCAGCTGAATCGGCAAAGGTATTGAAATGAAACGCAACGCCGCGCGCGGCGCATTGCGCCATGCGCCAGTCGATGATGCCGATCATCTCGGCCCGGCGCTTGGTTTGCGCCGTCAGCCGGACCTGACCGCCGGGCTGATCCGCCGCCTCCAGCACCGTGACCCGGTGACCGCGTTCCGATGCCACCCGCGCCGCCTCCAGCCCGGCAGGGCCTGCGCCGACGATGACCACATGCTTCGGGGCGGGTGCCGGAGAAATCTCATGCGGCATCGTCTCTTCACGGCCCGTCGCCGGGTTGTGGATGCAAAGTGCCATACCGCCCTGATAAATCCGGTCAAGACAATAGGTCGCGCCGACGCAAGGCCGGATATCCTCTTCGCGCCCTTCAATAATCTTGCGCACGATATGGGGGTCGGCCATATGCGCCCGTGTCATGCCAACCATGTCCAGTTGGCCTGATTGCACGGCATAGCGCGCAGTGGCGACATCGGGAATCCGCGCGGCGTGAAAGGTGGGCAACCCGACCTCGGCCCGCACCCGGCCCGCAAAATCAAGGTGCGGTGCAGATTTCATCCCCTGTACCGGGATCACATCGGTCAGCGCGGCGTCGGTGTGGATGCGCCCCTTGATGATGTTCAGAAAATCGACCAGCCCCGAGTCGCGGAACATCTTGCCAATAGCGATGCCCTCTTCGGCATCAATTCCGCCCGGTTCTGCCTCATCTGCCGTATAGCGGATGCCCAGCAGGAACTGCTCCCCCACCCGCTTGCGGCAGGCGGCCAGCACCTCCATCGCAAACCGCGCCCGGTTTTCCAGACTGCCCCCATAGGGAGCCGTCAAAGCGTTGGTGAACGGCGACAGGAACTGGTCCATCAGATGGCCGTAGCATTCAAACTCTACCCCATCGAGACCGGCCGCCTGCATCCGCTCGGCCGCGTCGGCGTAATCAGTGATGATGCGGTCAATATCCCAATCCTCGGCCACCTTGGGAAAGGCGCGGTGCGCCGGTTCGCGTGATGGCCCTGCGCTTACCACCGGCAGCCAGTCGCCCTTGTCCCACCGGGTACGGCGGCCCAGGTGGGTTAGCTGGATCATCACCGCCGCCCCGGCCTCGTGGCAATCATCGGTCAGGCGCTTCATCCACGGCACCACCTCATCCTTGTAGGCGAGGATGTTGTTGAACACCGGCGGGCTGTCCTTTGACACCGCTGCTGATCCCGCGGTCATCGTCAGCGCCACCCCCGCCCGGGCCCGTTCCAGATGATACAGCCGGTAGCGGTCTTTCGGCATGCCATCTTCGGGATAGGCCGGTTCATGGCTGGTCGTCATGATCCGGTTGCGCAGGGTCAGATGCTTGAGCTGATAGGGTTGCAGCAGCGGATCGTTGGTCATTTGGCACCTTTCGCGTTTTCACACAGCCTAGGTTTACGGCGGCATGCGCGCTGAACCGAAAGCGACCGCTGGATGTCTGAACTGACCGTCGGAGCGGCGTTGACAGGTCTGCCCTTGCAAACGCACTCTGGCGTTGAGCGAAAACGGGGTAGGATATGCGCAGCTATGCGCGGCCACAGACACTGGACGAGGCAATCGGCCTGATTGCGCAAGCGCCGCGCCGGATTCTGGCAGGCGGCACAGACCTTTATCCTGCGGCGGGTGCGCAGCTTGACGGCGATGTGCTGGACCTGACCGGCATTCCTGCGCTGTGCGGCATGATGCGGGGTGACGGCCTGCGCATTGGGGCCTGCACCACCTGGACTGCGATTGCCGAGGCGGATCTGCCCCCCGTGCTGCGTTGCCTGCAACAGGCGGCGCGGCAGGTAGGAGGGCGTCAGGTGCAGAACGCGGGCACCATCGGCGGCAACCTGTGCAACGCCTCCCCCGCCGCAGATGGGGTGCCACCGCTGCTGGCGCTGGATGCAGGGGTAGAGCTGTCAGGGCCATCCGGCACACGCCAGCTGCCCTTGGCGCAATTCCTGACCGGCCCGCGCCAGACCCGGCGCGCGGCGGATGAGGTGCTGACAGCGGTGATCCTTCCACAGGCGGCCTTGCAGGGGCAATCCGCCTTTGTGAAACTGGGCGCGCGGGCCTATCTGGTGATCTCGATTGCCATGGTTGCGGCCCGGGTGGAGGTGACATCAGGGCGGATCTGCGCTGCCGCCGTCGCCGTGGGGGCCTGCTCTGGCGTCGCGCAGCGATTGCCCATGGTCGAGGCGGCCCTGATTGGCGCAACTGCCTCAGACGGGCCGGGGCGTATTCGTGCCGCTGATCTTGCTGCCGTCTTGTCACCGATAGATGACGTGCGCGCCACAGCCGCCTATCGTCTTGCCGCCGCCACCGAACTGGTCCGACGCGCTGTGCGCGAGGCGCTGGCATGATCGGATTTACGCTCAACGGCCAACCCGTCACCACCCACGCCGCGCCGACCGCCCGGCTGACCGAGGTATTGCGGGACCACCTGGGCGTGATGGGAACCAAGGTGGGCTGCGATGCGGGCGATTGCGGGGCTTGTACCGTTTTGCTGAACGGCGCGCAGGTTTGTGCCTGTATGGTGCCAGCAGCACGGGTGTCTGGCGCCGTGGTCGAGACGATTGAGTCAGGCGCGTCAGATCTGGAGCGGTTGCGCGCCGCCTTTCTGCGCCACGGCGCGGCGCAATGCGGCATCTGCACCCCGGGGATGCTGATGGCGGGCGTGGATCTGTTGCGACGGGTTCCAGCACCAGATGAACGTCAGGCGCAGGATGCTCTGGGCGGCGTGCTCTGTCGCTGCACCGGCTATCGCAAGATCATCGCGGCGATCTGCGATACCGCTTTGTCAGAGCCTGTTTCGGCTGAAGGGATCGGCGCATCTGTCATCCGGCTGGACGGGCAGGCCAAAGTGCGCGGAGACAGTTTCGGCGCGGATTACTGGCCCGATGGCGCGCTGACGGTGGTGGCCTTGCGCGCACCTTTTGCCCATGCGCAGTTCGTCTTCGGCGATCTGGCCGGGTTTGCCCGGCGCCCCGGTGTGGTCGGTGTCTTTACCGCCGCTGATATTCCCGGACGTAACGCCTTTGGCGTGATCCCGGCCTTTGCCGACCAACCCGCAATCGCCGAAAGCCCGGCGCGGTTTCGCGGGGAATGCGTGGCTCTGGTAGCGTTTGAGGCCGGAACAGAGCCTGATCTGACAGATTTCCCGGTCACCTGGCACCCACTGCAGGCTCTGACCACCCCGGCAGAAGCCGAGGCGCCGGGTGCCCCCCTGATCCACCCGGATCGTCCCGCAAATCAGCTGATCGAAGGCCGCGTGATCAAGGGCGACGCTGCAACAGCACTGGCCGGATCGGCTCACGTCGTCACCGGCACCATGCAGACCGGCTATGTCGAACACGCCTATATCGAGCCTGAGGCGGGGGCCGCGTGGATGGAGGGTGACACCCTGACCATCCGCGCCTGCACACAGGCCCCGGTGATGGACCGCAATGATTGCGCGCTGGTGCTGGGCCTGCCGCCCGAACGGGTGCGGATCATCCCGTCGGCGGTGGGCGGCGGCTTTGGCTCAAAGCTGGATGTCAGCCTGCAACCGCTGATCGGGCTGGTCACGCTGAAAACCGGGCGGCCCTGCCGGATGGTGTATTCCCGCCGGGACAGCATGACCTCGACCACCAAACGCCACCCGGCCGAGATGCAGGGCAGGATCGGCTGCGATGCCGAGGGGCGGCTGACGGGGTTGGCGTTCGAGGGGCGGTTCAACACCGGGGCTTATGCCAGCTGGGGGCCGACTGTCGCCAACCGCGTACCGGTGCATGTCACCGGGCCCTATCTGACGCCGCACGTGGCAGCACGCGCCCGTGCCATCCACACCCACGGCCCGGTATCGGGGGCGTTCCGCGGCTTTGGCGTGCCGCAAGCCGCGCTGTGGCAGGAAACGCTGTTTGATCCGCTTGCGGAACAGGCCGGGCTGGACCGGCTCGAGTTCCGCATTCTGAACGCCTTGCGCGATGGCGATGCCACGGCGACAGGACAGGTGATGCAGGCTGTGGGCATCCATGCCTGCCTGACCGCCTTGCGTCCGCATTGGAAACGGGCCTTGTCAGAGACTGTTCCGGGGCGCGGCGTCGGAGTGGCCTCCTGCTGGTATGGCTGTGGCAATACCGCGCTGCCCAACCCCTCCACCATCCGGATCGGCCTGTCGCATCAGGGCCGCGTGATGCTGCATCAGGGGGCCACCGATATCGGGCAAGGGTCAAACACGGTGATTGCCCAGATTGCAGCACAAGCGCTTGGCCTGCCGCTGGCGCTGTTCACGCTGATCGGCCCCGATACCGCACTGACCCCGGATGCCGGCAAGACCTCGGCCAGCCGGCAGACCTTTGTCTCGGGCCGCGCTGCCAAGGCGGCGGCCGAGACGCTGCGCGCCCGCCTGCTTCGGCTGGCAAATGCGGGGGATGGTGCACGTCTGGCGCTGGATGGCACGATGCTGACCATTGCCGAAGGCAGCACCCGGCGCGCGATTGACCTGGCGTCGCTGCCCCCTGACGCACAGGGCTATGCGGTGACGGCAGAGGAAACCTATGATCCGCCCACCTCGGCTCTGGACGCGAATGGTCAGGGCACGCCCTATGCCATTTACGGCTACGGCGCGCAGATGGTCGAGCTGGAGGTGGACCCTGCCCTTGGCACCGTGCGCCTGCTCAGGATCACCGCCGCGCATGACGTGGGCCGCGCCATCAACCCGCAGCTTGCCACCGGGCAGATCGAGGGCGGCATCGCGCAAGGCATTGGTCTGGCGCTGATGGAGGAATACTTGCCGGGCCGCACCGAAAACCTGCATGATTACCTGATCCCCACCATCGGCGATGTGCCCCCGATTGAGAGCCTGCTGATCGAGGTGCCCGATCCCGAAGGGCCATTCGGGGCTAAGGGTCTGGGCGAACATGTGCTGATCCCCACCGCCCCCGCCATCCTGAACGCGATCCGACACGCGACGGGGGCAAGACTGACACAGGTGCCAGCCTTGCCGCACCGCATCCTTGCCGCGATGGAAGGCGAGCCATGATCCTGAAATTGCCAGCTGTTCATCTTGGCCCAAAATACTCCACGGGGGTCCGGGGGTGTGAAACCCCCGGTACGCCATCGGCAACCAGCGCAGCAGGTGGCAGGCCATGACCACCGCCTCCCCCGAAAAGATCCGCTGCGATGCCTGTCCGGTGATGTGCTACATCGCGCCGGGCCAGACCGGCGCATGCGATCGCTATGCCAATGTCGACGGGCGCATCCTGCGCACTGATCCGGTGGTGCTGTTGTCGCACACGGTCGGCGCGGGAGGGCGCATCGTGCCGTTTGCCGTACGCGACTGGGAGGGTGAGCCGTTTCCGGCCGATACCTTCGTCACCGGCATCGGCTCTGGCACCACCTATCCCGATTACAAACCTGCCCCGTTTATCGTGTCTTCGACCGTCGAGGGGGCCGATATGGTCACGGTCGTGACCGAGGCGATCTTTTCCTATTGCGGGGTCAAGGTAAAGATCGACACCGACCGGCATCTGGGCGTCGAAGGGGCCATCGTCCGCGCCGAGGGGGAGCCGGTGGGCCATGTCACCACGGCGGAATATGGCAGCCAGATGCTCAGCCTTGGCGGCGTGCATCACCTGACCGGCGGCAGCAAGGCCGAAGGCCGCGTGACCTGTGCCGCGCTTCTGGCGCTGTGCAATGGCGCGGCGGTGGATCTGACCATCGACGGCGGCTCTGCGGTGACCGTGCAGGCCGGCCAGCCGCCCATCGTCGATGGCAGGGCGGAACGGCGAATGCGGGTCGGCTGCGGGTCGGCCACCATCGGCATGTTTGCCAGCCAGTGGGTCGGGCTGGTGGATGAGGTGGTGGTGGTCGATGACCATATCACCGGGGTGGTCAGCGAGCATCAGGCCGGCAAGGTGCTGGGCTGGCAGCCGACAGGCATCCGGATCAAGGGCCATCGCTCGACGCCCGGGCGCTATTTCCGGGTGTCAGAGCCCGGTCTGGGCTGGGGCGGCACCCGGCTGACGGACCCGCTGGAAATTCTGGGGCCATGGGAGGCGCGGCGGGGGGCAAGGCCGGGGCTGTCGCTGCTGATGGTCTCGACCACCGGGGAAGAATTTGCCTATTACGTGCTGGATGAGGCTCTGATCCCGCAGAAACAGCCCTTGCCTGCGGCTTTGCGGGCAACGGTGAGCCTGATCGACGAGAATTGCGAGCCGTCGCTGTGCACCGTGTTGTTCATGGGCGGTGCAGGGGGGTCGCTGCGGGCAGGTGTCACTCAGAACCCGGTACGACTGACCCGGTCGGTACAGGCAGGGCAGACCCGGCTGACCAGTGGCGGGGCGGAATGCACGATCTGGCCGGGGGGCGGTATCACCTTTATGGTCGATGTGACACGCCTGCCTGCGGGGGCCTTTGGCTATGTGCCGACCCCGGCACTGGTGGCACCGCTGGAGTTCACTCTGCCGCGTGACGCCTATCTGGCAATGGGCGGGCACGAGGGCGCGATCCGGGATCTGGACCAGACCCGGGCAGAAGGCGGCGAGTATCAGATGCAGGCGCAGATTCAGTCCCACCCAAAGGAGATGCCATGACCGGCGCGGCGGTTGCATGGCTACCCGACGGACGGCTGCATCTGCACCACGGCCCGATCGACATCATCGCACAAGCCTGGGGCGATCCGGTTGCTGTGGTAGAGGGCGAGCGCCGGGTGGCGATCAGATTCGGCTCTGTTCTGGCGGAATTGGCGGCGGAGTTGCCGGTTTTGCGCCGTGAGGGCGGGCAACCCTTGGGGGAAATCGGGCGGGTGATGGCAAAAGCAACCTCTCGTTTTGCGCCCCGATTTATCACACCGATGGCGGCGGTTGCGGGCGCGGTGGCCGATGCCCTTCTTGCCGAACTGGCGGTGCCCGGCGTGAAACGGGCCTATGTCAACAATGGCGGTGATATTGCCCTGCATCTGATGCCGGGGCACAGCCTGACCTGTGCGATTGCTGCGAGGCCGGGGCTGCCGGATCACCTGACGGTGCGGGCAGAGGATAGCGTGCGGGGGATTGCCACGTCGGGCTGGCGCGGGCGCAGCTGGTCGCTGGGGATCGCCGATTCAGTCTCTGTGCTGGCTAAAACGGCAGCAATTGCTGATGCGGCGGCGACGATGATTGCCAATGCCGTCGATCTGCCCGGTCATCCGGGCATCAGCCGCCGCCCGGCTGTCGAGTTGCAAGCCGACAGTGACCTTGGCACGCGGCTTGTGACCGTGGGGGTGGCCGGTCTGAGCGCCGATGACATTGACCGTGCCCTGAGAGACGGCGAAACTGTGGCGCGGGCCTACCGGTCTCGCGGGCTTATTGAAGCGGCCGCCGTTTTCCTGCACCCTGAGATGCGGACACTTGGCCCGCTTAGTCTGAAGGAGCCTGCGCTTGTCTGATTTTTCCGTGCCTGAGTTTGCAATCCGCAAGATCATCGTTCAGATCGAAGAGATCCTGCACGAAGGCGGACCGCTTGCCGCGACGCCTGTGCTGCGCGGCGCGGTTTATGCCATCTGCGCCAATCCCTTTGCCGGGCGGTATGAAGAAAATCTGGGGCCTGCGACGGATGCCCTGAAGCCGCTGGCGTTGTTGCTGACCGACCGGTTGGTAAGCGCCATGGGCGGGCGCGACGGCATGGACGCCTATGGCAAAGGGGCCATCGTTGGCGAAGCGGGAGAAAGTGAGCATGGCGCGATCTGGCATGTCGCGGGCGGCTACGGCATGCGCGAACGGCTGGGCGAATGCCGCGCCATCGTGCCCTCGGCGATGAAGGTGGGCGGCATGGGCAGCACGCTGGATATTCCGCTGGGCCATCTGAACGCCGCCTATGTGCGGTCGCGGTTCGACGTGATCACCGTCGCCTGTGAAGATGCACCACGCAGCGGAGAGGTGCTGTTCGCCCTTGCCATGGCGCGCGGCGGACGGGTTCACAGCCGGTCCGGCGGGCTGGAGATGGATCAGGTCAAAGGTGAGGACGGCTTGCGATGAGGGCGCTTGCAGGGGCCCTTACGCTCCTGCCCGGCGCGGCACTTGCCTGCGCCTTGCCGCCTTCGGTGATCCTGACCCTGCCAACCGGGCATTACATCGCCGGGGCGGCGGTGACCGTGGCCTTGACGGCGCTCATGGGTGCGATGGCGCGCAGCCTGCCCCGGCTGGACGCCGTGCCGGTGCTGGAACGGCGGGTCTGGGTGCCGGTCACGGTTTCCTCGTACCTGTCCTTCCTGTGTTTTCTGGGGCTGGTGCTGGTCGGGTTGTTCGGCGCGCGTGACCCGATGCACAACCTGATGACGCTGGTGTTCTGGACAGGCGTGTGGATCGCGGTGCCGCTGGGGTCAATGCTGCTGGGCAATCTGTGGCGCTCGATCAACCCGTGGACCGCGCCGGTGCGCATTGCCCGCATACTGCTGGGCCGGACCGGGTCGGTCGGCCTGTCACGGCTGGGGCATTGGCCTGCGGTGGTGTTTTACGCCGGGTTCGTCTGGTTTCAGCTGGTGTCGATGTCGCCCGATGATCCGATGGTGCTGGCCAGCGTGGCACTGATCTACTGGGTGGCCATCTTTGTGCTGGCCGTGGCCGAAGGCGAAGACTGGTTGCAGCAGGGCGAGTTTCTGACCGTGCTGATGGGCTATCTGGCCAAGGTTGCGCCGGTCTGGCTGGAACTGGAAGGCGGTAGTGCCCGGCTGATGCGCGGCTGGCCGGGGGCGCAGGTGGTGCGGATGGCCCCGCTTTCCGTCTCTGCGATGGCGTTTATCACGCTGGCCCTGTCTGCGCTGACCTTTGACGGGCTGATGGAGACGTTCTGGTGGCATGCGGTGATCGGGGAAAACCCGCTGGAACCGACCGGACGCTCAGCGGTGATGGGGGTCAACACGCTGGGTCTGCTAGGCGTCTGGTCGCTGACGATTGTCGCTCTTTGGGCGGTGATCCGGATGGGCCGGGCGATCGGCGGCGCGCGCTTTGCGACCGGGCCGGTGATGCTGTCGTTTCTGGCAATCGCGGCGGGCTATCACGCCGCGCATTATCTGGTCACCCTGCTGACCGCTGGCCAATACACGCTGGCCGCGCTGAATGACCCGTGGTTTCGCGGTGATGCTTATCTGGGCCTGCCGCCGTTTTATGTGTCATTCGGCTTTCTGACCGATCAGACCATCATGCCGATGATTTATGCCGCACAATTTGCCGCCATTCTGGGCGCGCATCTGCTGGCGGTGCTGCTGTCGCTGCGGCTGGTGGGGGATATGCGGGCAATGGCGCATCTGCCGATGACCGTGCTGATGGTGGGATATACGGTGTTGGGCCTTTGGCTGTTGTCAACCGCCCGGACCGGCTGAGAAAATCATTTACAAACCTGCCATGCAGGGGAGAAAGTGACGCAAAGACACCCTGGCATGGCGCCCGGAACAGAGGAGAGATTGATGGCACAGGATCTGATCGGGCTGACCCCCTCGCGGCGCGCGCTGTTAAAGGGTGCAGGTGCCGGGTTGCTGACGGCGGGATTTGTGGCGCCCGTCTGGGCGCAGGCGGCCCCGGTCAAGCTGGGGTTCCAGTTGCACCGGACCGGCATCGGGGCCGCTTATGGCCGCTGGTATGAGCGGACGGCGCAAGCCGCGCTGAAGGTGGTGAATGACGCAGGCGGCATCAACGGCCGCCCGGTCGAGATCGTGTTTGAAGATGACGGCACCGATCCCAAGCGTGGGGCCGAGGTGGTGGAAAAGCTGACCAGCCAGCACAATTGCGACCTGATCTTCGGGCCGCTGTTTTCCCATGTCGTTATCGGCTCTGCCCCGCGTGCGGGCGAGCTGAAAGTGCCCTATCTGGTCTGTTCCGAGGGCTTCCATGTGGCTGGCGGCATGCTGAACCGCTGGTCCATGCAGCCCGGCATCACCGATGTGCGCGCGCAGGTCAGCTCGATGGCGCCCTGGGTTCTGGCCAATCTGGGCAAGAAGGTCACCATGGTGTTCCCCGATTACGCCTTTGGTCACGACCACCGCGATTACTTTACCGCCGCGGTCGAGGCGGGTGGCGGGCAGGTGGTTGCCCAGATTGCAGTGCCACCCACTGAGACCAGCTTTACCCGCTATCTGCCGCAGATCCCGTCAGACACCGAGGTGCTGTATCACGTGATGGTCGGCCCGGCGGTTCTGACCTTTGTGAAAGAACTGGGCGAGTTCTACGGCACCGGGGCCAAGCCGCAGATCTTTGGCTTCATCGACTCGCTGGAAGCGGTCGATATGGCGTCGCCGGGGCTGGAATTCCTTGAAGGCAGCCATTTCTGGGAAGGTCATTGCCGGGTGAAACAGGCCGATGCGTCCGAGCATGAGATCGCCTATCGCGCCGCCGTCGGGGTGGATGACAATGGCGCGTCGGTGTCGGATGCCAAGGACGTGTCAACCTATGCCCACATGTTCTCGGTCTGGGAGACGCTGCATATCATCAAGGCCGGGATGGAGGCTTCGGGCTATCAAAGCCCAGCCGACCGGCAGAAATTCGTCGAAGCGGTCGAAGCGATGACGGATATGCCCGAGAGTCTGGCACATGTGCAGGGGGACAAGGTGTTCAACGGCAAGACCCATCAGGTCTTTGGCCACCAGTTCATCAGCAAGGTCGAAGGCGGCAAGCTGATCAAGGTACACACGACCAGCATTGAGGACAGCCTGTATCCCGACGCGGTGGACTACACGACGCAGAGCTTCTGAGTGCGGTCATTGCCTGACATCGCAAGCACTGGCGCGTACATTGGCCCCAATCGGCCCCCCTCCCCTTGTGGGAGGGGATGGGGGAGGGGGCTGCGCGCGGTTTCCGCATCGTCGCGACGCCCCCCCACCCCAACCCTCCCCCACAAGGGGGGAGGGAGGCGCGTTGCACAGATCGGTGACCCAACGTGAGTTTCGGGCCGTTTCTGCTTCTGGCCGTGCTGGAAGGCACCGTGATGGCGGCGGTGCTGGCGCTGACTGCCGTGGGCCTGTCGCTGGTGTTCGGCGTGATGCGCGTGGTCAATGTGGCGCATGGCGAGTTTTACATGCTCGGCGCCGTTCTGGCGTGGTTCATAACCTATTACCTTCCGTTTCCGCCCGCCCTCGCCTGGCTGGCAGCGCTGATCATTGCGCCGCTGATCGTCGCGGTGATCGCGGCGCTGGCGGACACTCTGGTTCTGAAGCGGCTGAACTACGACCCGGAGGCCACCATCGTTGCGACCATCGGTTTGCTGTACATGCTGCAACAGGCGGCGCTGACGTTTTACGGCTCCGACGCGCGCCCGGTCCTGGCGCCGTTTCAGTGGCGCATCCAGCTGCCGTGGTTCGGCTATTCCGGGTACAAGCTGTTTGTCGTGCTGGCGGCGGTCGTCATTTTGGCAGCGGTCTGGCTGTTCATGACCCGGACGAAAGCGGGTTTGGTGATGCGCGCCACGCAGGTCGACCGCGATACGGCGCAAGCCTTTGGCATCAACGTGGACAGGGTCTATGCCGGCACATTTGCACTTGGCGGCGCGCTGGCGGCGGCGGCGGCGGTGCTGATCGTGCCGATCCAGCAGGCGCATTATCTGATGGGACATGACCCGCTGCTGTTGTCGTTCATCGTGGTGATCATCGGCGGATTGGGCTCGATCCGCGGAACGCTGGTGGCGGCCTTGGTGATCGGGCTGTCAGATGGCGTGATCAGCATGTTCTTTTCCCCCACGCTGGCCAAGATCATCGCGACGATGCTGGTGGCGCTGGTGCTGGTGTTCCGCCCGCAAGGCCTGTTCGGGGCGCGGGCATGAGCGATCGCGCAAAGGTGTGGGGCCTTCATCTGCTGGTTCTGGCCGGGCTCTTTGCCGCCCAGTTTTTGCTGCCGTCTTATCACGTCACCAATCTGGCGCGGATTATGGTGCTGGCGGTGTTTGCCATGGGATACAACATCGCCTTTGGCTACACGGGTCTGTTGTCACTGGGCCATGCGCTGTTTTTCGCAGCGGGCATGTATGGCATGGGTCTGCCGGTCTGGCATCTGGGGTGGCTGTCGCTGCCCGCCTTGATTGCAGGTCTGCTGGCTGGCGGGGCTGTGGCGGGCGTGGTCGGTCTGCTGGCGTTGCGCACCGCGGGGGTCAGTTTCATGATCGTGACGCTGATGTTTGCCCAGGCTGGCTATCTGACCCTCCTGTATCTGAACAGCTGGACCGGTGGGGACGAGGGCTTTGTCGTGGCCCGCACCGGGCGGGTGCTGCTGGGCTTTGATCTGGCCACCGATACGCCGCGCTTTGTGGCGGCCTTTGCGCTGTTTGCGGCGGGTCTGCTGCTGTGTCTGTGGCTGGTACGGTCGCCCTTTGGCCGGGTGATGGTCGCGATGCGCGAGAATGAGGAGCGCAGCCGGATGCTCGGCTATGACCCGTTCCGGGTCAAGCTGGTGGCGCTGATCCTGTCGGGGCTTTACGCCGGGGCGGCAGGGGCGGCCTATGGGATGCTGTTTGGCTATGTTGGGGCCACATTTGCCACCATTCAGTATTCGATCCTGCCGATGCTCTATGTGCTGTTGGGCGGGGCGGGCACGGTTCTGGGGCCGTTTCTGGGCGCGCTGCTGATGTTCTATCTGATCGACATCACCAGCGGCTATACTGATGCCTATCTGTTCGTTGTGGGGGCCGCGCTGGTGGGACTGGTGCTGTTCGCGCCCAAAGGGATCCTCGGCACTTTGCGTGAAAGGGCCCTGCGATGGCTGCCGTGATCGAGGCCAAGGGTCTGACCCGGCATTTCGGCGGGTTGCGCGCCGTGGATGGCGTGAATTTCAGTCTCGAACACAGCGAAATTCACGGCTTGATCGGACCGAACGGCGCAGGCAAAACCACCTTTGTCAGCCTGTTGTCGGGCCGGATTCCGGTGCAGTCGGGAATGATCACCCTGAACGGTGAGGACATCACCCATCTGCCTGCGCATCTGCGGGTGCGCAATGGCGTGGCCTATACCTTTCAGATCACCTCGGTCTATCCGCGCCTGTCGGTGTTCGACAATGTGGCTCTGGCCGCGCAAAGCCGGGGCGCGGTGGATGTGCCCGCCGAAGTGGCGCAGGCGCTTGCACAGGTCGGGCTGACCGGGCTGGACCTGTCCATTGCGGGCACGTTGTCTTATGGCCATCAACGCCTGCTCGAGGTGGCGATGGGGCTGGCGCTGCGCCCTTTGGTGCTCATTCTAGACGAGCCGACCCAAGGACTGGCGTCAAGCGAGATCGACGGGTTCAAGGCGCTGATCCGGTCACTGGTGCCGCAGACGACCATCCTGCTGATCGAGCACAACATGGATGTGGTGATGGATCTTGCCGACCGGATCACCGTGCTGAACTTCGGGCAGGTTCTGGCAGTTGGCACGCCAGACGAAATCCGCCGGAACAGAGCCGTTCAGGACGCTTATCTGGGGGGTGATCATGCTGCGGGTTGAAGGCATCACTGCGGGCTATGGCCCCGTGACCATCCTGCGCGATCTGTCGTTTGAGGCAGAGGCCGGGCAGGTGACCTGTATCATGGGCCGCAACGGAGCCGGCAAATCAACGCTGTTAAAAGCGATCATGGGTCTGGTGCCGGTGCAGTCGGGGCAGATCACGCTGGCAGGTGTGCCGGTCCATCAGCTGCCCGCGCATAAGGTGCCGCAGCAAGGCATTGCTTATGTGCCGCAAGGTCGCCGCCTGTTCGGCCCGCTGACCGTGGCAGAGAACATCGAGGTCGGGCTGCTGACCCGTAAAAAGGGTCTGCGCACGCGGGATTTCGTGCTCGACCTGTTTCCGCGTCTGCGGGAACGGCTGGATCAGGTGGCCAGCAGCCTGTCAGGCGGGGAGCAACAAATGCTGGCCATCGCGCGGGCGCTGTGTCTGGAACCGTCGGTCTTGCTGCTCGATGAACCGAGCGAGGGGCTGCAGCCTTCGATGATCGCGCTGATCCGCGATACGGTGTTGCGGTTGCGCGAAACCGGGCTGACGACGGTGCTGGTGGAACAACGCGTGGATACCGTTTTGCGCATGGCGGACCGAGTGGCCTTTATGGCGCATGGCCGGGTTGAGGCCGAAGTGCCGCGTGAGGGGCTGACGGCAGAATCGACCCTGTTCCAGCAGTTTGTGGGGGTATGATGGCAGGGCTGGTGGCTGGCATTGATGTGGGCGGCACCTTCACCGATCTGGTGATCGTTGACCCGGCTACAGGCGCGGTCAGGCTGGCCAAAGTGCCGACAACACTGCCCAATCAGGCCCCCGGTGTGCTGACCGCATTGGAAGAGGCCGGGGCGGATCTGGCAGACATTGACCTGATCGTGCACGGCACCACCACCACCACAAACGCGGTGTTGGAGCGCGCGCTGGCGAAAACCGGGTTAATCACCACACAGGGCTTTCGCGATGTTCTGGAACTGGGCCGCCGCACCCGGCCCAATGCTTACGGCATGCACGGCCGCTTTGTGCCGATCATCCCCCGCGATCTGCGTCTGGAAGTGCCAGAGCGGATGGATGCGCGCGGCGCGGTCCTGACCCCACTGGATGAGCCTGCGGTCAGAAAAGCGGCTCTACGCCTGCGGGAAGTGGGCTGTGAGAGCGTTGTGATCCACTTCTTGCATGCCTATGCCAACCCCGCGCATGAACAGCGCGCGGCCGAGATTGTCGCAGAGGTCTGGGCGAACCAGTACATCACCATGGGCCACGCCCTGCTGTCGGAAAGCCGTGAGTATGAGCGGGGGGTGACGGCGGCGGTCAATGCCAGTGTGCAACCGTTGCTGGACCGTTATGTGATGCGGCTGGCCGATCAGCTGGCAGCGCGCGGCTACGCCCATGATCTGCTGGTGATGAATGGCAATGGCGGGATGGTTTCGGCAAGATCAGTGTCGAAAGAGGCGGTTAAGACCGTGATGTCTGGCCCGGCGTCGGGCGTGATGGCAGCAGTGGCCACCGGGCGACGGGCTGGAATGACCAACCTTCTCACCTATGACATGGGCGGAACCTCGACCGATGTGGCGATGATCCGCGACGGGCGAGCGCCGGTCTCGAACGAGATCGAGGTGGAATATGCCATGCCGATCCACGTCCCGATGGTCGATGTGCGCACTGTGGGTGCCGGTGGCGGGTCGATTGCGCGGATAGACGCGGGCGGCATGCTGCGGGTGGGGCCGGAAAGCGCGGGGTCAAACCCAGGCCCGGTGTGCTATGGCCGGGGCGGCACGCGGGTGACGATTTCTGATGCCAACCTGTTGCTGGGCCGTCTGCCCGCCGCACGTTTCGGTCAGGCAGCAGAAGCGGCGCGGCAGGCCATGGCGGATCAGATCGCCACGCCGCTGGGCCTGTCGGTGGAACAGGCCGCCGAGGCGGTGGTGCGGATTGCCAACATCCACATGGCCGGGGCGATCCGCATGGTTTCAATCTCGATGGGGGCCGATCCGCGCGATTTCGCGCTGTTCGCCTTTGGTGGGGCCGGGCCGCTGCATGCGGTGGCTTTGGCACGGGAACTGGCAGTGCCGACCGTGCTGATCCCGGCGCGGCCGGGCATTACCAATGCGCTTGGCTGCGTGGTTGCCGATCTGCGGCAAGACTTTGTGCGCACGCTGAACAGCGCGCTGGATGCTGTGGAAATAGGCTCTGTTCATGCGATTTTGGCAGAACAAGAGGCTGAAGGCCGGCGGCTGATCGGGGCAGAGAGCATCGGGTTAAAGTCTGTGCGATCAGAATTTTCGGCGGATATGCAGTTTGTTGGCCAGACCCATCTGCTGCGGGTTGCCTTGCCGCATGGCAAACCCACGCGGGCCGACCTGCAGCAGCTGTTCGAGGCCGCCTATCATCACCGCTTTCGGGTCGAACTGCCGACGATCAAGGCCAATCTGGTGAACCTGAACGTGTCGGTCATCGGCGAGCGGCCAGAGATGGATCTGTCAGCGCTCATCGACCCGAAGGGGCGGCGGGCCGAGGCGCAGCCGGTATCGGTGCGGCACGTCTGGTTCGGTTCCTGGGTGGAAACGCCGGTGTACTGGCGCGACCACCTGCCGCTGGCGCTGAACCTTACGGGTCCCGCGATCATCGAGCAGATGGATACGACGATCGTGATCGACCCCGGCTGTCAGGTCTCGTCGGATGCCGATGGAAACCTTATCGTGCAGGTGCCGCATGCTTGACCCGGTCACTCTTGCCGTAGTTCAGGCCGGGTTGCAGCAGGTCTGCGACGAGATGGACCTGACCTTCAGCCGCGCCGCCTTTTCGCCGGTGATCGCCGAGGCGGATGACAGGTCGGACGGGATTTACAGCGCGACCGATGGCAGTCTGATTGCCCAGGGCTCAAAAGGCCTCCCGGTGTTCGTCGGTGTGATGCAGTTTTCCACCCGCACCATTCTGGAGCGGATCCGCACCGGCCTGACCGCCGCACCCGATCCGGGTGACATTTATATGGTGAACGACCCCTATCTGGGTGGCACGCATCTGATGGATGTGCGCTTTGCCATGCCGGTCTGGCGCGAGGGGCAGATCTTTTGCTGGCTGTCGAACACCGGGCATTGGCCCGATACCGGCGGCATGGTGCCCGGTGGGTTCAGCGCCAGTGCGATCAGTGCGGAACAGGAGGGATTGCGGATTCCGCCGGTCAAACTGTTCAAAAAGGGCGTGTTAGACACTGAAATCTGGCAAATCATCTGCTCCAACATCCGGGTGTCGGATCAGCGGATCGGCGATGTTCAGGCGCAGGCGAGTGCCCTGCTGATCGGGGCCGAGCGGCTGGCGGTGCTGCTGGACCGCTACGGTGATGCGACGGTATCACAAGCGATTGCCGAGATGCGGAGCCGTGCGGCACAACAGATGCGGGCGATGATCGGGCTGATTGCAGATGGCGTGTATCAGGCGACGGCGATTGTCGATTCCGATGGGGTGGTCAATGAACCGCTGAAAATCGCCGTAACAGTGTCGAAAACGGACGATGGGCTGACATTTGATTTCTCGAAAAGCTCCCCTCCGTGCATGGGCCCGATGAATTCGGTTCGGGCGACCACGCTGTCTTCGGTCTATCTGGCGATGCGGCATATCTTTCCCGATGTGCCAATCAGTGCCGGGGCATTTGAGCCACTGACGGTCACGGGGATCGAGGGCACGTTTCTGGATGCGCAATATCCGCGCCCGGTATCCGGGTGCGCGGCCGAAGTAAGCCAACGCATTGCTGAGGCGGTGTTCGCGGCACTGGTGCAGGCAATTCCCGACCGGGTGACGGCGGCGCCAGCGGGGACCAGCGGCAATTTCGGTCTGGGCGGATATGACCCTCAGACCGGGCAAAGCTATGTGATGTATCAGATTTCCGGTGGCGGCTATGGTGGCAATGCCGATCATGACGGCTTGTCAAATGGCTGCTCGACCATCGGCATCTCAAAAGCGCCGCCGGTGGAAATCATGGAGCAGAAGTTTCCGGTGCTGTACCGCCACTACGCGCTGCACGAGGGCAGCGGCGGGGCGGGGGCGCATCGGGGTGGGTTCGGGCTGGATTATGAGATCGAGCTGTTGCGTGGCGAGGCGCGGGCCAGTTTCGTGATGGATCATGGCCGTACCGGGCCGCTGGGCGCGCAGGGTGGGCAGGACGGGGCGGTGAACCGTGTGGAAGTGACACGCAACGGTGAAACCTTTGTGCCGCCGCATCTATCCAAGGCGCAGGACATCGCACTTGCCCCCGGTGACCGGGTGCGGGTGCGGACGCCGGGCGGCGGTGGCTTTGGCGATCCGGCACAGCGCGACCCGGCACTGGTGGCCGAAGATGTGCGGCTGGGCAGATACACCGCCGCGCAGGCCCGGTTGCTCTGGAAATGGCCGGGTTAGAGCCGTTTTTCGCCGCCTTGCCACACGCCTTTTACGTCAAACGTATCGCTCAGGTGCACCAGATCGGCACGCGCTCCCGCTGTCAGGTGCCCCAGATCGTCGCGTCCGATGACCTGTGCGGGGGCGCGTGTGGCCATTGCCAGCGCGCGTTCGGGTGGCAGGCCAATCTTGTGGACCATCACGGCAATCGCCTGCGGCAGGCTCAGGTCCGCGCCAGCAAGCGTGCCATCCTCCAGCGTCAGGCGGCCCTCGCAGCGCAGGATTTTGCGGCCGCCAAGCGTGAACTCGGTCTGATCGGTGCCCGCCGCCGCCATGCAATCCGACACCAGAAACAGCCCGTCAGGACGGGCCGACAGCGCAATCCGCAGGGTGGCGGGCGCGACATGGATCGCATCGGCGATCACACCCGCCGCAATATCATGGCTCAGCACCGCGCCGACCAGACCGGGTTCGCGGTTGCCAAGCTGGCTCATCGCGTTGAACAGATGGGTGGCGCAGCGCGCACCCGCAACAATAGCGGCCTCGGCCTCGGCATAGGTGCAGTCGGTATGGCCAAGGCTGACAACCGCCCCCGCCTCGGCCAAAGCCGCGATCTGATCGGCGCGCACGGCAGAGGGGGCAAGGGTGATCATCAACGCGGGCAACCGGCGCGCGGCGCTGACCAGCATGGCCAGATCGCGATCTTCCATCGGGCGGATCAGGGCCGGGTCATGCGCGCCCTTGCGGCGCGGGTCCAGATGCGGCCCCTCCAGATGCAGACCCAGAAAGCCGGGCACGCCAATGCTGGCCACCCCGGCCTCGATGACGCGGGCGGTGGCGTCAAAGCTGTCCGTGATCAGAGTCGGCAGCAGCCCCGTAGTGCCAAGCCGCGCGTGCGTCGCGCAGATTGCCTGCAACACCCGTGCATCGGTCCGGCCATCGACCATCCACCCGCCGCCGCCATTGACCTGCAGGTCGATCAGCCCCGGCGAAAGAATACCGCCCGCCAGATCAATGACCTCCGCATGCGCCGGAACCGATGAGGCAAGGCCGGTGACAGCGGCCCCTTCGGTCAGCAGGACCGCATCGTCGTGCAGCGTCATGCCGTCAAAAATCCGCGCGCCGATGAATGCGGTGGGCATCAGACGGTCTCCGTCACCTTGCGCAGATGCGGTGGGGTGTCGGGATCAAAGCCGCGACGCCGGGCCAGCCCTTCGACAAAGTTGTAGAACGCCGTCGCAAGCACCAAAGGCGCGACCAGCGGATGCAGATCGGGCACCAGCGGCAGTTGCATCACACCCTTTGCCGCAGCCCCGGTCAGGAACACATCGGCACCCTGCGCCGCAAGACGCTCTGCCGTCGAAATGACATGTGGCAGAGCGGCGTCTTCGACGCCCAGCGCCAGCACCGGGAATTGCGCCTGCACAATGGCCGCCGGACCATGCAGAACCTCGGCGGCAGAATAGGACTCGGCATGCAGCCCGCAGGTTTCCTTTAGCTTCAGCGCGCATTCATTGGCGATGGCAAAGGCCGGGCCGCGCCCGAGCACATAGGCCGAGTTCGCCCGCGACAGGCGCGCCGCGAGGGGCGACCAATCCAGATGCAGCGCCTTTTCCAGCGCAAGGGGCAGATCGGCAATCGCGTGACGCAGGGCATCATCCTGCCGCCATTCGGCCAGAAGCGTCAGCCCCGCCAACACCGAGACCACAAAGGTCTTGGTCGCCGCGACGCTCTGTTCGACCCCCGCAAGCAGCGGCAGGCAATGATCGGATGCCGCCCCCATCGGGCTGTCGGCAAAGTTGGTGATGGCGACCGACAGGGCACCGCCACTGCGGCCTGCGCGCATCATCTCCACAATATCGGGGCTTTGGCCGGACTGGGAGATGCCGACGCACACAGCGCCGGTCAGCCGCAGCGGGCGACCATAGATCGAGGCGACCGAAGGGCCGACCGAGGCGACGGGCACACCCGCCAGCAGTTCGACCGCGTATTTCAGATAGGTGGCCGCGTGATCGGATGATCCGCGCGCGACGGTGACGATCAGGCCCGGATCAAGCTTTTGCATCGCCACCGCGGCAGCCTGCACTGCGGGGCCGGATTCTGCCAGAAACCGCGCTGCGGCGGTCGGGATTTCGGCCACTTCACGCGCCATATGGGTCTGGGTCATGTTGATGTCCTTTCCGAAGAGCCGCTTTGGGGCGACAGGGTCAGTTCGACGGCAAAATCATAGGCATCGCCGCGATAGAGAGAGCGGGTGAATTCCACCACCCGGCCCGAGGGCAGATAGCCGATCCGCTCGATCCGCAGCCCGGCAGCCCCCACGGGAACTCCCAGAAGCTCGGCATCGCGCCCGCCAAGATTGGCCGCTGAAATGCGTTGCACTGCCCGCACGGGGCGCAGGCCGCGCGATTCCAGCATCGCGTACAGACTGGTTTCCACCAAGGCCGGATCGGGCAACGTGGCAGTGGAAAGCGAGGCGCGTTCAATGGCCAGCGGCACATCATCAGACCGGCGTACCCGTTCCAGCCGGGCCACACGATCGCCGATGCCCAGGCCCAGAGCCATCACCTCTTCGGGCGAGGGCGTGGCAATCTGGCGCGACAGCCAGACCGATTCAACCGATTTGCCGCGACGCGCCATGTCTTCGGTGAAGGAGGTCAGCAGCGACAGAGCCTGTTCCAGCCGTTCCACCTTTGGCGCGACAAAGGTGCCAGAGCCACGGCGCTGCACCAGTTGCCCGTTGGCCACCAGTGCCTGCACCGCCTTGCGCACGGTTACGCGGCTCAGGCCGGTCATGCTGGCCATATCCCGCTCCGCCGGAAGGCTGTCTCCAGCGGCGAGACGGCCGGAGCTGATGGCTTCGGCAAGGCGTTTTTGCAGTTGCAGGTAAAGCGGGCCGGAGCCTGCATCATCAAAGCCAGCAGGCGAAAACATCGCGGCCATCACCCCACCTCCCGCGCCAGAAGCAGCGCGCCATCCAGCGCCGTGCCCTTTGCCGCGGCTTGCGGAAGCTGCGGCAGCGCGGCGGCATAGGCGGGGCCAAGCCCGCCGATAAAGGTCACCGGCGCTGGCACGGTGTCGCGCAGGTGGGACAGGATTGCCGCAACACCTGAAACAGCAGCTGCCCACAGTTCAGCAGCTGCCGGATCATCACTTTGCACGATGCCGGGTGCCAGCAGTGCGAAATCGGCGGCGCGGGCGGTCTGCGCAAAGCTGACAACGCCCGCCGCGCCACCATGATCCTCAATCAGTTGCTGAAGAAAGGGCGTCATCGGTGCAAAGCCATCCACCGCGCGCAGCGCAAGCGATAATGCCGCGCGACCCAGCCAGGCCCCGCTCCCTTCATCCCCCAGCACCAACCCCCAGCCGCCATAGCAGCGGATGACGCCCTGATGCTGAACCGCATAAACCGATCCGGTGCCCATCGCGGCGACGATGCCATCGGCGGCGGCCAAAGCCCCTTTGGCCGCCGCGACCGCATCGGTTTCGATCCGCGCGCGGGCAAAGGGCAGCGCCAGACGCAAGCGCCCGGCTGCCCCCGCCGCATTGGCCCCGGCAAGGCCTAGCCCGGCGATCAGATGCGGCACCTCACGCAGGGCATCGGTTGGGCCAAGTGCAGCGATCATCGCTTCATTCGTGGCAGCAAGAATGTTGCTGCGGGCGGTGTCGGGATCAGAGGCGATGTTGGCAGGACCGCCATGGCCGCGCCCCAGAACGCGGCCCGCCTGATCCGTCACCGCGGCGCGGCATCCGGTACCCCCGCCATCAATTCCCAGAAACAGCGCCATCAGAATCCCCCTGCCGGATTAAGATACCAAACTAATACCATTTGGGAAGTGGTATCTTTCAGATTCGCATAATGCCGTAGAAATCCGCAATTTATGAGGTTTCAAAACTTCTTTCTTTACAATTGGTATTATTTTGGCATTGTCATTGAGGCAAGGGGGAATCAGATGTCCGAGCACCGAACAGAAAGCCGGCACGCTTTGTCCGATGGCTTGCATGCCGTTGCAACAGCGGAGGTTCTGTCGCGGATACTGACTGGCCAAGCGCAGGCGCTTGCCGCGCTGACCCCCGCCTTTCCCCGGATCACCCAGGCCGCCCGCGCCGGGGCGCAGGCATTGGGCCGCGGCGGCAAAATGGCCTATGCCGGGGCTGGTTCGTCGGGGTTGATGGCGCTGGCCGATTGTCTGGAGCTGCCCGGCACCTTTGGCATCGCGCCAGACCGCGTTCCGATGCTGTTTGCGGGTGGGGTTGAGGCATTGCTGCATATGCAGGGCGGCCCCGAAGATGACCCCGCGCTTGCAAAAGCCGATCTGGTGCGGGCGCAGCTGACCGCGGGGGATGTTGTCCTGTGCCTCGCCGCCTCTGGCGGCACACCTTACACGCTGGCCGTTGCCGAGGGCGCAAAGGCGCTGGGCGTCACGGTGGTCGGATTTTCGAATGTGGCGACGGCGCCTCTTCTGCAAGTCGCCGATATTCCGGTCTTTCTGGATACCGGACCCGAGATCATAACCGGATCAACCCGTATGGGCGCAGGCATCGCGCAAAAGGTTGCGCTGAACATGCTGTCGGTGCTGGTCGCGATAGATCTTGGGCATGTGCATGACGGGTTCATGGTCAATGTCACCGCCGACAACGCCAAGCTGGTCGGGCGTGCCGCCCGCATCGTGGCAAGCGTATCCGGTGCCGGGCAAGAGGCGGCGCGCGCGGCGCTGACCCAGACCAATGGCGCGGTAAAGCCTGCGATTCTGGTCGCGCGCGGGATGACAGCGGCGCAGGCAGACCAAGCGCTTGCCACCACGGGCGGCCATCTGGCCCCCCTGCTGACCGACCAAAAATAGCCAACCGGGCGAAAAGCCCACCAACCGGGAGACGACAATGAAAAAGACGTATCTGACCGCCCTTTTGACCAGCACCTTGCTGGCCGGGCCTGCGCTTGCGCAAACCACGCTGACCATCGAAAGCTGGCGCAATGATGACCTGCTGATCTGGCAAGACACCATCATTCCGGCGTTCAATGCCCAGCACCCGGATATCAATGTGGTATTCTCGCCCTCGGCCCCGGCCGAATACAACGCGGTGCTGAACTCCAAACTGTCCGCCGGCAGCGCGGGAGATCTGATCACCTGCCGCCCGTTCGACGCCTCGCTGGAGCTGTTCAATCAGGGTCATCTGGCTGATCTGACCGACCTTGCCGGGATGGCTAACTTCTCTGACGTGGCCAAATCCGCCTGGCAGACCGATGACGGCAGCGCCACGTTCTGCGTGCCGATGGCGTCAGTGATTCACGGATTTATCTACAATGCCGATGCCTTTGCCGAACTGGGTATCGAGGTGCCGACGACGGAAGCCGAGTTCTATGCCGCCCTCGACAAGATCAAGGCGGATGGCACCTATATCCCGCTGGCGATGGGCACCAACGACCAGTGGGAAGCCGCCACGATGGGCTATAACAACATCGGCCCGACCTATTGGAAGGGTGAAGAGGGGCGTAAGGCGCTGATCGCGGGTGAGCAAAAGCTGACCGATCCGCAATGGGTGGCCCCGTTCGAGCAGCTGGCGAAATGGAAAGACTATCTGGGTGACGGATTTGAGGCCCAGACCTATCCGGACAGCCAGAACCTGTTCACGCTGGGCCGGGCCGCTGTGTATCCGGCCGGTTCGTGGGAGATTTCGGGCTTCAACACCCAGGCCGATTTCAAGATGGGCGCCTTTGCTCCGCCGGTCACTGCTGCGGGCGACACCTGCTATATCAGCGACCACACCGACATCGCGATCGGCATGAACGCAAAGTCGCCCAACGCCGAAGCGGCAAAGGTGTTTCTGGACTGGGTCGGCAGCCCCGAGTTTGCGACGCTGTATGCCAACGCGTTGCCCGGCTTTTTCAGCCTGAACTCCACCCCGGTTGAAATGCAGGATCCGCTGGCGCAGGAATTCGTGTCCTGGCGCGGCAAGTGCGAGCCGACGATCCGCTCGACCTATCAGATCCTGTCGCGCGGCACACCAAATCTGGAGAACGAGACCTGGAACGCGAGTGCCAACGTGATCCGTGGCTCGGAAACACCGGCCGATGCGGCCAAGCGGCTGCAGGACGGGCTGGCAAGCTGGTACGACCCGCAGAAGTGAGCTCGGGCTGAGACCCCGGGGGGCTGTCTGCCCCCCGGACCCCCCGAGAGTATTTTTACCAAGATGAAAAGGGGAAGGGCATGGCTTCGAAAAAGCCTGTGCGCTGGCATATTGCCGTGTTTCTGGCGCCTGCAGTTCTGGTCTACACCGCCATCATGATCATTCCCCTGTTCGGAACGCTGAACCTGTCCTTGTTCAACAAGGGGCCGGACGGGGTGGCGTTTGTCGGGTTGGGGAATTTTGCCACGCTGTTTGGCGATCCCCGCTGGTCGGCGTCGTTCTGGAATGCGCTTGGCAACAATGCGTGGTTCTTTCTGATCCACATGCTGGTGCAGAACCCGATCGGCATTGCGCTGGCCGCGATCCTGTCAACACCACGCTTGCGCATGGCTGCGTTTTACCGAACCGCGATTTTCGTGCCGACCATCCTGAGTTTCGTGATCGTCGGCTTTGTCTGGAAGCTGATCCTGTCACCGATCTGGGGGATTGCGCCGGGGCTGCTGGATCTGGTGGGTCTCAAAAGCCTGTTTGCCCCTTGGTTGGGCCGTGAGGAATATGCGCTGACCACGCTGGCGCTGATCTCGGTCTGGCAGTTTGTCGGCATTCCGATGATGCTGATCTATGCCGCACTGTTGTCGATCCCGGATGAAATTCTGGAGGCGGCCGAGATGGACGGCATTACCGGCACCAGCCAGTTCTGGAAGATCAAGCTGCCGCTGATCCTGCCCAGTATCGGGATCATCTCGATCCTGACATTCGTGGGCAATTTCAACGCGTTTGACCTGATCTATGTGGCGCAAGGCGCGCTGGCGGGGCCGGATTTCAGCACCGACATTCTGGGCACGTTCCTGTACCGCACCTTCTTTGGCTTTCAGCTGCAGCTTGGCGACCCCTACATGGGGTCCGCGATTGCGGGGGCGATGTTCGGGATCATCCTGTTGGGCGTCTGCGTCTATCTGTTCGGCATCCAGACCCGTCTGCGGAGGTATCAGTTCTGATGGCAAAGTCCCGCACCTCAACCGGCCGCACGTTTGCTGCCCATGCCATTCTGATCACATGGACGGTGATTGCGCTGTTCCCGGTGTTCGTCACCGTGATCAACAGCTTCAAATCGCGGCGGGCGATCTTTGCCGATCCGCTGGCGCTGCCGTGGCCCGAGCATTTCGATCTGGTCGGCTATACCACGGTGCTGAAGCAGGGCGATTTCTTTGGCTACTTTCAGAACTCGATGATCGTCACCGTGGTCAGCCTGTTCTTTGTGCTGCTGTTCGGGGCGATGGCCGCCTTTGCCCTGTCGGAATATCGGTTCAAGGGCAACACCCTGCTGGGCCTGTATCTGGCGCTGGGGATCATGATTCCGATCCGGCTGGGCACGGTGGCGATTTTGCAGATCATGGTGGCGGGCGGGCTGGTCAACACGCTGACCGCGCTGATCCTTGTTTACACGGCGCAGGGGTTGCCGCTGGCGGTGTTCATCCTGTCGGAATTTATGAAAACTGTGTCGGATGACCTGAAGAACGCCGGACGGATCGACGGGCTGTCGGAATATGCGATCTTTTTCACGCTGGTGCTGCCGCTGGTGCGACCGGCGATGGCGACGGTCGCGGTGTTTACCATGATCCCGATCTGGAACGACCTGTGGTTCCCGCTGATCCTGGCCCCGGCGGAAGAGGTGAAAACCATCACCCTGGGAAGCCAGATCTTTATCGGGCAATTCGTGACCAACTGGAATGCGGTTCTGGCGGCGCTGAGCCTCGCCATTCTGCCGGTGCTGGTCTTGTACCTTATCTTCTCGCGGCAGCTGATCCGCGGCATTACGGCGGGGGCTGTGAAATGATCCGGACACTTGTGGCAGGTTTGGGAACCATGGGGCGCAGCCATGCGCTGGCCTATCATCGCAACCCGGCCTTTGATCTGGTGGGGCTGGTCAACCGATCAACCCCGCAGCTGGATGCCGATCTGGCAGGATACGCGGTGACGCCCGATTTCCATGAGGCTCTGGCAAGGCTGAAACCCGATCTGGTCAACATCTCGACCTATTCCGACAGCCATGCCGACTATGCCTGTGCCGCGATGGAGGCGGGCGCACATGTGTTTGTCGAAAAGCCGCTGGCGAGCACCGTGGCCGATGCGCAGCGCGTGGTGGATTGTGCGCGGGCCACCGGGCGCAAGCTGGTGGTGGGGTACATCCTGCGCCATCACCCCAGCTGGCAGCGCCTGATTGCCGAGGCGCGCGCGCTTGGCGGGCCCTATGTGTTCCGGCTGAACCTGAACCAGCAAAGCAACGGCCCGACCTGGGAGGTTCACAAGACGCTGATGCAATCAACCAGCCCAATCGTGGATTGTGGGGTGCATTATGTCGACGTGATGTGCCAGATCACCGATGCAAAGCCGGTCGAGGTGCGGGGCATGGGCCTGCGCCTGTCGGATGAGATTGCGCCGGACATGTATAACTACGGCCATTTTCAGGTGCTGTTCGACGATGGCAGCCTTGGCTGGTACGAGGCGGGCTGGGGCCCGATGATGTCGGACACGGCGTTTTTCGTCAAAGATGTGGTCAGCCCCAACGGCGCTGTGTCGATCCGCATGCCCGAAAATGCGCGGTCAGATGATCACGACACGCATACCAAAACCTCGGTGATCCGGGTGCATCGCAACGGCGAACCGGATGAAGACCTCAGCATGGCCGCCGAACCGGGGCATCAGGAGCTGTGCGAGCGCGAGCAAGCCTTTGTCGCCCGCGCCATTACCGAAGATCTGGACCTGTCGCGCCATATGCTTGATGCGGTCCAGTCGCTTGCCATCTGCCTTGCCGCCGACCAGTCGGTGCGCATCGGCCAACCTGTCAAACTGTGAGGCCGCTATGGGTGCGCTTGATCTGAAATCTGTCACCAAGTCTTTTGGCACCACTGAGGTGATCAAGGGCGTCAATCTTGAGGTTGCCGAGGGAGAGTTCTGCGTCTTTGTCGGGCCGTCCGGATGCGGCAAATCTACCCTGCTGCGGATCATTGCCGGGCTGGAGGATGCCTCGGGCGGAGATATTCTGCTGGATGGCAAGCGGGTCAACGATGTGGCCCCGGCAAAGCGGGAACTGGCGATGGTGTTCCAGTCCTACGCGCTCTATCCGCATCTGACCGTCCGCGACAATATGGGTCTGGCGCTGAAACAGGCGGGCGTGGCGAAACCTGAGATCCTCAAGGCAACCGACAAGGCGGCTGGCATGCTGTCGCTTGAAAAGCTGCTTGACCGTCGCCCGGCGGAACTGTCCGGCGGCCAGCGCCAGCGGGTTGCCATCGGACGCGCCATTGTGCGGACCCCCAAGCTGTTTCTGTTTGACGAGCCGCTGTCCAACCTTGATGCCGCGCTGCGGGTGGCCACCCGGATCGAGATTGCACGCCTGCACCGCGAGCTTGGGGCAACAATGATCTATGTGACCCATGATCAGGTCGAGGCGATGACACTGGCCGACAAGATCGTGGTGTTGCGCGACGGGCGTGTGGAGCAGGTCGGCAGCCCGATGCACCTTTATAACGACCCGGATAACACCTTTGTTGCGGGTTTTATCGGCAGCCCGCAGATGAATTTTCTGAAATCTGCGGCTTTGGGCCAAACCGGGGAAACCACGGGTATTCGTCCTGAACATTTGTACATCCGCGACGGCGGACCGATCAGCGGCACCATCAGCCATGTTGAGAAACTGGGTGGGGAAACGCTGGTTTATGTGCGGACAGAGCCACACGGGCTTTTAACAGTGCGGTTGTTTGGCGAGCATGATTACGTGGTGGACAGCACGGTTCAGCTGGACATTGAACCAAGCCGGGCGTTCCATTTTGATGCTGGCGGTAAAAGGCTTTCTTGACACCAGATACAACCAGAGCGAATTGCTTAAATGCGCGCTTCAACCTCCATCAATGTCATGTGTGGTAAAAGCTCCCCAATCCGTGGGATGTAGAACAAACCCCCTAGAAACAGGGCAGGAATGTTTGTACATCTCGATTAATTGCACCCCGAATTGGGGGCGAAAAATCACATCGGGTCAATAAAGATCCGGGTTTGAGGCGGAGTGGTAAAATGGTAACGGCGATTAACTTCGCTGCCCGCAATTCTGTGGGCGGCCGTCAGCTTGGCACAGTGGCTGGCGAAGGACAGGGCAATTTCATTCAGGTCGGCGCAGGGGACAGCATTTCGCTGAACCTTTCTCCATCCAGCATCGTCGCCTATGAACAGCAAGGGCGCGATCTGGTCATCAAACTGGCGGATGGGCGTATTGTTATCCTGTCAGGCTACTTTGATGCCTCGGGCGCAGCGGGTACCTTGTATCTGAGCTCGAATGACGAGATCACCGAAGTAACGCTTTCGGGCAGTGGAAATGGCGTGCTGGCGGCCAGCTACGGCCCGGTGCAACCCATGGAAAAATGGAGCCCGCTGGACGACCTGCGCTTTGCTCAGGCGGATGGCGTGATTGACGGTTCAGAAGTTACGGATGAACCGGCTGGCATGGGTCTGTTTGCTCCGGCAATGCTGGGCGGTCTCGGCTCGGCCGGTGCAGCGGTCGGCGCGGGTCTGCTCGGCCTTGGGCTGTTGGGTGGTGGCGGCGGCGGCACGGATACAACGCCCGGCGGCGGCGGCACCGACACCACGCCCGGCGGCGGTGGCACCGATACGACGCCCGGCGGCGGCGGCACGGATACTACGCCCGGTGGCGGCGGCACGGATACCACGCCCGGCGGTGGCGGCACCGATACCACGCCCGGCGGCGGCGGCACCGATACCACGCCCGGCGGCGGCGGTACGGATACCACGCCCGGCGGCGGTGGCACGGATACCACGCCCGGCGGCGGTGGCACGGATACCACGCCCGGCGGCGGCGGTACGGACACCACGCCCGGCGGTGGCGGCACGGATACCACGCCCGGTGGCGGCGGCACCGATACCACGCCCGGCGGTGGCGGCACGGACACCACGCCCGGTGGCGGCGGCACGGATACCACGCCTGGCGGCGGCGGCACGGACACCACGCCCGGCGGCGGCGGCACCGATACCACGCCCGGCGGTGGCGGAAATGATCGCGTTCCTCCCACTGTGAACGACCCCGACCACAAAGATACGCTGACAACCAACACCACCAATCCGGGCATCACCATCACCGGCACCGGCGAGCCGGGAGATGCGGTTGTCGTCACTGTCGGCGACCGGACCCAGACAACGGTTATCGGATCCGACAGCACCTGGGGCGTCGGCTTTGAAGGTGATGAACTCCCGGCCGATGGCAGCTATTCATCGGTCGTGGTCGTCACCGAACCCGGCGGCACGGAGCATGTGCTCGACGGGCCGGATTACATCATCGACATGACCCCTCCGGATGTAGAGGTCACGGCAGGCACAGAAAGCGTCAACGATATCGAGAATCTGGCGGATTACGCCGATGGCATCACCATTGCGGGCGAAGGCGAGCCCGGAGCGTCGGTGCAGATCAACGTTGGCGGTCTGACCCGGGATGCGCTGATTGACAGCCAGGGCAAATGGTCTTTCACCTTTACCCAGACCGAGATTGCCGGTGGAGAACGGACACTGGATGTGACGGTCACCGCGACAGACCCGCTGGGGAACGTCACGGTGGTCACCGACAAACTGGTGATCGACACCATCCCGCACCCGGTTTCGATTGATCCGGTCACCGAGAACAATCTGGTGAACGAAGCCGAACACAATGCCGGTTTCACCATGACCGGCAGCACCAGCCCGAATACGACCGTCACACTGGTGGTTGAGGGTGGCGGCCGGACCGTGACCCGCACCATCACCTCGGACCCGTCGGGCAACTGGGAGCAAAGCTTCCCCGAAGGTACCCTGCCCGCAGGCACCTATCAGGCGACAGCGACGCTGACGACTGTGGACGGTGCGGGCAACCCCTCATCGGTCACGCGCAGTTTTGATGTCGATACCGAAGTGGATGTGGCCTTTGCGTCGTCAGCAGTCGCCGGTGACAACATCGTCAATGCAGTCGAAGCGGCGGGTGCGATCACCATGACCGGCACCTCGGCCCCCGGATCGGCGATCACCGTGGAATGGGCAGGCAGCACGCTGCCCGCTGCGACCGATGCCGATGGCAACTGGAGCGTAACCTTCCCCGCAGGCACTGTCACCGACGGCACTTATGCCACAACG
Organism: Pseudotabrizicola sp. 4114; assembly: GCF_031457365.1. Lineage (NCBI taxonomy): Bacteria > Pseudomonadati > Pseudomonadota > Alphaproteobacteria > Rhodobacterales > Paracoccaceae > Pseudotabrizicola > Pseudotabrizicola sp. 4114. The sequence goes on along the minus strand of NZ_JAVDWP010000002.1, from coordinate 203,963 downwards.
GCCATTGTGACGGCGACAGATGGCGCAGGCAATGCCTCGACCGACCGGCGCGACGTTCTGGTTGATACCGAAATTGCCGTCGGCATCGATGAGACACAGGTTGGCGACAACAAGGTTTCAGGCGATGACCGGGACGCAGGCTTTGCCCTGACCGGCACCGGAGACCCCGGCGCCGTGGTGTCAGTGGCCGTCACCACGCCGGGCGGCACAGTCACCCACCCGGCAACTGTCGGCACCGACGGCCAATGGTCGGTTGCCTATGGCCCGGGTGAGCTGCCTCCCGGCAGCTATCCGGCAACCGTTTCGGTGTCGGCCCGTGATGCTGCGGGCAACATCGCTACCGACACCCACACCATTCGGGTCGATACCGAAACCAGCGTGACCATCGGCGCGCAGCAAGCCGGGGACAACTTTATCACCGGTGCCGAACGGCTGGCCGGGATCACCCTGACCGGGACGGCCGAGCCGGATGCGGTGGTGAGCGTTACGTTCAACGGCGTGACCTACAATGACGTGCAGGCCAATTCTGCCGGAGACTGGGCCCTGCCTGTCAGCACGGCCGGCATTCCTGCGGGCACGACGACTGCCGAAGTGTCGGTGACGGCCGTTGACAGCTTTGGCAACACCGCCAGTGCAAGCCATGTGGTGAACATCGACACCGAAGTGGTGCCGCTGACCCGTGGCACAATGTCTGCGGGCAGCGACACCGTTCTGAACGATGCCGAAGCCAGCCGTGGTCTGACCGTGACCGGCACGGTCGAGCCGGGATCGACCGTCATGGTCAGCTTTGACGGCAATGATGCGCGCGCTGCCACTGTCTCTGGCGGAACGTGGTCGATCACCATTCCGGCGGGGCAGATCCCACCCGGCACAACCTCGGCTGAACTGGTGGTGACTGCCACCGACCGGCTGGGCAACGTTGGGGTGCATCGTGAGGATGTTGCCATCGACCGCGAGGTGACACCGTTTCATCCGGGGCAGGACGTTTTGGCGGGCGACGGCTATCTGAACGCCCGCGAGGCTGCCGAAGGTCTGGCAGTCACCGGAACGTCAGAGCCGAACTCGACCGTGACGGTTCAGATCATGGTGGGGGATCAGTCCGTCGGCACCCCCGTTCGTATCGTGACCGATTCCACCGGCAACTGGTCGGCAACCTTCAGCGGCGATAACCTGCCGCGTGGCGAACTGAACGCGCAGGTTGTTGTGACAGCACGCGATCTGGCGGGCAACGTTGACAGCTACAGCCAGCCGGTGATCATCGACACCGTGTCCCCCGGCGCGCCGGATGTTGTGAAGTTTGAACGCGTCAGCGCCGGTCTGACCCGAATTGTCACGCAAGAGGCGGACGGCAGCTACGAATTCACCCGCATTGACGCGAATGGCAATGCGACCCGGATCAACGCCGTCCGCTCGGTTGATGAGGTTACGGGGGATGAGAATATCACCTTCGGATCGCGTGGGGCCGGTGGCTTTACGCCAACGCCGGTGCCTGACGGCAGCTATCTGGTGGTGGATACGACCGATGTGGCGGGCAACCAAAGCTCGACCCTGATGATCGTGAACAATACCAATGCGCCGGATGTCGATCTGTCACGGCCGGGGCTGACCGGCTTTGACTTTTCGGCAATTGACCTGACCTTTGCCCCGGATGCCGATCTGACCATCACAGAGGCGCAGATCCTGGACATCACCGGCGCTGACAAAACCATCCTGATCAAGGGTGGGATTGATGACCGGGTTGAGGTCATTGACGGGCTCAAAACCGGGCAGACGCAGGACATCGACGGCGAGACCTACAATATCTACACCGTCGGGCAGTCCGGCGCGACGATCCTGCTCGACGACGATATCCAGACGATCTGACGGGGGAACCTGTCATGCCGCATCATGCAACGGCGCGGATCAGGGTCGGGGCCATACGCCCCGCCCTGATGCTGGCGGCGGCGTGCCTGCTTTCGGCCTGTCTGGGCGAAGGCAGGCCCGGCGTCACAAAAATGGGGTTCGGCGCGGGACGATCCCCCGCCGATCCTGTTACACCGGTCTTGTCGCCTCAGGGTGAGGTCCGCTCAATCCTGATTGCCGATCTGCAATCCCGGCGGTCGGTTCTGCCGCCGGACGGCCCGTTTGCGGCTGTCGCAGCGGCAGTGACCGAGGCTGGCGCTGGCGTGGCCGCTGCCGAATTGCGCGTCGCGCAACTGCGGGCAGAGGCAAAGGCCAGAAACTGGCTGCCCCGCGTTGGCCCATCGGCCAATCTGACATCGCTCGGCGCTTTGGCAGCATCCATTCTGGTGGAACAGACCCTGTTCGACAATGGCAGGCGCAAGGCCGAGCGGGCCTATGCCGCCGCTGATGTCGAGGTGGCGGCTGTCACATTGGCGACAGGCGACAACAAACGGGTCTATGATGGCCTGAAACACTATCTGGCGGCAGAGCGCGCCCGTGAGCAGGCGGCGGTTGCCACCCGCGCCGTCACGCGCCTGACTGAATTTGAGCGCATCATGGCGCTGCGGGTCGATGGCGGGCTGTCTGACAGGTCAGAGCAGCGGGTGCTGTCGCAAAAGCTGGCAGAGATGCACGCCAGTCTGACGGCTGACCGGCAGGCCGAGCTGACGGCGATGGCGGAGCTGGCGGCCATGACCACGCGCGATCTGAGCCGACTGTCGGGCCTGCAAGGTCTTCCGCCTGATCAGACCGTGCCAGAGCCGCTGGCCGTCATGCGGGCCCGTGGCGAGGCCGCACGCACCATCGCCGAAGCTGAGATGGCCAAGGCCGATATGCTGCCGGGCCTGACGGCAAGCGCCGCGATTGGCAAAGGCGGGGTCGATGGCGGTCTTGGCCTGAATGGCGGCGCATTCGGATTTGGTTCGGGCGCCGAGCGCGCGGCGCTGAATGCAACCGGCGATCTTGTCGAGCGCCGCATTGCGCAGGCCGCCGAGGATACCGAACGCCGCATCATCGCCTTGCAGCGTGACATGCAAAGCACTCTGAGCCGGGAAGCCCAAGGGGCGGAGGTGCTGCGGCAGACCGGAGACAACCTGACCCTGTTCACCGAACAGTACAGGGTGGGTCGCCGCACCCTGTTGGAGCTGGTGCAGCAGTACGAGAGCTTTGCCCGCATCGAGCGGGAGCAGGTATCGCTGAAATATATCGCCACCGATCTTCGGCTGCAAATTGCCCTTGAGCGCGGAGTTCTGGTGGATGGGGCGCGCATGTGACCAGTGACCGGGTGGTTTCCTTTGACATGAATGCAGGCAGGGTGGCCTCGGCCAGCCCTGCCGCATCACGTCCGGCCCCTCCGGTTCTGCCCGCCCGCGCGGAACACGCCAGTCGTGCGATGCATCGTGCGCGGCTGGCAAGTGTCTATGCCGGCATTCTGGGGGCCGAAGTCGCAGCCGCCGACCTGCTGGAGCAGATCCGGATCGCCGCGGGAGCGGAAATGCCGGGTCTGGATGAAATCTGCACCGGCCTGCGCCACTGCGGACTGACGGCGCAGGTTGAAAACGCTGCCAGCCCCAACCCTGACCAGTGGCCTGCTCTGGCAGAAATGACTTCCGGTCAGGTTGTTCTGGTGCTGGCCGAGGGCGCGCATGGGCTGGAGATTTACGATCCCAGCGTTGCGGATGGTCGGGCCGAAGTAGATCGGGCTGAGTTCAACAGTGTCTACACAGGCAGAATTCTGCGCGCACGCACCACGATGGCCGAGCTTGAAACCCGCCACACACCAAAGGCTGGCGGGCATTGGTTCTGGGGGGAGTTCAGCCGGTACAAGCGGCAGCTGCTGGAGGTTGCGGCGGGGTCGCTTTTCGCCAACCTGCTCGCCGTTTCGGTCGCCCTGTTTTCGTTGCAGGTCTACGACCGTGTGATCCCGCATCAATCAGAGCCAACACTCTGGGTTCTGGCCCTTGGGGCGATGCTGGCGATTGTGCTCGAAGGCATGCTCAAGGGCGCGCGGTCGGGCCTGATGGATATGACGGGGCGTCGCATCGAGCTGGTGGTGCAGGATCGTCTGATGGCGCGGCTTCTGGGAATGAAAGCCAACCCGCAGGAACGCCGCCCCAGCCAAGTGTTCAACGCCATGCGCGAATTCGGGTCGGTGCGGGAGTTTTTCACTGCCTCGACCATCGGCACGATTGCCGATCTGCCGTTTATCCTGATCTTTCTGGCGCTTGTCGCGACGATTGGCGGCAATCTGGTCTGGGTGCTGATCCTGGGTGGTATCCTGATGGTGCTGCCCGGGTTTCTGCTGCGCGGGAAAATGGTCGAGATGACCAAGGCCAGCCAAGGGGCCACCGCCAGACAGGCCAAACTGCTGTATGAGGCCGTGTTCGAGACGGAAACCGTTGTGATCACGCGCGGCGAGGACCGGATAAAGCGGCTTTGGGCGGAGCTGGTCACGCTGAATGCGGTCAAATCCTCTGAGCAGCGCAAGTTGACATCTTTGCTGACCTATTGGGCGCAGGGGGTGCAGCAGGCCACCTATGTCGGCGCGGTGATGGTCGGCACCTTCATGGTGTTTGCCGGTGATTTTACCGTGGGCACCATCATTGCCATCGGTATCCTGACCGGTCGCACCCTTGGCCCGCTGGCGCAGCTGTCGGCAACGATGGCGCGCTGGTCCAACGTCAAAGGCGCGCTGGAAGCGCTGGAGGCGATTGCCGATGCCACACAGGCCGAAGAGGCCGGCCGCAAATACCTGCGCCGGGAAAAGCTGACGGGGGCCTATGAGTTGCGCAATCTTGCATTCCGCTATGACCCGGCCTCGTCTCTGACTGTCGATATTGGCGCGTTGGCAATTCCTGCCGGGCAGCACATTGCGGTGCTGGGCACCAACGGGTCTGGTAAATCGACCCTGCTCCGGCTGTTGGCAGGATTGTACGACCCTACATCGGGGCGGGTGCTGATTGACGGGGTTGATCTGGGGCAGGTGCATCCGCGCGATCTGCGCCGGGGCATCGGCTATCTGGGCCAAGAGGTACGGTTGTTTGCCGGAACCCTGCGCGACAACCTGAACACCACGCAGCTGGAACGGGATGACGACCGCCTGCTCGACGCGCTCGACTTTGCGGGGTTGGGCCAGTTTGTGCGCAATCACCCGCGCGGGTTGGATCTGGAGATCAAGGAAATGGGCGAGGGCCTGTCGGTTGGTCAGCGCCAGTCGCTGGGCTGGGCGCGGATCTGGCTGCAAGACCCCGCCGTCGCCATTCTGGACGAGCCCACCGCCGCGTTGGATCAGACATTGGAAACCACACTGGTCAGCCGGCTGCGGATCTGGCTTGACGGGCGCACGGCGATCATCGCCACGCACCGGGTGCCGATTTTGCAACTGACGACACGCACGCTGATTTTGCAGAACGGCAAGCTGGCCGTTGACGGGCCGCGCGATGCCGTTCTGGCCCACCTGATGAAGGCACAGCCCCAGACCGCGGCCATGGTCGGAGGAAGCGCATCATGACCACATTTGACCATGGGCTTGATCAGCGGATGCGCGGGCCATCGCTCACGATCTGGTTGATCGGGATTGCCATCGGTGTCTTCCTCCTCTGGGCCTCGTTTGCCTGGCTGGCCGAGATTGTCCGCGCCGAAGGGCAGGTGGTGTCGTCATCGCGGCCGCAGATCATTCAGAACCTTGAAGGCGGCATTCTGGCCGAACTAGATGTCTCGGAAGGCGACACGGTCGAGCCGGGCCAGACCCTCGCCCGGCTTTATGGCACACAGTATCAATCCGCCGTTGATGATCTGAGCGATCAGATCGCCACGCTCGAGGCCCGCAAACTGCGGCTGGAGGCAGAGCTGGCGGGCAAGACCGATTTTCCGGTTGCAGATGAGATTGCCCAAAGGGTGCCCGATGTGGTGGCGTCAGAGCGCACGCTGTTGTCGGCGCGGATGGCGGAGCAGGCGGCGCGGGTGGCGGGGGCCAAGGCGGTGCTGACGCAGGCGCAAAAGGAACGCGAGCTGCTGGAGCGGATGTATGATCAGGAAATCGCCCCGCTGATCGAGGTGACGCGCGCCCGCAAGGCGGCATCGGATGCCGAAGCGCAACTGTCAGAGGCCCGCACGATGGCAGAGCTGGACCGGGCGAATACCTATTCCGAAACCCAGGGTCAGCTTGCCTCGCTTCGCCAGCGGCTGAAACAGGCGCAGGATCAGCTGTCGCGCACCGAACTGGTCGCGCCGATGCGGGGGGTGGTGAACAAGCTGTCGTTGACCACCATAGGCGGCGTCGTACGCCCCGGGGAAGAGATCATGCAGATCATCCCGCTGGATGAAGAGCTGTTTGTCGAGGCCCGGGTCAAACCGCGTGACATTGCGCAGGTCAGGCTGGGACAGGCGGCAACGGTCAAGCTGTCGGCGTATGATTACACCATTTACGGCAGCCTTCAGGCCGAGGTTACCTTTGTCTCTGCCGATACCTTCAAAGACGAACGCGCCCGGACGCCCGACGGTGACCCGCATTACAAGGTGACATTGCGCGTGGACCAGACCCATCTGACCGCGCGTCAGAAATCACTGGAAATCCGCCCCGGCATGCAGGCCACAGTGGAATTGCAGACCGGCGGCAAGACGATCCTGACCTATCTGACCAAGCCGCTCTACAAGGCCAACGAGGCATTGCGCGAGCGCTAGGCAAAGCCGCTTTGCCGGGGCATTCATACGCTAAACGCTCGCTGAACGAGAGTAACGACAGGGGTGCAGCCGAAGGGCAGCACCCGCCACCCCGACATTGCGATGATGTGGGCAGGCGAATAAACGGATTGATGGATCTGACTTGGTTGCCAAGGCCTTTTCGACCTTGCGCGCGGTGCTCCAACCGTTTAAACGCACGGTCGCGTAGCCCCAATAGCTCAGCTGGTAGAGCACTTCATTCGTAATGAAGGGGTCGGCGGTTCGAGTCCGTCTTGGGGCACGCTATGAGATCGTTGCAATACACTTGCAACTCAAGACCAAAACACCTGAAAGCATTGATTGATCTACGTCGCGTGCTGCGTCGGGACATGATGCTGAAGGTCTTTCAACCCTTCCATTTCGGGGCCTGTGATGCGGGGGTCTGGCCCGTGGCGCCGCAGGCCGGGCATTGGCCGGGCGCGTCGCGCAACAACCCGCAGCTGCAGCAACAGTTCTGCCCGTCACTGGGCGGCGCGGTTCCCAGTTCTGGCGGGGGGACGATGGCAAGACCAAGCCCCGGTTGTTGCGCGGGAAAGGCCGACAGCTGGCCCGAAGGCTCGATATAAGCGTGGCTGATAGACGCAAGGTTCATCACGCCTTTAAGCCGCAGCATCTCCATCAGCTCGAAGGCACCGATCCTGTGAATGTTCAGACCATCACTCAGGATCTGACCATGGCGCAAGACTTCGTGGGGCTGGCCGTCTATCACTGCTTTGGCCTTGGTCCAGCGCCGGATCACCACATCGACCAGTTTGTCCAGGCAGACAATGCCAAACACCACCAGCATGGCATGGATCAGCGGCACATCCGGGTAAAACAGCGAGTCGCCAACAGCAGAACCCAACGCGATGACCAGCAGGAATTCGGTCAGCGACAGCTGTGCAATACTGCGTCCGCCTATCCATCGCAGCAACGCCAGTGTCCATAGCCAGATCACGACGGTGCGAAAGACGATTTCCATCAGAAACAGCGGCGGCGCGTCGCCCAGAAACATACGCATCCAGTCAAAGGCGACGACCGGCTGATCCATTCCCGTCTCTTTTCTGCTTGGAGTTTGTGCCTGGAGGAAAAAGGGATCCCGACGCATGGTGAAGCTGCATCCATGCGTCGGGGCAGATTAGGGTCAGTCTGTGTGTTCAGGCAAGTCTTTCAGCTGATCTTTGGTCCAGGTCGTGGCGCCATGCACCTTGCCGTTTTCGTCGCGCATCAGATTAAGCTGATCTGCGCTGACCAGCACCTGTTTGGCGCCGATCCCGAGAAACCCGCCGACATCCAGCACAACATGCATCACCGGTCCATGGCCGTGAACATGTGAAACCGTTCCGACTTTTTCGTCATCCGCCCCGTAGATCGGGGCGTTGACCAGAATAGCTTCGCTCAGTTCATGTGTGGGAATTGGGGTGTGTCTGCTGTGGTCCATAGCGACCTCCTGTGTTGCGGGTGCTTTGCGTTGCATCCGATTCCGAGATGCTGCCCGTGCGGCTGGCTGCCGCTGGCAACTGTCCGGGATAAACCGATCAGGCGCGGATTTGTTCCGCCCGACGGGGCCGCAATGCTGTGTATTTGGTCTCCACCCGGAACCCCGCGTTCTGTCTCTGGCCTGCGATGTCAGCAGCTATAGGACAGGGCAAACCCCGTACCCCAACGGCGGCGAACCGCTTGGTGGCCCAAGGCGGGAACATTGGCGGCTTCCAGTGGTTTGGCCAGCAGGATGAAGCAAGGAAAGGATGCGCTATGAATATTGAAATGCTGACGGCAATCGTGGTGTTTGGCGTTCTTCTGGCGATCGCGCTTATCGGCCTGACCATCTCTAACCGTCAGGCTGAACGGATGGCCGACCACCTTCGCCCGCGTGATCGGGTGACACCGGGGGAAAGCCTTGGGACTGACAAGGACAGGTTCCCTCCGATCCCCAGCTGAAGGTAAAAACATACGCTGCATCCGTGCAGCGTATGGACCAGCCTGCACTGTCGGCCGATGTTATTGTTCCGGGCTCATTCCATCCGGGTTCATCGTGGTCTGCGCCCGCAGTGCAGCACGCACAATTTCGCGGATCTCCACAGCGATAGCCCCTTCGATCCGTTCAGGCCCGTCGGGAACCGCGCCGGGATCTTCCTGATGATCCTGCATGACCGACAGTGTATCCAACGCATCGCGCAGATCGCGGCCACCCTCTTGCGCCAGCATCCGGGCGAGGATCAGGGCAAGCACCTTTCGCTGCGCCAGAAGACGGCCTTCGACCGCCTCTATAGACAAAGTGCCCGCAGCTGCGGACATGGCACCGGCGGGCTCTGTGGCAGCGGGTGGCATTTGCGGCATGATCGTCTCCATTTCACTGGATGGATGTCTTCCAATGCCAGACGCAGTAAGGGTGGCCCCGCAGAGCGCGGAGCCACCCTCTGCCGTCGAAAGCAAGGGACAGGGAGCGGAATTGCTTTCGAAAGCTCAGGCCGCTTCGAGGGCAGCCTGATTGACAGAGCCATCAGCCAGCCCGGTCAAGGCGTCGTCGGTTGCAGATTCCTCTTGCAGGGTGGCATCCAGCAGCTTGGCCGCATCTTTCATGCCCAGAACCTCGGCCCAGCGTTTCAGGGTGCCATAGCGGGCGATTTCATAGTGCTCGACAGCCTGCGCCGCGGCCACAAGGCCCGCATCGACGGCTGCCATGCCCTTGTAGGTATCCAGAACTTCTTCGCCTTCTTCGATGATACCTTCGATGGCGGGGCAGGTTTTGCCCTGTGCCCGTTTGCCCAGGATGTCAAAGATCTGCTGAAGACGTTCCACATGCTGTTGGGTTTCTTCAGCATGCTTTTCAAACGCGGCTTTGAGATCCTCGGATTGCGCGCCACGGGCCATCTTGGGCAGCGCCTTCAGGATCTTGCGTTCTGCGTAGTAAATATCTTTCAGATTTTCGAGAAAGAGATCGTTCAGGGTCTTGGTTTTCATGGCTCGCTCCATTGAGGTCAAAGGGTCGAATTGCGGTTTTGCAACTCCTGTATGCCAACTGCGGTGGGGTGCGTTTGTTCCTGTTCCGTGCAGAGAGATATGGTCCCACGCGGCCAGTTGCCTGTGCATCTGGTCAGCGTGGAAGCGTCGGCTCGCGGGCCCAGAACCGCAACGAAGCGCAGTTTTCCACAAAGGCTGCGATGTCATCTGGCGTAGTGATCTGGAAATACCCGTCGTCCAGCATTGCACTCAGCCCTGATGCTTCGACCAGCGCATCTGCCTGATGCACGGCGATGAATTTGCAATGGGCATGGGCGTCGCGCAAAAAGTCCTGTGCATCCGGGTTCGTGGCGACCGGCTTATCCGTCTTGCCCAACAGGATCGCGACCGCATCATATAGCACCGAGGGGCCGCCGCCGATCTTTTCCTGTGCCGGATGCATCTCACCGGCGCTGTCGGTGAAGCCGCCGATGCTGGGGGCCACCAGCTTGACCTGCGCGCCTGCCTTGCGCACCGCGTCGCGCAGCGCGGCCAGTATGTCCGCATCCACCCCGTCAGACACCAGCACGCCGACAACCCGACCGCTGAAATCCTTTGGCCCGTTCAACAGGATGCTCAGGGCGGGCGATTCTGGCAGATCCTGCCGGGTCGGCCGCGCGGCAGGGACGGGTTCGGGCATCTGTGGCAAACCAAGTCCGTCGGCCACGGCCTTGGCCAGTTCGGAGTCGATCCGCAGCAGATGGGCGACGATCCGGGCGCGGATGTCTGCAACCTCACATTTTGACAGCTCAAAGATCAGGGCATCGCGGATGTGGCCTTTTTCCACCTGAGTCTGGCTGATGTAGAACTGTCGCGCCTGGCTATAGTGATCGGCAAAACTTTCCGGGCGCAGACGACGTTTTTCTCCCGCCGTCTTGTCGACAAAGCTGACATAGCCTTCGAGCGGATGCGCGCGCGGCCCTACGCCCCAGCCGTTGGGTTCATAGTTCACCCGGCCCTTGCGGGGCGCGGTCTGCATATGCCCATCCTGCTGGAAGTTGTGCACCGGACAACCACGCGGCGCATTGACCGGCAGTTTGGTAAAGTTGGGGCTGCCCAGACGTTTCAGCTGGGTGTCGAGATACGAAAAATTGCGGCCCTGAAGCAGCGGATCATCGGTAAAGTCGATGCCCGGCACCACATTCTGGGTGCAGAACGCGACCTGTTCGGTTTCGGCAAAGAAGTTGTCCACCACCCGGTCCAGCGTCAGGGTGCCGATGATCTCGACCGGTACCTGTTCTTCGGGGATGATCTTGGTCGGGTCCAGCACATCAAAGTCGAAACTGTCGGCAAAGGCTTGATCAAACATCTGCACCCCCAGATCCCATTCGGGGAAATCGCCGCTCTCGATCGCTTCCCACAGATCGCGGCGGTGGCGGTCGGGGTCGGCACCGTTGGTCTTGACCGCCTCGTTCCAGAGCACGGATTGCAGGCCCTGACGTGGCTTCCAGTGGAATTTAACGAAGGTCGACTCGCCTTGCGCATTCACAAAGCGGAAGGTGTGAACCCCAAACCCTTCCATCGTGCGAAAGGATCGCGGGATGGTGCGGTCAGACATCTGCCACATGATCATGTGCATGGATTCAGGCGTCAGCGAGATAAAGTCCCAGAAATTGTCGTGGGCAGACTGCGCCTGTGGAAAGCCACGGTCGGGTGCGGGTTTGACGGCATGGACCAGATCGGGAAACTTCATTGCATCCTGAATGAAGAACACCGGAATGTTGTTGCCGACCAGATCCCAGTTGCCTTCATCGGTGTAGAATTTGACGGCAAAGCCCCGCACATCGCGGGCCAGATCGAATGAGCCTTTCGAACCGGCGACGGTGGAAAACCGCACGAAGGTTTCGGTGATCTTGCCTTCAGTCTGAAACGGCGCGGCGCGGGTGATTTCGGGAATGGCGCGGGTGCATTCAAAGATGCCATGCGCACCAAACCCGCGCGCATGGACCACCCGTTCCGGAATGCGTTCGTGATCGAAGTGAAAGATCTTTTCGCGCAGCACGAAATCTTCCAGCAGCGTCGGGCCGGGCGCGCCCGCGCGCAGCGAATTCTGGTTGTCGGAAATGGTGACACCCTGCGCTGTCGTCAGGCGTGGGCTGTCTTCCACGGCATGTTGATGGATTTCGCCACCGGCCCCATAGTCAGAGACCAGGGGTTCGATGGTGCCGGGTGGTGTGGCGGGCGCAGTCGGATGCTCGTTTGACATGGGAGATTGCCTTTCTGAATGGGATGTCGCGCCAGACCGCGCAGGCCTGTCCGGGGGCGAGCAGCGTGAATTCCGGGGCAGTGCTGGAACCCGGCGACGAGGGGGATGCGATGCCGTGTGCGGTCAGGCGGCAGGGACGCCGCCTGACCCTGGGCATCAGACCTTTGGCTTGTCTTTGGCCTTTTCGCCTTGAAGCACCGGATCTATCTGATGTTTCGCCTCATCCACGGCGGCCTGAGCCACATTGCTGAGTTTTGATGCCAATGTATCCCCGTCGGCGGGAAGCAGCCCCTCATCACGGGCGGCATCCACTGCGGTGTCATAGGTCTGCTGCGCCGCATCAACCGCCCGGTCCCGCAACGCCAGAGACGCCGCCTTTGCCTCATCCCGCAACTGGTCACCCTGCGGGCCGATCCACTGATCCTCCGTCCGGGTGCGGGGCAGGGCCGCGCCGACGACCGCCCCCATCAGCACCGCAAGGCCGCCGATCAGCAGCGGGTGGTCCTCCAGCCGGGTGGCCACGCTTTGCTGCACCTGACCTGCGGTGTCGCGGGCCTGTGCCATGCCGGTCTGGAAGCGCTCTTCAACCGATGAGGTCATATCGGCGGCCCGTTCGGTCGCGTGACTGACCGTTTCCTTGACCCGTTCAATACCGTCACTGGCTGCCGACATCGCATGTGACATGACGCCGGGTTCTGAGGCGTCGGGCCTTGTGGTCTGCGTGCTGCGGGATGGCCCCGCATTGCGGGCATCGCTCCCAAAGGCCAGCCAGGCAACGCCCAGTCCGATCATGCCAAAGGCGAGCGGGTTGGTCTGGACCTGTTGACCCATGGTTCTGACCGTCGCGGCGGCATCATTCACGCCAAAGAACCGGCCTGCCTCGCCGATGATCTGGTCAAGGGACATGCGGTCTTTCAGTGCGTCCAGGGTGCTTTCCACATTGTCGCGCTGCGTCTGGGCGTCCTGTTCCAGTTTGTCTGCGGTATTCATCACAATTGCTCCTTTGCAAGCTGTACGTCGCGGCGTACCTGCTCCATTGTCCGTTCGGCGGTGAGACTGGCAGAGCGAAGGTCTGCGCGCCCCCGCAAGATCAGGGCGATGCCGATCAGGACCAGCAGGCCGCCGACCAGCAGTGAGGCCCAGCCGCCGCCCATCCATGTCGCAAGCGCAATCACCAGCGCCTGCACCAGCACCAAAAGCGCCACCATCATCAGAACCGCCCCAACGGCGATGATCTCGAGCCCGGCCCCGATGTTGCGGCCCGCCTCGATCATCTCTGCGCGCAGCAGACGGCCTTCGGTCAGAACCAGCCCATTCAGGTTGCGGATCAGATCCGCCAGCAGTTCGGGGATCGTCCGGTTTTCCGGCGGCATATGTTCATCAATCGCCATCAACCCCTCCTCTGGTCGCATATGTCTGGTGCAGGTCAGGTGTGGCAGCGGATGACTGGCGCATGCCCGTTTGGGTGGCGGGTTGCGACGTGGCGGGCGACCGCGTTGCACTGCTGCGGGTGGCGGTTGAACCTTCGCTGCTGGCCACCATCAGCCTGCCGATGGCCAGACCCGACAGCACACAGCCCGCGACAAAAAGTGCCGGATTGCGGCGGCTGTAATCGGTCAGGATGTGGCGGATATCATCAACCGAATGGGTTTCCAGCGCGGTCCGGGCGCTTTCGATGGCATGGACCGCCTGACTCATCAGCGGTGACGGCGCCTCGGCCCTTTTTGACGCATCGCGGACAGCGTCCTCCAGCGCCTTTACCTCTTTGCCCAGCGATTCCCGGCGCTTGTCGAGTTCATCGACAATGAGGTGCGACATGGTTGCCCCTGTCTTGCGCCCTTCGTCCTGAAGCCGCTCGCCGGCTTCGCCGACCCGTTTGCGCAGGTCGTCCACCTCGCGGCGGGCGGCTTCGGCGATGCCGCTGTGAAACCCGGCATCATCTGAGTCCGGTGCCGCAGGGGTACCTGTCTGTCTGGTCGTTTGCATAGCGTTTTCCTCTCTGAAGGCGATCACAGGGCACTCCGGGGGCTCCTGTGTTTGTCGCTTTGTGTTGGGTGAAACCGCCAGATGCGCGATTTGTTCGCGCCGGATGCAAACATCGGTCTGGACCCGAACTTTACCGTCTGTCGCAGGTCGCCCCTGAGGATCGGCGAAACAGCGGAACAAAGCCGGGCGTATCGGGTTCATCCTTTCAATAGGGAAACGGAGGACCGCATGACGAAATCTCTGCCAGACAATGAAGCGCTGCGGCGCAAGGGGCCGGTGCTGGATCAGCGGCAACAGCAGATTGATCCGGCGGGAAAGCACCGGGTTGATCAGGATGAGACCAGCGCCAAACGGTCGCAAAAGCAGCCGGGCCAATCGTTGACCGATCCGCAAGAGGAGCCTGACGATGCCAAATGAACCCGGCCCCGCCAAGGAAAAGCGACCAGAGCCACCAAGCCGCAAGAATGCGCAAGACGATCACGAAGGCTCGGCGCACCGGCCAGAGGAGTTTCAGCGCGGTGACACGGGGCCGGCGAAAGATTCTTCAACGCCTGCGTAGGTCGGTCGCTCAGAACCGGCGGCTGAGATAAGGTGACCCCTTGAGGCCAAACCGCCAGTCAAGGGCAGTGGCGCGTGAAATGCCGATACGCGGACCCTGAACGATGTCAGCGATGTGCTCTGCGCCAGACAGGAAAAAATCTGGGCGATCAAAGGACTGAAAGTTGTCGTCCGGGGATATCCCCAACGCCTGAGACAACCGGCCGGGCCCGGCGCAAAGCTGCCGCACGGGCATCTGACCGCGCCGTTGCGCCATGATCTCCTTGCCCGCCAAAGGTTCCAGCGCACGCAACAGCACGGCTTCGCCTTCGACACAGACAACATTCAGACACCAGTGCAACCCGTATGACCGATAGACATAGGCACATCCTGCCGGGCCGAACATGGCGGCATTGCGCCGGGTCGGGCCCTGAAAGCTGTGCGAAGCCGCGTCATCCTGCCGGTAAGCCTCGGTCTCGACAATGCGCCCGCTGACACCACGGACGCAAAGTGTGGCCCCCACCAGATCACGCGCCACAGCAACCGCATCGCGCAGGAAGAACGCCTGAGGCAAGGGCGCAAAACCGGGCGTGGTATCAGTCATGATGCGGAGCACCGTTCATGAGCTCAGAGCGCTTCCGCACCCAGATCTTCGATCACCAGCTGGCGTGCCCGGTTGACCCTGCTTTTCACCGTGCCAACGGCGCAATTGCAAAGACTGGCCGTTTCTTCATAGGACGCGCCCAGTACGACCACCAGAACAAGGACCTCGCGGTAATGTGGCGGCAAGCGGTTGATCGCTTCGCGCAACTCGCGTCCGCGAAGAGACCATTCCTGCGTCGCAGGCGTCACTTGCAGACCCGAAATGCAATCGGCGGCACCCGTGGTTTCGCGGGCGCGCAACACCGCATTGGTATAAAAAGAATTCCGCATGATGGTGAAAAGCCACGCCCGCAGCCGGGTGCCCGGTGTAAATTTGTCAGCATTCGCAATGGCTTTTGTCAGCGTCTGCTGGACCAGATCGTCGGCATCGGCCGCATTGCGGCACAATGTCCGCCCATAGGCACGAAGCGCCGGTACAAGCTCCACGATATTGGGAACGATGGGATGATCGGTCATGCGGGTCATGTTGATTTTCGGATCACTCTGGCGTGACTCTGAAAACGCATTCGTGCTGGCTAAGTTCCATCGCGACACTATATAAATCAGCGTTGACAGAATTCGGGTAAAACGATGTCGGATATGAGCAACGATACCGATCCATCCCCAGATGATCTTGGTGATCTGGCGTCGGATCTTCTGAAGGGCATTGCGGCAGAGCCCGTGCCGCAACATCTTGTCGTATTGGCGCAAGAGCTTCAGGCGGCGCTGGAACGGCAGGCCGGCAAGGGTCACCAAAACACGGGTATGCCTGAGCAGTCTGACCCCGATCAATCCTGCGCCTGATCTCATCGGTTCGCGTTTTGCGGGCAATGGTCTGTCTGCAAGATCAGCGATCAGGGTGCGGCAACAGGATCAGGCTGGAACCACCGCCGCGGGTGTTTCTGATGACGCCGGGCATTGGGCGGCATGACGCAGGTTCGTGAGCGGTGCGGTGATCCGGCAGTGCAGACCTGACGGCTCATAGGTCATTGTGACCTGCCCATTGATCTGCATTGCCATGACCTGTTCGATCATGGTCGAGCCGAACCCCTTGTGCGTCGGGGCGGTAACGGTTGGGCCGTTTCGTTCCTCCCAAGTCAGGGCAAAGTCCGGCTCTGGTGCGTCGGTGATCTGCCATGAGACGACGATACGCCCGGACCGTTCGCGCAAGGCACCGTACTTGGCGGCATTCGTGCACAGTTCGTGCAAGCCCATGCTGATGGCCATAGCCGCTTTGGCGTCGATTTCGAACTGCGGCCCCGACAGGGCAAAGCGAGGTTCCCTGCTGTCTTCGAAAGGGGCGATGGCGGCAAGGATCAGGTCGCGGATGCGGGCGGATTGCCAGGGATTGTTCATCAGCAACTTGTGCGCGCCGCCCATTGCGGCCAGCCGCTCGGCGAAAATGCGCGACGCGGCTTCGGGGTCAGCGCCGCGAAAGGTCTGCCGCGCCACCGCCTGGACCGTGGCAAGCAGATTTTTGACCCGGTGATCCAGTTCGTGCATCAGCAATTCGCGCTGCTGTTCGGCCTCACGGCGCTTGGCGCGTGCCGAGGTCAGCAGATCCATAAAGGCATCCAGCGCGCGACCGGCCCGGCCGAACTCTGCCAGATCAGCCCCCATGCCGGTGCGCTGGGTAACCTCGTCGCGCTGCCAGGCTTCGATGGTGGCGATCATTTTTTTGAACGGCTGGCGAATGAACACATTGCTGGTGATATTCGCCAGCACAAAGGCGGCAACGATGCCTGCCGTTCCGATCAGCGCCCCACGCCAGGTAAGCTGATTGATGGCAGCGTAGCCGGTTTCCGTGGACAGGCCTGCGCTGATGTAGAGCCCCTGCGCCGGTTCGCCTGTCGCGGGCAGATAGCCGATAATCCGTCTGGTGCCGTCCTGGCTGACCATATCTTTGGTTCCAGCCCGGAGGGCCGTAACCAACGGCAGATAGTCGTCTGGAATGACCGTTCCGACAAAACGTTCGGGAAAAGGTTCCCGCGTCAGGATGCGCCCGTTGCGGTCCGCTACGGTCAACGAGCCAAGATCCTTGATGGCGCGCTCTTTGAGCCGCTCTGCCAACCATGTCAGGTCGAGCATCGCAACGGCGACCCCACCGTTTAACCCCGAACCGGCTCCTGCTGGTATCGCAATGGGCAAACCTATGCCTTGGGCCACCCGCATTTCGGTAAACTCGCCGACCACCCGACCATTCTGCGCCAGCGCATCGGAAAAATAGCTTCTGTCACCCAGATAGACCCGATGTGGCGGCGCACTGGAGCTGCACCAGACATGTCCACTGGCGTCTATCAGTGTCAGGTCCAGCAGTTGTGGCAATGCCACGACCACATTGGCCAGAAATGCGGCGCAGTCAGAATCGTTGCTTTGGCTGGATACCGGGCGCGCGACGATGGTATGCAGAACCGCCTCTGCCCCGCCGATGATCCGATCAACTTCCAACGCCGCGGCCCGCGCAACCCGAAGAGCCTGATCATGCATTTCGGCTTCACGCTCTTGTCGCATCGTCATCAGATTAAGGATGATGATCAGAATCGTAGGCAGCACCGCCACTGCCGTTATCAGAAATACTCTTTGGCTGAGTGAAAGGCGAATCATAACAACCTTTGCGCGATAATTGGCTGAAAGGATTGTCACAGTGCCGCACGAGATCACATAAAATTCAAGATGCGGGGCGCAGATCGGCGTTTTTTTACCGCGCCGCGCGTCGTCTGCTGGTCTGCAACGGGTCGTGTCAGGAAGCGCGCGCCAGTCGTTTCAGCCAATCATGAACGTCGGGCACTGTTTCCAGCACATGCTGGGCCGCTGTCGGTTTTGCCGGGCCAACCCGCACAGAGACGCCGCCGTTCTGGTTGGTCCATTCAAAGCCGATTTCGTCGGATGTGTCGTCCCCCAGAAAGACCGGCACACGCTCACGGAACGGCGGGCGCGTCATGAACCATGCAATTGCGGCGCTTTTTGTCGCCCCTTCGGGCAAAAACTCCACCCCCGCATGGCCTTCGACCAGACGGTAGCCATCGGGCAGCAGCGGCAGGGTTTCCCGGCACAGGGCGATGACCGCAGGCAAAGCCTCGGGCGCGGCCCGGGTGTGAATGGCAAGAACCGGGCCTTTGTGCTCGAAATAGACGCCTTTTACTTCGGCAAACTTGCTTTCAAGCGTCTCGAAAACCGGCGCGACAAGGGCAGCGGCCTCGTGGCCGGTCTCACGCTCTGCGCCCAGCATCAGCTCGATCCCGAATGTACCGGCTGCCGCAAGACCAAGCTGACCAAACAGCCGGTCGACCATTGCCAGATTGCGGCCTGTCACAAAGGCCACTGCGCCATCAAGTTTCTGGTTCAGATCACCCAGAATGTCCGCCAGCTCCGGCGCTACACTGACTGCATCAGGATGGCTGGCGTGTTCAACAAGTGTCCCGTCAATGTCGAGAAACAGAGCGGTTTCGGACAGCTCAGGAACCGGAGGTTTCTGCATCATTTTTCCTTGTCGTGCGAAGTGAAATTTCAGAAGGGCTGCGCAGGGGCGAACGGGCCAGACGGTCCTGTGCGTGCCCGCCCCGCCGGAGCAGCTGGTTGCGGGCGCGCACATGGGCCGCATCTTCCAGCAACCGCCCGGCCCAGCGGTAGATATTCTTGCTGCGCACCGTTTCGCGCATCCGCCGCATGCGCGCGGTTTGTTCGGGCAGCGGCATTTCAAGCGCGGCCCGGAGCGTTGCGGTCAGTTTTGACAAATCGAACGGGTTGACCGCCAGCGCCTCGGGCAGTTCCTGAATCGCGCCTGCAAAGCGGGACAGGATCAGCACACCCTGTTCATCTTCGCGCTCGGCCACGAATTCCTTGGCAACAAGATTCATCCCGTCGTGCAGACTGGGCACAACGCAGACATCCGCCTCGCGGTACAGCCGGCTCAGCTCATCTCGGTTGGCGTGCCGGTCGGCAAACAGCAACGGTTTATAATCTTCGGTGCCAAAGCGGTCATTGATCGCCTGACTGATCTGCAGGCAGTCTTTGTGAAGCGTGCGATAGGATGCCACCTCACCCCGGCTGGGGGCTGCGACGTAGTAAAGGTGGACTTTGCCGCAGTATTCGGGATTCTGGGTCAGAAGATCCTCGAAAGCCTGAAGAAATTCAGGAATCCCTTTTGTATAATCCAGCCGTCCGACGGCGACGATCAGCTTTGCACCCGGCTTTATCGCCAAGGCTTCGCGGGCCGTGGGCGCGGATATGGCCGCCTGAGCGGACCGGTCCGGCCAGACGATGGAAATCGGATAGGTGCGGACCTGTGAAATCTTGCCGCCATAGCGCACCGACCAGTTTTCATGATTGATCCGGCTTTCCAGCGTGCGGTCAATGCATTCAACAAAATTGATGCGGAACAACGGCACCTGAAACCCGATGATGTCAGACCCCAGCAGGCCATCGAGAATCTCGGTGGCATGGGGGCAGATGCCAAACACCTCTGCATTGGGCCAGGGGATATGCCAGAAGGTTACGATGGTGGCATTCGGCAGGCGCTCGCGGATCATCCGGGGCAGCAGGGAAAAATGATAGTCCTGCACAATCACGATCGGGGCGTCGGTGCGCGCCTCTTCAATCACGGCTTCGGCAAAGCGGGCGTTGACTGTCTTGTAATGGTTCCAGTCATCCTCGCGGAAGATGGGCCGGACGAAAGCGTTATGGCACAGCGGCCAAAGTCCCTCGTTGGCAAAGCCAAGGTAGTAGCCCTTTTCCTCTTCAGGTGTCAGCCAGACCCGGCGCAACGCATAGCTGGGGTTGTTGGGAGGTACCTGAATCCGGTCATGGTCATCCACCGTCTCACGGTCTGCCGATCCGCTGCCATGGGCAATCCATGTGCCGCCACACCCACGGGCAATCGGCTCCAGCGCCGAGACAAGGCCACCGGCGGGCATCGCACAGCGGATGCCATCCGGTCCCGCAGAATGCACATAGGGTTCACGGTTTGAAACGATAATCACATCCGATCCGGCCAGTTCCTGCCCGATCAGAGTGCGCAGCCGCGCCAGATCCCAGTCATTCGGATTGGGGGGCATGTTTGACTCTGCCGCCGCACCATTTGGGCGGTTCAGCCGGTCAGAGATGACTGTCTTCGCATCTGACAGAACTCTGCCCGCGGCAGAGGTCAGCTTGCCCGGATGAAGAAAGGTGCGCAGCCGGTTCAGCCTGCCTCGGTGAGGATCAATCAAGGCTGACTGAAGGGGATCAAGGTCAGAGTTGTTGTCCTGCACGCTCATTTTGTCCTGCATTGTTTTCGCGCGGCATAGCCGCGCTTTTGAGGGACCGGGCGCACAAGGCATGAAGGGAAGCCCAGCACTGATGACAGAAAACGCCCTGCGTTGTTAACGCTGTCCGGGCCGGATGGTTCCGGTTGTGGCGGCACGTTCAGTCAATGTGATACACAAGTGCCGGAACGGACTCGCCGCCGGAACGGGTTACGGTGCAGGTCACCTGATCGTATTTGCGCTGAAATTCGACACTGACCTTTGTTCCGCCCACATCAAGGTTTCTGACGCTGAGCTGGTCGATACCTGCCGGCAAGCGGGGGTTGATCACCCGCACGTCCCGCGCATAGGCGTCAATATCTAGTCCCAGCGTGGTTTTCAGCAGCAGAAAGGCCGACGCCGCCGCCCATGCCTGTGGCACACAGGCGACCGGATATGCCACCGGTCCTTCGCCCGGCACCCGCGCAAAGCCGCAGAACAGTTCAGGCACGCTTTTGCCGAAGTGAAACGATGCCTCAAACAACCGGGCAAGCGCGCGGGGGGCACTTTCGGGCTCGGCATAGTGGTCGATCCCGGCGCTGCAGATCGCCGTGTCATGGGGCCAGACCGAGCCGTTATGATAGGAAAGCGGGTTGAAACGGGACTCGCCGATCGCGACCGTGCGCAAGCCCCAGCCAGACAGAAAGTCAGGCTTCAGCAAGGCACGCGCAACGGCCTGCCCTCGTTCGGGCGACGGAAGCCCGGAGTACAGCAGGTGGCCTGCATTGGTTGTCCGCACGGCACATTGCCGGGATGCACCGTCGAGGGCCAGAGCGTAAAACTCGGTTTCCGGCATCCAGAACAGATCTTCGACGGTCTGTCGCAGCTGCCGGGCACTGGCGTGCAAGGTTTCGCTATAGGCCGCCTCCCCGCGCCGGGCTGCCATGTCTGCCATGCCGGTCAGTGCCTGATAGGTATAGCCCTGCACCTCGACCAGACTGACCGGGCCCTCTGCCAGTGTCCCATCGGCGTGAAAGACAGCATCGGCACTGTCTTTCCAGCCCTGATTGCGCAGGCCGGTTCCGCGCCCGCGGGCATAGGACACCAGACCATTCGCATCACGCGCACGCGCGGTCTCAATCCAGGAAACCGCGTTTCTGAGCGAGGGCCAAAGCGAGTCGATGAAGGCATCATCGCCAGTGCGTCGGGCGTATTCGGCCGCCAGATGCACGAACAGGGGCGTTGTATCGACGCCGCCGTAATAGCGCCCGAACGGCACTTCGCGCAGATGGGCCATCTCACCGCCACGGATCTCATGCAGGATCTTGCCAGGGGCTGCATCAGAGAATTCGTCGTATTCCGTCGCCTGTGTCGCGGCGAGAAACCGCAAAACGCCCCGCGCGAGGTCAGGATCAAGCCAGAGGGTGGCGAGGGCGGTGATGATCCCGTCTCTGCCAAAGGCGGTGGAAAACCACGGAATGCCGGCAAAGGGGTACGGGCCGGTGTCCAGGTCAGACGAGAGCAGGGCGATATCGGCGCGGGTCCGGCTCAGCCAGTCGTTGAACAGGGGGCCGGAGGTCTGGATTGACGCCCCGCTCTGACGTTTGGTCTTCATCGCGCGGTGGGCGGCGGCGCGGTTGATCCGGTGTCTTGTCCGCCCCGGTTCTGTCCGCCCGGCGCCCGCCTCAAGGTACAGCAACCGCCGCGCACCACGCGGGACATGCATCACAAGATGAATGTCGTCACCCTCCGGGTGCGCCGTGATGGGTTGGGACAGGCTCAGAGTCAGTGCCCGGCTGGCACCATCCAGACCTTCATAGCCAAACCCGATATGGGTGCGGCCGGTCTCGACCGGCAAAACCCGGCCCCTTGTCGCACGTTTCATGCCACGCACTTCGAAGATGTCGCGGAAATCGGCGGCAATCTGAAAGCTTAGCGGCAGATCAACCGGCCCGAGGCTGTAATTCGTGACCGCAATCCGCTCGAACATCCGGCCATCACGCAAAAACCGGGTCCGGTTGATGTGGAGGTTGCCCTGAGCCAGCGTATCGCCATTGTCCAACTCGATACTGGCATTGGTCAGGTTGGCCTCAAAGTACACATGGTCGCCAGACAGTGCTGCCCCCAGAAGCACCGGCCGACGCCCGCCGATGTGCAGGACAAAGCGCGACAAAAGCCGGGTGTCATTGGAGAAATAGCCATCGGCAAAGCCCTTGATGTCGCCATGATCATTGGCCAGCAGAAAGCAGGTCTCATCTTTCAAAGAAAACTGGCTGATGCCGGGGTTCGGGGCGTCATTCTGGTCATCGGCGATCATTGCCAGTGGGTCGACCATATGTTCGTCAAATGTGGTTTGGTGGGCATCCATCGGCGGCCTCCGGTATGCGGTCAAGGGAAGAATTTGCGGGTCAAAACAACGCGACGTTAAAAAACTTCATCTACAGGTTCAGTCTGGCGACCCAGAACAGAGTAGGCCGCGACGTAGTCATCCACCATCCGGGCGGCATCGAACCGCCGTTCAAAGCACTGCCGCACCGCAGTGCGATCCAGCGCGAGGGTCAGCGGTACAGCCGCAATGGCCTGTTCCAGTGTATCGACCACAAAGCCCGAGACGCCATCGTCAACGATTTCTGCCATCGCCCCATTGCGCCAGGCAATAACCGGCGTGCCATGGGCCATCGCCTCGATGACCACCAGACCAAAGGGTTCCGGCCAGTCGATCGGGAACAGCAAGGCAGCGGCATTGCCCAGAAAGCCGGGCTTTTCAGATTCCGAAATCTCGCCCACATAATCGACACGGTTGCCATCAATCTGCGGTTCGATTTCGCGGTGAAACCATGCCCGGTCATCATCGTCGATCTTGGCGGCAAGTTTCAGGGGCAGGCCCGCGGCCTTGGCGATGGCGATGGCCCGGTCGGCCCGTTTGTCGCGCGAAAAGCGTCCGATAAACGCCAGATAGGGCGCGATACCGGGGGTGGGGTCCGGCAAGGGCCGGTAAAGATCTCGCGGCAAGCCATGATAGATATTGGCCACCCAGTTCGCCTGTGAAAGCGGTTGCCGCTGGTTCAGCGAGATGGAATTCATCGGCATATCAGGCCACCGGGCGAGAGCCGCAGGCAAATCTGCGTAATCCAGCCGGCCATGCGGTGTGGTCAGCGTTTTGGCAGCAAAACCCTCGAACAACGGGAAGTGCTGAAAATGCGACAGGTGGCAGTGGATCACGTCAAACTCCGCCTGCCGCGCGCGCACCTGATCAAGCATGGCAAGATGCGCGGCAATTGGGGAAACCCTTGGCGCAGGGTCTTCGCGCAGGCCGCACGCGCGGGACTCGACCAGCGTTGCAGCTGTCGCTGACCCGGCAGCAGCGAACAGGGTTACGTCATGTCCACGGGCGACAAGGTGGTCGCACAGGGTGGCGATGATGCGTTCGGTGCCGCCATAGGCGCTGGGTGGAACCATTTCGAAAAGTGGCGCCACTTGAGCGATGCGCATAGATGAATTCTCCCACTCGACTGAGTGATGAACGCGCCAGCGGCGCATTCCGTTCCCCACATCATGCGCAAGTTTGACCCATGGGGCGGCGGAAAGCCCTGTGGCGGGAACTAACCCGCCCGCTTTCGGTTACATCCCTGACCCCAGAAGCCGGAGGATTTCACGATGACCCGTTCCTGTATTGCCGCACAATTCACCCCTTGCCTGGTGGCGATTGGCCTTGCCGCTCTGCCATCGTTTGCGATTGGACAGACGGCACAGACCATGCAGACCGCAGAGGCCACATTCGTCGATGGCGAGGGGGCAGAAACCGGCAAAGCCCATTTGACCGGAACGCCCTCGGGTGTGCTCATCGGGGTGGAAGTGAATGGGTTGCCGCCTGCCCGCTGGGTTGCGTTTCATGTGCATGAAACGGGCTCTTGCGATCATACCGGCCAGCATGAAAGCGCTGGCGGGCACTTTAACCCAAGCAATGTCGAACATGGTTTCCTGAGCGAAACCGGACCACATGCCGGCGATATGCAAAATATCTGGGTGGATGACGCCGGCACCGCGCGGGCTGAAGTCTTCAATCCCTTTGTCTTGCTGGCCGAAGGGGAAAACAGCATTCTTGGCCGCGCGCTCATGATCCATGCAGAACCCGATGACCATAAGACCCAACCCTCTGGCGCGGCGGGGGAACGTCTGGCCTGTGCCGTGATCGAATGATTGGACAGGCAGGGGGCAGTGATCGGCCTTTGTGCGTTTTTGACCAGTTTCATCTTGCGGTGAGAATACAAAAGGTGCGTGTTTGGATCATGAAGCAGGCATTATGACTCTCGTCCCCCTTCTCCACCCACTGCGCGTCATCCTGATGGGGCTGGCGCTGGCCTTGCCTTTGGTCCTTGCGGTTCCTGCGGCGGGTCAGTCGGAGGACCCGGCCAGATTGACCGATGCTCCGATCACAACCACGCTGACCGCAACCGAAGACAGGCTTATCCGGCAGCGTCTGCAAGATGTGCTGCAAAGCCTGCAAGGCTATGAAAATGTAGTAACATCGGTACGCGGTGGCGTGGTCACGCTGACCGGCAGGGTGCTGAGTTATGACGAAGTCGAGGCGCTGGATCAGATCGCCGATCGCGTCGAGGGGGTGGTCGCCGTTCAGAACTCGGTCGAGGTGACCACCGATGTCCGCGAACGGGTCTCCCCCGTTCTTGACAGGATGATGCGACGTTTGACGGCATGGATCGCCGCGATTCCGGTTCTGCTGATCGCCGTGGCGGGCGGAGCACTGGTGATCTGGGCAG
This sequence comes from Pseudotabrizicola sp. 4114, assembly GCF_031457365.1. NCBI lineage: Bacteria > Pseudomonadati > Pseudomonadota > Alphaproteobacteria > Rhodobacterales > Paracoccaceae > Pseudotabrizicola > Pseudotabrizicola sp. 4114. The sequence goes on along the minus strand of NZ_JAVDWP010000002.1, from coordinate 178,947 downwards.
GGTTCCGGTTTGCACGGCTCAATCAGCCGTGGAACCGCCTCGCCCCCAATGAATTTGTGGCCGAGGTGTTGCGGCAGGTCGTGCGCGTCGCCGCGGTTCTGGCGGGGGTTGTGGTCGCTCTGGACATTCTGGGCGCCTCGGCGCTGCTGGGCACGGTGCTTGGGGCGGCGGGGATTTTCGGGCTTGCTGTCGGTTTTGCGGTGCGGGACTCTGTCGAAAACTTCATTGCCTCGATCATGCTGAGTTTGCGCAGCCCGTTTCGTCCGCGTGACCTGATCGAAATTGGAGGAGATGTCGGACATGTGGTCCGGCTTACCTCGCGCGCGACCATTCTGATCTCGCCCGATGGCAACCATATCAGCATTCCCAACGCCACCGTCTTCAAGTCGCGGATCATCAATTACACCCGGCACCCCAACCGGCGGTTCAGTTTTGATCTGGACATCACCTCAAACGGTGCCCTTACCGGCCTCGACAAGGTCATGCTAACCGCGCTGCAACAGGCGGATTTCATCCTCACAGAGCCGGGGCCATCGGTCTGGGCGACCACTATCGGGGATACCGGCGTGCGGTTTCACTGTGTCGGCTGGATCAAGACGGCTGGAGCCAGCTTTGAGGGTGCGCGCAGCGACGCCCTGAAGCGTGTCGCCGCAGCTGTCGAGGAGGCCGGGGGTCAGATCGGGGCGATGCGGCTGAGACTGATGGAAGTCGATCCGCTGGACGCCACGGATTCTGCTGACATGACCCAGACCGAGGCGATCAGCCACATCATCGAGGCGGAAATCAACAGCGGGGAAAGTACAAACCTGCTGACGCCCGAGGTGGAACGGGAATAAGCGGCCTGCCGGTTCGAAAAGTTCTCAATCAGCCTCCGCATTCTTCTTGCGGGTCTCGGCAGCCTTTTTGGCGGAGGCGGACCGCTCTGCCGCGGGACGCGCAGCCGAAGCTTCGCCGCCCTTTTCCCCACCCTTCTTTGCGGCGGGGTTTCCGGTATGGGTGCCGCGCCCCGAGCCGCTTTTGTTGCCACCTCCGTCATCCTTGTTGACGGTGGCCCAGGCGCGCTTTTCCGCCTCTTCCGCCTCTACGCCGCGCTCTTCATAGCTGTCGGCAATATGCTCTGCCTTGCGCTTTTGCTTGTCGGTGTATTTGGTTTTGTCTCCCTGGGGCATGGATCCTCTCCTTTGCTGCTGTCAGGCGGGTCAATCGTCTTTGTGCCGGTTGCGGTGACGTTGCCATGGCCATCGGCCCTCTATTTCCACCTCCAGCGTAAAGCTCAGAAAGGTGCGGATCAGAACGATCATTGCCAGTTTGCCCAGACTTTCCGTGGTGGGGTCAATGGTAACCGTTCCGACAATATCTGCTGCGATCAGAAACTCGACCCCGATCAGAATGCTTTTGGCCAGACGGGTGCGGAAAAGGTCAAAGATCTTTTCCCCCTCACGGTGCCGGACCAGATTGCGCAATACTTCCCAAAGGGCAAATGCGGTTCCTGCCACAATGGCCAGTACGCCGCAGACTTCGAGAATTTGAGCAATACTATCGAGATAGACTTGCCGCAGTTCCAGGGCCATATGTGCGGGCCTTTCTGCGCCTTGGGCCGGGGCAGGCAACTTCCTGCCCCGGCAGCTTGTTCAGAGGATCAAAGATCGGTGACGAGAGTGCAAAGCTGGCTCATGTTTGCCGAGGCTTGATCCACGCTCAGGGTGCCGGTCGCAGACATGTCACCGGTCGCAGTCGCGTCACCCGTGGTGGCATCGCCTGCCGTGGTGGTATCGCCGGTAGCGGTCGTGGTGTCACCCGTGGTTGCGGTGTCGCCAGTTGCCGCCGCGCCATCTGTCGCCGTGCCATCCATGGCGGTGCCATCGGTGCTGAGGGCGCCGTCAGCACCTGCGACAGGTGCGGCCGTTGCCGGATCGCTGGTGCCGGTGTCGCCGGTTTCAAGGGTGTCAGGGGCCTCGGCCCCGTCAGTCCCGGTGGCATCTGCATTCACGGTTTCGCAATGTTGGCGCACACGGTCTTGCTGCTCGGGTGTCAGGCTTGCCCAGTTCGTGGTGATTTCATCGTCACCGCGCAACGTACCAGCAGTGGTGTCGCTGAAAAACGCGTCATTCATTGTGTCATCCCAGTCCAGCGGTGTGCCTGTCGCACCGGCGCTGGTGTCGGTCCCTGTAGTAGCATCCTGCGCGAAGACAGCGGTGCTGGTGCCAAGGGCGATGACAAGCGGAAGGGCGAATGCGGGGGTGAGTTTAAGGGTCATTTTATCTCCTCCTGGGGGGTGATGCCTCCTTTGAGGCGTTCAGTCAGTCAACATCAGGGCTATCGCTTTGTTCCTGATATGGGGGTGGTTCTTGCCGTGGTTGCGCTGGCCGCCACGATCATTTCAGGCGATCCAGCACCGGAAGCGACGAGATGTCGCCGCTTCTTTCCGGTCTTAAGGGCCTCAGATCTGGGTGCTTGCCCCACCTGTGATGTCAGTGCCAATGCGCTTTACCCGCAGGTTATTCTGCACATGGGCCACGCCGGAAACGGCGTCAGCGCAGTCTTCGGCATAACGCTTGGCATATTTGGATGAGACCTCGCCTGCCAGAGTGACTTCGCCGCCTTCGACGGTCACATCAATCTCACTGGCATCGACACGCGGGTCATCACTCAGCCGGTCGCTGACATCTTCACGGATGCGTTCATCCGAACGCTGATAGCCGCGCGGGCCCTTGCCGCGATGATCCTGCTCGCGGCGACGGGCGGCATCTTCGTCACCAAACCAGGATGCGATTTCATCGCCGGCCCGTGTCAGCATGCCGCGTTCATGATCGCGGGATGAGCCATAATCACGCGAATATCCGGCGTCCCGCTGGTCATATCCGCCAGAAACCCCCGCACCATAGCCCAAGCCACCAGAGGCCATACCACCGCCGTAGCCATAACCCGCGATGAACGTATCTTCGGGGTGGCGTCTGCCCTGCGAACTCATTCCGGCAGAGGGGCTGTCATAGCGGCCCCGCTGATCATCATAGCCCCGCCGCTCTTCGAAACCGCCCTGCTGTTGAGAACCACCTTGAGCGCCGCGCCGGTCAAAATCACTGTTCCAGTCGCTTTGGCGCTGAGGGCTCTCGCCCTCGCTCTGCCAGTTCCTCTGATCCTCGTCACGGGTCCAGCCCTGTTGGCTGCGGTCGGATCTGCGGTTGTCATATCGTGAATTGGCCATGTCCATTTTCCTCCTGAATGGCATTTGTCCTGACCCGCGATGGTTGCGGGTGTCGTACAAAAGAAACCAATAGGCGTGGCGAATGTTCCGGCCTATGTCGCGTCAGAAGGGCCCCCACACGGCCCTGTGAACTGCGTCAGTCCTGCAAGCCCGCGATGATCTTGTCAGGGGTCGCGGGCAGCTCACGGACCCGGACACCACAGGCATTGTGGATCGCATTCAGGATCGCGGCGCCGGCCCCGCAGATGCCCAGCTCGCCCAGCCCTTTTGCGTGCAGCGGGCCGACATAGGTATCGCTTTCGGACAGGAAGTGAACCTCCAGCGGCGGCACATCGGCGTGACAGGGGATGTGATATTCCGCCAGATCGCGGGTGACAATGTGGCCATCCCGCGGGTCATGCTCCATCGCCTCGGTCAGGGCCATGCCAAGGCCAAAGGTCATGCCGCCCAGACATTGCGAACGGGCGGTCTTTTCGTTCAGCACGCGGCCGCAGGCAAAGACGCCCAGCATCCGGCGGACGCGGACCTCGCCGGTCCAGCGGTTGACCGCAACCTCGGCCCAATGGCTGCCCCAGGTGGCCTGCCGCACCGTGTCTTCGGTCTTGCCCGGCTCCAGATGGCCGTCTCCTGTCAGCTCCGCCGTCAGCAGCGCGTCCAGCGGGCGCGAGACATTGCCCGTGCGGACCTGACCGTTCTGCAAGGTCAGATCCGCCTCGTCACAGCCGGCCAGCGCGGCGATCTGACTGCGGATTTCGGCGCAGGCGAGGTAGACCGAGGTGCCGCTGGACGCCGCGCCGAACGACCCGCCAGAGCCGGAGGCGGGCGGGAAGTCGGAATCCCCCAGCCGCACCTCGACCCGGTCAACCGCCAGCCCCAGCGTTTCGGCGGCGATCTGACCCAGGATCGTATAGCTGCCGGTGCCGATGTCGGTCATGTCGGTCTCGACAATGGCCCGCCCGTCGGCCTGCAAAATGACGCGGGCGCGGGATTCGATCAGCGAGTTCACCCGCACCGCCGATGCGACGCCCATGCCGATGTACCATTCGCCCTCTAACCGCTGGCGGGTCGGGCGGCGGTCGGACCAGCCAAAGCGACTTGCCCCTTCGCGCAGCGCCTCGGCCAGTTTGTGGCTGGAAAACGGGCGGTTGGTGCCCGGTTCGGTGTCGGGGATGTTGCACAACCGCAGCTCTACCGGGTCGATGTCCGCAGTCTCGGCCAGCTCGTCCATCGCGCATTCGAACACCGTCGCCCCCACCGCCTCGCCGGGGGCGCGGACCGAACCGGCGCAGCTGCGGTGAATCCGGGCGATGGCATGAACGATCTGCCGGTGTGCGGCCTGATAGGTAAAGGGCGTCGCCTGTGTCACCGGCTCGGAAAAGCTGACGCCGGGCAGGTTTGACACCAGCGCCTCGTGTCCGATGCCGGTCAGTTTGCCATCGGCGGTGCAGGCCAGCCGGATGCGCTGGCGGGTTTCTGACCGGCGGTGCGCCAGATCGAACACCTGCTGGCGCGTCATCACCACCTGAACCGGACGACCCAGCTGATGCGCCGCAATCGCGGCGGCAACGGAGTCGGCGTTGATCCCCAGCTTGGAGCCAAAGCCGCCGCCGACGTAGGGGGCCAGCAGCCGCAGCTGATCGGGTCTGATCCCCAGCGCATCGGCCAACTGTTCGCGGCTGGTGGCCAGCATCTGATAGCCCGCCCGCACAGTCAGCTGATCGCCCGACCATTCGGCGATGGCGGCATGCGGCTCCATCGCCGCTGCGGTGTGCGATGGGGTGTGCCAGATCTGATCGAGCGTGTGGGCCGCATCCTGCATCGCGCGGTCCAGATCGCCGGTGGCGGATTGCTTTTTCTCGGGCCGTTCCGGTTCGACCGCTTCAGGGTCGACCGGCACATCCTTGGCCTCATACGTGATCTGCAACGCCTGTGCCGCCGCCTGCGCGGCCTCAAACGTCTCGGCCACCACCACGGCGATGGCCTGACCCATGTATTCCACCTGATCCGGCCCGGCTGTCGGGCCTTCGGTGGCCATGCCCTGTGCCGCGTAGCGGATCAGGCGCGGATCGTGGATCACCGCCAGCGCGCCGGGGGCGTCTCCGATGCTCAGCACCTTACCCGCCGGGATCGCGGCCTGCACCAGCACGCCATAGAGCAGGCCGTCTGGCCGGGCCTCGGCGGCATAGGTGGCGCGACCGGTGACTTTCAGCGGCCCCTCCAGCCGGGAGACGGGTTTGCCCAGCACCCCCTGCGCCATGTGATCGAGCGGGCTGTCGGGGATCGGGGCATCTACCTTGAGATGACGGGTCATGCTGTAGCCTCCATGCCGGTGGCATCGCGCAGCGTGGCAATCAGGGTGCGGCGCAAGAGCGGAATCTTGAAATCATTGCCGCCGTACCCTTTGGCCGGTTTCAGGATCAGATCGGCTGCCTGTTCAAACAGTGCGTCCGAGGGGGGCTGGCCGATCAGCAAAGCCTCGGCCCCGGCATCACGCCACGGCTTTGCCGCGACGCCACCAAAGGCAAGTGCGGCATGCGCAATGCGATTGTTCTCCATGCCGATGATTGCCGCCACCGATACCAGCGCGAAGGCATATGACGCGCGGTCGCGCACCTTGCGATAGAGCTGTTGCCCACCGATGGGGGCGGGCAGCAGAACAGCGGTGATGATCTCATCCGGGCGCAGCGCGGTTTCCACATCCGGCGTGTCGCCCGGCAGCCGGTGAAACTCTGACAGCGGCACGCGGCGTGGGGCGGGACCGTCGATTTCCACCTCGGCATCCAGCGCGCGCAGAGCCACGGCCATATCGCCGGAATAGGTGGCGATACAGGCGGGCGAGGTGCCCAGAATGGCGTGATTGCGGTTGATCCCGCCGATGGCGGCGCAGCCCGAACCCGGCTCGCGTTTGTTGCAGGGCATGCGGCGGTCGTAGAAATAGGGGCAGCGGGTGCGCTGCATCAGATTGCCGCCCGTGGTCGCCATGTTGCGCAACTGCCCGCTGGCCCCGGCCAGAAGCGCGCGTGACAGCAGCGGGTAATCGCGCCGGATCACGGGATCGGCGGCCAGATCGCTGTTGCGCACCAAGGCCCCGATGCGCAATCCCTCGCCCTGCGCTTCGAGCCGGTTCAGGTCCAGCGCGGTGATGTCGAGCAGCGCCTCTGGCGTCATCACCTCGTGCTTCATCAGGTCCAACAGATTGGTGCCCCCGGCGATGATCGTCGCCCCGTCGGGGCGGTCTGTCAGTGTCTGGGCGCGGTGATAGGTAAAGGGTTTCATGCGGCGTCCCCCTGCTGCTCCGCCGCCTGCCGAATGGCATCGACGATGTTGGAGTAGGCAGCACACCGGCACAGATTGCCGCTCATCCGTTCGGCAATCTCGGCATGGGTCACCGCAACCGGGCCGGTCAGATCGGCGCTGGCGTGGCTGGGCCATCCGGCGGCGATTTCCTTTAGCATGGCGGTCGCCGAACAGATCTGACCCGGTGTGCAATAGCCGCATTGAAAGCCGTCATGGTCCAGAAACTGCTGTTGCAGCGGCGTCAGCGCGTCGGGCGTGCCCAGACCTTCGATTGTGGTAACAGGCTGATCCTGCACCATGCAGGCCAGCGTCAGGCAGGCGTTGACCCTGCGGCCATCCAGGAGCACGGTACAGGCACCGCACTGGCCATGGTCGCAGCCCTTTTTGGTGCCGGTCAGCCCAAGATGCTGCCGGAGCGCATCGAGCAGGGTGGTGCGCGGATCAAGGGTCAGATCATGGGTGGTGCCGTTGACGGAGAGTGAGATCTGCATGGGGCCTCATGGGTCTGGCTGCGGGCTGGACATGGTGCTTTTTCAACGGCCGGTGTGGCCGTTGAGCATGTGTTTTTGATCCGGGTCGGGCGGCAGGTTCTGCCGCTTACTCCTGCGGGACCGGTGCCGGTTCATCTGGCGCAGTTTCGTTGGCCGGAGCTGGTGTTGCAGCGTCTGTGTCAGGTGTGGTGGCGTCATCGCCTGTGGGAGCCGCCGGGGCTTCTGCCTCTGGCCCAGCCGGTAGCTGGGCGGCTTCGCTGGCCTGAACCCGGTCGCTGTCCACCGGGGCGTCGGTGATACGCCCATCCGCTGCCGCGACCCGCCAGACGGTGTTGCCGGCATCATCCGCGATCAGCAGCGCGCCGGTGCCGTCAAGGCCAAGGCCGACCGGGCGGCCACGGGCCTGATCATCCTGCAGGAATCCGGTCACCACATCCTGCGCCATGCCGTCAGGCACGCCATTGGTGAAAGGCACATACGATACCTTGTAGCCGTTGAAGGTGTCACGGTTCCAGCTGCCGCGCTGGCCCACAAAGGCTCCGCTGGCATAGGCGTCTGGCATGGCAGAGCCGTTGGTGAAGACCAGACCCAGCGCTGCAACATGGCTGGACAGCGCATAATCGGGCGCGATGGCGGTCGCCACCAGATCGGGCCTTGCAGGGACGACGCGCGCGTCAACATGGTTGCCGTAATAGCTGTAGGGCCAGCCGTAAAACGCGCCATCCTGCACCGAGGTCATGTAATCGGGCACCAGATCGGGGCCAAGTTCATCGCGTTCGTTGATGACCGCCCAGAGCATGCCGGAATCGGGATTGAACGTCAGCCCATTGGGGTTGCGCAGGCCCGAGGCATAAATCCGCGCGGCACCGGTGGCGCGGTCAATCTCCCAGATCGCGGCACGGCCCTTTTCTGCCTCCATTCCGTTTTCGGCGGCGTTCGAGTTCGAGCCGACTGAAGCATAGAGCATGGTGCCATCGGGGCCGAGCGCCAGATCCTTGGTCCAGTGATGGTTCAGCGGCCCGCCGGGCAGCGGCGTCAGCACCGTAGGCGGCGCGGTGATGGTGTTCTCACCCAGCGCGTAGGGATAGCTTTCGACGCCATCCGCCGCAGCGACATAGAGCGTGTCGTCGATCCAGGCGAGGCCGAAGGGTGAATGCAGGCCGGTCAGCAGATCATGGCGTTCGTCCACCACCCCGTCGCGGTCGGTGTCGCGCAACAGGGTGATCAGATTGGTCTCGCGCTGCGGCCCGTCACCGCCCCCGGCGGCAAAGGCCATGATCCAGTCGCGGATATAGTCTTTCGGGCGAAACCGGGGCTTGTCTTCCGGCGCGCGCGATTGCACGACCAGCACATCGCCATTGGGCAGGGTGTGAACGGTGCGCGGATTGACCAGATCGGTCGCATAGGCCGCAATTGTCAGCCCCTCGGGCACAGTCGGCGTTTCCCCCTCGGCCCAGCCCACCACCTCAGCCACTTTCACCGTGGCCAGCAGGTTGACGTAGTTCGGCTCTGGCAGATAGGGGTCAGGGCCGATCTGGCGGCTGATGTCAAACTCACCCGATCCTCCGTCCTGCGCAAAGACAGGATGGGTCAGGGCCAGGACAAGCAGCATCGCGGTGCCGCAAAGCATCAGGCTCTGTTGTGAGACATGGGTGGCGGATTTCACAGTGGTTTTCGATTTCACAGTGGTATTCATCGGGTGTCGTCCTTTTCGGGGGCGAAAGCGCAAGCCGAAGCTGGCGCTAGAGATAGGGGCGGTGGACAGTTGCGCGCCGCCGCAGCACGGCTGAGCCGAGCATCAGAAGACAGGTCAAGGCCGAAAGACCGACCCCCCAAGGCACAATCGCCGTCCAGCCATCACCGGCATGCAGCAGGCTGTTGAGAAGCGCGCAGATCAGCACGGCCACATTCAGGACAACAATGCCCCCCATTGGGCGATGGCGGTGAACGGCCAGATCGACCAGCCAAAGCAGGGTCGCAACTGCCGCCGCAATCAGGCCGAAAAACAAAAGCCAGGACGAGAAATCTTTCCACATCAGCACTGTGGTCTGAATGTAGGCAATGTCAGTCAGCAAGGTCAGCGTGAAAAATGCGGCAGCAAAATAGCTGAAGGTGGTCAGCCCCGGCACCGGGGCATCTGAAACGCCATGAGAGCGGGAGTAGGGTGTGTTCATCCGGTGTCCTTTCGCAAGCCCTGCCAGAAAGGAACACCTTTGGCGCAATATTGTTCCCCCGAATTGTTCCCCCCGGTGCCCGCCCCATGGGGAATTTCGTTGGTGAGCGCTGGGCCCGCCTGCGTTGCCGGGCCGGCGATCAGAAGCCTTCCCACAGGCCGGGGGTGGTCGCCACCTCCAGCATGTTGCCGTCAGGATCGCGGAAATAGAGGCTGTGGCCGCCGCGTTTCCAGTCAGACGTGCCTCCGATGACAACGCCGTTCGCCGTCAGATGCGCGCGCCACGGCTCCAGCTGATCGGGCGCGATGGCAAAGGCCATGTGGATCTGCCCGCTTGCGTCATGTGGCGGGATCAGACCGCTGTCGGTCCGCACGGGCGTAGTGGTGCCGCCGCGCAGGAACAACAGCAGCACAGAGCGCTTTTTCACATCATAGGCCCGCATCCGGTCATCCGCATGCGGGACAGGCAGGCCCATCACCCCCTCATAAAACGCTGCTGCGCGGTCAAGGTCATCGACATACAGCGCGGTTTCCAGAATCGACAACATCTCGGGCATGGTCATGTTCACTCCTTTCCCGTGGCGTAAAGGTGCAGAATGCGGTCCTCATCAATGCCGCCAAGGGCGGTAAAGCCACCGCCGCGCTGAAAATCGTCGATCCGCAGGTGGGGGAAGACAAAATATTTGGCGGCCACGCGGGCTTGTGTCGCTGCAAAGATTACCCGGCTGATCCCGGCAAAGCGCATCGCCGCAAGGCACATCTCGCAGGGCTGCAGGGTAGAGATCAGGGTGCAGCCGGTCAGGTCGGTGGTGCCAAGCGCCTGAGCGGCACGGGTGATCGCCACCATTTCCGCATGCTGCGTCGGGTCTGACTGCAGATGCACCTCGTTTTCGCCCGTGGCGATAACGCCGCCATCGCGGATGATGCTGGCGGCGATCCCGGCCTTGCCGGTTTCAGTCTGTGCTGTCAGCGCCCGGTCAATGGCATCGCGCATTGCATCACGCTCTGAGGGGTTGATGGAGTGAACGCCAGTTTGTGTCATTCCGGTTCCGTGTCAAACAAAAGGGTCAGGTGATCATACTCGCCCGTTGTCGGATGGGTGATCGTCTGGAAGCCGCGGTGCGCGGCGAGTTCGGCGCAGAACAGATCGCGCGCGGCGTTCGGGGTGATTGTGGTCTGGGTGTCGCCCTGCCAATGGACCAGCACACATTCGGCCCCGTCCCGCGCGTCGCGGGCGGCCAGCTGTGCTGTCTGCCTGATCTGATCCGGGGTCAGGTAGTAGATGAATTCTGACAGCATGATCAGGTCATACCTTCCCTCTGGCCAGTCGTCCGGCAGGGTGGCGCGACGGGCCTGCGCATGGCGGACCGGGGCCAACGCCCTGACCGCCTGTGCAACGGCAAGATCCGAGAAATCCAGCGCAAGCAGCCTGTCGCAGCGCTGCGCAAGCCGCGCGCTGAGAACACCGATCGAACATCCGGCCTCCAACACAGAGCCGTAGTGGTGCCGGGTCAGCGCGGCGAGTGTGGCGTCATACTTGCGCTGCTCATAGCCACTGGTCCGGTAATCCCACGGGTCCGGATTGGCGCGATACAGCCGGTCAAAATGGTCAGAGCTTTCGGTCATACCGCCTCCTCGCGCAGGAATATCTCTGGCGTGGCGATAAAGTGCTGCTGCAGGATATCGCTCATCCGGAACCCGGTCGGGTCATCCGTGATCAGCCCGGTCATCTGCGAGGCGTGGGCTGCGACCGCTCTGGCCTTGCGGTCCTGCCAGTTCTGCGTGTCGAATTTAACCATCAGAGCAGGATTCAGCGTGGGGATCTGTTCCAGAAAACGCCCCCAGATCGGGTAGGACCAGTAGGCCAGATGCGGAAGCCGGGCCGCAACACCCGCTGCGATGCGGGCGACGTTGATGTGGTCATGGTGCGGATCGCTGCCCCACGCCGCCCAGAGCGCGGTTGTCGTTTCGCTGACAAGCGGAACAATGCGGTCTGCGGCCGCCGCTATGGCATCGCCGTCCTCGGGGGTAGCGGCATCGGGGTAGTTCAGCATGATGGGGGCAGGCCCGTGCCCCCCGGTCAGGATCGCCACAGCCTGCTGCACTTCCGCCTCCCTGAGCTGGCGCAGCTGCTCCGCCGGGTACAGGCGCGAGCGTGGATGCGAGTGGCAGCCGTCGGTCACCACCACCACCTGCACGGTGCGTCCCGCCTCTGTCAGCGCGGCAATCGCCCCGCCGCAGCCAAGGGTTTCGTCATCGGGATGCGGTGCCAACAGCAGGACATCGCCATTGCGGGACACGTGGTTGATCGTGGTCCAGGGTGCCAGACGGGCCGTTTGCAACAGGGGTGTCATGTGACGCACTCTCCCAATGGGGCAGTCCGGGCCAGCAAGTTTGTACCAGCCTTTGCCAGTTTGCCGTCCAGATTTGCCTGCCGCAGAAAGAACGCCAGATCGCGGCGGATGCGATCCGCGGGGCTGCGGGAGGCAAAGGCCTGTGTGCCCAGAATGCGCTCCGCCAGCGCGATGCCGGACAGGCAGGCCTGTTCCACCGCCTCGCGCGCCAGCAGGGCTTGCGTCACGCAAGGGGCGGCAACGTCATCGGTCACAACTGATGTGCAGCAGGACTCCACCCACAGCCGGGCGGTCTGCGCATGGATCGCCAGATGCGCCAGCCGCGCCCGCTGATGCGGATCATCGGCCTGCTGCCGCGAAAGGATATGGCGCCGCGCCTCTTCGGCCAAAGCTTCAAGCCCGCCACAGTGCAGCGCGCAATAGCGCCAGATCCCGCCCTCAAAATGCGGCTCTTGGGTGAAATCACCGGGCAATCCCAGCGTCTGTGCTGTCAGCCCGGTCAGGTCATAGCGACCCGACGCCGTGGCCCGCATGCCGCTGACCTGCCAGGTCGACAGATCGCCGCGGTCGGGATCGCGCACATCGACCAGAAACAGTTGCGGCCCCTCTGCCAGAGTGACAGGCACGACCGCCCAGGACAGCAGACCGATGCCCGAGCAGAACTGCTTTGCCCCTGACAGCGTCATGGTGTTGCCATGGCGTGCAGAGACGGTCACCGGATCTGTGCCTTCCGCTCCCCAGACACCAAAGAGTGCGCCCGCGCCTGCCGCTGCCGTGGCCTGCATCCGCTGGGCAGAGGTGCCGTAAAGATGGATCAGCAGCAAGGCATTGGCATGACCTTCGACAATCCGCCCGACCGCAAGACTGGCCCGGCCGATCCGGCGCAACAGCGTGGCCCCGGCCAGCGTGTCGCCGCCCGGTGAGGTTTGACGTGCCAGTTCTGACAGCACCCCGCAGTGGTGCAAAAGCGCCAGATCGGCGGCCAGCGTGACCTCGCCACGATCAGCCGCCCCGGCATGGGCGGCGATGGTGGACAGCGCCTGGCCAACGGGGTCTGTCGGCGACAGTTTTGCCTGTGCCATCTTAGCCCGCGCTCCGTTTACGCAGGCCGGGTTCCGCCATTTGTTCGTGCTGCCCGGCAAGCGCCGCCTGTAGCAGCGGCAGTTCGGCCCGACACCCGCTCATCCGCAGCCGGACGCGCGCCAGTGCCGGCGAGCCTGCCTCGATGCGTGCCAGAAACGTCCCGAAATGCGGCGGCAAGGGCGCAGACATCAGCCGCACCGCCTCGGCAAAGCCCAGCGAGTCCGCCAGCCGGGCCTGCAGCGCGATCGGATCGGGCCAAGCCGCGCGCAACAGACCGCGCAGCCGGTAGCGCAGGATAAAGGTGGCAGCAGGCTCCAGCCATTCATCGGCCAGCGGATCAGTTTCGACCGCGCGCGCCCGCAGCGCGCCCGCCATACCGCCGCCAGTACGCCCGGTCATCCGGCACGAGGTCTCGACAATCACCGTATCGGAATGCCGGAGCCGGAAATCGTGCTCTTCGGCAAGGGCGGCAAAGGCGCGGTCTTCGCTCATCGCAATGGCAGGCATGCCACCGACGGTGTCGTACAGGTGCCGGGTAAAGGCGAGGCTGGCCCCCGGCGCGGTGAGATGCGGCGGGTCGGGGTCATGCGGCTGCGGGTCCAGAAGGGCCGCAACCTTGACAGCAACTGACATGTAATCGGTCTCTATCGTGCAGTGCCGCGCGACCGCCTCTGGCAAGGTGCTGGCCTCTGCCGGGTCGGCGACGAACCGTCCGCAGATCAGGTCAGCCTGTGTCAGCTCGTGCAGGTTCCGGGTGATCCAGTCGGGGCGCACCGAGCTGTCGGCGTCGGTGGTCATCAGCACCCCATCGGGTGGCACGCGCTTTGCCGCAAGATCCAGCCCCACCCGGCGCGCAGCCCCCGCATTGGCATCCTCGGGTGCAAACAGGCAGTTGACCAGCACCAGCGGCACCTGTGGATGGGTGAGCGCCCACACAACGGCATGATCACGGGTGGCATCGGTTGAATTGTTGACCACCACGATCAGTCCCGTCGCGACGGGCTGGGCGGTGCGGATCGCCACCGCCGCCGCATCAAGGCAACGGACAATCCGCTGCGCCTCGTTTCGGGCCGGGATGACGATCGCCGCAGACCAGCGGCCGGCTGGGCCAAAGGCTGTCATCATCGTGCTGAGCGGACAAGGTGCCTTTGACATCAGGGCATACACTCCTCTGGACGGTTTTCGGATCGGCGGGTCAGTTTCGTGCGGCCTGATTTTGGCAATGACCGCCTCCGTCACGGAGTCTCGGGATTGTTCAGAAAAGGTCGCCTTTAGCGTCGTCTGAGAAGAACTGGAAACACGACGAATTGTTCCGCAGAACAGGACCAGATCAGCGCTTCCATACCAAGGCGGGTGTGATGCCGGGGCAGCCATCTATTGCCGTTGCGCTGCCGGTGAACCAGACGGCTGCCCGCTGGCCCATTTTTAGACATGTGATTTCATCTTGGTCCAAATACTCCCGCCGGACGCTCCCCAGCCTAAGGTCAGATGCCTCCGGCGGGAGTATTTGGACCAACATGAATACGCAGTCGTACAAGATGGCCCTATCCATTGACCGCCAGGGCAAAGACAAGCGCCATCGCGAGCGCAAAGGCGACAAGGGCGGCGGCCAGAAGTCGGGCGTAGGTCTGTCGCATGCGTTACACCAAATCAAAGATTTCGGAACTGATCCGCCGTGCGGGCACCCCCAGCGCGGTCAACCCCTTTGACACCGCCTCCAGCATCGGGGCCGGACCGCAGAGCATATGCGGCCAGTCGTGGGTCGTGTCGGGCAGGTGGCGGGCGAGCAGGTCTTTGTCGATCATCCCGGTTTCGCCCTGCCAGTCTTCGGGTGCCTCTTCGGGCACATGCACGATGGTCAGGTCGATATCCTGCGCAATGGCGTCAAGCGCTTCACGGAAAGCGGCCTCATCCAGCGTGCTGTTGGCATAGATCAGGATCACCGGGCGCGGATCATCGCGCGATTGCAGGGCGTGCAGGTTTGACAGGATCGGGGTAATGCCGACGCCGCCTGCAATCATCACAAAGCCCTCGGCCGTGGCCTCGCGGTCAATGGAAAAGGTGCCGAAGGGGCCATCGACATAGGCCAGCGTGCCCGGCGGGGTTTTGGCCATGCGTTCGGAATCGTCGCCAAGCGGCTTGATCGAAAACGAAATCTCTGGCCCCCGGTCCGGCGCGGTCGAGATGGTAAAGGGGTGTTCTCGCAGGGCCCAAGGCGCGTGGCCGATGGTCAGCCAGGCGAATTGCCCCGGCTTCCACGCGCGCAGCGGCTGGCCTTCGGGGCGCAGGGTAAGGGTGTGGACGCCGCCACGCTCGGCCTTGTTCGAGATCACACGCCACGGGTTGCGGGCCAGAACCATCGGTCGCAGCAGGCGCGACCAGACGAGAAAACCGATCCAGACCAGCGCGATACCGATCCACAGGGTGCGGCTGCCCGCCATCGCGCTGTAGGTGCCGACGCCCAGCACATGCGCCAGTGCCGCAAAGGTGCCGGTGACGGCGAGAGCGATGTGGAGAACGCGCCAGCCGTGATACTCCAGCCCGATCCGTTTGCGCAGCTCAGAGCTGAGGATCAGCGCCGCGAAACAGACCAGTGCGACGCGGCCCCCTGTCAGCTCCCATCGGGCGGTCAGCGGGTTCAACTCGCCCAGTGCAGGTTCATACCAGATGTAGAGGATGCCGAAATGGGTCAGCATCAGGCCAAGCACGCCCCAGCTGAGGAAGCGGTGGAACAGGTAGATGATATCGGCCCCGAACGGTGTGGTCAGCAGCTTGATCCGCCCGGTCAGCGCGAACTGGGCAATGGCAAGCGTCAGGGCGGCGAATCCGCAGCCCATGGCGAAATCCCACAGCGGGTGGATCGCGGCCGGGCGGTCGCTGCCCAGCAGGATCAGCACAAAGGGCAATGCGATGATGCCAAGACCGGCGATCAGCCAGAGGCTGGCGCGCAGGGCCACCACCAGCGGGCGGTCAGCGGGGCGGACAAAGACCTGCGGGTCGGGGTGATCGGGTGCGTTCATTTACAATGAACGGGCGTTGCGCGGGAAGTGTTCCGTGAAAGCTGCAAAATTCCGAAGAATCCGGGGCGTGCGGCAAAAATCGTGGGAAAATCATGGAACGAACCGGCGCGGTTCTGGTTGGTTCATCGGCGAGCTGTGGTGCGCGGTGCCGGGCTCGTCAGGATTGAAGACAAGATTGGGATTTGAACGATGGGTGTTGACGCCGTGCCGTATTGCGGCCCCCTGATTGCCCCGGAGTCGCTTATTTATGCGTGGAACGGCGATCCCTGGCTGCTGCTGATGCTGGCTTGCGGGGGAGTTGCAGTGCTTTGGCATCGGTCGCGGACCGCGATGAGCGCGGGGCAGGACCGGGCGCTGCTGCTGGCGGGTATCGGGTTGGTGGTGGCGTTTGTCTCGCCCCTGTGTGCCGCGACGGTGGCGCTGTTTTCGGCGCGCGTGCTGCATCACGTGGTTCTGGTGTCGGTGGTGGCCCCGGCTCTGGCTGTGGCGCTGCCGTGGCGCGCGCTGCCCGCAGCTGTGGCGATGGGGCTGACCTCGGTGGCGCTGATCCTGTGGCATGTGCCGGCGGTCTATGACGCGGCATGGACCAGTGTGACGGCGTATTGGGCGATGCAGGGCGCGCTACTGCTGCCCGCGTGGCTGTTCTGGTCGGCGGTGCTGCACACTGATCAGCGGGCAGAAGGGCTGTTTGCCCATGCGCTGGGCATCGGCGGGCTGGCGGCGGTGATGGGATTCATCGGCGCGGTGCTGACCTTTGCCCCGACCGGGCTTTACCCCCAGCATCTGGTGGGGGCCGAGGCGTTCGGGATGACGCTTCTGTCCGATCAGCAACTGGCCGGGTTGATCATGTGGGTGCCGGGATTTTTGCCGTTGGCTGGCATCGCGTTCTGGATGGTGCGGCGCGGCTGGAAACAGGGGTTCACCGCGTGATTGCCCTGCTGAAGTTTTTGCATATTTCGGCACTGCTCTGCTGGTGCGCGGCGCTGATCGCGCTGCCACTTTTGCTGCATCACTATCGTGGTGCGCGCAGTCAATCGCGATTTACCGAGTTCAGGCTGATCACCCACACCGGCTATATCGCCTTTGCCACCCCCGCTGCGGTGATTGCAATTGCAGCGGGCACCGCTTTGATCTTTGTCGCCGAGGTGCGGGCGGAATGGCTGTGGGTCAAGCTGATCTTTGTCTGCGGCATGACTCTGGTGCATGCGTGGATCGGTCATCTGATCCTGCGATCTGGTGAAGGTGAGGGGCGCTACCGTATGCCCCCGCCGCTGATCGCGATTGCATTTGTAGTGCCGCAGATCGCGGTGGTGCTGTGGCTGGTGCTGAACAAACCCGATCTGGCGTGGATCGCGGGCCTGCTGCCGGCGATCATGATGGAACCTCAGGGGGGGTCTCTGTGATCGTTCTGCGTGCCGATCTGATAATCAAACACCAGCTTGCCGCCATGCCAGCCGGTGATGGCGGTCATGCCTGCGGTGACCATCGACAACAGCATGCCCCAGGGCAGCACTGCGGTGGCGGCATCGTCAAGACGGATGACCCAATTCGCACCGAGCATGGACAGCAGCATGACCGCGAGGATGAAATGGGTCCAGCTGGCAGAGCGGATGCGGATGCCGGGAACGGCCAACAGCTCCATCGTGCCGACGATGCCCGCCAAGACGCCGACAAGAAAGCCCACACCCGCAGCCCAGAGCGCCGCGCGCGGCCAGAACAGATCGCCGGTCCACCAGTACAGAGCATCGGTGGCAAAGGTGCAAAAGGCCAGCGTGATCGGGAAAGCGACCATCATCGCATGCAGCGGATGACCGGAGATGGCGATCTTGGACTCGGTCGCGTTGAAAGAGCTTCGTTCCTGAATCGGGTCGGTCAGCGGCTTTGTCGGCTTGGGTGTCATGTGGGTGCAGCGCCTCGTTCTGATGGTCGGGGGTATGGGTACAAGGCCGCAGTGGCCGGTTTGGTTCCGGTGCTCGCGGGCTGTCAGGGGTCTCTGTCAACGCTCGACCCTGCCGGACCCTCGGCCTCGCTGGTGGCGGGGCTGTGGTGGGCGATGCTGATCGGGGCGGGTCTGATCACCGCATTTGTGCTGATCTTGCTCGCGGTGGCCTGGCGCAGGCCCGAGGGCAACGGCGCGGATGAACGGGTCTGGACGCTGGGCTTGGGCGTCGGGTTTGTGATAACGGTGCTGGTGGTGCTGGTCGGCTTCGGGTTCTGGGTAGGTGAGCGGATCTTGCCACGCGACGATGGCGCGGTGCGGGTCACGGCCGAGGCCCGGCAATGGGGCTGGACCTTTACCCAGCCGGGGCCGGATGGGGCGCTGCTGGAAACGCGCGATGTGCTGTATGTGCCGGCAGGCGTGCCGTTTGATATCGAGATCACCGCGACGGATGTGATCCACAGCTTCTGGGTGCCGCGTCTGGGCGGCAAGATGGATGCGGTGCCGGGGCGGGTCAACGTGGCGCGGCTGATGGCGGATGCGCCGGGCGAGCACGAGGGGCTGTGCGCCGAATTCTGTGGAATCGGCCACAGCGTGATGCGGTTTACGGTGGTGGTTTACGAGCCGGGGGCGTTTCCCGATCTGACGGTGAGCGGGGGCGATGATGAGTGATGCAAAGCGCAGCGATGCGACACTACCGGCAAACCCGCCGCAGCGGGCGCTGACCCTGCACCGCGAGCTGACGGCGGTGTGGACCGATCTGCCGGGGTGGCGGGGGGCGCTGGCTTCGGTCAACCATACCACGATCGGGCTGCGGTTCATGGCGACCGCCGGTGTGTTCTTTGCCATCGGCGGCGTGCTGTCGATGCTGATCCGGGCGCAGCTGGCCACGCCGCGCGGCGCGTTCCTCGATACCGCACTGTATAACCAGATTTTCACGATGCACGGCAGCATCATGATGTTTCTGTTCGCCATTCCCATGCTGGAGGGGCTGGCGCTATGGCTGCTGCCAAAGATCCTTGGTGCGCGGGATATGGCGTTTCCGCGCCTCTCGGCGCTGGGCTACTGGTGCTATCTGTTTGGCGGCACGATCATCTTGATGTCGCTGCTGGCGGGCGTGGCCCCGGATGGCGGCTGGTTCATGTATACGCCGCTGTCGGACAAGACCTATACGCCGGGGATCAACGCCGATGTCTGGCTGCTGGGGATCACCTTTGTCGAGATTTCCGCCGTGGCGGCGGCTGTCGAGATCACGATAACCATTCTGCGTTGCCGATCCGCCCATATGCCACTTTCGCGGATGCCGCTGATGGGGTGGTACATGCTGGGCACCAGCGTGATGATGCTGGTGGGGTTCCCGCCGCTGATCCTGGGCTCGATCCTGCTGGAGGTGGAGCGGGCGTTTGACTGGCCGTTCTTTGACGTGGCGCGCGGCGGCGATCCGCTGCTGTGGCAGCACCTGTTCTGGCTGTTCGGCCACCCCGAAGTCTACATCATCTTTCTGCCGGCCGCAGGGGCGCTTTCAACCATCATTCCGGTGATGAGCCGGACGACGATCCTTGGCTATGGCGCGGTGGTGGCGGCGGTGCTGGGGCTGGTGTTTCTGTCGTTCGGGCTGTGGGTCCACCACATGTTTACCGTGGGCATCCCGCATATGGCGCTGGCGTTCTTTTCTGCCGCCTCGGCGCTGGTGGCGGTACCCACGGCGGTGCAGGTGTTTGCCTGGATCGGAACAATCTGGAAAGGGCGGCCGCAGCTCAAGTTGCCGATGCTGTATGTGCTGGGGTTCTTCCTGACCTTTGTGATGGGCGGGCTGACCGGGGTGATGCTGGCCATTGTGCCGTTCAACTGGCAGGCGCATGACACCGCCTTTGTCACGGCACACCTGCATTATGTGCTGATCGGTGGGTTCGTGTTTCCGATGATGGCAGCCCTGACCTATTGGATGCCGCTGATCTGCGGGCGGGCGCGGGTGCCAAAACTGGGGGAGGCCGCGTTCTGGCTGATCCTGATCGGGTTTCACGGCACGTTTTTCATCATGCATCTGACCGGGTTGCTGGGGATGCCAAGGCGGATTGATGTCTACCCCGACAATCCGGAGTGGGTGTTGCCGAACCTTGTCTCGTCAATCTTCAGCATGGTGCTGGCGATGGGGTTTGCCCTGTTTGTCTTTGACATGGGGATGCAGTGGTTTTTCGGGGCACGCAGCCGCCGGAATCCGTGGCAGGCACCGACTCTGGACTGGGCAATGACGCTGCCGGCGCCGGCCTATAACTTTGCCTCCTTGCCGGGGCCGGGGCGGGATGATGCGGCGGCTGCCGTGATGCTGGCGCGGGGCGAGGGGATTTTGCCCGGCGCGCCGCGTGGCTGGCGCGAGACGCTGGTGGTGGAGTCTGGCAGCGGGCGGCCTGATCATGTTGCGGTGCTGCCGGGCAATACCATGCTGCCGCTGGCAACGGCAGCCGTGATTGGTAGCTTTTTCATGCTGATGCTGGCGGGGGCTTACTGGCTGACTCCGGTGGCGATCATGGCCATCGTGCTGGTGGTCTGGCGTTGGGGAGCGGTGATGGGGTCCGGGCGGGACCATGCGCTGGTCGATGCCGCCCCCGGTCTGGCGCTGCCGCTGCATTGGCAGGTGCGGGGCACCTTGGCCTATAGCGGGGCGGTGGCAACGCTGGTTGCGGATGGCTCACTCTATGCCTGTCTGCTGTTCGGGGTCGGGTTCTTGTCGGTGGTGGCCCCCGGTTGGCCGGCACCGGACTCGGACCTGTCGGGCGCTTTGCCTGCGGTGTTGGTCGCTGTTGCGCTGGGAGCGATGAGCATGGGGTCTATAGCGGCGCGGCTGGCAGAGGCGGGGCGCGCAACAGATCTGGCACGGCGTCGCGCTCTGCTGGGGGTGATTGCGGGAGCGGTGGCACTGGCGGCCATGACCGGCCTGGCGCTGCTGCTGGATGATCCGACACGCCATGCCCGCGATGCGCTGCGCGGGGTGCTGCTTGGCTTTGCCGTGGTGCATGGGGTGATCGCGGCGCTGCTGGCGCTGCGCACCCATGCCGATGCGCGAGACGGCCGGATGGGGGCTTCGCGGCGCGGTGCGGCGCCGGTGTGGCGGCTGTGGCAGGATTTTGCGCTGGCCACCACGGCGGTCTCGGCGCTGCTGGTCGCAGCACAGGAGGTGCTCTGAATGCGCTGGGTTGCGGGCATGCTGGCGGGGCCGGTGCTGTGGGCGGTGCTGTTTGCCGCTGTCTATGCGCTGCATGGCATCGGCTGCGCACGGGGCTGGACTGGGGTGGCCACTCCGTTGGGCAGTCTGCATATCGTGGCGATGGCTGGGGTCTGGCTGGCGGGGCTGGCGCTGCATGTGGGGATTCTGGCCACAGCGCCAATGGGCCCCGCGCGGGAGGCGCGGTTGTACCGCATGGGCGCGTGGATCGGGCTGGTGGCAAGCGCTCTGACGCTGCTGCCGGTGCTGCTGACCTCGACCTGTGGGTGAAGCAACGAAAAAAGTCAGCAGACCTCGTTGGTCTTGATCCGTGACACAGACAGAGCAGCCGCTTACAGGCCGATCGGGCCGTCGCTGCGGGGGGGCATGTCATCGGTCAGGGGGACGGTCTGACGCTCGATCAGACGATGAACGCGCTGCTCCCCTTCCGTGCTGCGGTGCAGGGCCTTAAGCCGGTTGGAGTTTTCGGCATCCGCGACCGTGCGGCGGGCATTGTGGCGCAGGTAGTCGATCCATGTCGGCACATGGTAGCTTTCGATCCAGATTTCCGTGCGCTCGATGTCACGCATCAGGGTCCAGTGCCTTGCCCCGTCGCGCAGGCGGATACGGCGACGTTCGCGCATGAGCTGCAGGAAAAGCTCGGTGTCCTGATGGGCGATGTTATGATCAATCATCACCATGATCGGGCCGGAGCGGGGTTTGAGATCTATCATCGGCTCTGGCGCGCGAAAGCGGCCCAGCGGGCCGAGTTCATCGGCAGGGAAAGCCAGAAGCGGCAACCACAGGCCCAGAACCCCGCCCACCCCCAGCAAGGCGGCGGCCAGAGCAAAGGCGGTCGGCAGGCCCTGCGCCTCTGCCAGTGCGCCCCAGAGCCAGGAGCCAAGCGCCATGCCGCCAAAGGTTGCCGTCTGGTAAAAGGAAAGCGCCCGCCCCACCACCCAGCGCGGTGTCGACAGCTGTACCGTGACGTTGAACAAGGCCAGCGCCAGCACCCAGCTCGCCCCCGCCAGAAGCAGCGACAGACAGGCCACAATCAGCGAGCCTGAAAACCCGAGTCCCAGCAGCGCCAGCGCATAGCCGGCAAAGCCCAGACGCACGACCGATTCGTTTTGCAGGCGGCGTGCCAGCTGGGTATTGGCAATACCGCCCCCGATGGCCCCCAGCCCGAACACACCCAGCAGAATGCCGTAGGTCTGGGCCGTACCTTGCAGCATGTCGCGGGCCACCAGCGGCAGCAGCGCCAGCGTGATCACGGCTGCGGTGCCAAAGATCGCGCCGCGCAGCATCACGCGCAGCAAGGCAGGTGACATCATTACATAGCGCAGCCCGGCCCCGATGGCAGAGCCGACATGTTCGGGGGGCAGATCGGCGCGCGGATAATCGGGACGCCAGACGAACAGCGCGCGGATCAGCGGCAGGGTCAGCACCGCATTCAGCACAAACGCAACCGCAGGCCCGGCAATGGCCACGATCATGCCACCAAGCGCCGGGCCGACGCTGCGCATCATGTTGAAGCTGAGGCTGTTCAGACCCACGGCAGAGTGCAGATCTGCGCGGGGGACGATATCGCCCATCGAGGCCTGCCAGGTCGGATTGTAAAGCGCCGAGCCGCAGCCGACCAGAAAGGTGAAGCCCAGCAGCATCCAGGGGGTCAACCCGCCGGTCCATGCGGTCACGGCCAAGGCTGCCGAGGCCAGGACCATTGCCATCTGGGCAAAGATCAGGATGCGACGGCGGTTGTAAGTGTCGGCCAGTGCCCCTGCAATCAGGGAAAAGGCCATGATCGGCAAAGAATTGGACGCCTGCACCAGCGACACCATGGCGGGCGAGGTCGTAAGTGTTGCCATCAGCCAGCCCGCACCCACCGTCTGAACCAGCGTGCCAAGATTGGACATCATCGTCGCGGACCACAGGCGGCGATAGGTCTGATGTCGCAGCGGATCAAGGAAAACTGGCAGCTTCATCGGATATGCCGCATCCGCTGGGCGGCGGTGCCGTCACTGGCTGGTGCGCCGATGTTGAGGTTTATCATATGGCGGTCAGCCCCTGTTACGCCAGGTCCGGTGTGCCAAGGCTCGCGACGTGCTGGGTCAGCCAGTCTTGCAGCATAAGACTGGCTGTAGCAGGCGTGGGGCGATTTCGCCAGTCCAGATCGTGGCTTTTGCTCGGCTGGCAGGCGTGATTAAGCTGGTGGGGCCGGATAGGTTCGGGATCATGATTTCTGTCTGTAAAGAGAGTGTTGCGCGGATGAGGGCGAATGCAGCCTGATGTGATTATCATCGGTTCGGGCATGGGCGGGGCCACATTGGCGGCTGCGCTGGCACCGACCGGGCGGCGGGTTGTGATCCTTGAACGGGGGGAGCATCTGTCGGATTGTCCCGAGGCCCGCGATCCTGGTGCGATCTTTGGCCGGGGTCATTTCCGGCCAAAGGAAGTCTGGCACGATGCGGCGGGCGCTGCGTTCAATCCCGGCAACTATGCCTTTGTCGGTGGCAATACCAAGTTCTACGGCGCGGTTCTGCTGCGCTACCGGGCCGAAGATTTTGCCCCGTTGCGCCATATCGGCGGAACGACGCCGGGCTGGCCCATCGGCTATGACACGCTGGAGCCGTGGTATGGCCGGGCCGAGGCGTTGTACCGGGTGCGCGGCGATGTGACGGGTGATCCGACTGAACCTGTGCATTCCACCCCATATCCGTTTCCGCCGGTGCCCGACGAGCCGGATATCGTGACGCTGCGCCGCGCCTTTGCGGCGCAGGGGCTGCATGTCAGCGCTCTGCCGCTTGGTGTCGATCTTGACAGCTGGCTGGCCCGCGCGCCAACCACATGGGATGCGTTTCCCGATACCACCGGGGCCAAGTCTGACGCGGAAAGCTGTGCTCTGGCCGCGGCCTTGCTGCACCCGAACGTCACACTTCTGACCGGGGCAAAGGTGGTGCGCCTGCTGGCCGAAGCTCGCCGCCTGACCGGGGTTGAGGTAGAGCGGAACGGTCTGCGCGAGGTGATGACCGCCCCCGTGGTCTGCCTGTGCGCGGGTGCGGTGATGTCGGCGGCGCTGCTGCTGGCTTCGGCGAATGCAGACCATCCAAACGGGCTGGCGAACCGGTCCGGTCAGGTGGGGCGGAACTTCATGAACCATAACCTGACCGGAATGGTCGCGTGGAACCCGTTGCGGCGCAACCGGACGGTTTATGAAAAGACAATCCAGATCAACGATTTCTATCTGACGGGTGGCCCGAACGGCGAGCCGCTGGGCAATATCCAGATGCTTGGCCGGATCACCGGGCCAATTCTGGCGGGTGAGGCCGGGCTGCCGCTCTGGTTGGCGCGGCACATTGCGGATCATTCGATTCACATCATGGCCATGTCAGAAGATCTGCCGGACCCGGACTCTCGCGTGATGTGGCGCAATGGCGGTGTGGTGCTGGACTGGCGGCGTACCAACGTGGCGGCGCATGATCTTTTGGTCAGGCGGCTGGCACGGGCGATGCGCAAGGCGGGTTGGCCGATCGTGCTGTCGCGTGGCTTTCCGAAATCCAAGCCCAGTCATCAATGCGGCACTGCGCGTATGGGCGGTGATCCGGCTGCTTCGGTGGTGGATGCCAACCTGCGGGCGCATGATCTGGAAAATCTGTATATCGTCGATGCCTCGGTCCTGCCGACCTCGGCGGCGGTGAACCCATCGCTGACCATTGCCGCCCTTGCCCTGCGGGCGGGCGATCATATTGCGCAAAAGGGCGTAAGCCGATGGCAATTGTAGCGGATGTTCCGAATTTCCATCAGCATCACCTCATCGAAGAGTCGCAATCCGACACCAACCTGTCGGCTAAAGTGACGGCACCATTGATCGCCTTTGCCACCGGCTTGCCCCGGACCCTCTGGCAGCTGCTCTTGCCAAAGCGCTTTCGGTGCGCCATCCAAGGGCATGAGTGATTTCGCCACAAATGCCCGCTTTGCCACCGATGCCCTGCGCGATCTGTTTGATCCGACGCCGTTGCAGCGCAATGACTATCTGTCGCAGCGGTTTGGGGCCGACATCTGGCTGAAGCGCGAAGATCTGTCGCCGGTGCGGTCGTACAAATTGCGTGGTGCCTTTACCGCGATGCGAAAGGTGCGTGAGGCAGAGCCCGGGCAAGAGCATTTTGTCTGCGCCAGTGCCGGCAATCATGCGCAGGGGGTGGCCTTTGCCTGCCGGCATTTTGGGGTGCGCGGCACGATCTTCATGCCGGTGACAACACCGCAGCAAAAGATCGACAAGACACGGGTGTTTGGCGCAGGGCAGGTGCAGATTGTGCTGACGGGTGACTATTTTGATCAGACGCTGGCCGCCGCCAAGACGTTTTGCATCGAAAAGGCCGCGCATTTTCTGTCGCCCTTTGATGATGCCGATGTCATTCTGGGTCAGGCCTCGGTTGCGGTCGAAATGCTGGATCAGCTGGGCGGCGACCCCGATCTGGTCATTTTGCCGGTGGGCGGTGGCGGGCTGTCGTCGGGGGTGACGCGCTATCTGCGCGAAGTTGCGCCAGCGGTAGGCTTTCGCTTTGTCGAACCGCTGGGCGGCGCCTCGTTGCTGGCCGCGCTGCGGGCGGGGCAGCCCGACACGCTGAGTACGGTGAACAGCTTTGTTGACGGGGCTGCCGTCGCGCGGCTGGGGGATCAGACCTTTGCTCTGCTGAACTGGGTGGATCCGGCGCAGGTCTTGCTGGCCCCCGAGGACCGGATCTGCATCACCATGCTGGAGATGCTGAATGTCGAAGGTATCGTGCTGGAGCCTGCCGGGGCGCTGTCGGTCGATGTGCTGCCCGAGCTGGCAGAGCTGATCCGTGGCAAGACGGTGGTGTGTGTCACATCGGGCGGAAACTTCGATTTCGAACGCCTGCCCGAGGTGAAAGAGCGGGCGCAACGCTTTGCTGGGCTGAAGAAATACTTCATTCTGCGGATGCCGCAGCGGCCCGGCGCGCTGCGCGAGTTTCTGGAGATGCTGGGACCAGAGGATGATATCGCGCGGTTTGAGTACCTCAAGAAATCGGCGCGCAATTTCGGTTCTGTCCTGATTGGAATTGAAACAAAATCGCCAGAGAATTTCACCAGACTGTTTGCGCGGCTGGATGTTGCGGCGTTTCCTTATCGCGACATTACCAACGACGGGATACTGTCGGAATTTCTGATCTAGGCTGCCAGTGTCTTTATGCCGCCCAAAAAGGCGGTGCGGGACTGGTGATAGCTGTCGATAACCGCATCCATCGGCACATTGGCAGACCCTGCGGCGGCGCTGCGTTCGCCAGTCTGGCACATCTGGGCGAGTTCGGCAAAGCCGAGATTCAGCGCGCTGCCCTTGAGGAAATGCAGATCGTTTTCTACGGCCCGGGCATCCGACAATGCCCGCAGACGCGCGACCACCTCATCCGCTTCTTGCAGAAAGAGTGATACGATCTCTTCAAAGCATTCAGGCCCGATTTCCGCCAGCAAGTCTTGCACGCGACGCCAGTCAATCATCACACCACCCGACATTGAGACCCCCGGCACGACCTGCCCTTTCGTCAATAATTGCGGTTAGTGGTTAAAATTTCATTACCGGAATAAAGCGCGGATCGGGCAATAGGCGAAAGTTTTAGTTTTCACAGATGTTTAAGGTCCGGGCTGTCAAATCATTTTGTGCAGTATGGACAAAACCCGATGATCCTGACGGAACTCAGCAGCCCTGATTCACCCGGCGGTGCGACGGCACCGCTGGGGCCTTTGCGGGTGCTGGTTGTGGATGACAGCAAGGCGCAGCGGATGATGCTGACAATGTCGCTGTCCCGCTGGGGCTATGATGTGGACGAAGCGGCCTCGGGCGAAGAGGCGCTGATGGCCTGTCAGGCTGAAATCTATGACATTATCCTGTCGGACTGGATGATGAATGGCATGTCGGGGCTGGAACTGTGCGCCGCATTCCGGGCGTTGCGGCGCGAAGGGTATGCCTATTTCATCCTGCTGACCTCCAAATCCGAAAAGACCGAAATCGCCAAGGGGCTTGAGGCTGGTGCCGATGACTTTCTGACCAAGCCCGTCTCGGCCGATGAGCTGCGGGCGCGGCTGCGCGCGGGGGAGCGGATTGTCGGGATGCACAAAGAGCTGGTGCAGAAAAACAATTTGCTCGGCAAGACTTTGGCGGAATTGCAGCGCGCGCAGGAAATGGTTGACCGCGATCTGATCGAAGCGCGGAAACTGCAGCAAAACCTGGTGCGGGAGCGGTTTCGCGACTGGGGGAGCGGTTCTGCGACCTTGTTCCTGCGGTCTTCGGGCCATGTCGGGGGCGATCTGGCCGGTTTCTTTGAGTTGGATACGACGCATGTGGCGCTGTATTCGGTGGATGTTTCCGGTCATGGCGTGGCCTCTGCCATGATGACGGCGCGGCTGGCCGGCTACTTGTCAGCGGCAGCCCCGGATCAGAATATCGCCCTGAAGCGCCGTGCCGATGGCAGGTTTGATGCCTTGCCCCCCGAAGAGGTTGCCGCACGGTTCAACCGTACGATGCTGGAGGATTTGCAGGTCGATCAGTACTTTACCATGGCTTACGCTCAGGTCGATCTGATCAGCGGCGCAGTGGCGCTGGTTCAGGCGGGGCATCCGTACCCGCTTATCCTGCGTCGTGACGGCCGGATTGACCGGCTGGGCAGTGGCGGCTTGCCGATCGGGCTGCTGGGCGAAGCGGTGCATGAGCGGGTGACGGCACAGCTGCACCCCGGCGACCGGCTGTTCCTGCTGTCGGACGGGCTGACAGAATGCCCCTCACCGCTTGGAGTGGGGCTGGGGGATGACGGATTGGAAGCGCTGATCCGCAAAAACAGCGGGCTGGATCCCGCGCAACTGCTGGATGCGTTGATCTGGGATCTGGCGGCGCATATGGGGTCAGAAGATTTTCCCGACGATGTCTCGGGGCTGCTGTTTGACTATCGCGGCTGATTGCGCAACGCCTGGGCCAGAAACGCCCGGTCGCCGATGTTGGTGATCTGGTCCAATGCCTGACCCGCGCTCATCCAGACGGCGGTGTGCCCCGGCTCTGACGGTGGGCCAAGCCGCAGGACCGGACGGGCCAGATAAATGGTACAGATCTTTTCGGCCCATTTGTCGTAATCCGGCATGTAGGTAAACCGCCGGTACGCCCCCAGCTTGCGGGTCACGGCAATTTTCCAGCCCGTTTCCTCGAACACCTCACGGTGCAGGGCGGTCATCGGCTGCTCGCCCGGGTCGATGCCACCTCCGGGCAGCTGAAACTCGGGCACAGGTTCGGCCTGACAGGTGGTCAGCACGTTGCGCCCATCAAGCAGCACGGCGTAGACACCGGGTCTGGTGTGATATTTCTGGCCGGGTTTGACTGCCTCTCCGTATCGCCGCATGCGATTGCCCCCTTGGTCGTGGTGTTGCCCTGCCTATATAGGCGCGGTATGCCAAGATTGGCTCGCTAAGGAAACCCCATGACCATTGGTTCGCAGATCGCCTGGGATGATACCGTCCTGCCCTTTCAACTTGACCAGTCCGACATCCGGGGCCGTGTGGTGCGGCTGGATGGTGTGCTGGAACAGGTTCTGTCGCAACACAACTACCCGCCGCTGATCGAGGCGCTGGTGGCCGAAGCCGCTTTGCTGACCGCGCTGATCGGCCAGACGGTAAAGCTGCGTTGGAAGCTGAGCCTGCAGATCAGGGGCAATGGTCCGGCGCGGCTGATCGCAACCGACTACTACGGCCCGACCGATGATGGCCAACCGGCGCGGATCCGGGCCTATGCCAGCTATGATGCCGACCGGCTGGATCTGACGGCCGATCCGTTCAGCCAGATCGGCACCGGCTACTTTGCGGTGATGCTGGATCAGGGTGAGGGTATGGTGCCGTATCAAGGCTTTACCCCGATCGCGGGCGGCTCGCTGTCGTCTTGTGCTGAGACCTATTTCGCGCAGTCCGAGCAGCTGCCGACCCGGTTTTCGCTGACGTTTGGCCAGAGCGTGGAGCCGGGGCGGGCAACGCATTGGCGCGGTGGCGGCGTGATGTTGCAGCATATGCCCAAAGCCGGGATGAGCGTGGCAGCCGAGGCTGGTTCGGGTGAAGGCGGTCTGTTGACGCACAGCGACATTCTGGGCGGGGAAGAGGGCGAAAGCTGGACCCGCGCGAATGTGCTGCTGGATACGGTCGAGGAGATCGAGCTGATCGGGCCGCAGGTGACCCCGGCAGAGCTGCTGGTGCGGCTGTTCCACGAAGAGGGGCCGCGCGTGTTCGAGTCGCAGCCGATCCGCTTTGGTTGTTCGTGCTCTGAAGATAAGGTGCGCAACACGATGTCGATATATTCGCAGAAAGACATTGAAAAGATGACCACGCCCGAGGGCATCGTGACCGCCGATTGCCAGTTCTGCGGGGCGCATTACGAGATGGACCCGAAGACTTTGGGCTTTGAGGGCAGGAATGGATGAGATTGCCCGTCTGCTGGGGGCCATGCAGCGCCCGGCGGGCGAGTCGTCTGATTTTGACCTGAACCCCGGCCTTCATCCGCCTGCTGGTCGCGTGTTGCGACCGGCAGGCGTGCTGGTGCCGGTCTGGACCCGGCCCGAAGGCGCGCGGGTGATTCTGACCAAGCGCGCGTCGCATCTGAAGCACCATCCGGGGCAGATCTCGCTGCCCGGCGGCAAGGTGGAGCCGGTCGATGCCTCGGTTCAGGCGGCGGCGCTGCGCGAGGCAATGGAAGAGATCGCCTTGCCGCCCGCGATGGTCGAGGTGATCGGTCATCTGCCCGTGCATGAAACCGTGACCGGGTTCAGCATGACCCCGATTTTGGGCGTGATCAGAGACGATTTTGTGCCTGTCCCAGAGGCGGGAGAGGTGGAGGAAGTGTTTTCCGTGCCGCTGTCCCATGTGCTGAACCCGGCGCATTATGTGATCGAGCGGCGGCTGTGGATGGGTCAGTGGCGGCGCTACTACGCGGTGCCTTACGGGCCGTATTACATCTGGGGGGCCACGGCGCGCATTCTGCGCGGTCTGGCCGAGAGGGCGGCACGGTGAGGGTCGCGGGGGCCTGGCTGGATCATCCCGGCACACAGGCGCTGTGCCGGGTGCTGGAAGAGGCGGGGCATCGGGCGCTGTTTGTCGGCGGCTGTGTCCGCAATGCGCTGATGGGCGTTGCGGTGGCAGATGTGGATCTTGCAACCGATGCGCTGCCGGAAACCGTGTCTGTGCTTGCGGAAAAGGCTGGGTTCCGCGTGGTGCCGACCGGGATTGATCATGGAACGGTGACGGTGATTGCAGAGGGTGTCGCGCATGAGGTGACGACCTTTCGCCGTGATTTAGAGACCGATGGCCGGCATGCGGTGGTGGCGTTCTCAAGCCGGGTTGAAGAAGACGCGGCACGACGGGATTTCACGATGAATGCGCTTTATGCGGACCGGACGGGGGCGGTGGTGGACCCGCTGGGCGGGCTGCCTGATCTGCTGGCGCGACGGTTGCGGTTTGTGGGCGATGCAGAGGCGCGGATTGCCGAAGATTATCTGCGTATCCTGCGGTTCTTTCGGTTCTTCGCGCATTATGGCGACCCAGCGGGCGGGATTGATGCGGAAGGGCTCGCGGCCTGTGCGGCAAATTCCGCAGGAATAGAGACGCTTTCGCGTGAACGGATCGGGGCCGAGATGCGCAAACTGCTGGCGGCGGCTGATCCTGCGCCTGCGGTGGCGTCGATGGCGGCCACGGGGATTCTGGCTGTGGTGCTGCCGGGTGCAGAGGCGCGCGCGCTGGCGCCGCTGGTGCATCTGGAGGGCGCGCGTGCGCCGCGCTGGCTGCGGCGGCTGGCGGTTCTGGGGGGGCAGGATGTGGGCGACCGGCTGCGGTTATCGCGGCGCGAAATGACGGATTATGGCCGTGTCAGAGACGAAATTGGAGGCACACGCAGCCCCGCTGCTTTGGGCTTTGTGCTGGGGGAAACGCTGGCAACGGATGCCATTCTGGCGCGTGCAGCGATGATGGAGCAGCCCTTGCCTGACGGATGGGAGGCTGAGGTGGCTCGGGGGGCGGCGGCAGAGTTTCCTCTGCGTGCGGCGGATCTGCTGGACCGGGTGCAAGGCCCGGCGCTGGGGGCGGCGCTGGAGGCGGCGCGGCAGCGGTGGCTGGCCAGCAACCTGACGCTGACGCGCGCACAACTTTTGGGTTAAACGGTTTTCCTCGGGCATTAATGGGAGTATATGCCAGCGGTAACCCGCAAAAGGCTGTTTCCCGTGTTTTCCTATTTTGAAAGGCTCGTGGATCCGTATGGTCCCTATGAGCAGACCGATACGCCGCCGCGTAAACTGTGGCCATTTCTCAAGCAATATATCATCCCGTTCCGCGGGGTTTTTGCTGTTACAGCAGCTTTGTCGGTGGTCTCGGCCTTCGCCGATGTTGCCTTGATCTGGTATGTCGGGCGGCTGGTCGATCTGCTGTCCACCACCGGGCCGCAGGCGGTCTGGGCCGATTACGGCACCGAAATTCTGCTGGTGGCTGCGGCGATCCTGATCCTGCGGCCCATTCTGCTGGTGGCAAATGTGGCGTTGCTGCACAACACCATTCTGCCGAACTTTGGCACCATGATCCGCTGGCGGGCGCATACCCATGTGATCCGGCAACCTGTGGGCTGGTTCGAGAGTGATTTTGCCGGGCGGATCGCCAACCGGATCATGCAGACCCCTCCGGCGGCGGGGGATGCGGTGTTTCAGACCTTTGACGCGGTGGCATTTGCCAGCGTGACGGTGGTGGGCGCCGGGATCATGCTGGCGGGGGCGGATGTGCGGCTGCTGCTGCCGTTGGTCATCTGGTTCGTGCTCTATGGCTGGCTGGTGCACTGGACGGTGCGGCGGGCAGGTCCTGCGGCCAAGGCCAGTTCTGACGCGCGCTCGGCGGTGACGGGGCGGGTGGTGGATGCCTATACCAACATCCACTCGGTCAAACTGTTCGCGCATCACGAC
The DNA here is from genome assembly GCF_031457365.1 of Pseudotabrizicola sp. 4114. NCBI lineage: Bacteria > Pseudomonadati > Pseudomonadota > Alphaproteobacteria > Rhodobacterales > Paracoccaceae > Pseudotabrizicola > Pseudotabrizicola sp. 4114. The sequence continues at coordinate 147,201 of NZ_JAVDWP010000002.1, read as the reverse complement.
ATGGAGCTGACCTACGCCAAGGATGCGATTGAAAACGCCCGCACGACCTTTGCCAAAGAGATGCGGATCGTCACCAAGATGGATCTGGCGCTGACCGTTCTGAATGGCGGCCTGATCGTGGGCGTGACCGGCTGGGCGCTGATCCTGTGGTATCAGGGGCAGGCGTCGGTCGGCACCGTGGCGGCGGCGACCGCGCTTGTCTTGCGGCTGAACAACATGACGTACTGGATCATGTGGGCCTTTACCTCACTGGTGCAGGCGCTGGGTGTGGTGGCCGAAGGGATGGAGACCATTACACAGCCGATACAGCTGGTCGACAAGCCAGGGGCAAAGCCCCTGACGCTGACCGCTGGCAAGATCGAACTGGACGGGGTGAGCCATCATTACGGCCGTGGCTCGGGCGGATTGCAGGATCTGTCGCTGACGGTGCATCCGGGTGAAAAGATCGGCGTTGTCGGGCGGTCGGGGGCCGGGAAATCGACCCTCGTAAAGCTGCTTTTGCGGTTTTACGATACCGAGGGTGGTGTGATCCGGATCGACGGTCAGGATATTGCGCAGGTGGGTCAGGACTCGGTCCGCCGGGTGATCGGCATGGTGCAGCAAGACAGCAGCCTGATGCACCGCTCGGTCCGCGACAACATTCTGTATGGCCGGCCTGATGCGTCCGATTCCGATATGATCGCAGCGGCCCGTCGCGCCGACGCGCATGAGTTCATCCTGACGCTGGAAGACCCGGAAGGGCGGCGCGGCTACGATGCGCATGTCGGCGAGCGCGGGGTCAAGCTGTCGGGCGGGCAGCGGCAGCGGGTGGCGTTGGCGCGGGTGATCCTAAAGGATGCGCCGATCCTGATTCTGGATGAAGCGACCAGTGCGCTGGACTCAGAAGCCGAAGCGGCGATTCAGGAGGCGCTGTTTGGCGTCATGCAGGGCAAGACGGTGATCGCGATTGCGCACCGCCTGTCAACCATTGCCATGATGGACCGGATCGTGGTGCTGGAGGAAGGCCATATCGCCGAGCAGGGAACACATGCCGAGCTATTGGCGTTGAACGGGCTATATGCCCGGTTCTGGGCGCGCCAGTCTGGCGGATTCATCGGGCTTGAGGAGACGGCATGAGCGTTCTGAAACGGCTGGGCGGATTCATTGACGCCTTTCGCCCGGCTGACGGGCAGCCGCCGCAACAGTTGTGGCCCTTCATGCGGTGGTGCCTGAGGGGGTCGTGGCCGATGCTGGGGCTGGCCGGGGTGTTTTCTTCGGTTGCCGGGGCGACAGAGGTGGTTTCGGCCGTCATTCTGGGCTGGGTGATTGACGCGGCCCTGAACGCGGGGCCGGAGCGGTTTTTCGGTGATCACGCTGCCTTGATCGGCCTGTTCGTGCTGTTCTATCTGGTCCTGCGGCCGATGGCATTTGGCATTGCCGCGGCGTCGAACAGCATTGTGGTCGGGCCGAATGTCCTGCCGCTGGTGCTGTCGCGCCTGCACCGCTGGACGCTGGGGCAGGCGGTCACGTTCTTTGACAACGATTTCGCGGGCCGGATTGCGCAAAAGCAGATGCAGGCGGCGCGCGCGGTGACGGATGTGGCGACCGAGGTGATCAACACGGTGTGCTTTGCGCTTGCCTCGGTGATCGGGTCGGTCGTGTTTCTGGTGGTGATCGACGCGCGGATCGCGCTGGCTCTGGCGGTCTGGCTGGTGGTCTATGTGGGTCTGATCCGATTTTTCATGCCGCGGGTGCGGGTAAATTCTGCTGCGCGCGCCTCGGCACGGGCGATGGTGACCGGGCAGGTGGTGGATACCATCACCAATATCAAGACGGTAAAGCTGTTTGCCCATGCCGCGTTCGAAGACCGCGTCGCGCTGAAAGCAATGGAGGTTTTCCGCGAGCGCAGTCTCGAATTCGGGGTGATCTCCACCTGGTTCCGGTTGTCACTGATGACGGTGGCGGGGGTTCTGCCGGTGCTGCTGATCGGTGGCACGGTGGTGCTTTGGCAGCAAGGCAACGCAACGGCGGGCGCGATTGCGGCGGCAGGCGCGATTGCCATGCGGATCGCGCAGATGTCGGGTTGGGTCAGCTTTACGCTGATGTCGATTTACACATCGGTGGGTGAGGTTGAGGATGGGATGAAAACCCTGTCTGTGCCACATCAGCTTGCGGATGCGCATGATGCGGTGACTCTGGAGAAGGTGCGGGGCGAGATCACCTTTGCGGGGGCGAGCTTTGCCTATGGCAGGCGGCGGGGTGGGGTCGAAGACCTGAACCTGACCATCCGGGCCGGGGAAAAACTGGGCATCGTCGGGGCAAGTGGTGCCGGGAAATCAACGCTGGTTGCCATGCTTCTGCGGCTCTATGATTGCGAAAAAGGCGCTATTGTGGTCGATGGGCAGGATGTGCGTCATGTCACGCAGGAAAGTCTGCGGCGGCAGATCGGGATGGTCACGCAGGAAACCGCGATGTTCAACCGGTCGGCTCGCGATAACATCGCCTATGGCCGCCCGGATGCGACCGAGGATGAGATCATCGCGGCGGCGCGTGCCGCCGAGGCCGACGGCTTTATCAGCCAGATGATCGACCACACCGGGCGCAAGGGCTATGCCGCGTTCCTTGGCGAACGCGGCGTCAAGCTGTCAGGCGGGCAACGGCAGCGGATTGCCCTTGCGCGGGCCTTCGTCAAGGATGCGCCGATTCTGGTGCTGGATGAGGCGACATCGGCGCTGGATTCCGAGGTCGAGGCTAATATTCAGTCTGCGCTGGACCGGGTGATGCAGGGCAAGACCGTGCTGGCGATTGCACACCGCCTGTCCACCATCGCGGCGATGGACCGGATTGTGGTGCTTGACGACGGCCGGATTGTCGAAGAAGGCACACACGAGGCGCTGTTGGCGCAAGATGGCCTGTATGCCCGCTATTGGAACCGCCAGTCGGGCGGGTTCATCGGGTCGGATGAAAAGGAAGCGGCAGAGTGATACTTACAATTGACCGGCTGGGACACCTTGGCGATGGGATCGCGCAGGGCGAGAACGGGCCGGTCTTTGTGGCCGGAATGCTGCCCGGCGAGGTGGTCGAGGGCGATCTGGAGGGCGACCGTCTGGTCAACACCAGAATCGTGACGCCAAGTGCGGCCCGCATCAAGCCACCCTGTTCGCATGCGCGGACCTGTGGCGGCTGTCTGATGCAGCATGCGTCTGATCCGACGGTCGCCGACTGGAAGACGGCGCATGTCGAGGGCGCTTTGGCGGGTCAGGGACTGCATGCACCGTTCCGGCCGATTCTGACCTCTCCGCCCCGGTCGCGGCGGCGGGCGACCTTTGCCGCGCGGCGCACCAAGGGCGGGTCGATGATCGGGTTTCATGCCCGGGGCTCCGATGCGCTGGTGCAGATCCCGAATTGTCAGCTGGTGCATCCCGATCTGATGGCCGCGATGCCGGGGCTGGAAGAGCTGGTGCGCCTGGGCGGGTCACGTTCGCAGGAAGTGTCGCTGATGGTGACGCGCGCCTTGGGCGGGCCGGATGTGGTGGTGACGGGCGGCAAGCCGCTGGACGGTGCGCTGCGGCTGGAGCTGGCCCGGGTGGTCGAGGCGCATGCGATGGCGCGGCTGACCTGGGACGGCGAGACGGTTGCGCTGCGGGCGACACCGATCCAGACCATCGGCAAGGCGCGCGTGGCGCCCCCTGCGGGCGCGTTCCTGCAAGCGACCGAACATGGCGAAAAGGCTTTGTTAGAGACGGTTCGCGAGGCATTGGGGCCGCAGAAAAAGATCGTCGATCTGTTCGCAGGCATCGGGACTTTTGCCCTGCCACTGGCCGAAATGGCCGAGGTTCACGCTGTCGAAGGTGACCCGGCAATGGTGGCCGCGCTGGACAAGGCGTCACGCAATACCGAAGGGCTGAAGCCGATCAAGGCCGAGGCGCGCGACCTGTTCCGCCGCCCGCTGGAGCCGGATGAGTTCAAATATGTGACCGGCGTGGTGATCGACCCGCCGCGCGCCGGGGCCGAGGCGCAGATGCGCTGTCTGGCGGACTCGAAGGTGCCGGTGATTGCCATGGTATCGTGCAACCCGGTGACCTTTGCGCGGGATGCGAAAATACTCGTTCAGGCAGGGTATCTGCTGGAATGGGTGCAGGTGGTCGATCAATTTCGCTGGTCAGCGCATGTGGAACTTGTCGGCCGCTTCGTTCGGTAGCATATCCCCTGACATAGTTGGACCGGCCAAAGCCCGGCCCCGATCAGGAGAAGATGATGACGCGCGCAAGTGTAGGTGAGTGGCTGGACCGACCGCTGGTCAGGAATGCCATCATCGGGGTGATCCTGTTCAACGCGGTGATCCTGGGGCTTGAAACATCGTCTTCGGTGATGGCGCGGATGGGCGGCGTGATCCTGTTTCTGGACAAGGTCTGCCTTGCGATCTTTGTGGCCGAGATTGCCGCGAAACTTTACGCGCAGGGTCTGCGCTATTTCCGCAATGGCTGGAACCTGTTTGACTTTGTGATCGTGGGTATCGCGCTGGTGCCTGCCGGGCAGGGGCTGTCTGTGCTGCGGGCGCTGCGGATCTTGCGGGTGCTGCGCGTGATCTCGGTCGCGCCAAGCCTGCGGCGCGTGGTGGAGGGGTTCATCACCGCGCTGCCCGGCATGGGGTCGGTGTTCCTGCTGATGGCGATCATCTTCTACATCGGCTCGGTGATGGCGACCAAGCTGTTTGGCGCGGCGTTCCCCGAGTGGTTCGGCGATCTGGGCAATTCGGCCTATACGCTGTTTCAGATCATGACGCTGGAAAGCTGGTCGATGGGCATCGTCCGTCCGGTGATGGATGCGTTTCCGCAGGCGTGGATGTTCTTTGTGCCCTTCATCATGGTCACTACGTTTGCGGTGGTGAACCTGCTGGTCGGTCTGATCGTGAACTCGATGCAGGATGCGCATTCCGCCGAGGACAATCTGAAGACCGACGCCTACCGCGACGAGGTGCTGGCGCGTCTGGTGGCGATCGAGGCCCGTCTGGCCAAAGGCGATGACACACCCGTGAGCAGGTGACCGGCCAAACCCGCTAGGCAGGACCGGCAAAGTTCGGTATGCGGGCATAAAAAAGCGGGGCAGGCAGATGCGGTTTCTTCGGGTATTGGTGCTGTTGGCGTTGGCCTTTGGGCTGGCAGCCTGTGGCAACAAAAGTAAGTTCAAAACCTACAATGGCCCGGAGGTGACCTCGGTTCAGGTCCACAAGGGCGCGCGGAAAATGTATCTGCTGCACCACGAAAAGGTGCTGAAATCCTACGATATCGCCCTTGGCTTTGCGCCGGTGGGCCATAAGCAATTTGAAGGCGACGGGCGGACGCCGGAAGGCACCTACATCATCGACCGCCGCAATCCGAATTCCGAATTCCACCTGTCGATCGGCATCTCATACCCAAATCAGGCCGATCGTGAATATGCAAAGTCACTGGGCAAATCTCCGGGGGGAGACATCTTCATTCACGGCGCGCCAAATCGGAAAGTGTCGCGCCGGGACTGGACCGCCGGCTGCATTGCCGTGACCGACAAAGAGATGGAACGCATCTATGCCATGGTCAAAAATGGCACGCCGATCCAGATCCTGCGTTGAGACGGTACCGGGGGATCAACCCCCGGTGACGAGGCACCACCAGATCTTGCCATTCGGCTCCTGATACCAGGAAAAACCGATGTCGCGGGCCGAAGGGTCCAGAATGATGGCGCGGGTTTCGGGCTGTTTCATCCAGGCTGCCAGCGTCACCAGCTCGGTCTCGAAGGTTTCGGAAATCAGCTCGCCCTTGAGGCTGGCCGTGTAGCCGACACGCTGCACCCGGGTCAGCGGCGATGAGCCGTCAGAGCCAAAGTGCCAGGGCCGGTTCTGCACCGACATGTCACGTGCATGGGTCGCGGCGGCGGCGTTCAGCGCGGCGTTGAACGCCAGAGGCTGGGCGTTCTGGGCGCCGCGCAGGGCGTTGACCGAATCAAGCAGCCGGAACGAAACCTCGTTCTCGGTGCCGGGGGCAATCTTGTAGACCTGCGGCAGAGGTTGCCCGCTGGCATCGAGAGGCACTGCGGCAGTCTGCTGGACACATGCCGAAAGAAGCCCAACTGCGCCGAGGGTCAGGACCAGGCGTCTGTTCATCGTGAATTCCGATCGTTCCGGCCCGAAGGCACCATGTTTCCTGCGCTGTGTAACGAAACCGCTCTGGTATTTCAAACCCAACTCTGCGTGACCCTGCAGGTTGACAGCGGTTTGATTTGCGGGCCTTGGCCGATCGGAGTATGAAACCCGCAATAAATCAACCTCAGGAGACCTCGTATGAGTGTCGAAGATCGGACAAGACTGAACCGCCGGGCGTTTCTGGGAACAGCTGCTGCAGGGTTGGGTGCAGGCCTGAGCCCCGCCTTTGCGATGAACGGATCGACAGAAATGGACGCAAGTGTTGCAGCCGGAAGTGTCCGGAACAACGTGTCCAGTTTTCGGATGCTGCGCTGGCAGGACTATTTTGACAATACCCGTAACGGCGCGATTCTGGTCGATCTGACCTCACGCGCGCTGCATTACTGGTCAGACGATCAGGCCACCTACCGGCTTTACCCAACGTCAGTTCCGCTGTCGGAAGATCTGACGCGCCGGGGCCGGACGGAAGTGGTGCAGAAGGTGGTTGCCCCAAGCTGGCGGCCAACCCCGTCGATGAAAGAACGCAACCCGGAATGGCCGGATGTTGTCGAAGGCGGGTCGCCCGATAACCCATTGGGATCACACGCGCTTTACCTGTCCTGGACATATTACCGGATCCACGGCACGCATGATACGCGCAAGATCGGTCGTCGGTCATCCAATGGATGTGTCGGGCTTTATAATGAACACATCTCGGAACTGTTCGCGATGACAAAGGTTGGAACACAGGTGTTGCTAATTTGACGACAAGTCGGTGAAGCGAGGCCTGCTTCAACAAGCCAGATTGCAAATCCTGTGCTAAGCTGGTTATGAAGTCGATACGAGGTACAGTCTTGGGTGCATGCCGTCGCCTCTGCAACATTCGGCGGTATGCGATAACTGGAGGTTATTATGAAGAAACTTGCGCTCGCTGCCGCTCTGACGGTTGCTGCTTCCACCGCTTTCGCTGGTGGTATGGTCGAACCGGTTATGGAGCCGGTTGTTGTTGCTGCTGAGACATCGTCTTCGGCTGGTGGCATCGTTGTTCCGTTGCTGCTCCTGCTGATCATCGCAGCTGCTGCTTCGAACTGATCTCACGATCAATTCAAGGAAAAGGCGGTGGGTTCTCCCACCGCCTTTTTCTGTTTCTGAAGCCCGGCTGTGCCGGGCTTTTTTATGGTGGCTGCGTTAGCGCAGCCAACCTGACAGGTTCTCTGAAATCACAGCCATCAGTGCAGTGATATGCGCATCATCGTCGTTCAGGCATGGAATATAGGTAAAGCTTTCGCCACCTGCGTGTTCAAACGCTTCGCGGATCTCGCCGTTGATCTCTTCGAGCGTTTCAATGCAGTCGGCGGAAAAGGCCGGGGCCATGACGGCGATGTTCTTTTTGCCCTGTTTTGCCAGTTCGGCCACATGTTCTACCGTATAGGGCTTCAGCCATTCTTCGGGGCCAAAGACCGACTGGAAAGTGGTGTCGATCGACCCCTTGTCCCAGCCCAGACGCTCGCGCAGCAGGCGCGAGGTCTTGGCGCATTGGCAATGATAGGGGTCACCCTCCATCAGATAGCGTTTCGGCATGCCGTGGTAGCTGGCCACCAGCACATCGGGCTTTGCGTCCAGCGTGGCATAGACCCGCTCCACCGATTGCGCGAGCGCGTCGATGTAGAGCGGATGGTCAAAATACTCCGGCACGGTGCGGACCGACGGCTGGCGCTTTTCCTTCATCAGGGCACGGAAGAATTCGTCATTCGCGGTGGCCGATGTGGCGCCCGCGTAATGCGGATAAAGCGGGAAAAACAGGATCTTCTCGCACCCGGCCTCGACCATCGCGCGGACCTTTGAGGCTGTCGACGGGTTGCCATAGCGCATGCAGAAATCAACCATCACGCCTTCGCCGTATTGCGCGGCGACGCTTTCAGCCAGTTTGCGCGTCTGGTCCTTGGTGATGGTCAGCAGCGGGCTTTCGTTCCGATCGTGATTCCAGATCAGCTTGTAGTTGGCACCGGAAGAAAACGGGCGCTTGGTCAGGATTACCAGTTGTAGCAAGGGTTGCCACAACCAGCTGGAGTAATCGACGACGCGTTTGTCCGACAGAAACTCATTCAGGTAGCGACGCATCGACCAGTAGTCGTAATTGTCCGGCGTGCCGAGATTGGCCACCAGAACGCCGATCTTTGCTTGCCGCACCGGGGGGTGATCCGCCGGCGCATGGGTCAGGCGGCCCTGCCCGGGCTCAATGACAGAGGCCTGCGGGGCATGGGGCAGTCCGTGCTTGGCATCGAGCATCGCGTGGCATCCTTGGCTGATCAGAAGTTAAGCGGGACATATAGGCTTATGCGCGCGGGTCAACCTTCGCGCGGGACGGAAGGCAGCGGCATTTCCGCCGCATTCAGCGCATCGGCCAATCTTTGAGCCGCAGAGCCGGGTTTCAGCGGCTTTGGCTGGCTGGCGTCTGGCGCCCAGCCGGTCAGGCAGATGATTTCAAACGTGGCCGGGATCCGCCCTTCGGCATCGGCATATTGCGCCTGATAAATCTCGGCGGCGCGCAGCAGCACGGCGCGGCGGGTCGGGCGGCGCAGACGGGCCGCGAGTGCGTTCGCCTCGCCCATCAGGCGCAGGTCGCGCATCAGGTGCAGCGCGTCGCGGTAGCGCACGGTTTTGGTAAAGCTGTCGGCGACGGGCAGCGCAAACCCTGCACGCTGTAGCAGCCCGCCCAGATCGCGGATTTCCCCCATCGGCAGCACGCGCGGCGAGAGGCCGCCCGTCACCTCGGCCTCGGCCTCGGCCAGACAGGCGCGCAGCTCGTGCAGGGTCTGGCCGCCGAACATCAGGCCCAGAAACAGCCCATCCGGGCGCAGGGCGTGGCGGCATTGCACAAGCTGGCCGACCGGATCATTGGCCCAGTGCAGGCACAGCGCATGGATCACCAGATCATGCGCGCCGGGAGCAAGCGAGAGCAGGTCGTCATCGGCCACAACTGTGCCGATATCCCGCCAGATAGCGGGAAAACCCGTGACAACAGCTGGCGACGTAAACCTTCTGTTAACCTCGATCAGTCTTTCCTGAACTTCGGCATGCGCCTCGTCGTGCAAAAAGAACTCGGTAGCCCGGGTGCGGTTGCGCAACAGGGCGGGGCGGTCGGTCAGGATGGGTGGCGTCTGCATGGCGCGGAAGATGGGGGGATGACGGTGGGAATGCAAGCGGCCCTGCTGCACATGGTCTATCCGCCGCAATGCGTGGCATGCGATGCAATGGTTTCCACCGATTTCGGGTTGTGTGGTGCGTGCTGGCGCGAGACGCCGTTTGTCACCGGGCTGGTCTGTGACACATGCGGTGTCCCCCTGCCCGGGCAGGACCCCGGCCATCCGGTGCATTGCGATGAATGCCTGACCATTGCCCGCCCCTGGTCTCGCGGGCGGGCGGCGATGCTGTACCGCGACCGGGCACGGAGCATGGTTTTGCAGCTGAAACACGCCGACCGGATTGATCTGGCGCGGCCTGCGGGCGGTTGGTTGATGCGGGCGGCGCAGCCGATCCTGCAACCGGATATGCTGATCGCTCCGGTGCCGCTGCACTGGCTGCGGTTGTTGCGGCGGCGCTACAACCAGTCTGCCCTGCTGTCAGCGCAGCTGGCGCGGCTGTCGGGACTGGCGCATTGCCCTGACCTTTTGCAACGCCAGCGGAACACCCAGAGTCAGGAGGGCAGGACTCGCGACGGGCGCTTTGCCAATCTGGCCGAGAGTATCCGCGTGCATCCGCGTCGCAGGGGGCTGGTTGACGGGCGGCATGTCTTGCTGGTCGATGATGTGATGACATCGGGCGCCACGCTGGCGGCTGCGGCAGAGGCGTGCCTTGCGACAGGGGCCGCCGACATCTCGGTTCTGGTGCTGTGTCGCGTTGCGAAGGAGGGTTAAATCCGTATAGTCCGCCGCAACGCCACGATCTGCGCAGGAAGTGCCATGAAGCCCGTCGAAATCTACACCACGCCCTATTGCCCCTATTGCATCGCTGCCAAGCGATTGCTGGACAAAAAGGGTGTGGCCTATGCCGAAACCGATGTCAGCCGTGACCCCGCTTTGCGTCAGGCAATGACCCTGCGGGCGGGTGGGTCGCGCACGGTGCCGCAGATTTTCATCGGTGGGCAGCATGTCGGCGGCAGTGATGATCTGCATGCGCTGGATCATCGCGGCGCGCTTGATCCGCTTTTGGCCGATTGATGCGCGCGGCACTGGTGCAACTGACGGTCAGCGATGACCCGGCCACGAACCTGGCTGAGACGCTTGCACTGGTGCGGGCGGCGGCGGCGGGCGGCGGCGGTTTCGTGCTGACGCCGGAATGCACCAATGCGCTGTCGTCCAGTCGCGACCATCAGCACGCGGTGTTTCATCTGGAGGCGGATGACCCGACGCTTGCCGCTTTGCGGGCCGAAGCAAACGCTCTGGGCATCTGGCTGCTGATCGGCTCGCTGGGGTTAAAGACCACCGATCCGGATGGCCGCTTTGCCAACCGCTCGTTTCTGGTGGGGCCAGATGGCGGCGTGGTGGCGCGCTATGACAAGATCCACATGTTTGATGTGACCGTGTCAGAGACGGAGTCTTACCGCGAATCGGCAGGCTATCGTCCTGGGGCGCAGGCCGTGGTGGCGGAAACACCCTTTGGCCGCGTGGGACTGTCGGTCTGCTATGATGTGCGGTTTCCCTATCTGTACCGCGCTCTGGCGCAGGCGGGGGCCGATATTCTGACGGTTCCGGCCGCGTTCAACCACATCACCGGCGCGGCGCACTGGGAGGTGCTGCTGCGTGCGCGGGCGATTGAGACCGGGTGCTTCGTGCTGGCCCCGGCGCAGACAGGTTTTCATCCTGAAGCGGCGGGCAAAGGGCGGCAGACGCACGGGCATTCGCTGGCAATCGCACCCTGGGGCGAGGTGCTGGCCGATGGTGGTGATCAGCCGGGCGTGGTTTTCGCCGATCTTGATCTGTCGCGGGTGGCTTTGGCGCGGGCGCGGGTGCCGTCGCTGACCCATGACCGGGAGTTCACCGCGCCATGAGCGAGAAAGAGCGCGTCGAGGAAATCGCGGTGGCGCTGTTCGGCGAACTGTTCATGGCCGATCAACTGGCACGCAACCGGATTTCCAAGGTGCTGCCAAAGGGGATGGAGCTGTCGCATTTCGGCGTATTGAACCATCTCGCGCGGCTGAATGAGGAACGCACGCCGGCGCAGCTTGCCCGGTCGTTCCATGTGACGCGGGGGGCAATGACCAATACCTTGGCCAAGCTGGAATGGGCGGGTCACGTGCACATCCGCCCCGACTGGGATGATGCACGGCGCAAGTTCGTGGCGATCAGCCCTTCGGGTCGGGCTGCACGGGATGCGGCGGTGCAGGCGGTCGCCCCGTTGATCGCAGAGGTGGTGCAGGCGTTGGGGGCAGAGCGGGTCCGGGCACTGGTGCCCGTGTTGCGGGAAATGCGGACGCGGCTGGAAGCCGATGGCTGAAACGCGTCGCCCGATGATGTCTGGTGCAGACGGGGTCCGCGCATGACTCCGACAAAACGCCTGTTCGACATTGCGGGCGCCCTGTTTCTGGGCGTGCTGCTGGCGCTGCCATTCGGGCTGTTGCTGATCTATCTGCTGCTGCGCGAAGGCCGCCCGGTTTTTTACGTCTCGGAACGGATGCATGCGCCGGGACGGCCATTCCTGCTGTGGAAGCTGCGGACAATGCGGGTGGTGGAGGCAGATTCGGGCGTCTCGGGCGGCGACAAGGCAGATCGCGTGACACCGATGGGAAAATGGCTACGCAAATACCGCGCCGATGAAATTCCACAGCTGTGGAACGTCCTGAAAGGCGACATGAGCTTTGTAGGGCCAAGACCGCCCTTGCGCAGCTATGTCGAGCGTTTCCCCGATATTTATGCCCGGGTGCTGACTGCAAGGCCAGGTGTGACGGGGCTTGCGACGCTGCATTTCCACAGGCGCGAAGAGCAGCTTTTGCGCGCGTGCGTCACGGCCGAGCAGACGGATGAGGTTTATGTCCGGCGCTGCATCCCCAGAAAGGCGCATCTGGATGAGATTTACAGCAAACGCCGGAATATTTGCACAGATGTTAAGCTTATGGTCGATACCGTGCGTGGCGTGACCCGCCGTGAACGGAAAGGCGTAAAGGTTGATTGATGTTGTGGTTCGGTCTATGCAGCACCCATTCAACAGAGAATTGTTCCAGCCTTCGCCTTGTGAGATAGTTATTGAATCCCCGGAGTAGTCAGATTTGACGAAAAGAACATCAAGGTTTTTGCTTTGGTTTGTCGGGCGTCTGTCCCGGCATCAGAAGCAGGCGATTTTGTTGAGCGTGGATATCGTTCTGGCCCCGCTCTCGCTTCTGGCCTGCTTTTACCTTTTGTACCCGGCGGCCATTGCCTCTGACATGGCCAGCAGGGGCGTCTATGGCTTTCTGGTGGTGACATTGTGTACCGCCGGCGGCTCGCCGTTACTGGGCATTCCGCTGATCAAGCTTAAGGCGTATGAGGCGGTTGGCGCGATCAAGACCGGACTTCTGGCCTTGTTTGCGGCGCTGGGGCTCTGGCTGGCAAAAATCTATACCGGGTTTTCCCTGCCTGTCGCGGGTATACCGCTGTTTCTGTTGATCTTTGTGCTTTCGATGGTGCTGACGCGATTTGCGCTGCTCAGTCTGTTGCTGTCGGTTTTGCGCCAGGGGCAAGTCCGGCGCAACGTCGTGATCTACGGCGCAGGCAGCACCGGAACGATGCTGGCCTCTGCGCTGCGCTCGCATGAAAGCATTCATGTGGTGGCCTTTGTCGATGACAGCACGTCGGTTCAGGGGATGACCCTGATGGGGCTGAAGGTCTATCCGGCCAACCAGCTGGAGCGTATCGTGACCCGCTATGATGTGGAGCGTGTGCTGCTGGCCATGCCTTCAGCGTCGATGGCGCGGCAGGCGGCGATTGCGCGTGATCTGGTGTCGCGGGGCCTTGATGTGCACGCGCTGCCATCCTTTGCCCAACTGGTCGGGACCGAGGTGATTCTCGATACGCTGGCGCCAGTGTCGCCCGGCGTGTTTCTGGGGCGTGATCCGGTCAACGATCTGCGGCCCGAGGCGAGTGACGCCTATGGTGGCAAAAGCATTCTGGTGACCGGGGCAGGCGGCTCGGTCGGGTCTGAATTGTGCCGTCAGCTGATTCGCTACCGGCCCGCCCGGATCGTGTTGTTCGAAGTCAGCGAAATTGCACTTTACACGATTGAGCGCGAAATGGCGGACCGTGTCGATGCCGAGGGGATCAGTTTTGTCCCCGTTCTTGGCACTGTGACCGAATCGCGTCAGGTCCGGGCAGTTCTGGCTGAGTACAAGGTGGATGTGATCCTGCATGCCGCTGCCTACAAGCATGTGCCTCTGGTTGAGGCGAATCCGATTGCCGGTCTGGTCAACAACGTGCTGGGCACGCGGACACTGGCCGAAGCCGCGCTGGAAGAGGGCGTAAAGCGGTTCATTCTGATCTCGACTGACAAGGCCGTGCGCCCGACCAACGTGATGGGCGCGTCAAAGCGGATGGCGGAGTTTGTCGTGCAGGATATGGCACGACGCTCGACCAGCACCGATTTTTCGATTGTGCGGTTTGGCAATGTTCTGGGCAGTTCCGGCTCTGTCGTGCCGCTGTTCCGCGAACAGATCAAAAAGGGCGGGCCGGTCACGCTGACGCACGAAGATGTGACCCGCTACTTCATGACCATTTCGGAGGCTGCGTGTCTGGTGCTTATCGCCGGCGGGCTTTCGATGTCACGCGGCCCGCATGAGGGTGACCTGTTTGTGCTCGACATGGGGCAGCCGATCAGGATCCGGGATCTTGCCGAACGGATGATCAAGGCCGCCGGATACACGGTCAAATCGCCCGAAAATCCTGACGGCCATATCGAGGTGTCGGTCATAGGCCTGCGCCCCGGTGAAAAGCTGCACGAAGAGCTGTTGATTCAGCCCGGAATGCTGACCACGCCGCATGAAAAAATCCTGCGGGTGCAAGAGCGTGGCCTGACAAGCATGGAAATGACCTCGGCCTTGCGCGAATTGCGCAACGCGGTTGCGGTCGGCAATGCACCCGCAGCCCGTCAGGTCATCGAGGCCTATGTCGAAGGCTATGGCAGCTCTGAAACATCGGCCATCCGTCGGGAACGGATCGGCGCCTGAACGTGCAGCTTTGCACCATATCCAAAGCAAAGTATGCTCTGCCATTGTGACGGCATGCAGCTTGTATATGCTACCTTGAACTTGCGTAAAGAGGACGACAGCCGGATGATCAGGCCAAAGATGTCAACGGCACTTGCGACACTGGTGTCAATCGGTGTCTTGGGGGCGGGTCCTGCCCGGCCAGAAACCCGCCCGACCCTGAACATGTATGGGGCGACCGGCCTGATCGACATGCCTTCGGCTGAGATGCAGCCGGATGGAATTCTGACGGGCACCAGCAGCCATTTTGGTCCCATCAGCCGCTCGACACTCAGCTTTCAGATCACGCCGCGTCTTTCGGGCAGCTTTCGCTATCAGGGTGTGCGCGACTGGAACAAGCGCTTTTGCCCGCCGAATTGCGGTGGGGTGAACCAGTTCGACACCTATTTCGACCGCTCCTTTGACCTGCGCTATCAGATCTTGGATGAGGGGCGCTATATGCCTGCCGTCGTCATCGGGCTGCAGGATTTCGCGGGGACCGGTGTGATCGCAGGCGAGTATGTTGTTGCGACCAAACATGTGACCCCGGATTTAAAGGTAACAGCCGGTCTGGGCTGGGGTCGGCTGGGCAGCCACAAATCCATCGGCAGCCCGTTTGGCGACCGCCCCTCGCTTGAGGTTGGTACGGGTGGCAGCTTTAACTTTGACCAATGGTTCCGCGGCCCTGCAGCCCCCTTTGCCGGGATAGAGTGGCAGATCAACGACAAGTGGACGGCCAAGGCCGAATATTCGTCGGATGCTTACCGCGAAGAGGCTGGCAAGCGTGGCACCTTTGACAAGCGTAGCCCTCTGAACTTCGGGATCGAGTATCAGGCAAGTTCGCGGGTGCGTGTTGGCGTTTATTCGATGTATGGCTCTGAGGTGGGGGTGAACTTGTCGTTCACGGCCAACCCGAAGCAGCCGATGACCCCCTACGCCTATACGGCCCCGCTGCCGGTAAAGGTGCGGCCGCCCAGAGGATCGTCGCCGGAGGCGTGGTCAGCGTCATGGGTGTCACAAAGTGATGCGCCCGAATTGCTGGCCGGCAACATTGGTCGCCAGCTTGAACCAGACGGGATCAAGGTTCAGTCGTTGCGCGTGGATGCAACGACCGCTGAATTGCGCATCATTGATGGCAAATTTGATTCGCGCCCGAACGCGATCGGGCGGGCGGCGCGGGCGATGGCCTTCATGCTTCCCGCCTCTGTCGAAGAGTTCCGCATCATTCCGATGGTCAAGGGCCAGCCCACGGTTGCAGTGACCATCCGGCGTTCCGATCTTGAGCGGCTGGAGCCGGAACCCAACGCATCCGAGGCGTCCTGGTCGGTGGTCAGCATAGATGACGCTGCGCGTTATCCTGCGCCGCCTCCGGTGGACGATCTTTACCCCCGGCTTTCATGGAGTGTCGGGCCCTATTTCCGGACCAGTTACTTCGACCCGGATAACCCATTCCGGGCTGAGACCGGTCTGCGGGCGAGCGCCCAGTTTGAGATAACACCCGGCCTGGAAATCGCAGGGTCGGTTCGCAAACGGGTCGTTGGGAATCTTGATGACCCACGGCCTGCATCCAATTCGGTCTTGCCGCGCGTGCGGACGGATTACCCTTTGTATGACAGGGACGGTGACCCTGCGCTGGAGTATCTGACCGTGGCAAAGTTCGCGCGTCCGGCGGCCAATCTGTATGCGCGCGGAACGATTGGCTATCTGGAGCCGATGTTCGCGGGGGTATCAGGGGAACTGCTCTGGAAGCGACCGGATTCGCGCTATGCACTCGGCGTCGAGGTGAACTATGCCAAGCAACGCGCGACGGATATGCGGTTCGGGCTTCAGGATTACGATGTTCTGACCGGGCATGTTTCTGCCTATGCGGATCTGGGCAAGGGATATAGCGCACAGCTGGATGTCGGACGCTATCTTGCGGGCGATGTTGGTGCCACGTTGAGCCTTGATCGCGAATTTGGCAATGGCTGGCGGGTCGGAGCGTTTGCGACCAAGACAAATGTATCGGCAGAGGAGTTTGGCGAAGGCTCTTTTGACAAGGGAATCCGGGTCACCATTCCGTTGACATGGATCACCGGGCAGCCCAGCCAAACCCGCTACAACGCTGTGCTGCGCCCTACAACGCGCGACGGCGGGGCGCGGCTGGATGTTCGGGATCGCCTGTACGACGTGCTGAAACAAGACGATGCCATAACCTATGGCGAACAGTGGGGAAGGTTCTGGAAATGACGTATCTCCGGATACTTCCCGTTGTGATGGCCCTTCTGCTGGCCGCCTGTTCCTCGGCGGATCGCGGCACTGAGGGTCAGGGCGTGGTCTTGGCCCGACTCGTTAAGGATCAGGTGGTGCAGCGCAGGGCGGCCGCTGCCGCCGCGCCCAACACGGCGGTTCTTTTGACGCGCGCCCAACTGGCCGGGATCGACGATTCGTTGATCCGGGCCCGCGTTGAGAACACCAACCAGTTTACCCTGTTGTATGTGGCACAAACAAATGGGCCGTCGCAGATCTGGTACTCGCCTGACAAGGCCAGCATCACGATGCGATCGGGGTTGGTGACGCAGACGCATGGGCTGGGGGCGGATGTTTACTCGGTCTCGGCGCCGCAAATGTTGAACGTGCTGGAAGGCCGTGGTGCCCCTGGCCCGTCAAAGCGAACACACCGGCTGATGGACGGCGGGAACAGCCTTTCTTTGGTTACCTATGACTGCACGATTTCCGACCTGGGTGCCGAGAGCCTTGTTGTGCTGGAGCGCAAGTTCACGGCCCGGCACTTTCGCGAAGTTTGCGCCAACGAATCAGATCGTTTCACCAATGACTATTGGCGCGACGCGTCGGGGGTGATGCGGGCGTCGCGTCAGCGGGTCAGCGCAGAATTCGGCTATATCTTTACAGAGCGGCTGATAGATTAGGCATATCGGCAACATATTGCGGCGTTGCGCGTGCCAGGGCCGGATTGAGAGACATAGAGGGTTGCCAGACCTGATGTGGAGGGCTAAATTTGGATTTAACTTATACTAGGATGGTGATCATGAAAAATATCGCTTTTACGCTTTCTGCTTTGGCTCTTTCGGCTGCACTCGCAGGATCTGCTTCGGCTCAGGTTACGGCTACGGGTCAGGCGACATCTATGCCGCAGGGCCTTCAAGGTCTGGTCGGTGGCGCGGGCGGTCTGACCGCTGGCGCGATCGTGACCATGACGGTTATCGGCGCCCTGCTTGTTATCACGGTTGTGAATAACGATGGTTCAACCACAACCACGACAACTGCCTTCAAGCAGTAATCGTTCTGAGCACATGGATCGCGGCGGACTTTTGAGTCCGCCGTTTTTCATTGCGTGACATCCGTTGTGCCCTTGCATTGCGGGCCGGTGTGTCATATTGATTTTTCATCGTGTCGGGGTCCAAACCCGAGACACCCGAGCTAAGTTTACGGGCCTGGCGGCCCGTTTTTCATTTTTGGATACCTTCCTGGCCATGACCGATCTTATTGCCAAAACCGCCATCGACCGCCGCCTTGCCGGCATCATCGGCCCCGTGATTGAGGGGCTGGGATTTGAACTGGTGCGCGTGCGCCTGATGGGCGGCAAGACGCGCATTCTGCAGATCATGGCAGACCGTCCGGATGGCGGGATCGTGGTCGAAGACTGCGCGACCATCTCGACCGCCGTGTCGGCGGTGCTGGATGTCGAAGACCCGGTCGAGGACAACTATGTGCTTGAGGTCTCGTCGCCCGGCATTGACCGCCCGCTGACGCGTCTCAAGGATTTCGAGATGTGGAAGGGCTGGGAAGCCCGGATCGAAACGACCGAACTGATCGACGGCCGCCGCCGCTTCAAGGGCACGCTGGCCGGGGTCGAGGATGAGGAAGTCCTGGTCCAGATCGAGGAACACGGCGAAGAGGTGACCATCGGGCTGCGGTTCGACTGGCTGTCTGATGCCAAGCTGATGCTGACCGATGATCTGATCGCTGAAATGCTGCGCCAGAAAAAGGCAAGCGGCACATTCGACGAAGCGGATTTCGACGAGATTGAGCAATCCGAAGGCGAGGAAGAAGACCCCGCCGAAGAAACCAAACACTAAGACCGGGAGTTGACCGATGGCGATTACCTCTGCCAACCAGCTTGAACTTCTCCAGACCGCCGAAGCGGTGGCCCGTGAGAAGATGATCGACCCGGATCTGGTGATCCAGGCGATGGAAGAAACGCTCGCCCGTGCCGCCAAGTCGCGCTACGGGTCTGAGCTTGATATCCGCGTAAACATCGACCGCAAGACCGGCCGCGCCACCTTTGCCCGGGTGCGGACCGTGATGGAAGATGATCTGATCGAGAATCACCACGCCCAGCTGACCGTCAAGCAGGCCAAGAACTACCTCGCCGATCCGCAGATCGGTGATGAGGTCATCGACGAGGTTCCCCCGGTCGATCTGGGCCGAATCGCGGCGCAGTCCGGCAAGCAGGTGCTGCTGCAGCGCGTGCGCGAAGCCGAGCGGGATCGTCAGTTTGAGGAATTCCGCGACCGCAAGGGCACGATCATCAACGGCGTGGTCAAGCGCGAAGAGTATGGCAACGTCATCGTCGACGTGGGCCGTGGCGAAGGCATCCTGCGCCGGAACGAAAAGATTGGCCGCGAAGCGTATCGCATCGGCGACCGTATCCGCTGCTTTATCAAGGATGTGCGCCGCGAAGCGCGCGGCCCGCAGGTTTTCCTGTCGCGGACCGACCCGCAGTTCATGGCCGAATTGTTCAAGATGGAAGTGCCTGAAATCTATGACGGCATCATCGAGATCAAGGCCGTGGCCCGTGACCCCGGTTCGCGCGCCAAGATTGCCGTGATTTCCTATGACAACTCGATTGACCCGGTCGGTGCCTGCGTCGGTATGCGCGGCAGCCGGGTTCAGGCCGTGGTCAACGAGCTGCAAGGCGAGAAGATCGACATCATTCCGTGGAATCAGGATCAGGCGACCTTCCTGGTGAACGCGCTGCAACCGGCGGAAGTGTCGAAAGTTGTGATCGACGAAGAGGCCGGCAAGATCGAAGTCGTCGTGCCCGATGAACAGCTGTCGCTGGCGATCGGTCGCCGGGGTCAGAACGTGCGTCTTGCCAGCCAGTTGACCGGGCTCGACATCGACATTATGACCGAGGCCGAGGAATCGTCGCGCCGTCAGGCCGAATTCGCCGAGCGCACCAAGCTGTTCATGGATACGCTGGATGTGGACGAGATGATGGCCCAGCTTCTGGTTTCCGAAGGATTCGGCAATCTGGAAGAAGTGGCCTATGTCGAGGCTGACGAACTGCTGTCCATCGACGGGTTCGACGAAGGCACCGCAGCCGAATTGCAGGCCCGCGCCCGCGATTATCTGGAAGAGCAGGCCCGCAAGGCGCTGGAAAACGCCCGCAGCATGGGTGTCGAAGAGAGCCTGATCAACTTTGAGGGTCTGACCCCGCAGATGCTGGAAGCGCTTGCCAAGGACGGCATCAAGACGCTGGAAGACTTTGCAACCTGCGCCGACTGGGAGCTTGCGGGCGGCTGGACCACCGAAAACGGACAACGCAAAAAGGACGACGGTATTCTGGAGACCTTCGACGTCAGCCTGGAAGAAGCTCAGACCATGGTCATGACGGCACGCGTCATGCTTGGCTGGGTGGACCCGACCGAAATGGAACCGGCAGCCGATGACGCTGACGACTCCGAGCCCGAGGAGGCCGGGGCCTGATCTCAGGCCTCGGAGCAACGCGCATGACGCGTGGCGGGCAAAAGACATCGCGTGAAGAACCGGAACGCAAGTGCATCGTTTCCGGGGAAAGCCAGCCAAAAGCGGGGTTGATCCGCTTTGTGCTGGGGCCGGAAGACGTGATTGTGCCGGATATTCAGGGGCGGCTTCCGGGTCGCGGGATCTATGTTTCGGCAGATCGTGAGGCGCTGGCCAAGGCCGTGAAGAAAAACCTCTTCTCACGCGCGGCCCGGCAACCTGTAAAAGTGGCGGATGATCTGCCCGAACTGGTCGAGCGGCTCTTGGTGCAGCGGGTCATTGATCTTATATCACTGGGACGCAAAGCCGGAGACGCGATTTGCGGCTATGAAAAGGTGAAAGACTGGCTCATCAAGGGCCAGGCACGAACGCTGATTCAGGCCAGCGACGGTTCTGAACGCGGGAAAGAAAAGCTTCGACCGCCAAATGGGCCAGATTCCCTCATTTCCTGCTTTACAGCGGGGGAAATGGGTTTGGCATTCAGTCGCGAACGTGCGATACACGCCGCGCTTGCGGCTGGTGGACTCAACAACCGTGTTGTAGAGGAAGCGGCAAGGCTTGTCGGGCTGCGTGGGGCAGAGGACAAGCAGGTCGGCGACATGATCGCCGGGAAGGATACGAAGGACGCATGAGCGATACAGACGGCAAAAAACCCCTCGGTTTGGGTGGCGCACCTCGTTCCGGTCAGGTGAAGCAAAGCTTCAGCCACGGCCGGACGAAAAGCGTCGTGGTTGAAACGAAGCGCAAGCGCGTGGTCGTTCCCACAAAGCCGGGCGCAGCCGGAGCAACAGGCACGGCCGGAGGGTCGCCAAATCTGGGCGATCCGGCCAAACGGCCCGCAGGGATTTCCGACGCCGAGATGGAGCGTCGCCTGACCGCTTTGCGTGCCGCCAAGGCGCGTGAGATTGCGGACAACGAACGTCGCGCCGAGGAAGAACGGCAGCGTGAGGAAGACCGTCAGCGCCGTCGCGAAGAGATCGAGACGAAAGAGCGCGAAGAGCGTGAGCGTCTTGAGGCTCTGCGCGCGAAGGCGGAAGAAGAAGAGCGTGCCGCGCGTGCCGAAGCCGATGCGCGTGTCGCAGCGGCAGCGCAACGCAAGGCCGATGTTCTGGGCACCCGTCCGCGGTCGGCTGAAAAGCCCGCCGAGGCAAAGCCCGGCCCGGCCACGCCGGCCCCGGCCGATGCGCCGACCAATCGCAATCAGGATGCGACCGGACCGCGCGGCGTTGCCGCAAAGGCTCCGCTTGCACCTGCGCCGCAGCGCAAGACCGACCGCGAGCGCGAAGAGCGCGAACGCAGCGCCAAAGCCAAGGGCGACGACAACCGCCGTGGCGGCAAGCTGACCCTGTCGGCAGCGCTGAACGGCGAAGGCGGGCGTACCCGCAGCCTTGCTGCGATGAAGCGCAAACAGGAAAAGGCCCGTCAAAAGGCCATGGGCTTTGGAACGAAGCCCGAAAAGCAGGTGCGCGACGTGCAGCTGCCCGAGACGATTGTTATCTCGGAACTGGCCAACCGCATGGCAGAACGCGCGGCGGATGTGGTGAAATCGCTCATGAAAATGGGCATGATGGTCACCATGAATCAGGCAATCGACGCCGATACCGCAGAGCTTGTGATCGAGGAATTCGGCCACAAAGCAGTGCGCGTGTCTGATTCGGATGTGGAACAGGTCATCGACTCGGTCAAGGACCGTGACGAAGATCTGCAGTCGCGGCCAGCGATCGTCACGATCATGGGCCACGTCGACCACGGCAAAACCTCGCTTCTGGATGCAATCCGCAAGGCGAACGTGGTGTCGGGCGAAGCCGGTGGCATTACGCAGCACATCGGTGCCTATCAGGTGAAAACGCCAAGTGGTGCTCTGGTGTCGTTCCTCGATACCCCCGGCCACGCGGCCTTTACCAGCATGCGTGCCCGTGGCGCGAGTGTGACCGATATCGTCATTCTGGTGGTTGCGGCAGATGATGCCGTGATGCCGCAGACGATCGAGGCGATCCATCACGCCAAGGCTGCCAAGGTGCCGCTGATTGTCGCCATCAACAAGATGGACAAGCACGGCGCGGATGCGACCAAGGTGCGGACCGATCTGTTGCAGCACGACATTGTCGTCGAGGCGATGTCGGGCGATGTGCAGGATGTCGAGCTTTCGGCAAAGACCGGCATGGGCATCGACAACCTGCTGGAAGCCATCGCGCTGCAGGCCGAGATCCTTGAGCTGAAGGCCAACCCAAAGCGGGCGGCCTCTGGTGCGGTGATCGAAGCCAAGCTGGATGTGGGCCGTGGCCCGGTTGCGACGGTTCTGGTGCAGAACGGCACGCTGCGCAAAGGCGATATCTTTGTCGTCGGCGAGCAGTGGGGCAAGGTCCGGGCGCTGATCAACGATCAGGGCGAAACCGTGCTGGAAGCCGGGCCGTCGGTTCCGGTCGAAGTGCTGGGCCTGTCGGGTACGCCTTCGGCGGGTGACACGCTGAACGTGGTGGAAACCGAAGCGCAGGCGCGTGAAATCGCAGATTACCGCGAGAAAGCCGCCAAAGACAAACGCGCTGCCGCCGGTGCCGCGACCACGCTGGAACAGCTGATGGCCAAGGCCAAGGCCGACCAGTCGGTTGCCGAACTGCCGGTTCTGGTCAAGGCCGATGTGCAAGGCTCTGCCGAGGCCATCGTGCAGGCGCTGGAGAAAATCGGCAACGACGAGGTGCGCGTGCGCATCCTGCACTACGGTGTGGGTGCCATCACCGATACCGATGTGGGTCTGGCCGAAGCGAGCGGCGCGCCGATCATCGGGTTCAACGTGCGGGCCAATGCCTCGGCCCGTCAGTCGGCGAACCAGAAGGGTGTCGAGATCCGCTATTACTCGATCATCTATGATCTGGTCGATGATATCAAAGCCGCTGCCTCTGGCCTGCTGAAGGCCGAAGTGCGCGAAACCTTTATCGGGTATGCGCAGATCAAAGAGGTGTTCAAGGTTACCGGCGTTGGCCAGGTGGCTGGCTGTCTGGTCACCGAAGGCGTGGCACGCCGTTCGGCTGGCGTTCGCCTGCTGCGCGATTCTGTCGTGATCCACGAGGGCACGCTGAAGACGCTGAAGCGCTTCAAGGACGAGGTGAAAGAAGTTATCTCGGGTCAGGAATGCGGCATGGCGTTCGAACGCTACGAAGATATCCGCCCCGGCGATGTCATCGAGATTTTCGAGCGCGAAGAAGTGCAGCGGTCGCTGGCCTGATCTTCCGAAACAGCAAGATGAAAAAGCCGGGGGAAACCCCGGCTTTTTCATTTACTGGTGGTCTACATCAGGCCGCGTAAGAGCGTGCTACGGGAAACCCCACAAACAGCTTTTCATCGACTTTGATCACAAGTTTCCCATCAGACAGGGTTCTGACCAGCAGCCCCTGAATGGAAACACAACTTCCGACAGCGATCGTTCTCAGCATCCACCAATCCCCCATTAGCGCCGCATCTTTAGAATTAACGCAAAATTTTCAGAAAACCATTAATAAAATGTCGCATTGCCGAAGTTTTCGACAACTTACGAACGACTGAGGGTCACAGCCAGTCGCGCAGAATGGGAATCAGGGGGATATCGGCCGGCGGCATTGGGTAATCGCGCAGGTTTTCGGCCTTTACCCAGGCCAGTCGCTGACCTTCCTGGCCCTGAGCGATGCCCTCCCACTTACGGCAGGCGAACAGCGGCATCAGGAGGTGGAAATCGTCATAGCTGTGGCTGGCAAAGGTCAGCGGGGCCAGACAGCTTTTCCAGGTGTCGATGCCCAGCTCTTCTTTCAGCTCGCGGATCAGGGCGAGCTCGGGCGATTCGCCCGGCTCCACCTTGCCGCCCGGAAACTCCCACAGCCCGGCCAGCGATTTGCCTGCGGGCCGCTGTGCCAGAAGCACGCGGCCGTCAGGGTCGATCAGGGCAACAGCCGAAACAAGGACGATTTTCAAGAGCGGTAATCTGCGTTGATCTCGATGTAGCGATTGGTCAGATCGCAGGTCCAGACCGTGCGGCTGGACTTGCCAAGACCCAGATCCACGCGAATCAGAATCTCATCCTGCTTGAAATGGGCGGCACCGTCTTCTTCCAGATAGTCCGGGTTGCGCCAGCCATTCCGGGCCACCAGCACATCGCCAAAGCGGATGGTCAGCCGGTCGCGGTCCGCTTCTGCACCCGATTTGCCGATCGCCGCAACGATGCGGCCCCAGTTGGGATCTTCGCCAGCGAGGGCGGTTTTGACCAGAGGCGAATTGGCAATGGCAAAGGCAACCTTGGCTGCGTCGTCGTCGCTCGCGGCACCTGTCACGCGCACTTCGACCAGCTTGGTCGCGCCTTCGCCGTCACGGATGACCTGTAGTGCCAGATCCTGCATCACGCCCTGCAAGGCCGTCTCGAACGCCTTGGCCACCGGGCCCTTGACCGCCTCAGCATCGCTTTGCCCGGTCGCGGCCAGCAAGAGCGTGTCCGAGGTCGAGGTGTCGCTGTCGACGGTGATGGAGTTAAAGGTCGCATCCACGTTGCGAGACAGCATGCGTTGCAACATCACCGGCGAGATTTTGGCATCGGTAAAGATGTAGACCAGCATCGTCGCCATATCCGGCGCGATCATGCCCGACCCTTTGGCAATGCCTGCGATATGGATGGTGCCGCCCTCGCCCTGCACGGTCGCAGCAGCGCCCTTGGCGAAGGTGTCGGTCGTCATCATGGCATGCGCCGCCATTTCAATGGCATCTTCGCGCAGATTGGCGACCAGATCGGGCAGAACGGCGGTGATCTTGTCATGCGGCAGCGGCTCGCCGATCACCCCGGTCGAGGAGGAGAACACCCGCTCTGCCGGCAACTCAAGGGCAGCAGCAACGCCACCGGTCACCGCAGCAACCGCCTTGTCACCGACCTTGCCGGTAAAGGCGTTGGAGTTGCCAGAGTTGACAATGATTGCCGCACCGGCCCCGACAGGCACCTTGGCCGCCAGCTTGTCCTGACAATCCCGCACGCAGCCTGAGCGGGTGGAAGACCGGGTAAAGACGCCTGCTATCGCCGTGCCGGGGGCAAGGCGGATCAGCATCACATCCTTGCGGTTGGCGTATTTGATCCCGGCTTCGGCGGCAGAAAATTCCACCCCCTTGATCACGGGAAGGGTGGGGAAGCCATCTTTTGGCGCCAGTGGTGAAACGGGTTTGGCAGCTTTCAGCTTGGCGCTGATCTTGCCCGCAACCTCTGCCACCTCATGACCGACCCCCTCTGCAACGTCAGAGACGGTTTCGGTGACCTGCGATTTCAGCTTGCGCAGACGCTTTTTCAGCGTCTTTGCTTCGGCCTTCCAATCGGTTTTTGCCATGGCTTCCCCCTGGGACTATTTGTCCAGCAGCGTTGCATCACGCAGCAGGGTCGGGTCAAGCCCTTCTCCGGGCCGGGTAACTTCGGCCGCGTCGGTCAAGGTCTTGATATGCGCGTCAACGGCTGCGCGCTCAATCTCGGCCGCCAGCTCGTCGCGGGTTTCGTCAAGGGTAGGGGCTGCAGCAACACGGGTTTCTTTCACCAAAATAAGGTGAAAGCCGAAATCTGATTTCACCGGGGCGGTGACCTTGCCGATTTCAGCGGCGATGACGGCATCTTCAAACGGTTTGACCATCATACCGGGGCCGAACCAGCCCAGATCGCCGCCATTTGCACCAGACCCGGTGTCAGACGAATTTTCCCGCGCCAGTTCGGCAAAATCCGCGCCACCATCAAGCTGCGTTTTCAGCTCGTTCGCCTTTTCCTCGGAGTCGACGAGGATATGAGCCGCATTGTACTCGGTCGAGGGTTCAAGCGCTTTGAACTTTGCGTCATAGGCAGCCTGAAGCGCCTCGTCAGTCACTGCAGAGGCCACGACCGCCTGCAACGCCACGCCAGAGATATAGCCGCGACGGTCATTTTCCAGCGCCAGCTGGTCGCGCTTTGCAAGATCACCCACGGATTGTTCCAGCGCGGTCTGCTGGATCAGCTGGTCGAGAATGCCTTTGAACAGCACATCATCGGGCAGGGCCTGATACTGCTGCGGCAGGCCTTCGCGCAGGGCGATCATATGGCCAAGGGTGATCTCGGTGCCATTGACCGACGCCACAACCGTATCGGCAGTGGTATCCTGGGCAAGCGCGGGCGCCGACAACGCGCCCAATACGGCACAGCTGGCCAAGAACCTGGTCATTTTCGTCATATTCACACCCTCCTGATCGGGCTGCGAGCCCGCCAAACATTGACTATGGCGGGCCTGTCCCTTAAATCGCGGGGGTCGCGTGCGACGGGGCCGGCCGGCCTTCTTGGGCTTTCTATGGAAGGCATTGGGGGCGGGCAAGGCCCTTGGCTCACACGATCCTGTCAGGAATACCCACGGAGAACATATGCTGGGTCTGGGTTCGCTAACGCGCAAGGTCTTTGGGACACCAAATGACCGCAAGGTCAAATCGGTTCGTCCGTTGGTCGCGCAGATCAACGCACTGGAGCCGGAGTTCGCCGCGCTCAGCGACGAAGGCCTGAAACAGAAAACGGAGGCGCTGGCCAAGCGTGCGCAATCGGGTGAAAGCCTGGATGCGCTGCTGCCAGAGGCCTTTGCCAACTGCCGCGAAGGGGCAAGGCGGGCGCTTGGCCTGCGCGCCTTTGACGTGCAGCTCAAGGGCGGGATTTTTCTGCATCAGGGCAACATCGCCGAGATGAAGACCGGCGAGGGCAAGACGCTGATGGCGACCTTCCCCGCTTATCTGAACGCGCTGGCGGGCAAGGGCGTGCATATCGTGACGGTCAACGACTATCTGGCCAAGCGTGACGCCGAATGGATGAGCAAGGTGTACGGCGCATTGGGCATGACCACGGGCGTGGTCTACCCCTACCAGCCGGATGCCGAGAAAAAGGCCGCCTATCGCTGCGACATCACCTATGCCACCAACAACGAGCTGGGTTTCGATTATCTGCGCGACAATATGAAGGGCAGCATCGAAGACATGTCGCAACGCGGGCATTTCTTTGCCATCGTTGATGAGGTTGACTCGATCCTGGTGGATGAGGCGCGCACGCCGCTGATCATCTCGGGCCCGTCGCAGGACCGCTCCGAGCTTTATATGTCGGTGGATGCGCTTATCCCGCAACTGACCGACGCGCATTTCAAGCTGGACGAGAAAACCCGCAGCGTGACCTATACCGATGAGGGCAACGAATTCATCGAAGGTCTGGTGCGCGAAGCGGGAATCCTGCCCGACGGGCAGAACCTGTATGACCCGGAGAGCACCACCATCGTTCACCACGTGACGCAGGCGCTGCGGGCACACAAGCTGTTCACCAAGGACCAGCAGTACATCGTGCGCGACGGCGAGGTGATGCTGATCGACGAATTCACCGGGCGCATGATGCGCGGCCGCCGCCTGTCCGATGGGTTGCATCAGGCGATCGAGGCGAAAGAAGGTGTGCAGATCCAGCCGGAGAACGTGACTCTGGCGTCGGTGACGTTCCAGAACTACTTCCGCCTCTACAACAAACTGGCCGGGATGACCGGCACTGCCGCGACCGAGGCTGAAGAGTTCATGGAAATCTACGGCCTTGGCGTGGTCGAAGTTCCGACCAACCGCCCAGTGGCTCGCAAAGACGACCACGATCAGGTCTACCGCACCGCCCGCGAGAAATACGAAGGCGTGGTGAAGTCGATTGAAGAGGCGCATGCAAAGGGTCAGCCGATCCTTGTCGGCACCACCAGCATTGAAAAATCCGAGTTCCTGTCCGGGCTGTTGCAGGCGGCAGGCGTGCCGCACAATGTGCTCAACGCCCGCCAGCACGAGCAAGAGGCGCAGATTGTGGCCGATGCAGGCCGCTTTGGTGCGGTGACCATCGCCACCAACATGGCCGGTCGCGGCACCGATATTCAGCTGGGCGGCAACATCGAAATGCAGGTCATGGCCGCCATCGCCGCCGACCCGCATCTGAACCCCGATGAGGTGCGCAAGCGCATCGAGGCGGAACACGCCGAGGAAAAGGCCAAAGTGCTGGCTGCCGGGGGCCTGTTCGTTCTGGGCACCGAACGCCACGAATCCCGCCGGATCGACAACCAGCTGCGCGGCCGGTCCGGGCGGCAGGGCGATCCGGGGCGGTCCTCGTTCTTTTTGTCGCTCGAAGACGATCTGATGCGGATTTTCGGGTCGGAAAAGCTCGATGCAGTCTTGTCCAAGCTGGGCATGAAGGAAGGCGAAGCGATCATTCACCCTTGGGTCAACAAATCGCTGGAACGGGCGCAGGCCAAGGTCGAAGGCCGCAACTTTGACATCCGCAAGCAACTCCTGAAGTTCGACGATGTGATGAACGACCAGCGCAAGGCGATCTTTGGCCAGCGGCTGGAGATCATGGAGGCCGAAGATGTGGCCGAAATCGCCGAGGATATGCGGGTTCAGGTGATCGAAGATCTGGTCAACCTGCACATGCCGCCCAAGACCTATCCTGATGCCTGGGATGTCGACGGGCTGATCGCGGCTGTGCGCGAAAAGCTGAATGTCGATGTGCCGCTGACCGATTGGGCGGCAGAAGAGGGTGTGGATCAGGAAGTGATCAAGGAACGGCTGGAGGAGGCCACCGCGACAGCGATGGCCGCCAAGACCGAAGCTTTTGGCGCAGACACCATGCGCTCGATCGAAAAGCAGATCCTGCTGCAATCCATCGACGGCAAATGGCGCGAACACCTGCTGACCCTGGAGCATTTGCGCTCGGTCGTCGGTTTCCGCGGCTATGCCCAGCGGGACCCGCTGAACGAGTACAAGACCGAAAGCTTTGCCCTGTTCGAGTCCCTGCTCAACTCGCTGCGGCAGGAGGTCACGCAAAAGCTCGCGGCGATCCGTCCGCTGACGCAAGAAGAGCAGGAGTCGATGATGGCGCAGGTTCTGGCGCAACAGCGCGCCGCAGCCGCTCCGGCAGAGGCTGAACCCGCCCTCGCCGGTGCCGGGACCGAGGTGACCCCGACAAGCCGCCGCCCCGGCTTTGACGAGACGGACCCCAGCACTTGGGGCAATCCAAGCCGCAATGATCTGTGCCCGTGCGGCTCGGGTGAGAAGTTCAAGCATTGCCACGGTCGGCTTGTCTGACCTTAAACGGCTATAAGTTTCAGTGGGGCAGCTTCGGTTGCCCCATTTTTGACATGTATGAAGGCAACATTCCCTGAATCTGCCACTGATTGGCCCGGTTTTGTCGACATGGTAGCCTTTGACCGTATGGGTGGAGGCGATGATGATCCTGCAACGCAAACTGACATTGGTGGTGGCCACGGGTGCCATTGCCCTTGGGGCAGGGCATTACGTGCAGGAAAAAGCTGGTGACCGCGCCACGGCAGAGCCTCTGGATATGATCGTCTCTGATGTGGTTCCGGTTGCCGCTGGTCCCGCTGATGTTACCCTGACACCCACCATCATCGAGCCTCCGGCGCTTCCGGTCGACGCGGCCCCGATCGTAAAGGTGCCTGCACCGGTGACAGATGCGCCGCCAGAGCGCTTTGCCGCTGCCGATCCGGCGGCAGATCTGGTAAAGGAAGCGCAGCCGATGCCTGCCCCGGCCATGGCACCCCCGCCTGATTGCACGGTCAGGATGGATCTTCTGCCGCAGCCGGATGCGATGATCGGTCTTTCGCTTCTGGCGCCGTGTCACGCCGATCAGCGCGTGGTTCTGAAACATGCTGGCCTTGCCGTCACGGCCCGCACCTCTGCCAGCGGGGCGTTGATCGCCGCGCTGCCCGCCTTGACCGCCGTTGCCGAGGTCGAAGTCATCCTGACCGGCGGGGAAAAGGTGCGCGCCTCTGTGCCGATGCCCGATTTTGCAGGCGTTCAACGCTTTGCCGTGCAGTGGCAGGACGCAGATGCCTTTCAGCTTCATGCCTTTGAAAACGGTGCAGGATATAACCAGCCCGGTCACATTTCGGCGGCCTACACAGGTACATCGGGCGAAAGCGGTGTGGTCACCCTGCTGGGCGACGGCGCGGTCAATCTGCCTTTGCTGGCCGAAGTCTATACCTTTGGCCCGGCCCAAAAGACCGAACTGGTGCTGGAGGCAGAGGTCACCGAAAACACCTGCGGGCGCGAGATTCTGGGGGAAGCCATCCTTGCGACCGGCGGATCAGTCGAAATCACCGATCTGACCCTGTCGATGCCGGATTGTGACGCTGTCGGCGATATTCTGGTATTGAAAAACCTGCTTCAGGACATGACACTGGCCATTGCAAATTAGCGGGGCGGCACAGGGTTTATGCGGGCAGGTTTCTGGCGCGCGGCGGTTTTCGCCGCGCTTTTTGCCCCTTCGGTTGCCGGGGCGCAGGACGTTACCCTGTCCGCCCGTGAAGGCGGGCTGGAGATTTCCGGCATGCTGCAAGGCTATGATGGCGAATTTTATCGGATCGACAGTGCCTATGGCCTGCTGACCGTCGATGCGGCGGGGGTCATCTGTGACGGGCCGGCCTGTCCCGACCTGACCGCGCCACGGGCGCGGGTGCGGATTGTGGGGCTGGCAGGCGTGGGCGAGTCGCTGCTGCCACCGCTGCTGCGCGCCTTTGCCGAGGCGCGGGGCCTGACCTATGCCGAGACCGGGCAGGACGGCTACAGCGCAATTGTAAGCGATCCACACAGTGGCAAGCCCTTGGCAGATATCAGTTTTGGTGCTGCTGCGCCTGATCGGGCGCGGGCAGAGCTGCTGGCCGGAGGGGCCGAGATGATCCTTGCCGCTGCGACAGAGCCGGATATGGGCTCGCGTGTTCTGGCGCTGGATGCGATGGTGCCGATTGTGGCAACAGACAACCCGCTGCCTCAGATCAGCACCCGTGATCTGGCCCGTGTGCTGGCGGGAGAGGTGGCAAACTGGGCCGAGATTGGCGGCCCTGACATGCCCTTGGTGCTGCATGGGCTGGCAGCAGACGCGGCCTTGCAGCGCGCCCTTGCGGCGCGGCTGGGGCGTGAT
The DNA here is from genome assembly GCF_031457365.1 of Pseudotabrizicola sp. 4114. NCBI lineage: Bacteria > Pseudomonadati > Pseudomonadota > Alphaproteobacteria > Rhodobacterales > Paracoccaceae > Pseudotabrizicola > Pseudotabrizicola sp. 4114. Next base: position 116,157 of record NZ_JAVDWP010000002.1, on the reverse strand, counting down.
GTGGTGGCCAGTGTCATTCATGACGACATTGCCACACTGGGCACTGCGGTGCAGCGTGACCCTTGGGCCGTGGCGATGACGGTGCGGGCGGGGGTCAGGGGGGCGCGGGTCTTGCCGCTGACCGACAGCTGCGGTTTTCCGCTGCTGTCGTCGGCTCTGGCGGTAAAGGCCGAAGATTATCCCCTGTCGCTGCCGATCTTTCTGCTGACGCCGAAGCGCCGTATGCCCTTGTTTGTACGTGAGTTTCTGACGTTTCTGGAAACCCCGCAGGCGCAGGCCGTGGTGGCAAGTGCCGGCTGGATTGATCGCCAGCCGGAACGTCAGCCGCTGACCGGTGATGGGTTGCGCCTGATCAACGCCATTCAGGGCGCGGGGGAAGAAACGACTCTGGCCGACCTCAAACGCCTTGCCGATGCGATGGATGGTGCGGATCGTCTGTCGCTGACCTTCCGGTTTCAGGATGGGTCAAGCCAGCTGGACGCGCATTCACGTGACAATCTGGAGGATCTGGCGCGGTTGATCGAGGTGGGGGTGTTCCGGGATCAGGCTATTGTTCTGGCAGGGTTTTCTGACGGGTCGGGACCCGCTGAAACCAACCTGGCGCTCAGCCAGTCGCGCGCAGAAGGGCTGCGGGCGGGGCTGGCGCTGGCGGGGGTGGCAGAGGGCGACCTGCCCGAGGTGATTGCCTTTGGCGAGGCGATGCCGATGGCCTGTGATGAGACCGGCGCGGGGCGGCGCCTGAACCGGCGGGTAGAGGTGTGGATGAAGCCGGTGTTTACAGGTAACCGCCCGACCGGAAACTGATCTCACGGCTTTTTCCGATGATCAGGTGATCGTGCAAAGTGATGCCAAGTACCTGACACGCATCAATAATCTGGTGGGTCATGCTGATGTCGGCCTGACTGGGTGTCGGGTCGCCAGACGGGTGGTTGTGCACAAGAATCAGCGCCGATGCGTTCAGTTCCAGCGCGCGTTTCACCACCTCGCGCGGGTAGACCGGGACGTGATCGACGGTGCCTTTGGCCTGTTCCTCATCAGCAATCAGGGTGTTTTTGCGATCAAGAAACAGGATGCGGAACTGTTCGGTTTCGCGGTGCGCCATGGTGGTGTGACAGTAGTCGAGCAAGGCATCCCATGAGGTGAGGACGGGTTTGTGCATGACCCGTGCCCGCATCATGCGCTGTGAGACGGATTCAAACAATTTCAGCTCACAAACAACGGCTTCGCCTACACCTTTGACCGCTAGTAGCCGCGCAACCGGCGCTGTGATCACCCGGTTCAGGTCGCCGAATGTGTCGATCAGCGCCCTTGCGAGGGGTTTCACATCTTGCCGGGGAATGGCGCGGAACAGCAGAAGTTCCAACAGTTCATAGTCCGGCATCGACGCGCCGCCACCGGCCATGAAGCGGTCGCGCAGGCGTTTGCGGTGGTCGGCGATGTAGGAGGGCAGCTTTTGCGGCAGGGGTGTCGGCGCGGCTTCATCCTCATCCCCTGTCGGGGTGAAGAGGGGGAGGGTGCCATCTTGAAAGCCGCGCTTTGCCATGAGGGGCAGCCTGGCATTGGTTGGTAAACCAAGCGTTAATGGCGGCGTGGCGGGGGCCGGGAGGAGCGCGGAATTGGAGGTAAGATGCGTGTCTGCTTCATGTAGGGCGGATGTATGGTCTACGTCATGACGTTGATGCGCCGGCGATGCGTTGCGGGCAAAGAAAAACCCCACCGGTTGCCCGGCGGGGTCTGACGCGTTGAAGTCCGCTTTGCGGTAAGTGACTTCGCTTTGCGAAGTCCTGGTCAGCTTTTCATGCCATCCCAGAAGCCTTTGACTTTGGAAAAGAACGACGACCCCTCGGGGTTGTTTTCTTCGGACAGCTTTTCAAACTCGCGCAGCAGTTCTTTTTGCCGCGTGGTCAGGTTCACCGGGGTTTCCACCGCCAGCTCGATCAGCATGTCGCCAACGCCGCCACCGCGCAGGGCGGGCATGCCCTTTGACCGCAGGCGCAGCTGCTTGCCGGATTGCGCCCCGGCGGGCACCTTGACCCGGCTGCGGCCGCCGTCGATTGTGGGCACCTCGACCTCGCCACCGATGGCGGCTGTGGTCATGCTGACCGGGACGCGGCAGAACAGATGCGCGCCGTCGCGTTGGAACAGGGCGTGTTCGCGGACCTCAATGAAGATATAGAGATCCCCCGACGGCCCGCCACGCAGGCCCGCCTCCCCCTCACCCGCCAGACGGATGCGGGTTCCGGTTTCCACCCCGGCGGGGATGTTGACCGACAGGGCGCGCTCTTTTTCCACCCGGCCCTGACCGCCACAGGCGCGGCAGGGGTTCTTGATGATCTGGCCCATACCGTTACAGGTGGGGCAGGTGCGTTCGACGGTGAAAAAGCCCTGCTGTGCCCGGACCTTGCCCATGCCTGAACAGGTGGGGCAGGTGGTGGGCTCGGCCCCGCCTTCGGCGCCGGTGCCGCGACAGATTTCGCAGACGGTAGAGGTGGGCACGTTGATGGTTTTCTGAATGCCCTTGAACGCCTCTTCCAGCGAGATGCGCAGGTTGTAGCGCAGGTCAGACCCGCGCTGCGCACGGGACCGGCCGCCACCGCCGCCGCGACCGCCCATGAAATCGCCGAACAGGTCTTCGAACACATCCGAAAAGGCCGAGGCAAAGTCGCCATTGCCACCGGCACCCGGATGCCCGCCGCGCCCGCCTCCCATGCCGCCCTCAAAGGCTGCATGGCCATAGCGGTCATAGGCCGCCTTTTTGTCGGCGTCTTTCAACACCTCATAAGCCTCGTTCACCTCTTTGAACTGGGCTTCGGCGTTGGGGTTGTCAGAGTTGCGATCCGGGTGCAGCTCTTTGGCTTTTGAGCGGTAGGCTTTTTTCAAATCCTCCGCCGTAGAGCCTTTGGGCACGCCCAGAACATCGTAAAAGTCGCGTTTTGCCATGGGAATGAACCCCTTTCCCGAACCGGACAGGGGCGGCCCGTTGCCAGACCGCCCCCTCTTCCGTGTCGTGCGGTCTTACTTCCGCTTGTTTTCGCCCAGATCCTCGAAGTCAGCGTCTACGATGTCTTCGTCAACATCACGCGGACGGTCCGGATCGGCCCCTTCGCCCTCGGTCTGGGTGGCTTTGTAGATCGCCTCGCCCAGTTTCATCGCGGCTTCGGTCAGGTTCTGAATGCCCGAGCGGATCTTGCCCGCGTCGTCGCCTTTCAGGGCCTCTTCAAGCGGCTGCATGGCAAGTTCGATCGCCTCGACCGTGGTGGGGTCAACCTTGTCAGCATGCTCTTTGATCGACTTCTGCGTCGAATGCAGCAGGCTTTCGCCCTGGTTGCGGGTTTCCACCAGTTCGCGGCGTTCCTTGTCGGCTTCGGCATTGGCTTCGGCGTCGCGGACCATCTTTTCGATGTCCTCATCCGACAGGCCGCCCGAGGCCTGAATGGTGATCGCCTGTTCCTTGTTGGTGCCTTTGTCCTTGGCTTTCACCGACACGATGCCGTTGGCGTCGATGTCGAAGGTCACCTCGATCTGCGGCAGACCGCGCGGGGCGGGCGGGATGTTTTCAAGGTTGAACTGGCCCAGCATCTTGTTGTCTGCGGCCATTTCGCGTTCGCCCTGGAACACCCGGATCGTCACGGCGTTCTGGTTGTCTTCGGCGGTCGAGAAGATCTGCGACTTCTTGGTCGGGATCGTGGTATTGCGGTCAATCAGACGGGTGAACACGCCGCCGAGGGTTTCGATGCCCAGCGAAAGCGGAGTCACGTCCAATAGGACCACGTCCTTGACATCGCCTTGCAGAACGCCGGCCTGAATCGCAGCACCAGCGGCGACGACTTCATCAGGGTTCACGCCCTTGTTCGGCTCTTTGCCAAAGAACTTGGTCACTTCTTCGATCACGCGGGGCATACGGGTCATACCGCCGACCAGAACCACCTCGTCGATGTCGCCAACCGACAGGCCCGCGTCTTTGAGCGCGTCCTTGCACGGTTTCATCGAGCGTTTGACCAGATCATCGACCAGCGATTCCAGTTTCGCACGGGTCAGCTTGACCACAAGGTGCAGCGGCTGGCCGGTATTCTTGTCCATCGAGATGAACGGCTGGTTGATTTCGGTCTGCGACGACGACGACAGTTCGATCTTGGCCTTTTCAGCGGCTTCTTTCAGGCGCTGCAGGGCCATCTTGTCGAGCGTCAGGTCAACGCCGTGTTCTTTTTTGAACTCGTCGGCGAGGTAGTTGACGATGCGCATGTCAAAGTCTTCACCGCCAAGGAAGGTGTCGCCGTTGGTGGATTTCACTTCGAACAGGCCGTCGTCAATCTCCAGAATGGTGATGTCGAACGTACCGCCACCAAGGTCATAGACCGCGATGGTTTTGGTTTCTTTCTTGTCCAGGCCGTAAGCCAGTGCGGCCGCGGTCGGTTCGTTGATGATGCGCAGCACCTCCAACCCGGCGATCTTGCCCGCGTCTTTGGTGGCCTGACGCTGGGCGTCGTTGAAATAGGCGGGGACGGTGATGACGGCCTGCGTCACGGTTTCGCCAAGGTAGGACTCGGCGGTTTCCTTCATCTTTTGCAGGATGATGGCCGAGACCTGGCTGGGCGAATACTTTTCGCCGCGCACTTCGACCCATGCGTCGCCATTGCCGCCGTTCACGACCTTGTACGGCATGTTCTTCTGGTCTTTGAGGATCACCGGATCGTCAAAGCGGCGGCCAATCAGGCGTTTGACCGCAAAAATGGTGTTGCTGGCGTTGGTGACGGCCTGCCGTTTGGCGGCCTGACCCACGAGGCGTTCCGTTTCGGTGAACGCGACGATCGACGGCGTGGTGCGCGCGCCTTCGGAGTTCTCAATCACACGAGGTTGCGACCCATCCATGATGGCGACGCAGGAGTTGGTTGTTCCAAGGTCGATACCGATGACTTTGGCCATGTTTTGATCCCTTTCTACAGGCGATGGTCTTGGCGCGGGCCCGATGCGGCACCCTTGCCCATGGAGCGTGCGGTGAAACCGGTTCATCCCGGGTTACCGTTGCGTGCTGTATATAGGTGGCGGTCATTTTGGCTGCAACAGGGTCACTGCGCCCTGTGTTGCGAATTTTTCACATGCGTGGCCTTTGCGGGCCTGTCAGGGCCACAGATGCGGTGTGCAGAAGCTCTTCAAAGGTCTGTTATCAGGCGGTCAAACCGACAGGGGCTGTGTGCCCGCAAGTACTAGCGGTGATCCAGCGTGCAGCACCCGTGCAGCACGTCATTGCCATCGGGGGCCTCGGTGAACATGCGGGTGGCAAAGCCGAAGGCCCGGTCAGACATGCCGTCGGAACAGGCCGCGCGCGCGACGATCAGCGTGCGGTTCAGTGTCGGCCCCTCTTCCAGCTGGATCAGAAACCCTTGTGCCGCTACCGCTTCATGCGTGACCGCCATCGGCACCGCCCCGGTATCGGGTGAGTTATACTCGGCCCCGCGCGGATAGAGGCTGACCGACCAGAACGGCTCTGTCCCCATGCAAGACAGCGGGCGCGGCACCAGAGTGGGGTCCATCGGTTCGGTCGGGTCTAGATAGGCCATCGACACCCAGCCATTGCCCTCGGGCACCCCGACCTTGCCCCACTTGCCATCAGGGGACAGCGCCAGCACCTCTATGTTAAGGCCATAGGGGCCGATTTCACCCATGATGTCTGCCTTGGACGATGGTTCGGCGCGGATGTTCAGCACATCACTGGCCGCCACCCCCTTGACCGAATAGCTGGCCGGAAGGGTCTGACCAAAGGCCAGGGTGGGCCAAAGTGCCATCAGGAAAAACGCGAAACCGCGGGTCATCGTTTGGCCCCCCAACTGCTGGATGCGTGTTTGCGGGTGAAAAACTCACCCATCAGGCCGATCACCACGCAGATGATCATGATCGTCACCGGATACCGGATTGAACTGTAATGCGGGTTGTAGTTGAGAAAGATGAAGCCGCGGGCCTGATCAATCACATGGAACAGCGGGTTCCAGTCGAAATAGGCCAGAATGTAGGTGGGCATCGCGTTGGCAAGAAACATCTTGCCGGACGCAATCATGTTTGCCCGCTGGTAAATCGTCGAGAGGATCCCGAAAAATTCGGGCTGCCATGGCAAGGCGGCCTTGAACACCATTCCGATGGCCACGCCTGTGCCCCAGGCCAGCAACAACATGGCAAAGGTGCCGACGGGGTCGAAAATGGTGATCGGGGTAAAGGCGGCATGATAGATGAACAGCACAACCCCGGCTGACAGGATCTGGGTGTAAAGACAGCCAAGGGCAGCGGCGGCAATGGCGATGATCGGGTTCATCGGCGAGTGTTTCATCATCGCCGAAGTCGGACCATCAGAGCCGACAACGGCCCCCATCGCCTTTGTATGGGTCATGAACATGAAAATGCCTGACATCACATACAGCAGAAAATCGCCGCGAACGGCATTTCCGCGCAGCCCCAGCAGGTCGAACATCACATAAAACACGACCACCAGCAGGACGGTCTGCATGATGTTCAGCAAAAGGCCGATGACAGCATTGCCATGGGTCCGCCGGATTGACCGGACGGTGGCATGAAAAATCAGCTCAAGCATCGCCAATGCGCTGCGCGCCGATGACTTTCTGACCACGGGTCGGAACATTTCTGCCCAGTCCTCTTGAGGGTTTCGGCGGGAACCCATTACCATACCACAGGAAATCTTGATGTTTCCTTTGCGGCAATGATAAGGCCAGCTTGATCTTTAAGCAACTGTCGTGCCCAGGCCGGCATGAAATTGGAGGCGGATGTGGATTTTGACCACCTGACACAGCTGATGCGGCGTCTGGCACTGGAGGCGGGTGACAAGATCATGGCCGTCTATGAGGGCCCGGATTTCGACGTGAAATCGAAAAGCGATGCCAGCCCGGTGACAGAGGCGGATGAGGCGGCAGATGCCATTATCTCGGCCGGATTGCGGGCAGCCTATCCTGATGTGACGCTGATCACCGAAGAGCAGGCCGACAGCCATAGCCTGAGCGCAAGCACGTTTCTGATCGTCGATCCGCTGGACGGCACCAAGGAATTTGTGCAGCGGCGTGGCGACTTTACGGTGAATATTGCCTATGTCGAAAATGGTGTGCCGTTGCGCGGCGTGGTCTATGCGCCCGCCAAGGGCCGGCTGTTCTACACGCAGCCCGACGGTCAGGCGGTTGAAGAGGCCGGGCCGTTTGCCAAGGACGTGGCTGGTGCGCTGACGCCGCTTTCGGTGGCGACGCCGGACAATGCAGCTCTGATGGTGGTGGCGTCAAAGTCGCATCGGGATGCGGCCACCGACGCCTATATCGCGCGCTACAGCGTCAGGGACATGACCAGCGCGGGCAGCAGCCTGAAATTCTGTCTGGTCGCCACCGGCGAGGCCGATCTTTACCCCCGGCTGGGCCGCACCATGGAATGGGACACCGCTGCCGGAGATGCCGTTCTGCGCGGCGCGGGCGGGCATGTCGTGCGGTTCGATGACCATGCGCCACTGGCCTACGGCAAGCCTGGCTGGGACAATCCGTTCTTTATCGCCTATGCTCCCGGCGTGGTGTTGCACAAAGACGGGGCGAGCGCATAGGATCAGGTTGATCCGTTCGGCGTCAGAGCGCCGATAGGGTCAACTGATCATAGTTTTGCCATTCTTTGGAACATTGTTTGTTGTATAAAGTTTTAAACGGGCCGTTGGCACAACGGGCCAAAAAAATAGAGTGAGTGGAATGAAGCACAAGAAGGTTTCGAAAGCGGTCTTTCCGGTCGCTGGTCTTGGGACACGATTTTTGCCCGCAACCAAGTCGATCCCGAAAGAGATCATGACCTTGGTAGACCGTCCGCTGATCCAGTACGCGATCGACGAAGCGCGGGCGGCGGGGATCAAGGAATTCATTTTTGTGACCAGCCGCGGAAAATCCGCGCTGGAAGATTATTTCGATGTCGCCCCCGAACTGGAATCGGCTCTGCGCAAAGCGGGCAAGGACCAGTTGCTGGAGGTGCTGAAAGACACCAACATGGACAGTGGCGCGATTGCCTATATCCGCCAGAACCGGCCGCAGGGCCTGGGTCACGCGGTCTGGTGTGCGCGGCGGCTGATCGGCAATGAGCCGTTTGCCGTGCTGCTGCCTGATGACGTGATCGCAGCTGAAAAACCCTGTTTGCAGCAGATGATCGAGGCTTATGCCGAAACAGGCGGCAACATGGTGGCGGCGATGGAAGTGGCCCCCGAAAAGGCCTCGTCTTATGGCGTTCTGGATATTGGCAACGACATGGGCTCGATCGTCGAGGCCAAGGGGTTGGTGGAAAAACCGCCGATGGGCACCGCGCCGTCGAATCTGGCGGTAATCGGGCGCTATATCCTGTCGCCGGACGTGTTGACCAACCTGAACAAGATCAAGCAGGGCGTCGGCGGAGAGATTCAGCTGACCGATGCGATTGCCGAGGAAATCGGCAAGACCAAGGTCTACGGCTATCGCTTCCGCGGCCAGCGTTACGATTGCGGGTCAAAGGCCGGATTCCTGCAGGCTACCGTCGCCTTTGGTCTGGCGCGCCCGGATCTGCGCGAAGAATTCGGGGCCTATCTGAATGATATGGTCGCACTTCAGAAGGCCGCTCAATAAGGCTGCCCACGTGAGAGGCCCTGTCCAGACGCTGTTGGCGCTTTTGTCTGCGGCTGGGCGGGCCTATGGCCTGCGCCTGAGGCGCAGGCGACATCTGTGGCGATCCTTTCGCAGCCGTCGCGCGCTGCGGGTGGTGACAGACCGCAGCGGAACCATCCAACCCGGTGACATTCTGTGTTTCATGACGGTCCGCAACGAGTCGTTGCGGTTGCCGTATTTTCTGGATCATCACCGCAAGCTTGGCGTTGATCATTTTCTGATCGTGGACAATGACAGTGATGACGGCACGGCCGATTATCTGGCCGCCCAGCCGGATGTGTCGCTTTGGCACACAAAGGCCAGTTACAAACTGTCGCGTTTCGGGATTGACTGGGTAACCTGGCTGCAGATGCGGTACGGTCATGGCCATTGGTGCCTGACACTGGATGCCGATGAACTGCTGATCTACCCCTATTGGGAAACCCGTACATTGCCCGCCCTGACCCGCTGGCTGGAGGATCAGGGGTTGGCGGCGTTGGGCACGATGATGCTGGACCTTTACCCCGATGATGCGCTGTCACAGGCCCGGATTGCGCCCGGTGATGATCCGCTGTCGGTGTTGCGTTGGTTTGATCCCGGCAATTACGTGGTGCAGGTGCAAGAGCGTATGGGCAATCTGTGGATACAGGGCGGCCCGCGTGCGCGCCTGTTCTTTGCGGATGACCCACGCCGCGCGCCAACGCTCAACAAGATCCCCCTTGTGCGGTGGGACCGGCGCTTTGCCTATGTCAACTCCACCCATTCCATGCTGCCGCCCCGGATGAACGCGGTCTATGCCACGGATGGGGGCGAGCAGATTTCGGGGCTGTTGCTGCACACGAAATTCCTGCCCGAGATCATCACCAAATCAGCCGAGGAAAAGACCCGCCGTCAGCATTTCGCCAATTCTGCCTTGTATGAAGGGTACTATGATACCGTCATCGCCGACCCGGTCTTGCGCTGCCCCAGCTCGGAGCGTCTGACCGGGTGGCGACGGCTGGAGTCGCTGGGTCTGATGTCACGCGGTGGCTGGATCTGACGCGCAGGCACCGTGGCCCGCGCATGCCAGCGAGGTGAAATTGTTTACTGATTGGCATCAATTAGCTAGCGTGGAGAGCAGAATGCGGGCAAATGAGGGGAAGCCGACACGCGCGGTCAGCCTTCTTTAACCCGCGCTTGCTGTTGTGATCTTCGATGTAGTCAGGGAACGGGTCTAGATCTTGGGTTTGCTGTCGTCATATCGGCTACGTTGGCACCGCAGGCGCTTGCTTATCCGCGCGTGGCTCAGCCGGCGTGATATGACGCTGGTGGCAGACCGCTCTGCCGGGCAAGCCGAAGATGCGATCTTTGCCTTTACCACCCTGCGCAACGAAAAAATCCGGCTGCCCTATTTTCTGCGCTACTACCGTGATCTGGGCGTGAACCACTTTTTCGTGGTCGACAATGGCTCCACCGATGGCTCGCTGGAGTATCTGCGTGATCAGCCCGATGTGTCGCTCTGGCAAACCGGGGCGAGCTACAAGAAAAGCCGGTTCGGGATGGACTGGATCAGCCATCTGCTGCGCCGCTATGGTCACGGCCACTGGTGCCTGACGGTCGACCCGGATGAGTTTTTTGTTTACCCGTTCTGCGAAACCCGGCCGATCCGGGCGCTGACCGACTGGCTGGATACCACACAGATCCGCACGTTTGCGGCGATGCTGCTGGATATGTATCCCAAAGGGCCGATCGTTGATCAGGCGTATCGTGAAGGGCAGGACCCGTTCGAGATTGCGCAGTGGTTTGACAGCGGCAATTATCAGATCAGCCGCAACCGCGCCTATGGCAATCTGTGGATTCAGGGCGGCCCGCGGACGCGCATCTTTTTCGACGGGACACCGAAAAAAGCCCCGGCGCTCAACAAGATTCCGCTGGTGAAATGGCATCGCTCTTATGCCTATATCAGCTCGACCCATATGATGCTGCCTCGCGGGCTGAACCTTGCCTTTGATGAATGGGGTGGCGAAAAGGCCTCGGGCGTGCTGCTGCATGCCAAATTTCTCGACACATTCGCCGCCAAAGCGGCGGAAGAGCTGACGCGCGGCCAACATTATGCCGCAAGTGCGGAATACAAGGCCTATCAGGAGGGGCTGTCCAACCACCCCGAGCTGTGGTGCAAGTGGAGCGAGAAATATATCAATTGGCGTCAGCTGGAGATTTTGGGTCTGATGTCCAAGGGAAACTGGGCATGAGGGGTTGCGGGGCATGACCGTCGGCTTTGTGATGCTGTGCCACACGGCGCTGGATCGCGCTGCTCAGGTTGCGCGCCACTGGGCCGTGCGGGAGTGCCCCGTTGTCATTCACGTTGATCGCCGGGTCGCGGCAAAGCGCTATAGCCAACTGGTCGCAGATCTGGCCGATCTGTCCAATGTGCGGTTTTCTGGCCGCCATGCCTGTGAATGGGGCACGTGGGGCATTGTTGCCGCCAGCCAGGAAGCCGCTACGGTCATGCTGCGCGATTTTCCGCAGGTGCGCCACGTCTACCTTGCCTCCGGGTCGTGCCTGCCCCTGCGCCCGGTCGAAGAGCTGCGCGCCTATCTGGATGAGCGGCCCAAGACCGATTTCATCGAAAGCGTCACCACTGAAGATGTCGGCTGGACCATCGGGGGCTTGGATTTTGAGCGGTTCACGCTGCGCTTTCCGTTCAGCTGGCGCAAACAGAAGTGGTGGTTTGATACCTATGTCAAACTGCAGCGCATGGTGGGTTTTCGGCGCAAGATCCCTGCCGAACTGGTGCCGCATCTGGGCAGCCAGTGGTGGTGTCTGACCCGGCAGACCCTGTCGGCGATTCTGGAACACCCCGAGCGGGACAAGATTGACCGCTACTTCCAAAAGGTCTGGATCCCCGACGAAAGCTATTTTCAGACTCTGGTGCGTCAGGTCTCCAGCACGGTGGAAAGCCGGTCGCTGACGCTGTCAAAGTTCGATTTTCAGGGCAAGCCGCACATCTTTTACGACGATCACCTGCAGCTCTTGCGGCGGTCCGATTGCTTTGTCGCTCGCAAGATCTGGCCCGATGCGGTCAAGCTTTATGCCGCTTTTCTGTCAGATGACCGCAGCCGGCAAGCCGCCGCCGAGCCCAACCCCGGCAAGATTGACCGGCTGTTCGCCAAAGCGGTGGAACGGCGGACAAAGGGGCGGCCGGGCCTGTACATGCAAAGCCGGTTTCCGAATGAGAACTTTGAAAACGGGCGCACGGCCGGGCCGTATTCGGTGTTCTGCGGCTTTGCCGATGTGTTCGAGAATTTTGAAATCTGGCTGTCAAAGGCCAGCGGAACCCGGGTTCATGGCCATTTGTTTGCGCCGGACCGTGTGCATTTCGCTGGTGGGGAAACGGTCTATAACGGCGCTTTGTGCGACAGTGCAAAGGTGCGCGACTATAACCCCAAAAGTTTTCTGACCAGCCTGATCTGGAACACGCGGGGCGAACGCCAGTGCTTTCAGTTCGGCCCGGCGGATACCCAGGAACTGAACTGGTTCCTGACGCTGGACGGCAATGCGCAGATTTCGGTGATCTCGGGCGGGTGGGCGGTGCCCCTGTTCCATTCCAACCAGAACTTCGGCGATATCCGGCGCGAGGCGGCGCGGCTGCAAAAGATCGAGCAGGAGTTTCTGAATGTCCTGCGCTCGCCCTATACCAAGGCGCGGGTGCGGGTCTGGTCGCTGGCGGATTTCATCGAAAACCCGATGGAGCCGTTGCAGACCATCATTGACGAGATCGGGCCGCGCCAGGGGCGGCGGCTGACCGAGGCGCCGCGCATGGCCGACCTGACCGGATTTGGCCAGTTTCTGCAAAACCTGCGCAATCAGGGAATGCAGCCGGTGCTGATGGGCGACTTTCCCGTTGGCGATGACCCGACCCCCAAATCCACGCGCCGCGGGCGCCCCTATCTGGTGAAATGAGTGTCCAGACGGTTTGACAGTTTCGTGATGTTCGCGGAAATGCGGACGGGGTCGAATTTTCTCGAATCCAACCTGAATGCAATGCCCGGTGTCACCTGCCACGGAGAGATGTTCAACCCGTATTTCATCGGCAAGAAAGATCAGCTGAGCCTGTTCGGATACGCTTTGGCCGACCGTGAGGCGGATCCGATGGCGCTGATCCGGGCGATGCGGGCGCAGACTGCGGGGCTGGCGGGCTTTCGCTATTTTCACGATCATGACCCGCGCGTCTTGCGGCCGGTTCTGGATGATCCGCGCTGTGCGAAAATCATCCTGACCCGCAACCCGGTTGAAAGCTATGTCAGCTGGAAAATCGCGCAGCAGACCGGGCAGTGGAAGCTGACCAATGCGAAGAACCTGAAAACCGCGCAGGTCCGCTTTGACGCGACGGAGTTTGAGGCGCATGTCGCCTCGTTGCAGGCGTTTCAGGTGCAGCTGATGCACGCCTTGCAGGTCAGCGGTCAGACTGCGTTTTACATTGATTACGACGACATCAATGATCTGGAGGTGCTGAACGGGCTGGCGGCCTTTCTGGGGGCAGAGGCGCTGGCAAGCTTAGATGGCAGTCTGAAAAAGCAAAACCCGGAAGAGATCGCGCAAAAGGTGCTGAACCCCGAGGAGATGGACCGGGGGCTAGCCCGGCTTGACCGGTTCAATCTGGCGCGGACCCCGAATTTTGAGCCCCGCCGCGCGCCGATGGTGCCGCAGTTCATTGCCGCGCGCACGGCAGGCTTGCTTTATATGCCGGTCCGGGGTGGCCCGGTGGCGCAGGTAAGCGACTGGCTCCAACGCTTTGGCGTGGTTGAGAGCGACTTTACGCAAAAGTCGCTGCGCCAGTGGAAGAAGGCGCGGGTGGGTCATCGGTCGTTTACCGTTCTGCGTCATCCGGTGGCGCGGGCGCATGACGCCTTTTGCGCGCAGATCCTGACCGGAGGGTTCGCGCAGATCCGCGAGCAGCTGGTCAAGATCCACAAGCTGGAGCTGCCGGCAGCGGGCACGGATTATGCCGATGCGGCGTCGCATCGGGCCGGGTTCATCGGCTTTCTGAAGTGGATCAAGCTGAACCTGTCGGGCCAGACCAGCGCCCGTGTCGATGCGTATTGGGCCAGTCAGGCGGCGTTGCTGCAGGGCTTTGCCACGTTTCAGGGCCCGGATATCGTGCTGCGGGAGGAGCGTCTGGCAGAGGGGCTTGCCTTTCTGGCGGCCGAGGTCGGGCAACAGGCCCCCGCAGTGCCGCCTGCGCCTGCCCATGGGTTCACCCCATTGGCAGCAGTCTACGACGCCGAGGTTGAGAGCGCCGCGCGCGAGGCTTATGCGCGCGACTACGTGGCCTTCGGCTTTTCCGACTGGCAGGGTCAGCCGCCCAGATAGCGCGACAGGGTTTTCTCGGTGCCATCCGTCCACAGTGCCGTCAGCGCGGCGGCAAAGGCGGTGGCAAAACGGGGGTCTTGGCCGGTGTCGCCATAAATCGCCTTTTGCCGGGTCCATACCGATGGGTCAGCCTTGGCCGCCCGCGCCAGATTTTGCAGGGTCTCCCACTCGGGATCATTCGGATCGGTCACCGCGCCACTGTCGGTCGTGCCCGCGCAGTACCGGCACCACAACGCTGATACCAGCGCCAGCCCGTCAATCTTGCCCCCCGCCGCAAGGGCATCGCGCAGCGACGGGATGATGAACTTGGGCTGCCGGTTCGATCCGTCAAAACACAGGCGGCGTTCGGTATCGGCCACCTCGGGGTTGCTGAACCGCTGGCGGATCAGCGCGTAGTAAGCGCCCAGATCGGTATCGGGCACCGGCGCGACGTAAGGAATGATCTCTTCGCGCTCTACCTTGTCGAGAAATCCGCTGATCAGCGGATGGGCCATCGCTTCATGCACGTATTCAATATCCATCAGCCCGCCGGGATAGGCGATGGTGGCATGGCCGCCGTTCAGGATACGGATCTTCATCGCCTCATAGGCGTGCACATCGTTGGTAAAGGTCACGCCGACCCGTTCCAGAGCGGGGCGGCCCGTCGGGAAGTGATCTTCCAGCACCCATTGGCGAAACGGTTCGCAGGTCACCGGAACCGGGTCATCGCCAAGACCGAACTCCGCCGCCATCGCGCGTTCACGCGGGCCGGTGGCGGGGGTGATGCGGTCGACCATACCGTTGGGAAAGGCGACACTGGTCTGAACCCAATCGGCAAAGGCGGGGTCAGACAGGCGGGCAAGGCCGGTGATGGCCGTTTGTGTCACGTGCCCATTGCCGGGCAGGTTATCACAGGACATCACCGTAAAGGGGGCGATGCCCGCCGCTTTGCGCACGCTGAGCGCGGCGAGGATTGCGCCGAACGCGGTCTTCGGGGTTTGCGGATGGGCGGCGTCATGGGCGATTTCGGCGGCGTCAGGGTCGAACTGGCCGGTTGCCGCGTTGATGAAATAGCCGCCTTCGGTCACGGTCAGGCTGACAATGCGGATGGCGGGGTCGGTCATCGCGGCGATCAGCGCGGCATTGTCGGGTTGCACCGCGACAAAGCCGGTCATTGCGCCGACACGGCGGGCGGTTCTGCCCTTTGGGTCAAGCTCGATGATCGTCGACAGACAATCCTGAGCCAGCATCGCATCGCGCATCCGGGCATCGCCCTCCCGCACCCCGGCGCCCAGAATGGCCCAATCCTGCGCCAGCCCCATGGTCATCAGGTCGTCCAGATACACCGCCATATGCGCGCGGTGAAAGTTGCCCAGACCGATATGGACGATGCCGGGGGTGAGGCTGGCACGGTCATAAGCGGGCAGGGCGACGGGGGGAGCTTTGGTGTTCATCTCAGGCCATCCAGTTTCCGCCATCGACGCCAAAGCACTGGGCGACGATGTATTTTGCGTCATCGGTGGCGAGGAAAATCGCCATGCCGGTCAGATCCGCCGCTGTGCCCATCCGGCCAAACGGCACCGCTGCGCCCACCTCGCGCTTTTTCTGGCCCGGGGCTTTGCCTTCGTACTTCGCGAAGAACGCATCCACCCCGTCCCAATGCTCGCCATCCACCACGCCGGGGGCGATGGCGTTGACGTTGATGCCGTGGGAAATCAGGTTCTGGCCGGCGCTTTGGGTCAGCGAGATGACGGCGGCCTTGCTGGCGCAATAGACCGCCACCAGCGACTCGCCACGCCGCCCGGCTTGCGATGCCATGTTGATGATGGTGCCACCTTGCCCGCGCGCGATCATGTGGCGCGCGGCGGCCTGCATGCAGAACAGGGTGCCGGAGACATTCACGGCGAACAGCCGCTCGAAATCCGTGCGGCTGATCTCGGCAATCGGTGCCGCGCTGAACAGGGCGGCGTTGTTGATCAGGATATCCAGTTGGCCCATCCCGGCAATCGCCGCCGCAAAGCCTGCATCAATGCTGGCCTGCTGGGTCACATCCATCTGGACCGCCATCGCCTGCGGGCCCAGGTTTGCCGCCGCATCGGCCACCGCCTCGGCGTTGATATCGGCCAGGGCCACCGTCGCGCCTTCGGCAATATAGGCGCGGGCGAATTCCAGCCCGATGCCGCGCGCGGCCCCGGTGATCAGCGCGGTTTTTCCCTGCAATCTCATGCCATTGCCTTCCCGTCTGCGCCAAAGCGCAGGATCTTGCCCGGTTGGGGGCTCATGCGGATGCTGTCGCCATGGTGCATCATCACCTCGCCGCTGGCGCGGACGGTCAGCGTGCCAAGCGCCCCGGCATTGACCTTGAGGAAGGTGTCCGATCCAAGATGCTCGGACAGACCCACCACCCCTTCCCACGGACCCTCGCCGCCGATGTCGATATGTTCGGGCCGGATGCCGATGGTGGTGGCACCATGTTTTGCCGCCTCGGCGCCGTCGATCAGGTTCATCTTGGGGCTGCCGATGAAGCCTGCCACGAACAGGTTGGCGGGGCTGCGGTACAGCTCCATCGGGCTGCCGACCTGTTCGATGCGGCCCGCGTTCAGCACCACGATCTTGTCGGCCATGGTCATCGCCTCGACCTGATCATGGGTCACATAGATCATCGTGGTTTTCAGCGTCTGATGCAGTTCGCTGATTTCCTGCCGCATCGACACCCGCAGGGCGGCATCGAGGTTGGACAGCGGCTCGTCGAACAGGAACGCCGCCGGTTCGCGCACGATGGCGCGGCCAATGGCGACCCGCTGGCGCTGCCCGCCCGACAACTGGCCGGGGCGGCGGTCAAGATAATCGCCGAGGTTCAGGATCTTCGCGGCATGGCTGACGCGCCGTTCCTGCTCCGCCGGGTCCATGCCGGCCATCTTCAGCGGAAAGGCGATGTTCTTGCGCACCGACATATGCGGGTACAAAGCGTAGGACTGGAACACCATCGCCAGCCGCCGTTTGGCCGGGGGAAGGTCGGTGGCATCCATGCCGTCAATCGCGATCACCCCGCCGGACGTATCCTCCAGCCCGGCAATCAGCCGCAGCAGGGTCGATTTCCCGCAGCCGGATGGCCCGACAAAGACCACGAACTCGCCGTCTTCGACCGACAGGTCGATGCCGGGAATGACATCCACCTCGCCAAAGGATTTGCGCACTTGATTAAGGGTTATCTGTCCCATGTCGTCCTCACTTCACCGCGCCAAAGGTCAGGCCGCGCACGAGTTGCTTTTGACTGAACCAGCCAAGGATCAGGATCGGAGCGATGGCCATGGTGCTGGCCGCGCTGAGTTTTGCGTAGAACAGGCCCTCGGGGCTGGAATAGCTGGCGATGAATTGCGTCAGCGGGGCCGCCTGTGATGTGGTCAGCTGCAGCGTCCAGAACGCCTCATTCCATGCGAGGATGATGTTCAGGAGCATGGTTGAGGCGATGCCCGGCACCGCCATCGGCGTCAGCACATACAGGATTTCCGATTTCAGGCTGGCGCCATCCATCCGCGCGGCTTCCAGAATCTCGCCGGGGATTTCCTTGAAATAGGTGTAAAGCATCCAGACCACGATCGGCAGGTTGATCAGGGTCAGCACCCCCACCAGCCCGATCCGGCTGTCCAGGAGGCCAAAGTCGCGGAACAAGAGGTACATCGGCACCAGCACGCCCACAGCAGGCATCATCTTGGTCGACAGCATCCACATCAGCAGGTCTTTGGTGCGACGCCCCGGCACAAAGGCCATCGACCACGCTGCGGGAATGGCAATGGCCAGGGCGATCACGGTCGATCCGACCGACAGGATCACCGAGTTCCAGAAGTGGCGGCCATAGTTCGAGCGTTCCTGCACATCATGATAGCTTCGCAGCGTCCAGTCGCTGAACAGCACCTGCAGCGGGGTCTTGATCGCATCGGCTTCGGATTTGAAGCCAAGGATGATGATCCACAGGATCGGAAAGAAGATCAGGAACCCGATGCTCCACGCAGCTATGGTGACAACGGCCTTGCTTGTGTTTGAGGCTTTGCGGGCCATGTCATGCCTCCAGATTCTTGCCGATCATCCGCATCAGGAAGATCGCAACGATATTGGCCAGAATGACCGCGATGATGCCGCCCGCCGAGCCGCCGCCCACGTCGTAGTTCAGCAGCGATTGCGCATAGACGAGGTAGGTGAGGTTGGTGGATGCGGTGCCGGGGCCGCCATTGGTGGTGACAAGGATTTCGGCAAAGACCGACAGCAGGAAAATGGTCTGGATCAGGATGACCACGGTGATCGACCGGGTCAGATGCGGCACCGTCAGATAGACAAAGCGCTGCATCCAGCCTGCGCCATCCATTTCCGCCGCCTCTTGCTGTTCGCGGTCGAGGCTTTGCAGCGCGGTCAGCAGGATCAGCGTGGCAAAGGGCAGCCATTGCCAGGCCACGATCAGGATGATCGAGGCCAGCGGCGCATGGGACAGGAAATCATAGGGTTGCAGGCCAAGCGCTTTGGCCACGTGGGCAAACATGCCGTTCACTGGGTTCATGAACATGTTCTTCCACACCAGCGCCGACACGGTGGGCATCACAAAGAATGGTGCGATCACCAGCACCCGCACGATGCCCTGACCCCAGAACGGCTGGTCCAGCAGCAGCGCCAGCAGGATGCCTCCGATCACGGTGATGCACAGCACCCCCAGCACAAGGATCAGCGTGTTCGACAGGGCCGACCAGAACGCGGGCTGGTTGACGAAGTAATAGTAGTTCTCAAAGCCAACGAATGTCTCCATCCCCGGCATCAGCAGGTTGTAGCGCAGGAAACTGAAATACAGCGTCATCCCCAGCGGAACGATCATCCACAACAGCAGCAGGATGACGGCGGGAGACAGCATCAGACGCGCAGCAGTCCGGGAATGGGCGGTTGCCATCGGCTTGGTCCTTGGTCGGGGGGAAGGGGGGTGCCGGGTGGAGGCACCCGGCACCAGAGGGTGATGCCGGGCTTGCAGCCCCGGCACCACGGGAAGGACTGGTTACTTGATGTAGCCAGACCGCGTCATTTCCGTCGTCACCAGTGTTTGTGCGGCGGCAAGGGCGGCTTCGGCTGTCATCGTGCCGGCAAGGGCGGCGCTGAACTGCTGGCCAACGGCGGTGCCAAGCCCCTGAAACTCAGGGATCGCCACGAACTGCACGCCGACATAGGGCACCGGATCAACCGTCGGGCTGTTCGGGTCCGCCGAATTGATGCTGTCGAGCGTCATCTGCGCAAACGGCACCTTCTGGTATTCCGGGTTGGCATACAGCGAGGCGCGGGTGCCCGGCGGTACGTTGGCCCAGCCTTCCTTGGCGGCAACAACCTCCAGATACTCTTTCGATGTGGCCCAGGCGACGAACGCTTTTGCGGCGTCCACTTTCTCACTCCCTGCCGGAATGCCCAGCGACCATGCCCAGAGCCAGTTGCCGCGCTTGCCAAGGCCCGTATCGGGGGCGAGCGCAAAGCCGACCTGATCGGCCACGGTCGAATCGGTGGGGTTGGTCACAAAGGAGGCCGCCACGGTGGCATCAATCCACATGCCGCATTTGCCTTGCTGGAACAACGACAGGTTTTCGTTGAAGCCGTTGTTGGCCGCACCGGGGGGGCCGTAATCGTTCAGCAGCGCCAGGTAGTCGGTAAGCGTCGCTTTCCACGCCTCACCATCAAATTGGGGCTTCCAGTTTTCATCAAACCAGCGCGCGCCATAGCTGTTCGACATCGCGGTGAGGAAAGCCATGTTCTCGCCCCAACCGGCCTTGCCCCGCAGGCAGATGCCATATTGCTCGGCCGATTTGTCGGTCATCGCGGCGGCGGCGGCTTTGATATCATCCCAGGTCGGGGCGTCGGGCATGGTCAGACCCGCCGCTTCCATCAGGTCGCGGCGATACATGACCATCGAGGATTCGCCGTAGAAGGGGGCTGCATAGAGCTCGCCATCCACGGTCAGGCCGCCCCGGATCGCGGGCAAAAGGTCGTCCACGTCATAGTCTGCGGGCAGATCGTTCAAGCTGACCAGCCAGCCCTGCTTGCCCCAGATCGGCACCTCATAGGTGCCGATGGTCAGCACGTCGAACTGGCCGCCCTTGGTGGCGATATCGGTGGTCACCCGCTGGCGCAGAACGTTTTCTTCCAGCGTGACCCACTCGACCTTGATGTCGGGGTGTTTGGCATAAAAGTCATCCATCAGGCCTTGCATGCGGATCATGTCGCCGTTGTTCACGGTGGCCACGGTGATGGTGGTCTCGGCCATGGCGGCACCCGCCAGGGTCAGCGAAACCGTCGCGCCAAGCAGCGCGCGGAGTGTGAGTGTCATTGGTATCCTCCCTGTCAGCGAATGAGCAAATCATCGCTTGATGGGCAATTACTCACATCTTGCCCCGATTGGTCAAGCCCTCTCATCCGCCGCAGATGCGAAGAGGTTATCTTGCCAGTATTGCGCGCGCAGTGGCCTCGTCTGTGATCAGCCCGTTGACAATGCGGGATTTCAGCGCGCCACAAATCGCCGGAACCTTTGATGCGCCTGCAGCAATGCCAATCGCCGGGCGCTCTAGTTTCGGCTCCACCCGCACCCCGCCGGTGCGGGTATTGGTTCCCACGTCCAGATACTGGCCGTCCGAATCAAACACCCAGCCCGCCACCTCGCCCGCCGCACCTGCGGCGCGCATCTGGTCAAGTTCCGCGCGGGTCACGAAGCCATCGGCCAGCAGCGGCGCATCATCAGACATCTGCCCGACGCCGACAAAGACCACATCGGCGCTGCGGGCCAGATCGGCCACCCGCTTGACCGGCCCCAACGCGCGAAACGCGTCACGCTCGGCACTGGTGGGCGAGATCACCGGCACCAGCATCGGGTAATGCGGTGCGCGCACCTTGTCGGACACCCGCATGATCACATCGAAAAAGCTGGCCGACCCGTCGGGCGCGATATTGCCGATCAGCGACACCAGCCGGTGATGGGCGGCATCCAGCGGGGCCACGGCATCGACCATGCCGCGCAGTGCCCGCCCGGTTCCCAGCGCGATGGTCAGCGGCTCGGGCAGGCGCAGCACCCGCTCCAGTTCGGCGGCGGCGGCGGGGGCGATGGACAGGACCGGGTCAGCGGCACCCAGCGACGGCGATACCCGGCAGCGACCCAGACCAAAGCGGTCACGCAGGGCAGATTCCAGATCTAGGCAGGCCCCGATCCGGTGGTTCAGCCGCACGTGGATCAGCCCGTCCGCCATCGCACGCGCCACCAGCCGCTGCGCCCGCTGACGGCTGATGCCCAGCTCGGCCGCGATCTGGTCCTGGGTCATGCCCCCGACGTAATACAGCCAACCGGCCCGGGCGGCGTCATCCTGTGGGCTGGGGTCACTGTGCTCGATCCGGCTCATTGCCTCTGCGCCTCCGGGGCCATCTGAAAGAACTCTGCGAAAGAGGCAAAGCGCAGATCCGGGCGGGCACTGTCAGCCTCTGCCAGATCAAGCCCGGTCATATGGCTGCCGCCGGTAAACTGCCAGACCTCCATGCCTGCTGCACGGGCTGCGGCCACACCGGTCAGGCTATCTTCGATCACCAGACACTGCTCTGGCGCAAATCCCATGCGGTCGGCGGCAAACAGGAACAGATCGGGCGCTGGTTTGCCACGTGCCACCTGACTCGCGGTGAAGATCCGCTCGCCCAACCGGTCCCACAATCCGACCAGCCGCAACGACATTTCTGCCCGGCGCGGGCTGGACGAGGTGGCCACACAGCAAGGCACCGCCAGTTGCTCGATCACCGTCGCCACATGCGGCATGATCTTGAGCCCGGCCCGAAAGCCTTCGAGCAGGCGGTCGCGGTAATCGTCTTCAAAACTGGGGGGCAGGTCCAGCCCGAACTCGGCCCGGATCTGTGCCATCACCACCGGATAGCTGCGGCCCAGAAAGTGCCGCGCGACATAGGGCAGATCAATCACCACGCCGCGCGCGGCCAAGGCCTCGATCAGCATCCGGGCGCTGATGATCTCAGAGTCGATCAGCACGCCGTCACAGTCAAAGATGACAAGACCGCGGCCCATACGGGCGTCAGGCCGCTTGCGGGGCGCGGGCTTCGGTCAGGATCGCATGCAGCTTTGCCGGGTCGGTGTTGGCGCGCAGCTTGGTGACCACATTCTGGTCACGCATGGTGCGGCTGACCAATGCCAGCGCCTTGAGGTGATCGACACCGGAATCCTTTGGCGCAAACAGACCGAAGATCAGATCGACCGGCTGACGATCCACAGAGTCATAATCCAGCGGCTTTTCCAGCCGGATGAAGACGCCCACGATCCGGTCAAGATCTTCCAGGCGCGCATGCGGCAGCGCGATGCCATGGCCCACACCTGTCGGGCCAAGGCTTTCGCGTTCCTGCAAACCGTCCACCGCAATGGCCGCCGTCAGCCCGTAGCTGGAGGCGACCATCTCTCCCAACTCCTGAAAGAGACGCTTCTTGCTGGTGATCTGCCCGACGACGCGAACGGCGCCGGGCGTGAGTAGCTTTGCTAGTTCCATGGACGGTCGTGTTCCCGAACAGCCTGTGGCTGCCCCTATTTGCTGTTACGCGGGTCGATCCAGCCTATATTGCCGTCATCCCGGCGATAGACCACATTCACCCCGCCGTGCCCTTCGTTGCGGAACACCACCATGCGTTGCCCGCCAAGCTCCAGCTGCATCACGGCCTCGCCGACGGTGATCGAAGGAATCTTCGTCTCCATCTCGGCGATCACGATCGGCTGGAGGCTGTCCGGCTCCACATCTTCGGCGTCCTCAGTTGGGGCGAGGATATACGAGGATGCCCCGCCAAATTCAACAGGTGTCGTACGGGACGTATGGTGGTTGCGGATCCGGCGCTTGTAGCGGCGCAGCTGCTTGTCCATTTTCTCACGGCAGGACTCAAAAGCAGCATAGATTTCAGTGGCATGGCCCTTGGCCTGCGCTGTCAGTCCGGTGGAGAGATGGATCACGGTTTCGCAGACGTATTCATGCGCCACGCGGGAAAAGACGATCACAGCTTCGGTTGGTCGCTGGGCGTATTTCTCGACCACTTCGCCAAGTTCGGATTTCACATGGGTTTGCAGGGCTTCTCCAACGTCGATCTGTTTTCCACTGATCTGATAGCGCATTATGTTTCCTCCGCGCGGCTTCTTGCTCTGGCACCGGACGGTTTGTCCGCCGCCAAAGGTCTTCTCTTTCTGACATGGGGGCGTGCGGCGCATCTGCAAGGTGGCGGGGCCGGTGACGGCCGCAGGCAGGTCTGGTACTGGCGGGTTTTCGCACGCATCACGTGTATTTGGCGACAGGCATGCCCAGCTTGTCAACAGAATCGTCACAAGGATGTCATCTGATTGCGGTCAGGAAATACGGAAATTTTGTCCCAGATACACGCGGCGCACCGTTTCATCGCGCACCACTTCATCCGTGGTGCCGCTCATCAGCACATGTCCGTCGTGCAGAATATAGGCGCGATCCACAATTTCCAGCGTTTCCCGCACGTTGTGGTCGGTGATCAGCACGCCGATGCCGCGCGATTTCAGATCATGCACCAGACTGCGGATTTCGCCGACCGCGATGGGGTCCACCCCGGCAAAGGGTTCATCCAGCAGCAGATATTTCGGGTTCGCCGCCAGACAGCGCGCAATCTCTACCCGCCGCCGCTCTCCGCCCGACAGCGCCAGCGCAGGCGCACGGCGCAGGTGGGTGATCGAAAACTCGCTCAGCAGCTCTTCCAGCCGTTCGCGCTGTTTGTGACGGTCAAGATCGGTGATCTCCAGCACGGCCAGAATATTGTCTTCGACCGACAGGCCGCGGAAAATGCTGACTTCCTGCGGCAGATAGCCGATGCCAAGCCGGGCGCGGCGATACATCGGCAGGGCGGTCACATCCTTGCCGTCGATGATGACCTGCCCGCCTTCGGGCGTGACCAGACCGGCAATGGCGTAAAAGCACGTGGTCTTGCCCGAACCGTTTGGCCCCAAGAGCGCCACGACCTCGCCCCGGCTCAGATGCATCGACACGTCGCGGATGACCGGACGTTTCTTATAGCTTTTGCGCAGCGACCGGATCACCAGCCCCGCACTGCCCTGAGTGACGGAAAGCGACGGGCCGGGGGTCAAGGTGTTTCACCCGGCTGGAACACGGTTTTCACCCCACCGGTCATGGTGCCGGTGCCGTCCTGCAGATTGACGGTCAGTTCCTGACCTGAAATTGCGGCACGACCCTGGGTCAGCAACACATCGCCGGTCATCACCACAGTGCCACTGGCAATGGTATACACCGCCTCTGCCGCCTCGGCCGCATCTGTCGGGCTGACAAGGGTAACGTTTCCGGTCGCGATCAGGCGGTCAATACCATCGCCAGTGGCGGTATACTCCACCCGCATCGTCTGGGCTGTCAGCTGCATATCGCCCTGTTTTGCCGTCACATTGCCGGTAAAGAGCGCCGCGCCGCTGGCCTGATCGACCGACAGCGAGTCAGAGGTCACCTCGACCGGCAGCGAGCTGTCCTGTTGCAGCCCGCCAAAGCGGATCTCGGCCTGCTGCGCAACGGCGGGAAGCGCAAATGCTGCGGCAAGACAAAGGGCGCGCAAGAACTGGTACATGTGTGGCCTGTGGGAAAGGGGCGTTTGATCAATTTGCCGGTTGGTATATCAGCTTCACGGTGCCATTGAAAACCAGAAGATAGTTACCGTCGGCTCCGGCCTCTTTCGTCAACCGCATGCTGTCGGCAGTGACGACGCCCGCAGGCCCGGTCGCGGTGACATCGGTGGGCAGCAGAATATCTGTGACATCCATGGCGGCGGTCAGCGTGTCGCCCTGGACCTGCCAGCCCGATGATGATGTGACCGTGACGCCACCCGAGAGCAGGATCTGCCGCGCCGCAGGGTCGATCCGGCCTGCGCCTGCCTCAAGCTCGGTACGTGCGCCGTCCGGGGTTTCCAGAACGCCGTTCAGCACCGTCGCACTGGCCCCCGCGCCATCGGTCACAGCGGGCCGCGCCTCGTCGCCGGTCACTGTCAGCGCGGCGCCGTCATTGGTCAGTCCGGCATAGTTCGGCGCGGTCATGCGGGGTTCGCGCAGGCGCTCTTCGACATCAACCTCGGCATAGGGAATCGCATCATCGGGGTTGATGGTGCGGGCCACCAGAAACAGCGTCGACAGGATCACAAGCGCCAGCAACGGCAGCACAATCTTGAGCCAGCCGATCAGCCGCGAATGGATGTCCGTTTCGATCATGGGGACTCTGCTCATTCAGACCAAGGCTACAGGCAGCGGCGGATTTGGCCAACCGCTGCCTGTGCCGCTTCGGCGGCAGCCCGCTTAGTGGTGAAAGATATCGGTAGGTTCCGCCCAGCCCATCAGGTCCAGCTCTGCCCGGGTCGGCAAGAATGCAAACAGCCGGTTGGCCAGATCGGTGCGGCCTTCACGCTCCAGCCGCTTTTCCAGCTCGGCTTTCAGCGCGTGCAGATACAGCACATCCGATGCCGCATAATCCTTTTGCGCCTCGGTCAGGGTTGCGGCCCCCCAGTCGCTGGTCTGCTGCTGTTTGGACACATCGACGCCCACCAGTTCGAGCAGCAGGTATTTCAGCCCGTGCCGGTCGGTAAAGGTGCGGATCAGCCGCGAGGCGATCTTGGTGCACCACACTGGCTGAGTCGTGACGCCAAACGCGTTTTTCAGCGCGGCGATGTCAAAGCGGCCAAAGTGGAACAGCTTTACCGTGTCGGGATCGGTCAGCAACCGCTCCAGATTGGGGGCGCTGGTCTGGCCGGGGGCGATCTGCACCAGATGCGCATCGCCCTTGCCATCCGACAGCTGCACAACGCACAGCCGGTCACGCCGGGGGTCAAGGCCCATGGTTTCTGTATCAATCGCCACCACCGGGCCAAGGGAAAGGCCATCGGGCAGGTCGTTCTTGTGCAGGTGAATCGTCACGCGGTGGCCCCTTTGAACATGATGTGCCGCCTTAGCAGGCCGCGGCACAAATGAAAACGGCCGTCCCGAAGGACGGCCGTTTTGAATTTGGTGCCCAGAAGAGGACTCGAACCTCCACGCCTTGCAGCGCTGGTACCTGAAACCAGTGCGTCTACCAATTCCGCCATCTGGGCGATGGTGTAGGCGGCTTCTATGCGGCCAGTGCGGGGGTGTCAACGGGGAGAAAAGCGGTTTGTTGTAAAAAACTCAAACCAGATGCGACGGCCTTTCATCTTGCCCGCGAAGGGTGTGAAAGCTATGGACGTTGCAGGTTTCGTCAGGCCAAAAGGGGTCGCGCGCATGAGCAAGCTTGTCACCATCTACGGCGGTTCGGGTTTCGTCGGCCGCTATATCGCACGCCGCATGGCCAAAGAGGGCTGGCGGGTGCGCGTGGCGGTGCGCCGCCCCAATGACGCGTTGTTCGTCCGGCCTTACGGTGTGCCCGGTCAGGTGGAACCTGTGCTGTGCAACATCCGCGATGATGCGTCGGTGCGGGCGGTGATGACGGGCGCGGATGCGGTGATCAACTGTGTCGGCATCCTGAACCGGTCTGGCAAGAACACGTTTGACTCGGTTCAGGCGCAGGGGGCTGCCCGTGTGGCCCGTATTGCAACCGAACTCGGCGTGCCGCATCTGGTGCAGCTGTCCGCCATCGGGGCCGACGCCGCCAGCAAAAGCGACTATGCCCGCAGCAAGGCCGAGGGGGAGGCAGCGGTTCTGGCCGCCTATCCGTCGGCGGTGATTCTGCGGCCATCGGTGATCTTTGGCACCGAAGATCAGTTCTTCAACCGCTTTGCCGGCATGTCCACCCTGACGCCGATTCTGCCGGTTGTGGGGGCCAACACCCGCTTTCAGCCGGTCTATGTCGATGATGTCGCCCAGGCCGCCGTGCTGGCTGCCAGTGGTCAGGCCACACCCGGCATCTATGAGCTGGGGGGGCCTGATGTCGCAACCTTCCGCGATCTGATGGCAAAGATGCTGGGTGTGATCCAGCGTCGCCGTCTGGTGGTGAATATTCCGTTCTTTGCTGCCCGGCTGATGGGCGGCGGGTTTGATCTGTTGCAGACCCTGACCGCCGGCCTGTTTGAAAACAAGATGCTGACCCGTGATCAGGTCAGAAACCTCGCACGTGACAATGTGGTGGCCGACGGGGCAAAGGGTTTTGCCGATCTGGGCATTGCGCCAACCTCGATCGATTCGGTTTTGCCCGAATATCTGTGGCCCTACCGCCCGTCGGGCCAATATGCGGCCATCAAGCGTTCGGCAAAGAACCTGAAGAAAGCCTGATACGTTGGACAATATCTTTCTCGCCGCCCTTCTTGGTCTGCTCGAAGGGCTGACCGAGTTTATTCCGGTGTCATCGACCGGGCATCTGCTGCTGGCTGGCCATTTCCTGGGGTTCGACAGCCCCGGCAACACCTTTGAGGTGGTGATCCAGCTGGGGGCTGTACTGGCGCTGATCTCGCTTTACGCCGTGAAGCTGACCGGGCTGGCCTTGCGGGCGCGGACCGATCCGGCCGCGTTGCGGGCGCTGATGTCACTGCTGATCGCCTTTTTGCCCGCCGTCTTTATCGGCCTTCTGGCGCATGACTTCATCAAGACGGTGCTGTTTGAATCGCCGATGCTGATTGCGGTGATGCTGATTGTCGGCGGGGTTATCCTGCTGGTCATCGACCGGATTGCCCCGCCACCGGTTCATTTCGATGCAACGGAACTGCCGCTCGGCAAGGCGCTTGTGATCGGGATTTGCCAATGCCTGGCGATGGTGCCGGGGGTGTCGCGGTCGGGGGCGACGATTGTGGGGGCGTTGATGCTGGGCGTGGAAAAGCGGGCGGCGGCAGAGTTTTCCTTTTTGCTCAGCCTGCCCACGATGGGGGCCGCGGTTGCCTACGATCTGTTCAAATCCCGCGATCTGCTGGATTTTTCGGCTTTTGCCGATATCGCCGTTGGCTTTGCCGTGGCCTTCCTGACCGCGATCATTGTCGTCCGGTCGGTGTTGGGGTTCATTGGAAAGCATGGCTATGCGGTGTTCGGCTGGTGGCGAATCACTGTCGGAACGCTTGCGTTGATCGGGCTTTGGGCCGGGGCGTGACGGATTAGGTATCGGATACTGACCTAATTTGCGAAAGAAATGTCAGTGCGGCTGACCAAAGTGACAAAAAAGCGCAAATAAGGTCAGTAATGCTGACTTTTATTCCCCGCGGGCGTTCGGTATGAAAGCCAAACCCGATATCCGCATGGGAGACGCAGCCTTGGCCACGCAGAAAATGCTTAAATTCGTGACCGTCGCCAAAGAGACGCCGGAGAAGCGCCCGCCGACTTTGCGCAATCAGGATTTCCATGAGATTTACCGCGAGTTCGCGGCAGACAAGGCGGCAGAGCAGGCCGGGCGGTGCAGCCAGTGTGGCGTGCCCTATTGCCAGTCGCATTGCCCGTTGCACAACAACATTCCCGACTGGCTGCGGCTGACCGCCGAGGGCCGTCTGGAAGAGGCGTATGAGCTGTCGCAGGCCACCAACACATTCCCCGAGATTTGCGGCCGCATCTGCCCGCAAGACCGGCTGTGCGAAGGCAATTGCGTGATCGAACAATCGGGCCATGGCACCGTGACCATCGGCTCGGTCGAGAAGTACATCACCGACACCGCTTGGGAAAACGGCTGGGTCAAGCCGATCAAACCGGCGGTGGAACGCGCCGAAAGCGTCGCCATCATCGGCGCGGGCCCCGGCGGGCTGGCCGCTGCTGACGTGCTGCGCCGCCGCGGCTATCAGGTCACCGTTTATGACCGCTATGACCGCGCGGGCGGGTTGATGACCTATGGCATTCCCGGATTCAAGTTGGAAAAACCGGTGGTTATGCAGCGGATTGAGCAGCTGGAGCTGGGCGGCGTGAGCTTTGTGCTCAACTGCTCGGTCGGGGTTGATATCAGCTTTGACGCAATCCGGGGCCAGCATGATGCGGTGCTGATTGCCACCGGCGTGTATAAATCCCGCGACATCGAGGCCCCGGGCGTCGGCGCGCGGGGCGTGGTGCGGGCGCTGGATTACCTGACCGCCAGCAACCGCAAAAGCTTTGGCGACGATGTGCCGGAGTTCGACTCGGGCGAGCTGAACGCGACCGGCAAGCGTGTGGTGGTCATCGGCGGGGGTGACACGGCGATGGATTGCGTGCGTACCGCGATCCGGCAGGGGGCCACATCGGTCAAATGCCTGTATCGCCGCGATCGTGCCAATATGCCGGGCAGCCAGCGTGAAGTGCAGAACGCAGAAGAAGAAGGCGTTGAATTCGTGTGGCTTTCCGCGCCCAAGGGCTTTACCGGCGGCGCGGTGGTGGATGGCGTGATGGTGCAGAAAATGCGCCTTGGCCTGCCCGATGCCACCGGCCGTCAGATGCCTGAACTGATTGAAGGCGCCGACTATGTTGAAGGCGCTGACCTTGTGGTGCAGGCGCTGGGGTTCGAGCCCGAAGATGTGCCGACGCTGTGGGGCGTGCCCGATCTGGCCGTGACCCGCTGGGGCACCATCAAGGCCGATTTCCGCACCCATGCGACCAGTCTGCCGGGCGTTTACGCGGCGGGTGACATCGTGCGTGGGGCTTCGCTGGTGGTCTGGGCGATCCGTGACGGACGTGAAGCTGCAGAGGCGATCATGGGGTATCTGGCGCAAACCGGGGCAGTGGCTGCGGAATAGGCGGGTATGGTTGGCGTATGATCTGTGTCTGGCAGACGTATGGCAGGTGTATGGCAAGCAAAACCGTCAGGGAAAATGGGCGCAGGTCAGCATGGCTGACCTGATCGGAGGGCTGGAGTAATGTTGAAACACGTTCTGATCGTCGCGGCCTTGCTGCCGGTTCCTGCCTTTGCCGGGTCATTCAGCCCGCCCGAGGGCTGCACCACATTCATGACCGTGCAGGCGCGGCAGTGCCGGGTGTCCAACCACTACAAATGCAGCGCCGATGCCCCCGGCGATCAGTGGCGCGCTGATTTTGACCAGCAGGGGCCGTTCTTTCTGAGCCGGATCAACAGTGAAGCCGAATGGGTCGAAAGCTATGATCTGGGCGAGACCGCCGTGCGCCAGGCGCTGGACCCTGATCCGTCAGATCCGGCGTCGTTTTCTGAGCTCTTGGGGTCGGGCACCGATACTTTTGCCTTCAACCTGAGCCGCGACAATGGCGAACAGACCCGGGTCAACGGCTTTGACACGCTGACCGGGCGCACGTTTACCATTGACGGGATAACGCTGTCGGAAACCCAGTACGAGTTTACCGAAACCGACCAGAGCGGGGTGATCCTGCGGCAGTCGCGCGGCAATGAATACATTCACCCCGAGATGCGCCTGTTCTTTTCCGGCCCCTCGGAATGGAAGGGCCCCGACGGGGATTTCCTGCCGATGGACGGCAGCCCGGTCAAGTTCCTGTTTCCGGGGGATCCCGGCTTTGCCGCGACCGAGCCGCTGTTTGACTGCGACCCGCTGATGACCCAGGCCGCCCCGGAGGCTGCCCCGATTCCGGCGGCGTTCAGATGAGCGCGGCACCGGACATGGCCTTGGCCGACAGCCGCAGCGGTGGGTGCCTGTGCGGAGCGGTGCGGTTTACAGCAAAGCTGGACCGCAAGACCTTTGGCGCGTGCCATTGCGAGATGTGCCGTCGCTGGTCGGGGTCTGCGTTGCTGGCGATTACCGTGCCGACCGGGAATATCGGCTGGCAGGGGGCAGAGCATATTGCCACGCTGCAAAGCTCTGACTGGGCCAGACGCGCGTGGTGCGCGCGGTGCGGATCGGGGCTGTATTACATGGTCACTGCCGAAGGCCCCCACTTTGGCAACACCGAAATTCCCATCGGCCTGCTCGATGATGCAAACGGGCTGACGATGCAGTCGGAAATCTTTTTCGATCAGAAGCCCGATTGTTTTGCCTATGCAGGCGAGACCCAAAAACTTAGCCGTGCCGAAACGCTTGCGATGTTCGGCGATGACGCCAGCCCAGAGGAGTGAGCCATGACGATCTATGATGATGCCTGGGTAAAGTCTGAGGAAGCCAAGCGCGCCTGGATGGATGCCAACAGCCTGTACAAATCCGATGACGAGCATTCGTCCTGCGGTGTGGGGCTGGTGGTGGCGATTTCCGGCAAGCCGAGCCGCAAGGTGGTGCAATCGGGCATCGACGCGCTGAAGGCGATCTGGCACCGCGGCGCGGTGGATGCCGATGGCAAGACCGGCGATGGTGCGGGCATCCATGTGCAGATCCCGGTCAAGTTCTTTTATGACGTGATCCGCCGCACCGGGCACGAGCCGGACATCCACAAGCTGGTCGCCGTGGGGCAGGTGTTTCTGCCGCGCACCGATTTTGGCGCGCAGGAGCGGTGCCGTACCATTGTTGAAGCCGAAGTGCTGCGGATGGGGCATTATATCTATGGCTGGCGGCATGTGCCGGTGGACACCACGGTTCTGGGCGAAAAGGCCAATGCGACCCGGCCCGAGATCGAGCAGATCCTGATCCGCTGTGAAAAGGATATTGATCAGGAACAGTTCGAGCGCGAGCTGTACATCATCCGCCGCCGCATCGAAAAGGCGGCGGTCGCGGCCCAGATTCAGGGGCTGTATCTGTGCAGCCTGTCGTGCCGCAGCATCATCTACAAAGGCATGATGCTGGCTGAACAGGTCGCCACCTTCTACCCCGACCTGATGGATGAGCGGTTCGAGTCTGCGTTTGCG
This sequence comes from Pseudotabrizicola sp. 4114, assembly GCF_031457365.1. NCBI lineage: Bacteria > Pseudomonadati > Pseudomonadota > Alphaproteobacteria > Rhodobacterales > Paracoccaceae > Pseudotabrizicola > Pseudotabrizicola sp. 4114. The sequence goes on along the minus strand of NZ_JAVDWP010000002.1, from coordinate 84,479 downwards.
ATCTATCACCAGCGCTATTCGACCAACACCTTCCCGCAGTGGTGGCTGGCGCAGCCGTTCCGCATGCTGGCCCATAACGGCGAGATCAACACGTTGAAGGGCAACGTCAACTGGATGAAATCGCACGAGATCCGGATGGCGTCGAACAATTTTGGCGACGCTGCCGAGGATATCAAGCCGATCATCCCGTCGGGCACCTCCGACTCCGGCGCGCTGGATGCGGTGTTCGAGGTGATGGTGCGCTCGGGCCGGTCGGCCCCGATGGCAAAGACCATGTTGGTGCCAGAGGCGTGGTCGAAGACCACGACCGATATGCCAAAAGCCTGGGCCGATATGTATGCCTATTGCAACGCCGTGATGGAGCCGTGGGACGGCCCGGCGGCGCTTGCGATGACCGATGGCCGCTGGGTCTGCGGCGGCCTTGACCGCAACGGTCTGCGCCCGATGCGCTATGTGGTGACGGGCGATGGGCTGCTGATTGCCGGGTCCGAAGCCGGGATGGTGCCGGTGGATGAGACGACCATCCGCGAAAAGGGCGCGCTGGGGCCGGGTCAGATGATTGCCGTCGATATGAAGGACGGCAAGCTGTACCACGACGCGGCGATGAAGGACAAACTGGCCGCCTCTAACCCCTATGGCGACTGGATCGAAAAGGTCGTCGATCTGAACAGCCTGCTGCGCGAAGTGCCCGAACGGGCGCAGTTTGACGGGGCCGATCTGCGCAAACGCCAGATCGCGGCTGGCTTTACGGTCGAAGAGCTGGAGCAGGTTCTGGCGCCGATGGCCGAAGACGGCAAAGAAATGATCGCCAGCATGGGCGATGACACCCCGGCTGCCGTGCTGTCGAGCGTGTATCGCCCGCTGTCGCATTTCTTCCGCCAGAACTTTTCTCAGGTCACCAACCCGCCGATTGACAGCTTGCGCGAAAGCCGGGTGATGAGCCTGAAAACCCGTTTCGGCAACCTCAAGAACGTGCTGGATGAAAACTCCAGCCAGACCGAGATTCTGGTGCTGGAAAGCCCGTTCATTGCCAATTCTGAATTCGACGTGATGTGCAGGCATTTCGGCGAACATGTCGCCTATATCGACTGCACATTCCCGGTCACCTCGGGGCTTGATGATCTGCGGCAGGGGCTGGAGCGGATCCGGGCCGAGGCCGAAGATGCGGTCCGGTCGGGGGCCAGCCATCTGGTGCTGACCGATGAGCATCAGGGGCCGGAAAAGGTGCCGATGCCGATGATCCTTGCGACCAGCGCTGTTCACAGCTGGCTGACGCGCAAGGGGCTGCGCACCTTCTGTTCGGTCAACGTGCGGTCGGCCGAGTGCATCGACCCGCATTATTTTGCGGTGCTGATCGGCTGTGGGGCGACCACGGTCAACGCTTACCTCGCGCAGGATTCGATTGCTGACCGGATCAGCCGGGGGTTGATTGACGGCAGCCTGACCGACGCGATGCGGCGGTATCGCGATGCGATCAACGGCGGGCTCTTGAAGATCATGTCGAAGATGGGGATCTCGGTGATCTCCAGCTATCGTGGCGGTCTGAACTTTGAGGCGGTGGGCTTGAGCCGCGCCATGGTGGCCGAGTATTTCCCCGGCATGCACAGCCGCATTTCCGGCATCGGCCTGACCGGCATCGAGCAGAAGCTGGAAGAGGTGCATGCCAAAGGCTGGCTGGGCGGTGCCGATGTGCTGCCGATTGGCGGGTTCTACAAGGCGCGGCGCTCGGGCGAGAAACACGCGTGGGAAGCGCAGACGATGCACATGCTGCAAGCGGCCTGCGACCGCGCCAGCTATGACATCTGGAAGCAATACACCGCCGCGATGCGGGCCAATCCGCCGATCCACATCCGTGACCTTTTGGATATCAAGCCCTTGGGCAAGCCGGTGCCGATTGAAGAGGTCGAATCGATCACCTCGATCCGCAAGCGGTTCGTGACGCCGGGCATGAGCCTTGGGGCTTTGGGGCCAGAGGCGCACAAGACGCTGAACGTCGCCATGAACCGGATCGGGGCCAAGTCGGACTCGGGCGAGGGTGGCGAAGATCCGGCGCATTTTCTGCCCGAAGCCAATGGCGACAACCCGTCGGCCAAAATCAAACAGGTGGCATCGGGGCGCTTTGGCGTCACGGCGGAATATCTGAACGCCTGCGAAGAGCTGGAAATCAAGGTGGCGCAGGGGGCCAAGCCGGGTGAAGGCGGGCAGCTGCCGGGGATGAAAGTCACCGAGCTGATCGCGCGGCTGCGGCACTCGACGAAGGGGGTGACGCTGATTTCACCGCCGCCGCACCATGACATCTACTCGATCGAAGATCTGGCGCAGCTGATTTATGACCTGAAACAGATCAACCCGCGCGCCAAGGTGACGGTGAAGCTGGTGTCGTCCTCCGGCGTCGGCACCATCGCTGCCGGTGTGGCCAAGGCCAAGGCCGATATCATCCTGATCTCGGGGCACAACGGCGGCACCGGGGCGTCGCCCGGCACCTCGATCAAATACGCGGGCCTGCCATGGGAAATGGGCCTGACCGAGGCGCATCAGGTGTTGTCGATGAACAACCTGCGCGACCGGGTCACGCTGCGCACCGATGGCGGGTTGCGGACGGGCCGCGATGTGGTGATGGCGGCGATGATGGGGGCCGAGGAATTCGGCATCGGCACCGCCGCGCTGATTGCCATGGGCTGCATCATGGTGCGTCAGTGCCAGTCCAACACCTGCCCGGTGGGGGTCTGCACCCAGAACGAAGAGCTGCGCAAAAAGTTTACCGGCACGGCGGACAAGGTGGTGAACCTGATCACCTTCTACGCGCAAGAGGTGCGGGAACTCCTGGCAGGGATCGGCGCGCGGTCACTGGATGAGATCATCGGCCGGGCTGATCTGCTCACGCAGGTGTCGCGGGGTGCAGCGCATCTGGATGATCTGGACCTGAACCCGTTGCTGATCACCGTCGATGGCGCGAACCGGATCACCTATGACCGCAGCAAGCCGCGCAATGCGGTGCCCGATACTTTGGATGCCGAAATCATCCGCGATGGGGCGCGCTTCTTTGAAGAAGGCGAAAAGATGCAGCTGTCGTATGCGGTCAGGAACACGCACCGCACCATCGGCACGCGGGCATCGAGCCATATCGTGCGCAAGTTCGGCATGCGCAACACCCTGCAAGCCGATCATCTGACGGTCAAGCTGAGCGGCAATGCCGGGCAGTCGCTGGGGGCCTTTGCGGCGCGCGGGCTGAAGCTGGAGGTGATGGGCGACGCCAACGACTATGTGGGCAAGGGCCTGTCGGGAGGTACCATCGTGGTTCGGCCGATGATGTCTTCGCCGCTGGATGCGTCGGAGAACACCATCATCGGCAACACCGTGCTCTATGGCGCGACCGATGGCTATCTTTACGCAAGCGGTCGCGCGGGAGAGCGGTTTGCCGTGCGCAACTCGGGTGCGAAAGTGGTGGTCGAGGGGTGTGGCTCGAACGGGTGTGAATACATGACCGGCGGTGTCGCGGTGATCCTTGGCCGGATCGGGGCCAACTTTGGCGCCGGGATGACCGGGGGCATGGCCTATCTTTATGATCCGGATGGTCTGGCCGAAGACTTCATGAACCTCGAATCGCTGGTCACCTGCGCGGTCAGCCACCCGCATTGGGAGGCGCAGCTGCGCGGGTTGATCGAGGCCCATGCACGCGAAACCGGCAGCCGCAAGGCCGCGTCCATCCTGTCGAACTGGGAGGCAGAGCGCGCCAATTTCCTGCAGGTCTGCCCGCAGGAAATGCTGATCCACCTGCCGCACCCGCTGAGTGACGAAGCGGTGAAGGTTCCGGCGGAGTAAGCGCCAGACACAAGACCCCAAAGGGCCCCCACGCGGGGCCCTTTGCTTTGCGGCGTCACATCTTGACCCCGCCAGCGGCATGGGGCCTAAGAGGGTATGGCGACGACACCAAAGAAACCCCGAAAGGGCAAAGACCCGGCCCCGCTGCTGGCCGCCCCCGCGCGCTTTGCGCGGCGGCGTGTTCTGCGCTGGGCGGGGCGGGTTGTACTGGGGGTGGCGGGGCTGTTTGCGGTGCTGGTGCTGCTGTTTTCTTTCCTTAACCCGCCAGTCAATATCTATCAGTTGCAGGAATCCGCCCGGCTTGGCGCGGTGCAGCGCGACTGGGTGGCGTGGGAGAATATTGCGCCGGTAATGGGCCGCTCTGCCGTGGCCGCCGAGGATGCGAATTTCTGCCTGCACTGGGGATTCGACATGAACGCCATCCGCGCGGCGGTGGCGCAGGGCGGCAATCGCGGGGCCTCGACCATCAGTCAGCAGGTGGTGAAGAACGTCTTTCTCTGGCACGGCCGGTCCTGGCTGCGCAAAGCGATGGAGGGAATGCTGACCCCGGCGGTGGAGCTGATCTGGTCCAAGCAACGGATACTGGAGGTCTACCTCAACGTGGCCGAATTTGACGAAGGCGTGTTCGGGGTGCAGGCGGCGGCGCGACATTATTTCAACGTCAACGCCCGCGATCTGAGCCCGCTGCAAGCCGCCCGGCTGGCGGCGATCCTGCCCGATCCGAAGGGGCGCTCTGCGTCAAACCCGTCGAATTTCGTGCGCAACCGGACGCGGTCGATCATCTCGGGGGCGGAAACCATCGGCGCGGATGGCCGCGACAGTTGTTTCCGCTAGCCGCGCCGCGGGACAGGGCGGGCATCACACAGGACGGACGGTCTGCCACGCCAGCCCGCACATTTTGGCCCGGATGACCCGGTGGGGCCATTGACGCGGACCGGCTTTTCACGATTGAAGGGGCCGGGACCGGCGCACATTGGGGCAGGCCGGCGCACAAGGGGAACGCCATGACCTTTAACCGCAGCATCAAGATCGCGCCGTCGATCCTGTCGGCAGATTTCGCCAATTTCGGGCTGGAATGCGAGGCGATTGAGGCGCAGGGCTGTGACTGGGTGCATGTCGATGTGATGGACGGCCATTTCGTGCCCAACATCACCTTTGGCCCCGCCACCTGCGCCGCCATCCGCCCGCATATCAAGGGGGTGATGGATGTTCACCTGATGATTGCCCCGGTAGACCCCTATATTGACGCCTTTGCCCAAGCCGGAGCCGATGTGATCACCGCGCATCTGGAGGCCGGGCCGCATATTCACCGCACGCTGCAGGCCATTCGCGGGGCAGGGGCCAAGGCGGGGCTGGCGATCAATCCGGGCACCGGGATCGAGAATGTGGCCTATCTGCTGGATATGGTCGATCTGATCTGTGTGATGACGGTGAACCCCGGCTTTGGCGGGCAGAAGTTCATTCAGTCGCAGGTCGAAAAGGTGCGGGCCTTGCGCGCGATGCTCGGCGACCGGCCGGTGCATATCGAGATTGATGGCGGGGTAACGGTGGAGACCGCGCCGCTGGTCGCAGCCGCCGGGGCCGATGTGCTGGTGGCCGGGTCGGCGGTGTTTCGCGGCGGATCGGTCAGCAACCCGGCGCCCTATGGCGAGAACATCCGCGCGATCCGGGCGGCGGCCGAAGGTGCGCTGTGAGACCCATCAATCTGGTCTTTGATCTTGACGGCACGCTGGTCGATTCCGCCCCCGACATTCATGCCGCTGTGGTGCGGATGCTGGCGGATGAGGGGCAGGCGGCGCTGGATCTGGCGCTGGTAACATCCTTTGTCGGCAATGGCTTGCCGAAGCTGGTGGAGCGGGTGATCGGGCATGTGGGGCTGGACATGGCGCAGCATCCGCGCCTGACCAGGGCCACGCTGGACCACTACAATGCCGCCTCGAGCGATCTGACCCGGCCCTATCCGGGGGTCGTGGCGGTGCTGAGCGCCTTGCAACTGGCTGGGCATCCGATGGCGGTCTGTACCAATAAGCCAGTGGCTCCGGCGCGGGACATCTTGCGCGCTCTGGGGATTGAGCGGTTTTTCAGCGTGGTGGTCGGCGGCGACAGCCTGCCCGTCCTCAAGCCCGACCCGGCCCCGTTGCACGCCTGTATCGCCGCGCTGGGCGGCGGAGCCACGCTCTATGTCGGCGACAGCGAGGTGGATGCCGCGACGGCGGTGGCGGCGCGGGTGCCGTTTGCGCTGTTCACCCAAGGGTATCGCAAGACCCCGGTGGCAGATTTGCCGCATGATGTGGCGTTTTCCACATTTGATGCCTTGCCCGCATTGGTGGCACAGATGCGCCCAGTCTGACCGGCCTGCCCGGCCAGACGCGGTTGCGCATTGATCCGCCGCGCCATGGCCTGTATCAGTCGCACAGTCCTTACACGGGTGTTGCATGATCCGCCTCTATCATTTTCCGCTGTCTCCCTTTTGCCGCAAAGTGCGCCTGACGCTGGCGGAAAAGAAGCTGGAGGTGGAGCTGGTCGAAGAGCGGTATTGGGAACCCAGCCCCGATTTCCTGCGCCGCAACCCGGCGGGCAAGGTGCCGATCCTGAAGATGGAGCAGAAGACCCTGAGCGAGAGCCAGGCGATCTGCGAATATCTGGACGAGACCTTTCCCACCCCGGCGCTGATGCCGCGCGACCCCGAGATGCGCTATGAGGTGCGCCGGATCTGCGCCTGGTTCGACGACAAGTTCCACGCGGATGTCACGTCAAAGCTGCTCTATGAGCGGGTGAACAAGAAGGTGATGAAGCTGGGCTACCCGGATTCAAAGAATGTGAAATTCGGGGCCGGCCGGATCAAGTTTCATCTGGATTACATGGCGTGGATTCTGGACCAGCGCCGCTGGCTGGCGGGCGATACCATGACACTGGCCGATTTCACCGCCGCGGCGCATCTGTCGTGTCTGGATTACATCAGCGATGTGGACTGGAACCGCTCGGCCACGGTGAAAGACTGGTATGCCAAGATAAAATCACGGCCCAGCTTCCGCACGCTGCTGGCCGATCAGGTGCCGGGCTTTCCGCCACCGGCGCATTACGCCGATCTGGATTTCTGAGGCACGATTTTTCTGCGAAAAATCGGGGATGAACCGGTCAGCGCCGCTTTGCGGGTCTGCCCGGGTCAGATGAGTATTTTTGCCAAGATGAAATCAGGCGCGTTTGCTCAGCGCGGCGATGCCCAACGTGTGCAGCACCTTTGCCTCGATCTGAGCGGCATCCATGCCGGCGGCGCGGTACATCGCCTCGGGTGAGGCGTGGTCGATGAAGGTGTCGGGCAGGACCATGGAGCGGTATTTCAGGCCGGTGTCGAAGATGCCTTCTTCGGCCAGAAGCTGCGCTACATGGCTGCCAAAGCCGCCGATGGCCCCCTCTTCGATGGTGATCAGCGCCTCGTGGTTGCGGGCGAGGTTCAGGATCATGTCGCGGTCGAGCGGTTTGGCAAAGCGGGCATCGACGATGGTGGGTGACAGCCCCTTTTGTGCAAGGCTTTCGGCGGCTTTCAGGGTTTCTGCCAGCCGGGTGCCGAAGGAGAGGAGCGCGACGCGGTTGCCGGAGGTGATCAGCCGGGAGGTGCCGATTTCCAGCGGCGTGCCACGGAGCGGGAGTTCGATGCCGACACCATCACCGCGCGGGAAGCGGAAGGCGATGGGACCATCGTCATGGGCTGCGGCGGTGGCGACCATATGCACCAGCTCCGCCTCGTCACTTGCGGCCATCACCACCATGCCGGGCAGGTTGGCGAGGAAGGCCACGTCGAAGCTGCCGGCATGGGTGGCACCATCGGCCCCGACCAGACCGGCGCGGTCGATGGCAAAGCGGACGGGCAGGCGCTGGATGGCGACATCATGCACCACCTGATCATAGCCGCGTTGCAGAAAGGTGGAGTAGATCGCGCAGAACGGTTTCATGCCGCCCGCCGCCAGACCGGCGGAAAAGGTGACGGCGTGTTGCTCGGCGATGCCCACGTCAAAGCAGCGGCGCGGGAAGCGGTCGGCGAACAGGTTGAGGCCGGTGCCGTCCGGCATGGCGGCGGTGACGGCGACGATCTTGTCGTCACGCTCGGCCTGCGCGATCAGGGATTGCGCGAACACCTTGGTGTAGCTGGGCGCGTTTGACGCCGCTTTGGCCTGCACGCCGGTCAGCACATCGAATTTAGCGGTGGCGTGGCCCTTGTCGCGCGCGGCCTCGGCCGGGGCGTAGCCTTTGCCTTTCTTGGTCAGCACATGCAGCAGGATCGGGCCGGTGGCCCGCGCCCGCGCCGTGCGCAGGATCGGCAGCAGCTGATCCAGGTCGTGGCCGTCAATCGGGCCGATGTAGGAAAACCCCAGCTCTTCGAACAGGGTGCCGCCCAGTGCCATGCCCTTGAGCATTTCCTTGGCCCGGCGCGCGCCTTCCTGAAACGGTTGCGGCAGCAGGCCGAGTGCGCCCTTGGCGGCGGCTTTCAGGTCTTGCAGCGGAGCCTCGGCATAGAGGCGGCTGAGGTAGCTCGACAGCGCACCCACCGGCGGGGCAATCGACATCTCGTTGTCGTTGAGCACCACGAACAGCCGCTTTTTCAGATGGCCTGCGTTGTTCATCGCCTCGAACGCCATGCCGGCGCTCATGCTGCCATCGCCGATCACCGCGACCGCATCGCCGGGATCGCCGCCCAGATCGGCGGCCATGGCAAAGCCGAGCGCGGCAGAGATCGAGGTCGAGGAATGCGCGGCACCAAACGGATCATAGGGGCTTTCCGACCGTTTGGTGAAGCCTGACAGCCCGCCTTCGGTGCGCAGGGTGCGGATGCGGTCGCGCCGTCCGGTCAAAATCTTGTGCGGATAGCACTGATGGCCGACATCCCAGATGATCTTGTCGCGCGGGGTGTCGAACACGGCATGCAAGGCCACGGTCAGTTCCACCACGCCCAGACCCGCGCCCAAGTGGCCGCCGGTGACCGAGACCGCAGAAATCGTCTCGGCGCGCAGCTCATCGGCCAGCTGGCGCAGCTCACGGTCGGACAGCGCCTTCATGTCCGAAGGCAGGGTCACACGGTCAAGCAGCGGGGTCTTTGGTCGGTCGGTCATATCCTGCCTTTGGCCTCAGCTGTCGCGCGCTATCACGAACCGCGCGGCGTCTATCAGGGTTTGAGCCTTGTCACCATAGGGGGCAAGGTGAGCTGTCGCCTCTGCGACCAGAGCGCGCGCCCGGTGGCGCGCGCCTTCCAGCCCCAGCAGCGAGACAAAGGTGGCTTTGCCTGCATCGGCATCCTTGTGCAGGCGCTTGCCCGCCTGCGCCTCATCGCCGGTTTCGTCCAGAATGTCGTCGGCGATCTGAAAGGCCAGACCCAGCGCGGTGGCATAGGCCCGCAACGGGGCGGGGTCGGCCCCGGCGATCACCGCGCCCGCTTCGGCCGACCAGCGGATCAGCGCGCCGGTCTTGCCCGCCTGCAACCGGGTGATCTGGTCGAGGGTCAGCGGGGTGCTGGCGGACTCAGCCGCGATGTCCAGCGCCTGACCCAGCACCATGCCCTCGGCCCCGGAAGCAGCGGCCAGCCCGCGCACCAAGGCGATGCGGGTGTCGCCTGACCCCAGCACGGGATCACACAACAGCTCAAACGACAGCGTTTGCAGTGCGTCACCGGCCAGCACCGCCGTCGCCTCATCCCATTTCACATGCACCGTGGGCTGGCCCCGGCGCAGATCATCGTCATCCATCGCAGGCAGGTCGTCATGCACAAGGCTATAGGCGTGCAGACATTCCACCGCTGCCGCAGCGCTGATCGCCCGCTCGGGCGGCAGGCCGAACAGCGCTGCGGTTTCCAGCACCAGAAACCCGCGCAGCCGTTTTCCACCACCGACCGCGTAGCGAATGGCATGGATCACCGGCTCGTCGGCGTGACCGACCAAGGCCAGATCCAGCCGCGCCCCGATCAGCCCGCCCGCGCGGGCCAGAGCGGCGGGAAAGCTCACATCCCCTCCACCGGCGTCGTGCCGATGGCACTGCCTTCGGCGGCGCGGATCAGCTCCACCTTTTCTTCGGCATCTTTCAGCTTGGCCTCGCAATGCGCCTTGAGTGCTGCACCACGTTCATACAACGCGATCGAGGCTTCGAGGGCCACGTCGCCGCGTTCCAGCTGGCCGACCACCTGTTCCAATGCGGCCATGGCCTCTTCAAAGCTCATCCCGGAGACGGGTTTCTCGGCGGGTGTGTCGGTCATGCGGCTTGCCTTCCCAGTTCTGTCACATGCGCGGCCACGCTTGCGGCCAACGCCTCCAGATCATAACCGCCCTCCAGCGACGATACCACCCGGCCTGCGCAGCATTCATCGGCAAGCTCACAGATCGCGCGCGTCAGCCGGGCAAAATCTGCTGTGGTCCAGGTCAGCCCGGCCAAAGGGTCATCGCGATGCGCGTCAAATCCGGCGCTGATCATGATCAGCTCCGGCTGCCAGCGGCGCAGATCGTCCAGCACCGGCTGCCAGGCCGCCCACATCTGCGCGCCGCCCGATCCCCCGGCCAGCGGCAGATTGGTGATCTGGCCGTGTGCCCCACGCTCATCGCGGTGGCCAGACCCCGGATAGAGCGGCATCTGGTGGCTGGAGACAAAGCGCACTCGCGCCTCATCCCACAACAGATCCTGCGTGCCATTGCCGTGATGCACGTCGAAATCCAGCACCGCCACCCGGCTCAGGCCATGCACCTCCAGCGCCCGCATCGCACCGATGGCCACCGTGCCGAACAGGCAAAACCCCATCGCGGTGTCCCGCTCGGCATGATGCCCCGGCGGGCGCGCCGCGACAAAGGCGCGCCCGCCATCGGTCATCACATGATCGACCGCCTGACAGATGCCGCCGACGCCGCGCATCGCGGCATCAAAAGACCCCGGCGACAGGAACGTGTCGCCATCGACCTGCGCCCAACCCTCGTCAGGGACTGCGGCGCGCAGGCGATCCACATAGCGCTGCGGGTGGCAGCGCAGCACATCGGCCACATCGCCCATCGCGGCCGCGCCGCGCGTCATGGGCAAGCCGCGCAATCCCCGCTCCACTGCCTCCAGCCGCGCCACCTGCTCCGGGTGCCCGGGCGGGGTGACATGCGACAGGCAATCGTCATGCGTCAGAACCAGAACCATGCGCGCCCCCCTACGTTCCGGCGTGCCTCAATCATTGATATCGCGGTCCCACAGCCGGACCTGCCCCTTGCGCACCCCCAGAACCCGGCGCAGCACCACCCACGCCACCAGCGAAGCGACCGCAAACACCAGCAGCAGCACCGCCAGACTGCCACCCAGAATCCCGAGGCCCAGCCCGGCGCCGACCACAACCGCCCCGATCGCAAAGCCGACAAAGATATAGCCCGGGGCCAGTACCTCCAGCACGCCAAGCGCAAAGCCGCCGACGATCCAGACCCACCAGACCGACCACATCATGAGCGCCCTTTCAGCATCTTGAACGCATCGGCAAAGGCATCCAGCGCCTGCGCCGGCACCAGAATCGTCTGCTTGCCCGGCCCCTGCGCCACCCGTGACAGCGCCTCCACCTGCGCCAGCGCCAGCTGATACTGCGCCGCCTCCAGCCCCGATTCCTTGATCGCCACCGCGATGGCCGATGTGGCATAGGCCTCGGCGTCCGCCGTCACCCGCTTGCCCTTGGCCTGCTGTTCGGCGGCATACAGATCGGCATCGGCCGCCAGCTCGACCGAGCGTTTCTTGCCCTCGGCCTCCATCACCTGCGCGCGGCGGGCGCGTTCGGCGTTCAGTTGCTGCAACATCGCGGCGCGGGTCTGCTCATCCAGATTGACATCAAGAATCTCGGCCCGCGTCACCTCTACCCCCCAGTCATCGACCATGGCCGTCACCTGCTCGCGCACGCGCTCGATCAGCTGGGCCCGGTTCGACTGCACCTGATCCAGCTCGATCTTGCCGATCTCAGACCGCACGATCCCGGCCACCGTGGTGGCAATCGCACCATCGACATCGCGGATGCGGTACACCGTCTTTTCCGGCTCGGTGATGCGGTAAAACACGCTGGTTTCGACCTTGACCAGCACGTTGTCGGCGGTGATGGCATCCTGACTTGCGGTCGGCAACTGCCGCTCCAGAATGGAAATCTTGTGTGCCACCCGGTCAAGAAACGGCACCACCAGGTTGATCCCCGGCCCGAGAACCGAGCGCAACCGGCCAAAGCGTTCGACCACATGCTTTTCCGACTGCGGCACGATCCGCACGCCCAGAAAGATGCACAGGATGATAAAGACGGCAACGGCCAGAAACACCGCATTGCCGCCCAGAAACTGGTTGAAATCCATTGTGGAAAGCCTCGCTCAAATCATTTCCGGGGCAAGGATGGCGGCTTCTCTGGTCAGAGGCAAGGGCGGGGATAATCTTGCGCCATGATGGCGGTGGGCCGTCTATTCTTCGCGCAGTTATTGATCAGGGGAGATAATCTTGCACAGATAGGCAGGCAGCCAGAGTTTTCTTCTAAATTAAGCCTGAACCACAGCCATCTTTGCCAGAAAATCCCCCCGCATCCGAGGCATGCTGTGCCAAATGCTCCTCCTGCGAAAGGTTCACCCATGAAAATCGTCATCCTCGGCTCTGGCGTCATTGGCGTGACCTCGGCCTGGTATCTGGCACAAGCGGGCCATGAGGTGACGGTGATCGACCGCCAGCCCGCCGCCGCGCTGGAAACCAGCTTTGCCAATGCGGGCGAAATCAGCCCCGGCTATTCCGCGCCATGGGCGGCCCCCGGCATCCCGATGAAAGCGCTCAAGTGGATGTTCATGGAACATGCGCCGCTGATCGTGAACCCAAAGCCCGACATGCAGAAAATCCGCTGGATGCTGCAGATGCTGGGCAACTGCACCTCTGCCGCCTATGCGGTCAACAAGGGCCGGATGGTCCGCCTCGCCGAATACTCCCGCGATTGCCTGACCGACCTGCGCGCGCAGACCGGCATCAGCTTTGATGAGCGTCAGCAAGGTACGCTGCAACTGTTCCGCACCCAAAAGCAGGTCGATGCGGCGGGCAAGGATATCGACGTGCTGCGGCAGGGCGGCGTGCCGTTTGAGGTATTGGATGTGGCCGGCTGCCTTGCAATCGAGCCCGGCCTTGCCGATGCGGCGGGCAAGATTGCCGGTGGCCTGCGCCTGCCCAAGGATGAAACCGGCGACTGCTTCAAATTCACCCAAGGCCTCGCTGCCCGCGCCGCTGCGGCCGGTGTCACCTTCCGCCATGGCGTCAGCATCACCGGCCTGAACCGCACCGGCGACCGGATCACCAGCGTCACCACCTCCGAGGGCGACATCACCGCCGACTCTTTCGTGCTCGCGCTTGGCTCCTATTCGCCGAAACTGGTGACCGATCTTGGCATCCGCCTGCCGGTTTACCCGGTCAAAGGCTATTCGATCACCGTCCCGGTCACCGACGCCAGCCGCGCGCCGGTGTCCACCGTGATGGACGAGACCCACAAGATCGCCATCACCCGGCTGGGCGACCGCATCCGGGTTGGCGGCATGGCCGAAATCGCAGGCTTTGATCTGTCGCTGTCCGACAAACGCAAGCGCACGCTGCAACACTCGGTCGAAGACCTGTTCGGCGGCGCAGGCGACCAGTCGCAGGCGACGTTCTGGGCCGGATTGCGCCCGATGACCCCCGATGGCACCCCGATCGTCGGCCGCTCGCCGGTGGCCAACCTGTTCCTCAACACCGGCCACGGGACGCTGGGCTGGACGATGGCCGCCGGATCGGGCCGGTTGCTGGCCGATATCGTCTCGGACCGCGCGACCGAGATCGAAAGCCGCGACCTTGGCTATGACCGCTACCAAAAGCCCGCCAAAGCCGCCCGACCCGCCCTGTACCCCGCTACGGCGCGCTGACCCTTTGCCATTCATCTTGGCAAAAATACTCCCGCCGGAGGCGTCCCACGGATGACCCCGGCGTTCCCGTTTCTCCCCTGTGCGCCGCGCCCGCAACCGGCTATGATCCGCCATCATGCCCGCCCTGTGCCGCGATTGCCTGACCACCTTTGACACGGCCCCGCCTCGGGGCCGCTGTCCGGCCTGTCGCAGCCCGCGCCTGCTGTCGCACCCTGACCTGTTTACCCTGTCCATCGCCCATATGGATTGCGACGCTTTCTACGCTTCGGTGGAAAAGCGCGACGATCCCAGCCTCGCCGACAAACCGCTGATCGTCGGCGGCGGCACGCGCGGCGTGGTCTCAACCTGCTGCTACATCGCCCGCATCCACGGGGTGCGCTCGGCGATGCCGATGTTTCAGGCGCTGAAACTCTGCCCCGAGGCGGTGGTCGTCAAACCCCGCATCGCCCGCTATGTCGAGGTCAGCCGCCAGATCCGCGCCATGATGGAGGATCTGACCCCCGCCATCGAACCATTGTCGCTGGACGAGGCATTTCTTGACCTGACCGGCACCGCCCGCCTGCACGGCGCGCCGCCCGCCGTTCTTCTCGCCCGCCTGACCAGGCGGATGGAGGATGAGCTGGGCGTCACCGGCTCTGTCGGTCTGGCGCATAACAAGTTTTTGGCGAAAATTGCGTCCGATCTCGACAAGCCGCGCGGCTTTTCCGTGATCGGTCCGGCCGAGACCGAATCCTTCCTGCGCCCGAAGCCTGTGCGCATCATCTGGGGGGTTGGCACCGCGATGCAGGCATCGCTGGAGCAGGCCGGTATCCGCACCATTGCCGACCTGTTGCGCTGGGACCGCGCCGATCTGAGCGCGCGCTTTGGCCAGATGGGCGACCGGCTCTGGCATCTGGCGCGCGGGCAGGACAGCCGCCGCGTCAGCCCCGATGAAAAGCTGAAGTCGATTTCCAAGGAAACCACGTTTTCCGAGGATACCTCTGACCCTGATCTGCTGGATGGCCATCTGTGGCGCCTGTCCGAACAGGTGTCTGACCGGGCCAAGGCCAAGACGATGGCGGGGCGCACGGTCACCCTGAAACTGAAAAAGGGTGACTTCCAGACCGTGACCCGCCGCCACGCGCTGTCAGACCCGACCCAGATCGCGGACCGTATCTACCGCACCGCGCGCGAGCTGTTTGACCATTCCGGCATCAAGGGCCCGTTCCGGCTGATCGGTGTCGGCATCTCTGACCTCGCGCCAGAGGATCAGGCCGACCGCTCCGGCGATCTGCTCGACCCCGACGCCGGCAAACGCGCGAAGGCCGAGCGCGCAGCCGATGCGATTCGCGCCCGCTTTGGCAAAGAGGCGATTATAAAGGGTCGCGCTTTGCGCTAGGCATAAAGGGCCGCGCCCTGCGCTGACCCGCTATTCCGCTGCCAGCGGCATCCGGGTGCGGCCGATCCGGGTGATCTCTGCGACCACGCCGGCGATCACCGCCCGGAACGCCTCGAAATCGGCCGAGGGTTCGATTCGCGCTTCATCCATGTACAGCGCGCGGTCAATTTCGACCTGCACCACATGAAATCCGCGCGACGGGCGGCCATAGGTCTGGGCGATATAGGCCCCGGCAAACGGCGTATTGCGCGACACCCGCAACCCGGCGCGCCGGAACGCCGATTCGACCTGATCCATCACATCCCGCGCCGCTGCCGCGCCAAACCGGTCGCCCAGCACCACCTCGGGCCGGGCAAAACCGGGGCGGGAATGTGATTCGATGGCCTCATGCGGCATTGAATGGCAATCAATCAGCACGGACTGGCCAAATTGCGTATGGCTGTCTTCGGTCAACTGGCGCAGCGCCGCGTGATAGGGCTGCCAATGGCTGCGAATCCGGGCCTCGGCCTCTGCCAGCGGCATTTTTCCGCGATAAATCGCGCGCCCGCCTGATACCACGCGGGGAATCACCCCAAGGCCAGAGGCGACGCGCGGATTGTGCGGGCTGCGGGCGACCCCTTCGACCACCGACGCATCCATCTCATCCGCTGCCCGGTTCAGGTCGATAAAGGCGCGCGGCGCGCAGGCGGCGATCAGGGGCGCGCCGCAATCGGTGGCGGTGCGGAACAGATCATCGACAAACGCATCCTCGGACGACCGGATCACATGCGCATCGAGCACCGATCCGGCAAGAAACGCAGGCGGATAGACCCGGCCACTGTGCGGCGACGAGAAAACCACCGGCGTTTCACGGTGTTTGGGCTGGTAAAGGGTAAAGGCTTTGCTTTGCACTGCTGTCTCCCGCTTGCCGATGTTATAGCGGGCTTTGCCGAAATGCCAAAAGCCTTGATTGCCTGCAACGCGTTGGTGGAAAGCCTCTTGCGGCCACAGACGCAACTGGCTATAGACCCCCGCACACCGACGCGGTTCTCCCCGCGTCCTTTTCTTTGGACCTTGGGGGAAATGCGGCTGTAGCGTGGGCGGTTAGCTCAGCGGTAGAGCACTACGTTGACATCGTAGTGGCCACTGGTTCGATCCCAGTACCGCCCACCATTCACCGCCCCCATCTTGGGGGTCATTGTTTTCAACTGGCGCGTGATGCGCCGCGACCAAGGAAAGAGACGACCATGAAAGTCGCCAACTCGCTCCGTTCGCTGAAGACGCGTCACCGTGATTGCCAGGTCGTGCGCCGCAAAGGCCGCGTCTATGTGATCAACAAGACGCAAAAACGCTACAAGGCCCGTCAGGGCTGAGTGCGCTTGCAGCGACACAAGATAAAAAGGCCGCCACGGGTAACCGGGCGGCCTTTTTCTTTGGCCGGAATGCGTTACCTCTGACGCATGGACACGGTCTCGCGCTCCCGCCTGTTTGCCACGCTGATCGCAGCGGCCACCCTCGGGCTGGCGATGACGCTGGCCAATGGCATACCGCCCGACACCTGGGCCTTTGTCCGCGCGTTGGGGCCGATGCTGTTTGGTGCGGCCCTGGCGCAATGGCTGCTGTTCCCGCTGTTCACCCGCGTTGCCGGGGGCCGGGGCCTTTTGCTGGATGTGTTGCTCTGGATCGCGCTCATGGGGCTTGCGGGGCTGCTTGCGGGCACCCTGATCATGCCCGGCGCGGGCACGATTCTGGGGCCGATGGTCACGCTGTCGCTGTCGCTGCCGCTGCAGTCGCCGCTGGCCGCGCTGGTCTATGTGATGGGTGCTGCCCTTGGCATCACCCTGATCCGCCGCGACAAATCCCGAGCGCTATTGCAGCCGCCCGAGTGAGGCGACCGGCACCCAGCCCAGTTCCGTGCCATCCTTGGCGACCCGCGCATAGCCGTCGCGTTCTTCGATCACGAACACGCCAAAGAACGCCCCCGGATCAATCGTGCGCAGCGCCGCTCCGCCGGGCGCGTTCAGCACCCCGGTGCCGCCCGCCACCACATGCGTCAGCGTGGTCGGGAACCGCTCGGGCGCGCCCGCCAGCACCGTCGTTGGCGCGCCCAGCGCAAAGTCTGACCCCTTGATCGACATCTGCGGCACCTGCCGGTAGCCAAAGGCGGTCTGCGAAAGCTCTGGCACCTTTTCGTCGATGAACGCGGCCAGTTCCGTCACTTCAATCGTGTCATTTCCATTGGCATCGCCCGATTGCAGCGCAGACAGCAGCGCGTAGGTCAGCACGCCATGGCCCTGATACCCCTCGAGCGCCGGGGCGTCATCGGTCGAGGCCGACAGAATCGTCCGCCCCGTCGCCCGCGTCAGCCGCTCCACCGCTGCCGATTGCGACAGCGCCGCCTCAAGCCCGCGCGTCGTGGTGGCCGAGCCGCTCTCGCAGGTGTCATAGATCATCACCGATTTGCGCGCCCGGATCTGCGCCATCCACTCCTGCCAGCGGGCCTGCGCGATCCCGCCCCGGCGAATCGGGTCTTCGCCGGAAAAGCTGAAATCGGCGGGGATGAAGTGATATTCGCCCTCCACCGTCTTGCCATGCCCGGCAAGGAAGAACACGAACACATCCGACGGCTGCACCACCGCCGCCATCTGGGCAAAGGCGGCATCCAGCCCGGCATCGGTCACCTGACCATCCAGCAGCGTCACGACATTGACCGCTGAAAACAGCTCCGCCCCGGTTTTGGCCAGCGCCTCGCCCATCGCGCGGGCATCGGCGGCGGCATAGGTCAGCCGCAGCCGCCCGTCGGCATAGTCATTCACGCCCACCGCCAGCACATGCAGCGCGGGCACGCTTTGCGCGCCGCCGCCGTCCCACTCGATCACCACCGATTGCGGGGCCGAGGCGATCATCCCCGCCGCGTTATAGGCCAGCACCTCGATCACATTGCGCCCCGGTTCCAGCGCCAGCCGGGTGGTCGCCGTCGTATCGGCCGCACCGGGGCTGACATCGGCGGTCAGCCCGTTCACCCGCCATTCGACCCGGCCAATCCCGCCGCCCGCGTCGGTCAGCTCGACCGAGGCATCCACCACCTCGCCCGCCGCCCGCTGCCCCGGCAGCGGCAAGGTCAGCCGGAGCAGTGGCGCGGGGCCAGAGCCGAGCACCGCCGTCAGATCCAGCTCTGCCGCTGCCGCCGCGACCACACCCTCGGGGTCGCCCGCCAGCTTTGCCTGCACCAGATCGGGCCGGTACAGCGCCTGAAACACCTGACCGACCGAGAATGACCGCAGCCCGTCCGACACCGAGACCAGGTCTGCGCCCTTTTCCGACGCGGCAAAGAACCCTTCTGCCGTCAGCACCAGCCATTCGCCATCGGGGCTTGCCAGAAACGTCACCGCCAGCGCCCCGGTTGCCAGATCATACAGCCGGTTTTCCCCCACCGCCTCGGAGATCAGCGCGAACCGCCCAGCCGTCATCGGCAGCGCGGTCACATAGGCGCTCTGCCCCGGCAAAGCCTCCAGCCGCGCCTGCACCAGAGCGTCCACCTCTGGACGTTTGCCAAAGCCGTCAAGGATCGCGGTGTCATACAGGCCCGCGGCCCGGGACGGGTCCACCGGGGCCAGCGTGCCAAGCTCCAGCGCCGCCATGCTGGTGTCGTCAAAGCCATCCAGCACGCCCAGAATCGCGCCATCCGTGCCGACATAGGTGTCAAACCCCGCCGCAACCCCGGTTTCCACCCGCTGCGCCAGCCGTCCCACCGTCATGTCCCAATCCAGCACCCGGCCGCCGCCACTGACCGCATAGACAAAACCGGCATCCGGCAGCGCAATCGCGCCCGCCACCTGCTCCAGCGGTGCGCCATAGGTGGCAAAGCGCGCGCCGGTTTGCGGCACCACCTCGCGGATGTCGCCGCCCTCGCCGCCGACCAGTACCAGTCGCCCTTCGGGGGTAAAGCGCAGGCGGTCCACCCAGCCAAAGCCCTGCTGTAACACTTCGCTGCCCAGCGTTGTGCCCGTGGCCAGATCCATCACCGTCCATTGTGCGGTGTAATCCGCCTCATTCGCCCCGGCAAAAGCCACCTGCGCCCCATCTGGTGACAGATCCACCGTCAGCACATCGCGCAGGGTTTCAGGCAAGGCCACCGCCCGCGCGCCGTCGGGTGTGGTCAGGTACAACGTGTAGTGCTGCTGGAAAAAGCCATCCGGCTGCGGCTCCATCCGGTATGAGGTGCGCGCCAGCACGCCTTGCGCCGACAGCGCCATGTCCGGGCGCAACCCGGTCATGATGCCGCCATAGGCCGTCGCTTCGCCCGTCTGCCCCGGCACCGACAGCAGCAACTGCCCCGCCAGATCCACACGCTGCAGCCCGCCCGTCGCATCGCCCAGCCAGAGCGATTGCCCGTCTTCGGCGAAGCTCACCTTCTGCGCCTCAGCCCTGCGCGCCAGAACCGCATCGCCATCCGCCAGCGCCCAGACCCGCAGCATGCCGCCGCCCAGCGCCGCCAGATGCGCGCCATCTGGCGACAACGCCAGCGCGCCCACCGCGCCGTCAAACAGGCGGGCGCGGTGCAGCACCGCGCCGGTGACGGCATCGACCAACAGCACCTCGCCCAGAGTGTTGGTGGCGACCAGGACCGCAGCACCCGGCACCAGTACCGCCTGCAACACGCCGTCAAGCTTCAGCTTGCGGATCAGCTTGCGGCTGGTCCGGTCCCACAGCGCCACCTCGCCCGAGCCTTGCGTGCCGTCGCTGGCCAGCACCGTCAGCATCACCTTGCCATCGGGCGAGATCACCACATCATGCCGCGACTGGATGTCCTGTCCCGAATAGAAATGCGGAGTCGAGGGCACGATCTGGATCGGCGCTTCGCGCCCCGCCACCACCGCCCGCGCCGATGACAGCGGCAGATCAAACACCACATCCGGGTCGCTGGCCGCTGGCGCGATCACGCCCCAGCCGTCGCCGCTGCGCACGGCCATCACACCGCCGCCATGCCGCCAGAAATCCTGAAACTGCGGTGCAATCACCTGCGCCCCGCTGCGATCGATCATGCCCCGCGCCTCGCCGACCCGCACCCCCGCGATGCCATCGGCATGGCCAAAGGCCGCGTCAAACTGCGGCGCGATCACCATCTTGCCGCGCTGGTCGATATAGCCCCACTTGCCGCTTTCCACCTGCACCGGGGCCAGCCCTTCGGCAAAATCGCGGACGGCAAGGAATTGCGGCGCGATCGGGTCCAGATGGTAGCTCCCATGCACGTCAAAGCCCCAGAGCCCGCCGCGTTTCACCGCCGCCATGCCGGATGCCACCGCACGGGCATCTTCCAGCACCTCGGTGGTGTCGCTGACATAGGGCGTGGCGCAATACATCATTGCCACCCCCCCGGCGGGCAGTTTTGCCCGCAACATATCGCCCGCGGGCGGGCTCAGCCCTGCCACGTTGTCGAGCACGGTCACCTTCGGCTCCGCGCCGCGCCACTCCACCACTGGTACGCCGTTTGCCGTGCCGGTAAAGCACGCCCCGTCATTGCCGGTCAGCGTGTCAAAGGCCAAGGCCGTGCCCACCCTATGCCCGTCGCGGTCCAAGAGCTGCCACTGACCGCCTGACAGCACCGGGGTCAGCGCATTGGGTTTGCCGATGGCGTCATGGGCAAAGGGCACCACCACTTGCCCGGCGGCATCAACCACGCCCCAGCGCCCCTGCATCCGGGCTGCAAACCGGCCCCCGGCTTGCGCGCCCAAAGCCTCGAACTGCGGCGGCACGATCCAGCTGCCATCCCGGCCCGCCAGCCCCCACAGCCCGCCCTGTTGCAGCGGCACCGCGCCATCCTGCGCGGCCCCCGCATCCTCGAACCCCGGGTCCACCACCCAGCGAAAGCCGTCTTGCGCCAGCGCGGGCATCGCGCATAGGGTCAGAACCGACAGGGCCAACGGCAGACGCATGGGGAAACTCCGGTGCAGAGGGTCAGGCTGACGCCACCTTGCGCAACCCTTGCCCCTGCGGCAACTGAGATTTCTTGCTAAGGTTCAGGCCATGCATCCAAACCCCGCCTTCCGCACCACCGAGTATGCGGCCATCCTCGCTTTTGCCCGTGCGCAGGGCTTTGGCATGCTTACCCTCAACGGCCCCGATGGCCCGATTGCGGCGCATGTGCCCTTTGTGCTGTCAGAGGGTGGCGCTGCGCTGGATCTGCACCTTGCCCGGTCCAACCCCATCGCCCGTGCCGCCTTGCCTTTGTCCGCGCTGATGGCCGTGCAGGGGCCTGATGCCTATATCTCGCCCGACTGGTACGGCCCGCACAATCAGGTGCCCGATCAGGTGCCGACATGGAATTACATCGCCGTCCACCTGCGCGGCACCCTGCACCCGCTGCCGCCCGAGGCGCTGGAGCCGCATCTCGACGCGATCAGCGCCGAGCAAGAGGCGCGGCTGCTGCCCAAGGCGCCGTGGACCAGCACCAAGATGAGCGAAGGGGCCATGCCGCGGATGATGCGGATGATCCTGCCGTTCCGGCTGCAGATCACCGATCTGCAAGGCACGTGGAAGCTGAACCAGAACAAACCGCCCGAGGTGCGGGCGCGCGCCGCCGCCGCGCTGCGCCAAAGCGACGCCGCGCGCCTTGCCGATGAGATGGACCGTATTTCGCCGCCCGGCCCGACATAAGGGGGCCAAGTAGCCCTTGGGCCAAGAAACCCTTGGGATGGACAGCGGCCCGCCCCCCGCCTAGGATTCGGGGCAACTGACCGGAGGTGTCCATGCCGTTGCCCCTTGCCCCGCTGCTGCCCTTTGCGCTCCGCCTTGGCGCGGTCGCCGCTGTCGGCTATCTCGCCCAACGCCTGCTCCGTCGCCATGGCCATGTGGGCCGCACTGATCAGCGCGCCGAAGAGGCGCTGGATGATCTGGAAGAGGGTCTGGCCTCGCACCGCCCCCGCGATGCGGCAGGCCAACGCAACACTGCGTTCCGCCTGCGCCGCACCTTCCGTATGGGTGGCAAAAGCTATGAATTTGACGCGGGCGCCATTGCCCGCTTTCGTCTGCGGGAAATCGAATGAACCTCACCTTCTCCCCCACCTCGCCCTATGTCCGTAAGGTTCTGGTGCTGATCGCCGAAACCGGCCTGACCGGCATCGCTCTGACTCCCGCCTCCGGCACCCCGATCGCCCCGGATGCCGGGGTGGTAGAGCGCAATCCGCTGGGCAAGATCCCGGCGCTGGAGCGTGAGGACGGCCCCACGCTCTATGACAGCCGGGTGATCTGCCAGTATCTGGACGCGCTGGCCGGGGCAGGGCTGTACCCCGCCGCGCCCCGGTTGTGGGATACGCTGACGGTCGAAGCCACCGCCGACGGCATCCTCGATGCCGCGCTGCTGATGGTCTACGAGACCCGCATCCGCCCCGAGGACAAGCGTTTTGCGCCGTGGGTCGAGGGGCAGTGGTCCAAGATCGACCGCGCGCTGGATGTGCTGGAAACCCTCTGGGCCGACCACCTGAACGGGCCGCTGGACATGGGCCAGATCGCCACCGCCTGCGCCCTGGGCTATCTGGACTTCCGCCACGCCGCCCGTCAGTGGCGCCAGACCCGCCCGCATCTGGCCGCCTGGGAGGCTGGTTTTGCCGCCCGTCCGTCAATGCAGGCCACCCTGCCGCAGGGCTGACGCCCCTTCGCAAGGCGTTGACCCGGACGCCGGGGCCACCTCGGGGGGCATCGAGCCCCCGCTCGGCGGCGTTGCCACGACGGGCTGACCTGCCGGTGACAGGTGTTCGGCGCTGTGTGGCGGGGCGGTGGCTTTTGAGTATTTTTGCCAAGATGAAAGGGCAGGGCGCGCAGTTTGCCCATTCATCTTGGCAAAAATACTCATTCAACCGGGGTCATCCGGCGCTACGTCTTGTCGCAGGGACTTGATACCCGGCGGCCCTCATGCACCCTTTGTCGGGTGTATGCCGCGCCCTATCGGCCACAGGCAAGGAAATAACGGTTCAAACCGGGTCAGATGCGCCTTATTGTCCGCTGGACGCCGCGCCCTGGCTTGGCTAATAACCCGATCAGCAGGGTCGTGGGAAACCACCGCCCCGGAATCTTTATGGGTCGCTGTCAGGGCGGCCTTGAAAGGGAGAATATCTCGTGTCCCACGCAGAAGACCACGCAGGCACCCGCAGGGATTTCCTGTATTACGCAACCGCCGGGGCCGGGGCTGTTGCCACCGGGGCCGCGGTCTGGCCGCTTGTAAACCAGATGAACCCCTCGGCTGATGTTCAGGCCTTGTCGTCGATTTTCGTCGACATCTCTGGTGTCGAAGTCGGCACCCAGCTGACCGTCAAGTTTCTGGGCAAGCCGGTGTTCATCCGCCGCCGCACCGCAGCCGAGATCGAGGCCGCCCGCGCCACCACGCTGGACGAGCTGAGCATCGACAGAACGGCGCAGAACCCGAACAAGCCCGGCGCTGACGCGCTCGACCAGAACCGCACGCTGGATGACGCGGGCGAATGGCTGGTGATGATCGGCGTCTGCACCCATCTGGGCTGCGTGCCGATCGGCGATGGTGCGGGTGAGTTCGGCGGCTGGTTCTGCCCCTGCCACGGTTCGCATTACGACGAAGCCGGCCGCATCCGCAAAGGCCCCGCACCGCGCAACCTCGACATTCCGCTCGCGTCCTTTGAGGACGATGCCACGATCAAGCTCGGATAAGGACAAGAACCATGGCCGGAATTCCGCACGACCATTACGAGCCCAAGACTGGTGGAGAGAAGTGGCTGAACAAGCGCCTTCCCATCGTCGGTCTGCTCTATGACACGCTGATGCTGCCCACGCCCAAGAACCTGAACTGGATGTGGATCTGGGGCATCGTCCTGACCTTCTGCCTTGCCTTGCAGATCGTGACCGGCATCGTGCTGGTGATGCACTACACGCCGCATGTCGATCTGGCGTTTTCGTCGGTCGAACACATCATGCGCAACGTGAACGGCGGGCATATGCTGCGCTATCTGCACGCCAATGGCGCATCGCTGTTCTTTGTCGCCGTATACCTGCACATCTTCCGCGGCCTGTACTACGGCAGCTACAAGTCCCCGCGTGAGGTGACATGGATCATCGGCATGCTGATCTACCTTGCGATGATGGCCACCGCGTTCATGGGCTATGTTCTGCCCTGGGGCCAGATGTCGTTCTGGGGGGCCACCGTGATCACCGGCCTGTTCGGCGCGATTCCCGGCATCGGCGAGCCGATCCAGACCTGGCTGCTGGGCGGCCCTGCCGTCGACAATGCCACGCTGAACCGGTTCTTCTCGCTGCACTACCTGCTGCCGTTTGTGATTGCGGCGCTGGTCGCTGTTCACATCTGGGCCTTCCACACCACCGGCAACAATAACCCCACCGGGGTTGAGGTGCGCCGCGGGTCCAAGGAAGAGGCCGCGCGCGACACCGTGCCGTTCTGGCCCTATTTCGTGATGAAGGATCTGTTCGCTCTGGCGGTCATTCTGGTGGTGTTCTTTGCCATCGTCGGCTTCATGCCGAACTACCTGGGCCACCCTGACAATTATCTGGAAGCCAACCCGCTTTCGACGCCTGCGCATATCGTGCCGGAATGGTACTTCCTGCCATTCTACGCCATCCTGCGCGCCTTTACCGCCGATGTCTGGGTGGTGATTGCGGCGGAATGGATCACCTTTGGCATCGTTGACGCTAAGTTCTTTGGCGTGCTGGCCATGTTCGGTGCCATCGCAGTGATGGCTCTGGCCCCCTGGCTGGACACCTCGTCGGTGCGGTCGGGCCGCTACCGCCCGATGTTCAAATGGTGGTTTGCGCTGCTCTGCGTCGACTTCATGGTGCTGATGTGGGTCGGCGCAATGCCTGCTGAAGAGCCCTATGCCACAATCTCGCTGATCGCTTCGGCCTATTGGTTCGGTTATTTCCTGATCATCCTGCCGCTGCTGGGTGTGATCGAAAAGCCGCTGCCACAGCCTGCGACCATCGAAGAAGACTTCAACGCCCATTACTCCCCGACGACCGGCGGCACCAAAACCGTCGCGGCCGAGTGAGAAAGGAACTGACTGACATGATCAGGAACATCGCACTCACTGCCACCACCGCCCTTGCCGTTTCGGCAGGGGTGGCTCTGGCCGCCACGGGTCATTCGGAGATCACCGATCTCGCCTTTGCGCATGAAGGCCCCTTTGGCAAGTTTGATCAGAACCAGCTGCAACGCGGGCTTCAGGTTTATTCCGAGGTTTGTGCCGCCTGCCACGGGCTGAAGTTCGTGCCGATCCGCAGCCTGTCCGATCCGGGCGGCCCGGAGATGCCCGAAGATCAGATCCGCGCCTATGCGGCGCAGTTCACCGTGACCGACCGGGAAACCGGCGAAGACCGCGCCGGCGTGCCGACCGACCATTTCCCGATGTCGGGCATGGAAGGCGCACCGGATCTGTCCCTGATCACCAAGGCCCGCGCCGGGTTTCACGGTCCTTACGGCACCGGCATCAGCCAGTTCTTCAACGGCATCGGCGGGGCGGAATACACCTATTCCATCCTGACCCATTACGAGGAAGAGCCGGCCTGCGCGCCCGATGGTGTTGACGGGTTCTATTATAACTCTGCCTTCCCCAATGGCGGTGTGCCCGACAGCTGCAAGGATGAGCATGGCGTCTCGACCGTGCCGGGCAGCTGGATCGCCATGCCCAATCCGCTGGGCGATGACATGGTGACCTACGCCGATGGCACCCCGGCCACCGTGGCCAATATGGCCGAGGATGTGACCTCGTTCCTGGTCTGGGCGGCAGAGCCCAAGATGATGGCGCGCAAGGAAACCGGCTTCAAAGCCGTGATCTTCCTGATCGTGCTGTCAACCTTGCTCTACCTGACCAACAAGAAGATCTGGGCCAATGTCAAAGGCAAGAAGCTGGTCTGATCGCAGCCATTTCAAGGCATCAAAGGCCCCGCTTCGGCGGGGCTTTTTCGTAACCTGCGCATGGATCCGGCCCGTGCCTGATGACCTTGCCTTGCGCAGGTTGAAGCGGAGGGACGCCTCCGGCGGGAGTATTTGAAAAGCAGCAATGCAAAGAACGCCTTCGCCCGGATTGCTGCTTTCCAAATACTCCCGCGCGGAGCGCTCTTCTTACCCCAGATAGGCTTGCAGTGCCGGTGGCGGGTTGGCAAACAGGGGGTCGGTCGGTGCGGGGGCATGCGCCACCCCGTCGGCGACCAGCACGGTCAGCGCGGCAAAGGCCTTTGCATCCGCCGGGTCGTGCGTCACCATCATCACCAGCGCGCCGGTCTCATCTGCCACCTCGGCCACCAACGCCAGCATTTCAGCCTTCAGCGCCGGGCCGAGGGCGGCAAAGGGCTCGTCCAGCAGCAGCACCGGCCGCGCCCGCAGCAAGGCCTGCGCCAGCGACGCCCGTCCGATCTGCCCGCCCGACAACTGCGCCGGTTTGCGGCCACCCATACCGCCCAGCCCCACGCGCTCCAGCACCGCTTCCACCTGCGCCCGCTGCGCTGCCGACAGCCGCAGATCGGGGCGCAGGCCAAGGCCAAGATTCTGCGCCAGCGTCAGATGCGGAAACAGGTTCTGATCCTGAAACAGGATCGTCACCGGGCGCGCGCCGGGGGCCAGCGGCCCCAGATCGCTGCCCCGCCACAGCACCCGTCCCGATTGCGGCGCAAAGAATCCGGCCACCGTTGCCAGCAGCGTCGATTTTCCCGCCCCGGATGGTCCGATCACCGCCACACGCGCGCCTGCAGGCAGCTCCCAGTCAACCGTCAGGCGAAACCCCTCCTGTGCCAGCACCACCTGATCAAACCGCAGCATAGCGACGCCCCCCGTAATCAAACACCCAGAACAGGGCAAAGCTGAGCGTGACCAGCAGCAGGGCCGCGCCCGCCGCCGCCTCCAGACGGTAGGCGCCCATCAGGCGCTGCACCACCAGCGGCAGGGTCGCGCTCTGCTCGGTGGCAAACAGCGCGATCACGCCCAGATCGCCCATCGACAGCGACGCCGCCAGCCCCGCGCCAAAGCCCAAGGGCCGCGCCAGCCGGGGCAAGACCAGCCAGCGCAGCCGCGCCCAGCCGCGCAGACCCAGACTGTCGGCCAGCCGCCCGTAATCGGACAGCAAGACCCGCGTCTCGGGCAGCAGCAGCCGGTACACAAACGGCAGCGTCAGCGCCGCATTCACCGCAACCGTGACCGGCAGCGCCAGCCGTGCGGGCGAGACAAAGGGCTGCGCCATCAGAAACAGCCCGACGCCCAGCACCAGCCCCGATGTTGCCAGCGGCAGCGCCGCCGCCGCATCCATCGCGCCCGCGCCACGGCCGCCGCGCGCGACCGCCAGTGCCAGCACCAGCGCCGCCACAACTGTCACCGCCGTCGAGGTCAGCGCCACCAGCACCGACCGCCCCGCCGCCGCCCAGACATGCGCAGGCAACTCGCCCAGTCCCGGCAGCCCGCGCAGCACCACCGCCCCCAGCGGCAGCAGCAGAAACGCCGCCGCCAGCCCGATCGCCAACGCATCGCCCGCCCGCCGCCAGCCCGCTGGCGGGCGCAGCAAGGCCGGACGCCCCAGCCCCGCGCCAAAGGCGGCGGGGGTCACCAGGAGCCAGCCCAGCACCGCGACCACAGCGCAGAGCGCAAACTGAACCGCTGCCAGCAGCGCCGCCCGGCCCAGATCGAACTCAAACCGCACCGCCTGAAAAATCGCCAGCTCTACCGTCGTTGCCCCCGGCCCGCCGCCCAGCGTCAGCGCCACGGCAAAGCTGGTCAGACAGATCACGAAAATGACCAGAAACGCGCCGGGCGCCACGCTGCGCAGCATCGGTCCCTCCAGATGCCGTGCCATCTGTGCCGGGCCAAAGCCCAGCGATTCGGCCAGCCGGAACCGCTCGGACGGAATCGCCTGCCAGCCTTGCAGCAGCATCCGCACCGCCAGCGGCAGGTTCAGGAACACATGCGCCAGCACCACCCCATGCGCGCCATAGACCGAAAACGGCCCGAGCCCGAACAGACCCAGCCCCTGATTGACCACGCCCGCCCGGCCAAACACCGCGACCAGAGCCAGCACGGCCACAATCGTCGGCAGCAAAAACGGCGCGCCCATCAGGGTGATCAGCGCCCCGCGTCCCGCAAAGCTGCGCCGCGCCAGCGCCCGCGCCACCGGCACCGCCAGCGTGACCGACACCAGTGCCGAGACAAAGGCTTGCGCGGCGGTAAACCGCACCGCCGCCCAATCGGCAGGGCCGAGCGCAAACCCGGTCGCCCGCGCCGCCACTGCCAGCAAGGGGGCCAGCACAAACAGCGCCAGCCCCGCCGCCAGATGCGCCGGGATCAGCGCGCCAATGCGGCTTGCCATTCGGCCAAAGCCTCTGCCCGTACCGCCATCGCCTCGTCGGCGCTCATCAGCAGCGAGGTCTCAGGCCGCAGCGATTCGAACCCCTCCGGCAGACCTGCCGCCGGGGTCACCGCCGGATACATCCAGTTGGTGGTCGGGATCACCGACTGGAACGGTTCGGTCAGCATGAAGGCCAGAAACTTATCCGCCAGCTCCGGCTGCTGTGATCCGGCCAGTTTGCCCGCCACCTCGACCTGCAGATAGTGCCCTTCGGCAAACGGCGCCGCCGCCTTGCTGTCATCGTCTTCGGCAATAAGGTGATAGGCCGGGCTGGTGGTGTAGGACAAAACCATATCTGCCTCCCCCTCCAGAAACAGGCCGTAAGCCTCGGACCAGCCGGGCGTGACCGTGACGATGTTGTCGGCCAGGCCGGCCCAGATCTCGCCCGCGCGCGCGCCGTAAGCCGCCTTTACCCACAACAACAGCCCCAGGCCGGGGGTCGAGGATCGCGGATCCTGGATCACGATCTTTACATCGGAAGTCGCCAGCTCTTCGAACGACTTCGGCGGGTCGGGCAGCTTGGCCTTGTCATGGACAAAGGCGAACCAGCCCCAGTCGAACGGCAGGAACAGCGGGTCATCAAAGGCCACCGGCAGCGTGGGGGAAGTCATGCCGTGGGGGGCAAACAGCCCCGTTGCCGCTGCCTGCGCGGTCAGGCTGGTATCCAGCCCCAGCACCACATCGGCGGTGCCGGATGCCCCCTCCAGCTGCACCCGCGCCAGCAGAGCGGCGCCGTCGCTGGCCCCGACAAAGCGCAGATCGCAGCCGCATTCGGCCTCGAACGCGGCCTCTACCGCCGGGCCGGGGCCCCATTCGGTGACAAAGCTGTCATAGGTCAGCACGGTGAGGACAGGCGTCTGTGCTGCCGCCGCAAGGGCGATGCAGGACAGGCCGGTCGCAAGGATCGAAGTCTTCATGTCTTCCTCCAAAGCGACGGAACAGGTCGGGCTTGGAGGTCATCCGTCGCACCTTCCCTCCGCCGGTATGATCCGGGTCAGGTTCAACGGGTCCGCTTTCGCATCTCAGCCCACCAGATCAACCGCTGGGCACCCCGAGGTATCGCCCAGAATACGGTCCTTGCGGGCAGGCGCAAGGCCCAATCACTGCGCCCCGCCCGGCGTGGTGGTGCGCGACCTGAACCTGCAGGATCATGCGTATTCTTGCGCTACTCGCCGTCTTTGCCTGCGGCATCCCCGGGTTCGATCAGAAACCGTTGCAGCGCAAAGATCTGCCACCACAGGAACAGCATCAGCGCCGCCGGCATGGCAAAGGTTTCCAGCTTGACCCAGGTGTCGGTCGACATCGTGCGCCAGATGACTTCATTCGCCAGTGCCAGCGCCACGAACATCGCACAGAGCCTGCGGGTCAGGATCATCCAACCGGTCCGCTGCATCGGAAGCACTTCGCCCATCACAAATTCCAGCCAGCTTTGGCCACGCAGCAGGCCAATGCCCAGAAGTGCTGCCAGACAGCCGTAGACGATGCTGGTCTTCATCTTGAAAAACCGCTCGTCGTTGAACCATGCGGTCAGCCCGCCGAAGAAGATCACCATGAAGGCGGTAAACACCTGCATCCGGCTGATCGTGCCGGTCAGCCACCAAAGCACCGCCATCGCCGCCAGCAGGATCGGCACGAACACCAGCGCCGCGATGATGAAGCCGGAGTATTCGGTGCCCGCGATGGTAAAGGTGTCTTCCTTGATCCTGAGGTAAATCAGGAAAAAGGCGACCGTCGGCCCCAGTTCCAGCACCTGTTTCACGACACCGTTGATCTTGCGCTCTGCCATTTATCCTGCCTGCACCATGATTGCTCCGCCCGCCACGCCCGCCATCAGCAGCGCCCGCACCACGCCGACCTTTTCGCCCAGAATCGCCCAGCCGATCAGCCCGGCAAAGACCGTAGAGGTTTCGCGCAAAGCTGCAACCTCGCCGACCTTGCCCAGCCGTGTCGCCAGCATGACCCCGCCAAAACTGACGAATGCCACCAATGCCCCGATCATCCCGCGCAGCATCAAGGGCCCGGCGGGCGGCAAAGGCCCGCCGATCCCGCGCCACTGCCGGTAGGCCACCAGCAGCGGAAAGTCGATGGCGGTGATCAGGAAGAACCAGGCGAGAAAGGTGAACGGGTCCGGTGTCAGCCGGATGCCCCATGCGTCATAGGTGGTGTAGACCGCCACCAGCAGCCCGCCCGCAAAGGCCCAGGCGAGGCCTGCCCGCAGCGCCGACTGTGCCACCACCCCGCCACGCAGGTTCAGTGCCGCCAGCGCCAGAATCGACCCCGACAGGATCGCCACCCCCAGCCATTGCAGCGCGCCATAGCCTTCGCCCAGAAAGATCGCGGCAAAAGCGAGGGTCGCCAGCGGCCCGGTGCCCCGCACAACCGGATAGACCACGGTGAACGCCGCCCGCTCATAGGCCAGAGCCATGGTCAGCTTGTAGGCAAAATGGATGCCCAGCGCGCCCAGCAGCACCAGCCACTCCACCCCCTGCGGCCATGGCACCAGGAACAGCGCCACCGGGGCGGAAAACACCGCGATCCACAGATCAATCGACCCGCGCGTGACCCAAGGGTCATGCCGCCCCTTTTGCAGCGCGCCAAACACCGCATGCGCAAAGGCCGAGGTCAGCGCAAGGATCAGCGCAAGCCGGACGCCTTCGGGCGTGCCTTCGAGAGAGATAAGCCAGTCTGACATATATGCGCCGTGTGTTCTTGTGGCAGGCCGCCGGGGGTTTCACACCCCCGGACCCCCGTGGGATATTTTTACCAAGATAAAGGATGTCATGCGTCGAGCCCGACGAGGGCGCGGGCGAAATCCTCGGGGTCAAAGGGGGCGAGGTCGTCGATCTGCTCGCCCACGCCAATGGCATGGATCGGCAGGCCGAACTTGTCGGCGAGGCTGACCAGCACGCCGCCCTTGGCGGTACCGTCGAGCTTGGTCATCACCAGACCCGAGACATCGGCGATCTTGCGGAAGATCTCGACCTGCGCGATGGCGTTCTGCCCGGTGGTGGCATCCAGCACCAGAAGCGTGTTGTGGGGTGCGGTCGGATCGACCTTGCGCAGCACCCGTACGATCTTGGCCAGTTCCTCCATCAGATCGGCCCGGTTCTGCAACCGGCCTGCGGTGTCGATCATCAACAGGTCGGCCCCGTCGGCGCGCGCGCGTGTGTAGGCGTCAAAGGCAAGGCTGGCAGGGTCCGAGCCTTCGGGCGCGGTCAACACCGGCACCCCGGCGCGCGTGCCCCAGACCTGCAACTGTTCGACCGCCGCCGCGCGGAAGGTATCGCCCGCCGCGATCACCACCGATTTGCCCGCCGCCTTGAACTGGCTGGCCAGCTTGCCGATCGTGGTGGTCTTGCCCGAACCGTTGACGCCCACCACCAGCACCACCTGCGGTTTGGTGGGGTAAAGCGGCATCGGCCGCGCCACCGGCGTCATGATCCGGGCCACTTCGGTGGCCAAAGCGCGGCGCAGCTCGCTGGCGGAAATCTTCTTGCCAAAGCGGCCCTCGGCGATATTGGCGCTGACCCTTTGCGCGGTATCGACCCCCATATCAGCCTGGATCAGCACATCCTCCAGGCTTTCCAGCATGGCGTCATCCAGCTCGCGCCGGGGCTCATCGGCCTCGGCACCGGGGAACAGGCGTCCGAGCAGGCCGGGCTTTGCCGCCGCCGTCGCGGGGGACGGCGCGGGCGCGGCCTCCCCGCCGTGCGGCGCGTCCGAGACCAGCGCCTCCAGCCCTTCGCCGATCTTGTCCGACGAGCGGAACATCTTGTCGCGCAGCTTTTTGAAGAATGTCATCGGGGCCCCGGTCCTGTGGCACTTTCCCCTCACCTAAGGCCAAACCGCCGCTGAGGGAAGGCTACGCGGGCGCATCCGGCCGGGAAACCCGGCAAACTCACCCCAAAGTGCAGCAAAATTCCCCGGGCGCGTCTCTGCGCCGCCATGTCGCCGCCATGTCGCCCCCGTGTTGCCATGGAAAGACCCAGATCCCGTGATATGGCTGTGCCATGACCAACCGCCCGCTTCCGATGTCTGCCTTTGCCCTTGCCGCGCTGTCGCCGGTAGGGCTGATCGCGCTTGGCGTTTGGGCCGGGGGCGCGTGGCTCTGGGCCGGGTTGCTGTATATGGTGGTGCTGGTGATCCTGCTGGATCAGCTGATCCCTCATGTCGCTGGCAACGCGCCCGAGGGGGCGGAGTTTCCTGCCGCCGATGCGGTGCTGGTCGCTGTGGGTCTGGCGGCGGTTGGTCTGATGCCGCTGGCGGTCTGGGGCATCACGGCGGACCATCTGCGGACCGGCGAAAAGGTGTTGCTGTTCTTTGGCACCAGCACCTTTCTGGGCCACGTTGCCCACCCTGCCGCGCATGAGCTGATCCACCGCTCCGGGCGCGGGCTCTACCGGCTGGGGGTGCTGGTTTATGGGGTGATGCTGTTCGGCCACCACGCCTCGGCGCACCGGCTGGTGCATCACACGGCGGTCGCCACACCGGGTGACCCCAATTCGGCGCGGGCGGGCGAGAGTTTCTGGCGCTTTGCGCCGCGCGCCTGGATCGGCGGCTTCCGCGCCGGTTGGGCGGCAGAAAACGCGCTGCGCGCCCGGCGCAAGGGGGCTGCGGGCGTGCATCCCTATCTGTGGTATCTGGCAATCAGCCTCGGTGGTCTGGTCCTCGCGGCCCTAGTCGGCGGGCCACTGGGGGTGCTGATCTGGCTGCTTATGTCGGCTCATGCACAGATGCAGCAACTGCTGGGTGATTATGTCCAGCACTACGGACTGAGCCGCCAGCGCCTGCCCGATGGCCGTTATGAGCCGGTCGGTCCGCGCCATTCGTGGAACACGCAACAGTGGTTTTCGTCGGCGCTGATGCTGAATGCGAGCCGCCATTCTGATCACCACGCCCACCCCTCGCGCCCCTATCCGGCGCTGCGGCTGAGTGGCGACACCCCGATCCTGCCCTGGCCGCTGCCGCTGGCCTGCGCGCTGGCCATGGTGCCGCGCCTGTGGCGCCGCCGGATGCGCCCGCATCTGGCCCGCTGGCAAAGCGATCACGAACCGGCCGCGCACGGGCAAGATCCCGCCCAGTGACTGCGCTTGTCACTGGCGTTCACATCTGCGGCATGCGACGCTTTGCCCGATCGTGACCGGAGATGCCCGCCATGCGCCGCCTTGCCCGCCAACTTGCCCTTTGCCTCATGCTGCTGCCCACTGCGCTTGCCGCCGCCGAACCGCCGGTGCCGCTGACCGGTGCCGAGTTCGAGGCCTATACCCGCGGCAAGACCCTGACCTTCAGCCAGCGCGGAGAGGTCTACGGGGCCGAGCAATACCTGCCGGGTCGCAAGGTCCGCTGGGCCTTCAAGGGCGATGTCTGCCGCGATGGCAGCTGGTACGAAGAGGCCGGGCTGATCTGTTTCACCTACACCTATGACCCGACCCCGCAATGCTGGAATTTCTGGCGGCAGGACGGGCGGCTAACCGGACTTTTCATCGGCGACGGCTCCGGTTCGGAACTGTCCGAAGTCGCCCAATCCCCCGACCCGCTGGCCTGCGCCGGGCCGGATGTCGGGGTGTAGGCGCTTCACCTGACGCCGCACGCTGACGGCACGGACAGGAGCCTCCGGCGGGAGTATTTTGAAAGCAGCAGTACCAAGCAGCATCTGGCATGGCTGCGTTGCAGAAACGTCTCAGCTGATTTTGTTGTATTATTCAGGCGTTGCCGCGTCTTATTCTGCTGACCGCAGGGCAGCCAGCCCCTCACGATAGGTGGGGTAGAGCAGGCGGACCCCCAGCTCGTGCTTGATCCGGTCGTTGCGCACCCGTTTCGACTCGGAATAGAAACTGCGCGCCATCGGGGTCATGTCGGCCTGATCAAAGGCAATCGCAGGCGGCTCGGGCAGGCCCAGCAAGGCGGCGGCATGCGACAGCACGTCTTCGGGCGGGGCCGGTTCATCATCGCAGACGTTGTAGGCCGCGCCCGGATCGGGCCGGGCGATGCTGGCGGCCAGCACCTGGGCGATATCGTCCACATGGGTCCGGCTGAAGAACTGGCCGGGCTTGATGATCCGCCGGGCGCTGCCGTCGCGCACCTTTTCAAACGGGCCGCGACCGGGGCCATAGATGCCTGCCAGCCGGAAAATGTGCAGCGGCAGGCCGGTTTGCTGCCACTGGCGTTCGGCCAATACCCGCTGCGCTCCGCGTGGGCTGTCGGGGGTCAGCGGCGTGGTCTCATCCACCCAGCCGCCCTGATGGTCGCCATAAACCCCGGTGGTCGACAGATAGCCGACCCACTCCGCCTTTGCCTTTGCAAGTGCGGGCCAGGCCTGCAGGAACGGATCGCCCGCCGCATCCGGCGCGGCGGAGGCAAGGATATGGGTCGCCCGCGCCAATGCCGGGCCAAGGTCGCCGGGCCAGAGCAGCGGCGTGATGCCATCAGCCT
The DNA here is from genome assembly GCF_031457365.1 of Pseudotabrizicola sp. 4114. Lineage (NCBI taxonomy): Bacteria > Pseudomonadati > Pseudomonadota > Alphaproteobacteria > Rhodobacterales > Paracoccaceae > Pseudotabrizicola > Pseudotabrizicola sp. 4114. The sequence continues at coordinate 49,602 of NZ_JAVDWP010000002.1, read as the reverse complement.
GCATCCGTGCGGCCTTGTCCGGGCGCCGGGTGGTGCCGATAACGGTCCAGCCCTGCCGGATCAGCAGGCGGGCAAGGGCATCGGCGCTGTAGCCATGCCCGAGAGAGAGCAGCGTTTTCATGCCCGTTACTATGGCGTGCAGCGCGGCGGCTGCAACCACTTGATTGCAGCCGCCGCCACTGACAGTCTCAGCCCTGTGCTTCCTGGCAGGCGATCGCCGCTTCCAGCGCGCGCAGGCTGTCGGTCAGGTCGATCGACATGATCTCGCCCGCCTCGGTCGACAGGGTCAGGGTCTGTTTCGTCGCCACATCCATCAGGAACTCGGCGCTGTCGAATTCGATGTCCACGCCGGGCAGGCCGTCGATGTGAATGCCCTTGCCCTCACCCTCATAGACCGAGCCGTCTACATCCATCGATACCGGATACATCGCGTCATCCTCGACGCCTTCCCAGCCTTCATTCATCGCCAGAATATAGCCGTAGCCAGTGTCGGGCGCGAAGCCGATGCGCACATCGGACCCATCCTCAAACACCGCATTGATCAGACAGCCATTGCCGATCGTCGGATCCACCAGCACATCCCAGACCCCGACCGTATCATAGGTCATCAGGTCTTGCGCCGTCGCCATGGTGGAGAGCCCGGCGAAGGCGATGGTGGTCGCCAGAGTGATGCTCACAGTTTTCAATTCAGTCCCCTGAAGAAGCCGCAGGTCACGTCATGCGCCCGTCGGTCGGTGACTGAGTATCAGGTCAGCAAAACCTTTCAATCGGGTTGCAGCATATAGCCTTCGCCCCGCACGGTCTGCAGGTAGCGCGGCTGCTTGGGGTCATCCTCGATCTTGCGGCGCAGGCGGGTGATCTGCACATCGACCGCACGTTCTTGCGCTGCATCGTCGCGGCCCAGATCGGCCACCAGTTTCTCGCGGCTGATCGCATGGCCCGGATGCGCCGAGAACAGCCGCATCAGCGCGGCTTCCGTCGCGGTCAGCCGCACCGGATCGGGCCCGCGCCACAGCTCGCCCCGGTCCATGTCATAGCGCACCGGGCCCAGATGCAGCACCTTGGGCACCGACTCCGCCCGCACCACCGGCACCCGGCGCAAAATCGCGTTGATCCGCAGCAGCAGCTCCTTTGGCTCGAACGGCTTGCCAAGGTAGTCATCTGCCCCGGCCTCGAACCCTTCGATCCGGCTGGCGGTCTCGCCGCGCGCGGTCAGCAGCAGGATCGGGGTCTGCATCCGCTGCCGCAGCTCGCGGGTCAGGCTGATGCCATCCTCGCCGGGCATCATCACATCCAGCACGATCATGTCAAATTCCAAGCCGGCCAGCAGTTTGCGGGCCTGCGCGCCATCGCGCGCAACCGTCACCAGAAACCCGTTGCGGATCAGGAACTTCTGCAACAGCCCCCGGATACGCTCGTCATCATCGACAACCAGCAGATGCGCGTCGGTCTGCGTCATGCGCCGCTCTCCTTCAATCCTTGATACTGCCGGCGCAATTCCGGGTCCATCATCGCCTCCAGCACTTGCCGGAACCCGGCCACCGCCTGCGGCCCCGCCGCCCGGTACGCCGCCCGCATTCGGGCGCGCTGCGCATCCGACAGCTCCCGTTCCAGCTCCTGACCCTTTGGCGTCAGATGCAGATGGCGCTCGCGCTTGTCGCGCCGTCCGACCCGTGCCTCGACCAGACCATCCTCTACCAGCGTGCGCAACACCCGGTTCAGCGATTGCTTGGTCACACCCAGAATGGTCAGCAGGTTTGACACCGTGGTGCCCGGACTGCGGTGAATGAAATGGATCGCCCGGTGATGCGCGCGGCCATAATCCATGCCTTCCAGAATGCGGTCAGGATCAGCGGTAAAGCCGCGATAGGCGAAAAACATCGCCTCGATGCCTTTGCGCAGTTGCTCATCTGTCAGAAACAGCAGGCTTTCACCGCTGGGGGTCTGATCTGCCATGGAAAGCCTCCCTGCCTGACGGCGAAGTTACGTCAGCCTTGTTGACTTTCCAAGGGCCAACTGATAGCTCGCCATCGGTTTTGCGCAATATTGTATCCGAAACGGACCAAATCATCGCAACATTGTGAAAAGGCAGGGGGCATCATGGCTGGCTATGACGATCGTGACGGGTTCATCTGGATGGATGGCAAACTGGTAAACTGGCGCGATGCCAATGTCCATGTCCTGACCCATGCCATGCATTATGCCTCTGCGGTGTTCGAGGGCGAACGCTGCTACAACGGCAAGATCTTCAAGAGCCGCGCGCATTCCGAGCGGCTGCGCAAATCCGGTGAACTGCTGGATATGGAGCTGCCGTGGTCGGTCGATGAGATCGAAGCCGCGAAAGACGCGGTGCTGAAAGCCAACAACCTGACTGACGCTTATGTGCGGGCTCTGGCATGGCGCGGCGCGGGTGAAGATATGGGTGTTGCCGCCAAGCGCAACCCGATCCGCATGGCGGTCGCGGTCTGGTCCTGGGGCAATTACTACGGTGACGCCAAATTAAAGGGCGCGAAACTCGACATCGCCAAATGGAAACGCCCGTCGCCCGACACCATCCCCCACGCGGCCAAGGCTGCTGGCCTGTATATGATCTGCACCATGTCGAAACACGCGGCCGAGGCCAAAGGCTGCTCGGACGCGATGATGTTCGACTATCGCGGTTATGTGGCCGAAGCGACCGGGGCCAATATCTTTTTCGTCAAGGATGGCGAGGTTCATACCCCGATTCCCGACGCGATCCTGAACGGTATCACCCGTCAGACCGTGATCGGCATGCTGCAAGGCATGGGCGTCACCGTCAACGAACGCCGGATCGAAGCGTCAGAGCTGGAAAGCTTTGAGCAGTGTTTCCTCACTGGCACCGCCGCCGAGGTTACTCCGGTCGGCCAGATCGGCGACTATAATTTCGAGGTCGGCGCGCTGTGCAAACAGGTCTCGCTGGATTACGAAAAACTGGTCCGCGCCTGATTTTTTGCAGGCCATATCTGGAAAAGGGCGCCTTTGGGCGCCCTTTTTTCATGTGCAGCCGCGTCAGACTTTGCCTGCTCAGGCCGTCCGTCCCCGCGCAATGCGCAGGAATTGCGTCAGGCGTGACGTGCTGACGGGTGCGTGGCTGGTGTGGAAGGCGTCGCGCTTGGGGCGGGCCAACCGCAGGAAATGTGCGGTCTTGCTGCCGGTGCTGGGGGCGCGGGTGTCGGCCAGATGGCGGCCCTTGGGGTCACGGTGCATGCTGTCCTCCAAATCTGTGACGGGCACCCATCATACCGCAGAATCGGCAAAATGCCAAACGCCCGCGCAACGGCGCGGGCGTGGCTCCGGCGTAAACCGGCTCAGGTACAAACCGGATCAGGCCAGTTCGGTTTCGACCTCGATGTTGCCTTTGGTCGCGTTGGAATAGGGGCAGATGAAATGGCCGCGTTCCACGATCTTTTCTGCCACCGCTTTCTCGACGCCCGGCAGCTTGACCACCAGCTTGACCTTCAGCCCAAAGCCGCCGTCGCTGCGCGGGCCGATGCCGACATGCGCGTTGACGGTTGCATCTTCGGGCACCGTGCCCAGCTTTTCACTGCTGGCGGCAAAGCGCATCGCGCCCAGGTAGCAGGCGGCATAGCCGATTGCGAACAGCTCTTCCGGGTTGTGCCCCGCGCCGTTGCCGCCCAGCTCTTTCGGGCTGGTCATCGTGACCGTCAGCTTGCCATCGGTCAGCTTGGCCAGACCGTTGCGGCCGCCGCCGGTGGCCTGTGCTTCGGTCCAGTATTTCGGATCAACAGACATCGGATTTCCTTTCGTTAGCGATTTAATCGTATGCGATAGATATAACCGAGTCGCTTGCTCGCGTCAACCCGCTTGCGATTTAATCGCGCGCGACTATATTGCCCGCATGACACTCGCCCTGCCTGACATGATCTGTTTTGCGCTGTATTCGGCGACCCATGCCATGCAGCATGTCTACAAACCCTTGCTCGATGATCTGGGCCTGACCTATCCGCAATACCTCGTGCTCACCGCACTCTGGACAGAAGACAAACAGACCGTCGGCGCTCTGGGCCGTCAGGTGCAGCTCGAATCGAACACGCTTACCCCGCTGCTGAAACGGCTGGAAGAGCGTGGGCTGATCACCCGCACCCGCAGCGAGACCGACGAGCGGCAGGTCAACATCACCCTGACTGACGCGGGCCGCGCGCTGCAGGCGCGTGCCGCGCATATCCCCGCCTGTGTGCTGGAAAAATCCGGCCTGTCGCTTGACGATCTGACGCAGCTGCGCGACCAGATCACCACGCTGCGCGATCACCTGCGCGCGGGGTAAAGCCGCGCCACCGCCCAGCGCGCGGCATCTGCGACCGTTGGATCATCATCACCGCACAGCCCCTGCGCCACACCCCGCAACGCCGCATCGCCGGAATTGCCAATCGCATACAACACGTTGCGCACAAACCGCCCGCGCCCGATCCGCTTGATCGGGCTGCCAGCAAACCGCGCCCGAAAGGCCGCGTCATCCAAGCCCGCGAGCTCCGCCAACGGCGGCGCGCCATGCCGGGGCGCATAGCCGATGTCGCTTGCAGCCTTGGCAAACTTGTTCCACGGGCAGACCGCCAGACAGTCATCGCAGCCGTAAATCCGGTTGCCCATCAACCCGCGCAGATCCTCATCCACCGGCCCGGAATGCTCGATGGTCAGATAGGAGATGCAGCGCCGCGCATCCAGCTGATAGGGCGCAGGGAAAGCCCCGGTCGGGCAGATCGTGAGGCAAGCGGTGCAAGACCCGCAATGGCTGACCTCTGCCACATCCTTTGCCAGATCGAGCGTGGTGAAAATCGCGCCCAGAAAAAACCAGTTGCCCAGATCACGGCTTAACAGATTGGTATGCTTGCCCTGCCAGCCCAACCCCGCCGCCTCGGCCAAGGGCTTTTCCATCACCGGGGCGGTGTCCACAAACACCTTGATCTCACAAGGGCTTTGGTCAATCAGCCAGCGCCCCAGCCGCTTCAGCCGCCGCTTCACCAGATCGTGGTAATCCTTGCCCTGCGCATAGACCGAGATCACGCCCCGGTCGCGCAGCTCCAGCTGCGGCAGCGGGTTCTCCTCCGGCGCATAGCTTTCGGCCAGCATGATCACCGACCGGGCCTCGGGCCACAGCGCCGTGGGATCACCGCGCCAGGCCATCCGCTCGGCCATCCAGCCCATCTGCCCGTGCCGACCTTGCGCCACAAACTCGGCCAGCCGCGCGGCCACCTGCGGCACGGCACCCGGCGCAGTCACTCGCATTGCCGAAAACCCTTCCTCAAGGGCGCGGGCCTGCAATCGTGATTTCAGATCATCGGTCATAGCGGGCAGCATAGCGCCGCCCGCTGCCAAGGGCCACGCCCCCTGCGCCTTGAACTTCCCGCTCTGCCCTGAAACACTGACCAGCCTGAACCACTGCCCCCAAGCCGGAGCCTGCGCCTTGCGAACCCGTTCCCTCCTCCTGGCCGTCGCTGCACTGGTTGTCCTTGCTGTCGGCGTCTTTGGATATACCAAGGCCATGGCCCGCATCGCCTCTGGCACGCCCCCGGCCTACGTCGCGGCCGAGCAACAGGCCGACAGCATCGCCGTCTCCAAAGCCGACCGCAAACTGTATCTGCTGCGGGGCGAGACTGTGCTGAAAACCTATGACATTTCCATGGGCTCCGCCTGGGATCAGGGCCACAAGCAACGCGAAGGCGACATGCGCACGCCCGAGGGCAGCTATGTGATCGACTGGCGCAACCCCAGCTCTGTCGCCCATCTCAGCCTGCACATCTCTTACCCCGACACCGCCGACAGCGCCGCCGCCGCACAGGCAGGCTACAGCCCCGGTGGCAACATCATGATCCATGGCCTGCCGAATGGCTGGGGCGCCTTTGGCCGCCTGCATACGTTGCTGAACTGGACAGATGGATGCATCGCGGTGACCAATGCCGAGATGCAGGAAATCTGGTCCCTGACCCCGACCGGCACGCCGATCACCATTCATGCGACGTGGCGCCCCCAAGGCTAGGCAATACCGCCTGACCGAGATGATCCGGGTCTGATGGCAGCGCGTCCAAACATGTTGACTAGGAAACCTCTTTGGCCTAGTTTCCTTGTCAACAAAATGGACCATTTCATGCCGTCCGTCTCAAACCTGACCGACCATACCGGCTATCTGATGCGCCTCGTGTCCAATGCCGTCTCACAGGATTTTGCCTGCAAGGTCGCGGCCATAGGCGTCACGGTGGCCGAATGGGCGTTCCTTCGCGTGTTGTTCGATACCGATGGCATCGCCCCGACTGCGCTTGCCGACAAGATGGGCATGACCCGTGGCGCGATCAGCAAACTGGCTGACCGTCTGCTGGCCAAAGGGCTGATCCGGCGCAGCGACAGCCAGACAGACCGGCGCGCGCAGGTGCTGGCGCTGACCACACAGGGGCGGAACATGGTGCCCGACCTCGCCCGTCTCGCGGATGAGAATGACGCTGAAACCTTTGGCCTGCTGACCACAGCCGAGCGGGCGGCGCTTGATCAGATCCTGAAAACGCTGATCGAGCGGCGCAGCCTGACCACCACCGCGCTGGACTGAACCAGCCACACCCGACAGAAGGAGCCCGCCATGGACGCGGACCGGATCACGATCGCCACCACCTGCCTGACCGCAGCCCATGACGGCAGCCTCGGCTTTCCCGAAATCGTGGGAAAGCTGATCGGAGCGGGGTTCGAAGGCTATGCCGTCGATTACCGGCGCAACAGCCAGACGTTTTATCTGCCGGATGGCGATAGTCTGGCGCTCGACATGCCTGCGTCAGAGGGCGGCATTGCCGCCGCCTTTGACGCGGATGCGGTGCAGACCCTGATCCGCTGGGCGCAAGCAAACCCGCCCGATTACAGCTATGCCGGTTTCAGCACGCGGGTCAAAGCCGCAGGCTGTGCAGGGTATCTGGTGTCTTTCTCTGGCCGCCGCGTGGTCTATTTTGGTCGCACCGCCGAAACCCATGTCGAGGTGTTTCCCGGCTGACCAGCGGGGAGGTCGGCGGTGCCGACCCGGTTGACACAGCCCGCCCCATGCCCCACCCAAAGCGGGGCAGCAGGTGGGGGCTTTCATGGGCACGTGGGAATTCTGGATCGACCGGGGCGGCACCTTTACAGACGTGGTGGCCCGCCGCCCGGATGGCGGGCTGACGACCCGCAAGCTCTTGTCCGAAAACCCCGGGCGCTACCCCGATGCCGCCGTGCAGGGCATCCGCGACTGTCTGGGTCTTGGGGCGGAGGAGACCATTCCCGACGGTCTGATCGGGGCCGTCAAGATGGGCACCACCGTCGCCACCAACGCCCTGCTGGAGCGCAAGGGAGAGCGGGTGCTGTTGCTGATCACCGAAGGATTCGCCGACCTGTTGCGGATCGGCACGCAAGCCCGCCCCGACCTGTTCGCCCTGCATATCCAGCGCCCCGACCTGCTGCATGAGGCGGTGGCCGAAGTGCCGGGGCGGCTGGATGCTGACGGGCTGGAACTCACCCCGCTGGACGAGCCGGCGACGCGCGCTGCTTTGAAAGCGGCGCACAAGCAAGGCATCCGCGCGGTGGCGGTGGCGTTGATGCACGGCTACCTCAACCCCGCGCATGAGGCGCGGGTGGGCGAGATTGCCGCCGAGGAAGGGTTCACCCAGATCAGCCTGTCGCATCAGGTCAGCCGTCTGGCCAAGCTGGTGTCGCGCGGCGATACGACGGTGGTCGATGCCTACCTCTCGCCCATCCTGCGCCGCTATGTGGCGCAGGTCGAGGGTGCGCTGGACATGGGCCGCGCGACGGGGCGGCTGTTGTTCATGCAATCGTCGGGCGGGCTGACCGAGGCGCATCGCTTCATGGGCAAGGATGCAATCCTGTCCGGCCCGGCGGGCGGCATCGTCGGCATGGTGCAGACCGCGCAGGTGGCGGGGTTCGACCGGCTGATCGGCTTTGACATGGGCGGCACCTCGACCGATGTCAGCCATTACGCGGGGGTTTACGAGCGCAGCTTCGAGACCGAGGTGGCCGGGGTGCGGATGCGGGCGCCGATGATGGATATCCATACGGTGGCGGCGGGTGGCGGGTCAGTCTGCAGCTTTCGCGACGGCCGGTTGCAGGTCGGGCCGGAGAGCGCGGGGGCCAACCCCGGCCCCGCTGCTTACGGTCGCGGTGGGCCGCTGACCATCACCGATTGCAACGTCGTGCTGGGCCGCCTGTCGCCCGCGCATTTCCCGGCGGTGTTCGGCCCCGACGGCACCGCCCCGCTGGACGCCGAGGCGGCGCAGGCGAGGTGTGCCGCAATCAGCGCCGAGATCGCCGTCGCCACCGGCCAGCCGCCGATGACGCCGCAAGAGCTGGCTACCGGGTTCCTGCGCATCGCCATCGACAACATGGCCAATGCGATCAAGAAGATCTCGGTCCAGCGCGGGCATGACGTGACCGGCTACACCCTGCAATGTTTTGGCGGGGCAGGGGGGCAGCATGCCTGCGGCGTGGCCGATGCGTTGGGAATGACGCGCATCTTTATCCACCCGTTTGCCGGGGTGCTGTCGGCCTTTGGCATGGGGCTGGCCGAGATCCGCGCGCTGCAGGAGGTGCAGTTTGATGCGCCCTTGTCGGCGATGGAGGCGGCGCGCTCGACGCTGGCCGAAATCACCGCGCTGGTGCGGGCCGAGGTGGCGGCGCAGGGGGCAACCGCGCCGCGCATCCTCACCCGCGCGCATCTGCGCTATGACGGCTCGCATCAGCCGCTCGAGGTGGCGTTTGACGACGCAGCCGCGATGAAGGCGGCGTTTGAGGCGGCGCATCAGGCGCGCTTCGGCTTTGCCTCGCCCGAACGGGCAGTGCTGTTCGAGATGCTGGCAGTAGAGGCGATTGGCGATGGCGCCAGCCTTCCGCCCGCCGCTGCGCCGGAGGGGGCGGCCAGCCCGCTGGCCGTGCAGCGGGTGTGGCTGGAGGATTGGGCCGAGGTGCCGCTGTATGACCGGGCGCACCTGCCCGAAAGCACCGCGATTACCGGCCCCGCCATCCTGCGCGAGACGACCGGGACGGTGGTGGTGGAGCCGGGCTGGCAGGCGCGCGTGGATGCGCGCGCCAACCTGATCCTGGAGCGCACCACCGCCTTGGCGCGGGGCCATGCGGTCGGTACCCATGCCGACCCGGTGCTGCTGGAGGTGTTCAACAACCTGTTCATGTCAGTGGCCGATCAGATGGGGGCGACCCTCGCCAATACCGCGTGGTCAGTCAACATCAAGGAACGGCTGGACTTTTCCTGTGCGATCTTTGACGCGCAGGGCGATCTGGTGGCCAATGCGCCGCATGTGCCGGTGCATCTGGGCAGCATGTCGCATGCGGTCAAGGTGGTGATTGCCGCCACCAAAGGCACCGCGCGAGAGGGCGATGCCTGGATGCTGAACAGCCCCTATAACGGCGGCACCCATCTGCCGGATGTGACCGTGATCACGCCGGTTTTTGTCGGTGGCGCGCCTGCGTTCTGGCTGGGGTCGCGCGGGCACCACGCCGATATCGGCGGGCGCACGCCGGGGTCTTCGCCGCCCGACAGCCGCCATATCGACGAGGAAGGTGTGCTGATCGACCTGTTCGCGCTGGTGGAACAAGGGCGACTGCGGGAATCCGAGACAAGGGCTCTGCTGGCCTCGGCCCGCTATCCGGCGCGGTCGGTCGATCAGAACATGGCCGATCTGAAAGCCCAGATCGCTGCCAATGAGACCGGACGGCGCGAACTCTTGCGCGTGGTGGCGGCTTACGGTGCCGGGGTGGTGGCCGCCTATATGGGCCATGTGCAGAACAACGCCGAGGAATGCGTGCGCGCCGTGATCGACCGGCTGGAGGATGGGGCGTTTGCCTATCCGATGGACATTGGCACCACGATCCGCGTTGCGGTGCGGGTGGACCGTGCCGCGCGTTCTGCCGTGGTGGATTTTACCGGCACCTCTGCGCAGCATGCGGGCAACTACAACGCCCCGGCGGCGGTGGCGCGGGCGGTGGTCCTGTATGTGTTCCGCACGATGGTCGGCAAGGCGATTCCACTGAACGAGGGCTGCCTGCGACCGCTGGAGATCATCCTGCCCGAAGGGTCTATGCTGAACCCGCAGGCCCCTGCGGCGGTAATTGCGGGCAACACCGAAGTGTCGCAAGCCGCCTGCAACGCTCTCTATGGGGCGCTGGGGGTGATGGCCTGTTCGCAGGGCACGATGAACAACTTTGTGTGGGGCAACGCGCAGTTTCAGAATTATGAAACCATAGCAGGCGGCACCGGGGCCGGGCCGGGGTTTGCGGGCTGTGACGCGGTGCAAAGCCATATGACCAACACCCGGATGACCGACCCGGAAATTCTGGAAAAGCGGTTCCCGGTGCGGCTGGAGGCGTTTGGCATCCGCCAAGGCTCTGGCGGTGCCGGGGACTGGCCCGGCGGCAATGGCGCGGTGCGGCGGCTGCGGTTTCTGGACGCGGTGACGGTGACCACGCTCTGCGGCAGCCGTGAGGTGGCGCCCTTTGGCATGGCGGGTGGCCTGCCGGGGGCGGTCGGGGAAAACCGGGTGATCTGGCCGGATGGACGGGTCGAGCGGCTGCGCGGCAATGACGAACGCGACCTGCCGCCCGGTGCTGTGTTCGAGATGCTGACGCCGGGCGGCGGCGGTTGGGGGCAGGCGTAAATCGCCGGGGGAGGGCGTTGCGAAAGGCGCCTGCACCCCCCATCTGATCGGAAACAAGTGTCCATCAGGAGTGTCGATATGTTCAATGCGAAATCTCTGCTCGATTCCGTGATCGGTCAGGTCAATCAGGCGACCGGCGGCAAGATCGGGGCGCAAGGGGCCGATGGTCTGGGCCAGAAGGCCAAGGAGCTTTGGGGCGGGCAATCGACTTTGGGCAAGGGCGCGATTGCGGGCGGTCTGATGAGCATTCTGATGACCAAGGGCGGTCGCCGCATGCTGGGCACCGGGGCAAAGGTCGGCGGGGCCGCGCTGATCGGCGGGCTGGCCTACAAGGCTTATCAGGATTGGAAAGACGGCAAGGCGGTGACCGCAGAGCCGGGGCCGATGGCGTTGCCGCATCCCGAGGGCACGGTATTTCTGCCCTCGGATACGGCGCAGGCCAATGACCTGTCGGCGCGGTTGCTGCAGGCGATGGTGGCGGCGGCAAAGGCCGATGGTCATGTGACCGCCGACGAGCGGGCGCGGATCGACGGGCAGTTGGCGGCTTTGGGGCTGGAACAGGAGGCGTCGGCGATGATCGCGGCCGAGCTGGATGCCCCGCTGGACCCCGGCCGGATTGCGGCCTTGGCGCGGAGCGAAGAAGAGGCGGCAGAAATCTACGCCGCCTCGCTGCTGGCGGTGGACAGCGAGGGCGCGGCGGAAAAGGGCTACCTTGCCATGCTGGCGGCGCGGTTGAAGCTGGATCCGGGGCTGGTGGCGCATTTGCACGCAAAGGCCGAGGCGTTGGCCTGATACCCACCGTCCGGGGGCGCCGCCCCCGGACCCCCGGAGTATTTGGGAAAGCTGCAATGCAAAAAGGAGTCAGGCTGGTGTGACAGTCAGCCAGACCCCGCCTTCGGGGCGCAGGGTCAGGATCATCACCGGCTTTGGCGCTTTGCCAGGCACCAGGTCAAAGCGGAAGCGGGCGAGCAGGGTGGCGAGGATGATCACCGCCTCTTGCAGGGCGAAATTCGCGCCGATGCAGACGCGCGGGCCATCGCCGAACGGCAGATAGGCATAGCGGTCCACAGCTTTGGGCTCGGCGAAACGGTCGGGGTCAAAGCTGTCGGGGCGGCCCCAGAGCGCATGGTGGCGGTGCAGCGCGTAGATCGGCAGAATGATGGTATCGCCCGGCAAGACCTCGCGGCCGCAGAGCGTATCGGCCGCCTGCGCGGTGCGCGACAGAAAGGCGGCGGGCGGATAGAGCCGCAGCGTTTCATCCACGATGCGCCGGATCAGCGGCAGGGCGGCGATATCAGCGGCGGTCGCGGCACGGGTGCCAAGCGCAGCTTGTGCCTCGGCGCGCGCCGCAGCCTGAACGGCGGGATCAAAGGCGCACAGATACAGCGCCCAGGACAGGGTCAGCGCTGTGGTCTCATGCCCAGCCACAATGAAGGTCAGCAGATTGTCGCGCAGCTCCGGCGTGGTCATCTTGCGGCCCGACTTCGGGTCTTCGCCCGCCATCAGCAGATCGAGCAGATCGGGCACGCCCGGATTGCCCTCGGCCCGGCGGCGCTGGATCGAGCCGTCGGCGACGCGTTTCATCTGGCGCATGGCGGCCCCTGACAACAACCGCCCCGGTCGTGGCACCCAGGCCGGCGCGCCGATGATGTCGAGCAGCGATACGCGGGCAGTCTGGGCCATGTAATCTTCGATGGCGCGATGCACCGAGGCGCGGTCAAAGCCCTCACCGTCAGAGAAGGTCACATCCGAGATCACCTCGAAGGTCGCGGTCACCATTTCGTCATAACAGTTGACCGCCCGGCCCGTGCCGGTTGCGATGCGGGCACAGGCGCGCTCGGCGGCGGCGCTCATCACCGGGGCGAGGGCGGCGACGTTGCGATGCGAAAACACCGGGGCGGCGGTGCGCCGCTGCCAGAGCCACTCCTGCCCCTCGGCCACGAACAGGCTGTCGCCGATGGCAGGTTCCAGGATCAGCTTGGTCACCACCGACTTGGGGTAATTTGTCACGTTTTCCCGCAGGATATGGCGCAATGCGTCCGGGTCCATCACCATATGCCAGCGCTTTCCGGTGCGGCCGGACAGGATCGGGGCATGGGTGGCGATCTCGGGAATCAGCTCCAGAATGTTGCGCCGCCCGGCGGCCAGCGACCCGAACACACCCAAGGGGCGCTTGCCGAGGGGCACTTTGACCGGCTCTGATCTGGCAGGAATGGGGCGGTGTTCGGTCATGCTGTCTCCGGGGTTATGACAGATATAGGCGGATTTGCGCCTCTGTCACCGGCACTCCCCCGCTTGCGCGACTTTGCGCCACGGGCTATCCCGGCCTGACCCTTTGCGAGGAAGCTGCCCATGACCCCCGCCCGCCTGACTGGATTTGGTCTTTGCCTGACCCTTTTGCTTGGCTGCGCCAGGAATGATCTGGCCGACCCGCCGGTGCCGCTGGGGGATTTTGCCCTGGGCCTGAACATTGTGGTCACCGACAAAACCCAGAAGGTTCCGATTTCGCGGAATGCCACGGGCGAAGAGTGGGAAGCCGCGATGAAAAAGGCGGTTGATAACCGCTTTGGCCGGTATCAGGGGACAAAGCTGTATAATATCGGGATTTCGGTGGATGGCTATGCGCTTGCCCCCCCCGGCATTCCGGTGGTGGCGGCACCAAAGTCGATTCTGGTGATCACGGCCAACGTCTGGGACGATGCGGCCCAGCAAAAGCTGAACGCCGAGGGCAAGCAGATCACCGTGTTTGAAAGCCTGTCGGGGGAGACCGTGATCGGCACCGGGATCACCCGGAGCAAGCAGCAGCAGATGGATGCGCTGTCTTATAATGCGGTCAAGCGGGTCGAAGACTGGTTCCTGCAAAACCCGGAATGGTTTGGCCTGCCGTCGGTTGTGCCGGCAACGGTGATCAATGTGACGGCCGGAAGCGACAGCTGACCCTTGGGAATTGCCAACAGAGGCTTGATTTCCCCTCGTTTACGGCTTACTTCGCCGCCCGTGTAGCATGGGGCCAGCGCTGCATTTGCGCGGGCCCCCCAAATCCAAGGGCGCTGGCGAATGGCAAAGGCAAAGTTTGAACGGAACAAACCGCACGTCAACATTGGCACGATTGGCCACGTTGACCACGGCAAGACGACGCTGACGGCGGCGATCACCAAGTATTTCGGCGATTTCAAAGCCTACGACCAGATCGACGGCGCGCCGGAAGAGCGGGCACGTGGGATCACGATCTCGACCGCGCACGTGGAATATGAGACCGAAGCGCGCCACTATGCGCACGTCGACTGCCCCGGCCACGCCGACTATGTGAAGAACATGATCACCGGTGCCGCACAGATGGACGGCGCCATTCTGGTGTGTGCCGCCTCCGACGGCCCGATGCCGCAGACCCGCGAGCACATCCTGTTGGGGCGTCAGGTCGGCATTCCGTACATGGTCTGCTACATGAACAAGGTTGACCTTGTTGATGACGAAGAGCTGATCGAACTGGTCGAGATGGAAATCCGCGAGCTGTTCTCGTCCTACGACTACCCGGGCGACGACATTCCGATCATCAAGGGCTCGGCCCACCAGGCGATGATCGGTGAGCGCAAGGACATCGGCGAAGATTCCGTGCGCGCGCTGATGGCGGCTGTTGACAGCTACATCCCGACCCCGGCACGTGCCGTGGACCAGCCGTTCCTGATGCCGATCGAAGACGTGTTCTCGATCTCGGGTCGTGGTACGGTTGTCACCGGTCGCGTGGAGCGTGGCGTGATCAACGTTGGCGACGAAGTCGAAATCGTCGGCATCCGCGACACCAAGAAGTCGGTCTGCACCGGCGTCGAGATGTTCCGCAAGCTCTTGGACCGTGGTGAGGCTGGCGACAACGTCGGCGTGCTGCTGCGCGGCATCGACCGTGAAGGCGTGGAACGTGGCCAGGTGCTGTGCAAGCCGAAGTCGGTGAACCCGCACACCAAGTTCGAAGCCGAAGCCTATATCCTGACCAAGGAAGAAGGCGGCCGTCACACGCCGTTCTTTGCGAACTACCGTCCGCAATTCTACTTCCGCACGACCGACGTGACCGGCATGGTCCAGCTGCCCGAAGGCACCGAGATGGTGATGCCGGGCGACAACCTGAAGTTCAACGTCGAACTGATCGCCCCGATCGCGATGGAAGAAAAACTGCGCTTCGCCATCCGCGAAGGCGGCCGTACCGTCGGCGCAGGCGTGGTCTCGAAAATCCTCGCTTGATGATTTTGGAAACTTCGGGCGTCGCAGGCCCTCGGCCGGGCAAAGGTCCACTGGACCTTTGCCTGTCGGCCTCGATCTCGAAGATCCTCGCCTGAGCTGTGATGAAGGCGTAAGAGCCAAAGGGCGCGCGGGGTTCCGCGCGCCCTTTTTCATTGCCCCGCCCCTTCTTCAAAGCCCTGAAAGGCCATTCTGATGACGACCTGTGTTCTGTGCGCTGCCCCTGATGCCAGCCCGGTGCAACTTTCCCCCGGCGAAGATGTTGCCATGCTGTGCCTGACTTGCGCGGCCGCGCTGACCGGCGACATCACCCCCGGCCCGCGTTGGCGCTGTCTGGGCGATGCGATCTGGTCGGCGGATGCGGGCACACAGATTGCGGCGTATCGCTTGCTGAAGGCGCTGCCGGGCGAGTCTTGGGCGGTGGATCTGCTGGAGACGGTCTATCTGGACCCCGAGGTGCTGGCGCGCGCCGAAGCCGGGCAGGGGGAGGCCGTTGCGGGGGTGGAGCATCGCGACAGCAACGGTGTGCTGCTGGCGGCGGGCGATACGGTGGTGTTGATCAAGGATCTGCCGGTCAAGGGCTCGTCGATGGTGGCCAAGCGCGGCACGGCGGTGCGGGGCATCCGGCTGGTGCAGGACAATGCCGATCAGATCGAGGGCCGCGTGAACGGCCAGACCATCGTGATCCTGTGTCAGTTCGTCAAGAAATCCGCCTGAGCTGCGCTGCTGATGCGGGTTCTGCCTGACCTGTCCTATGGTCCGCTGCCGCATCAGGCGCTGGACCTTGCCCTGCCCGATCTGCCCCGCGCGGTCTTGGCCTATGCGCATGGCGGCGGGTTCACCAAAGGCAGCCGCAAGGAAGCGACCTTTGCAGAACTGGCGGCGCAGCTTTGCCCTTGGGGGATCGCCGTCGCCTCGGTCAGCTACCGGCTGGCGGGCGGGCTGCTGGATCTGGACCCACCCGACCGCCCTGCCATGCGCCGGATGGCGGCGGCGAGTGCAGCGGCGGGGTTGCGGCTGAATCCGCGTTTGTATGGCCCGGCCTTTGCGATGGCGCTGTTTGACCTTGGCCGCGCGGTTTTGGCGCTGAAAAACGGGGCGCTTGCACCCGCCCTCACCGGCCTGCCGGTGACCCTGCTGGGGATGAGTGCGGGCGGTATTGCTGCGCTGTCGCTGGCCCACCCGCCACAGGTCTGGGCCGGGCGGCTGACGCGGCCGGATGCGGTGCTGGCGGTGTCGGCGGCGATGGTGCAGCCGTGGCGCCTGCGTCCCGGCGAGCCGCCCTGTGTGATGCTGCACGGTGCGGTTGACCGGATCATTCCGCCCGCTGATGCGCGGCTGGCCGCGTGCGTGGCGCAGGAAAAGGGGGCCGATCTGCAGGTCATCATCACCGATACGCCCGGCCATGTGCCGCAGCTGACACGGCTGTTGCACGGAACAGCACCAGATGGGCGCCCGGGGCTAAGCCTGCTGACCGATCTGGTCGCGCGGACCTTGGTGTGATACAAATCCCCGATAGCTGATGGAGGATGACATGGACCTGACCGCCTGAACCGTTTGTCGCAACTGTTCACGCTGAAAGGGGCACTCCATGCCGTTCCTGAACCCGCAGGCCACGCATCCGCTGGTCTTTCCTGATGGCCGCACCCATCCCGATATGGTGCATCTGAACCGGGTGATTGATCACCCCAACATCAGTATCGGCGATCATAGCTATGCCAATGACTTTGCCCCGCCGCAGGATTGGGCGGCGCATCTGGCCCCCTATCTCTACCCCGGCGCGCCTGAACGCCTGACCATCGGGCGGCTTTGCCAGATTGCGCATGGCGTGCGCTTTATCACCGCCTCGGCCAATCACGCGATGGACGGGTTTACCACCTATCCGTTTGGCGTCTTTGACCGCGAGACACTGGAGACGTACCGCGACAGTTTCACCAACCTGCCGGATACCACCATCGGCCATGATGTCTGGATCGGGCACGGCGCGCTGATTCTGCCGGGGGTCACCTTGGGCAATGGTGTGATTGTCGGGGCCGGGGCGGTGGTGGCGCGCGATGTGCCCGATTATGCCATCGTGGTGGGCAACCCGGCCCGCGTGCTGAGCCTGCGCTTTGCGCCCGGGGTGATTGCGCGGCTGACTGCTCTGGCCTGGTGGGACCAGCCGCTGGATCGCATCCGGGCGGCGGTGCCAGCCCTGATCGGGGCCGATATCGACGCGGTGGAAGCGGCGTTTGCCCCTTGACGGGCGCACAGTCCTGCCGTAACCCACCGCGCAGGATAGGGGTATAGCTCAGTTGGTAGAGCGACGGTCTCCAAAACCGTAGGTCGCGGGTTCAAGCCCTGCTGCCCCTGCCATTTTCCAGACGCATGACACGCCTTTCCCGCTTCGGCTGGTGAGGTGTGATGCGGTTCCGGCTTGAATTCGCCGGGCCGAGCGCGTATCTGGGCCAGGAAATCAGGATGACCGGACAGCACATGGCAAAGACCAACCCCCTTCAGTTTGTTCAGCAAGTGCGCGGCGAAGTGGCCAAGGTGGTCTGGCCCACCCGGCGCGAGGTGGTGCTGACCACGATCATGGTGTTCATCATGGCCGCCCTGACCGCCACGTTCTTCAGCCTTGTCGACCTGGGCATCCGCACGGGTCTGGCGGCGGTTCTTACCGCATTCTGATCGCTGCAAGTGGCTTAGCCCTTGAATTCCAAGGCCGGGGGCGGTATTCGGCCCCCTGTTCAAGGGCAGTCCGGCGCGCAATGATTCGTGTTGCGCGCTGTTTTTTGTTCCTTCGAGGCGGCGAGCGTTTCGCGTAAGTCGTTGGAAATACATGAATTTCGGGCGTTGCGGCGTCCGGGCAGACAAGGTGAAACGGGCATGGCCAAGCGGTGGTATTCGGTAAGCGTTCTCTCGAATTTCGAGAAGAAAGTTGCCGAACAGATCAGGACGGCCGTGGCTGAGGCAGGTCTGGGCGAAGAAATCGACGAAGTTATGGTCCCCACCGAAGAGGTGATCGAGGTTCGTCGTGGCAAGAAGGTAACGTCCGAGCGGCGCTTCATGCCCGGCTATGTGCTGGTGCGGATGGAGATGACGAACAAGGGTTACCACCTGATCTCGTCGATCAACCGGGTGACCGGCTTCCTGGGTCCGCAGGGCAAACCGATGCCGATGCGGGATTCGGAGGTGAACCAGATCCTGAACCGTGTCGAAGAGGGAGAGGCCGCGCCGCGCAACCTGATCCGCTTTGACGTGGGCGAGAAGGTCAAGGTGACCGACGGGCCGTTCGAAGGCTTTGACGGGATGGTCGAGGACGTGGATGAAGAGCACAGCCGCCTGAAAGTGTCTGTGTCGATCTTTGGCCGCGCCACCCCGGTCGAATTGGAATTCACTCAGGTCACCAAAGGGCTCTGAGTGTAACGCGTGGGAGGCGAGCGCCTGTGTCAGTTTCGCAGAAACTGACGGGGTGACGGACCGGACCACTAAACCGCGCCATACGTCCAATCACGGGCTGGCGCAGTGATAAAGGAGAGGCCAGATGGCCAAGAAGATTATCGGCAGCCTGAAGCTGCAAGTCAAAGCGGGCCAGGCGAACCCGTCCCCGCCGGTCGGTCCGGCGCTGGGTCAGCGCGGCCTGAACATCATGGCGTTTGTCAAAGAATTCAACGCCAAGACCGCTGAAATCACGCCCGGCACCCCGACGCCCGTGATCATCACCTATTACCAGGACAAGTCGTTCAGCCTGGAATTCAAGACCGCTCCGGCCTCTTTCCTGCTGAAGCAGGCCGCTGGTCTGCCGCCGGTTGGCAAGCGGAACCGCGCCAAGGGTTCGGTCAAGCCGGGCCATATGGTTGCTGGCAAGGTGAGCGTGGCACAGATCCGCCAGATCGCCGAAACCAAGATGAAAGACCTGAACGCCGATTCGATCGAAGCGGCGATGCAGATCATCCTGGGCTCCGCCCGGTCCTGCGGCATCGAAGTGAAGGGCTGATCATCATGGCAAAAATTGCAAAACGCACTGCCGCCGCCCGTGCTCTGTTTGACGGCAAGAACATGGTTTCCGTTGAGGATGCTGTGGCGCTGATCAAGAAAGCCGCCTCGGCCAAGTTTGATGAGACCATCGAAATCGCGATGAACCTTGGCGTTGACCCGCGCCACGCTGACCAGATGGTCCGCGGTGTGGTCCAGCTGCCGAACGGCACCGGCAAGACCGTGCGCGTCGCCGTCTTCGCCCGTGGCGCCAAGGCTGATGAAGCCAAGGCTGCCGGTGCAGACATCGTCGGCGCCGAAGACCTGATGGAAATCATCCAGTCCGGCAAGATCGAGTTCGACCGTTGCATCGCAACGCCGGACATGATGCCGATCGTTGGCCGTCTGGGCAAGATCCTGGGCCCGCGCAACCTGATGCCGAACCCGAAGGTCGGCACGGTGACGATGGACGTGAAAACTGCGGTTGAGGCTGCCAAAGGCGGCGAAGTGCAGTTCAAGGTCGAAAAAGCCGGCGTGATCCATGCCGGGATCGGCAAAGTGTCGTTCGATGAGGTCAAGCTGGCCGAAAACGTCCGCGCTTTCGTGGATGCCGTGGCCAAGGCCCGTCCGACCGGTGCAAAAGGCGCTTACCTGAAAAAGGTGTCGCTGTCTTCGACCATGGGCCCCGGCGTTGCCGTGGACCTGACCTCGGCTTCGGCCTGAGGCCTCTGAATTCCCGACCCTTCGGGGAAGGGATGGCCGGGCGGCAACGCCCGGTCCTGTCCGAGACGGTGGGTGGCCATCAGGCCTTAATCTTCCTGCCTGAGATGGGGAACGAGACGAAAATCGCCCTCGGGTGATCTTGGCCTACGGAACCCTTCGCGGACCCGAATGCCCCAGACCATCGGGGCCAACTTGAGCCGGGGGGAGACCCCCATACTTGGAGTGAAACTGTGGATAGAGCCCAGAAAGAGAAAGTGGTCGAGGAACTCGGCCAGATCTTCGAAAGCTCTGGCGTTGTGGTGATTGCTCACTACGCGGGAATGACGGTTAAACAGATGCAGGACCTGCGCGCCAAAATGCGCGAAGTAGGTGGGTCCGTTCGCGTTGCCAAGAACAAGCTCGCCAAGATCGCCCTTGAAGGCAAACCCGGTTCTAAAATGGGTGACCTTCTGACGGGCATGACCGTACTTGCCTACTCGGAAGATCCTGTCGCTGCGGCGAAGGTGACCGAAGCTTATGCCAAGGCGAACGAAAAGTTCGTGATCCTCGGCGGTGCTATGGGCAATGACGTTCTGGACCAGGCTGGTGTCAAAGCCGTGGCTTCCATGCCGTCGCGTGAAGAGCTTATCGCTCAGATCGTGTCGTGCATCGGTGCTCCTGCTGCGAACATCGCTGGTGCGATTGGCGCGCCTGCTTCGAACATCGCAAGCATCCTGTCGACCATCGAGGAAAAGGCTGCGGCCTGATCTTCGCGTCTCGCGTGGGTTGATCTCACGTCGTTGGAACCCCATCTTTATTAACGGAATGAAAAAATGGCTGATCTGAACAAACTCGCCGAAGAAATCGTTGGCCTGACCCTGCTGCAGGCTCAGGAACTGAAAACCATCCTGAAAGACACCTATGGCATCGAGCCAGCTGCTGGTGGCGCTGTCATGATGGCTGCTGGTCCGGCTGCTGCTGCAGCTCCGGTTGAAGAGCAGACCGAATTCGACGTCGTCCTGACCGATGCTGGCCCGAACAAGATCAACGTGATCAAAGAAGTTCGCACCATCACCGGCCTGGGCCTCAAAGAAGCCAAGGATCTGGTCGAAGCCGGCGGCAAAGTGAAAGAAGCTGTGACCAAAGCTGACGCAGAAG
The DNA here is from genome assembly GCF_031457365.1 of Pseudotabrizicola sp. 4114. Taxonomy (NCBI): domain Bacteria; kingdom Pseudomonadati; phylum Pseudomonadota; class Alphaproteobacteria; order Rhodobacterales; family Paracoccaceae; genus Pseudotabrizicola; species Pseudotabrizicola sp. 4114. The sequence continues at coordinate 28,882 of NZ_JAVDWP010000002.1, read as the reverse complement.
GCTTCAAAAAGAAGCTGGAAGAAGCTGGCGCCAAGGTCGAGCTGAAGTAATCGCGCTTGCGGATTACACCGCAACGATGATTTCCGACTGGGGATGGAGCAATCCGTCCCCAGTCAAACGCGTCTTGAAAGGTGTTTTTGTGAAAACCCCTTTCCAGGTGCGGCGCGGCTCGGGAGCGGTCCTACGGGACGGATCGCATGAATAGAGCCAACCCTCCTTCGCCAGCGGCGAGTGCCCGTGGCCCGACGGCCATTCGCCAGCGACACGAGAAAAAAAGGTGACGACAAGCATGGCGCAAGCTTATGTAGGCCAGAAACGCATCCGCCGCTATTATGGCAAGATCCGTGAAGTTCTGGAGATGCCGAACCTGATCGAGGTTCAGAAATCCTCATACGATCTATTCCTGAACTCGGGCGAGGGCCCGAAACCTTCGGATGGCGAAGGTATTCAGGGCACGTTCCAGTCGGTGTTCCCGATCAAGGACTTCAATGAAACGGCTGTTCTGGAATTCGTGAAATACGAGCTGGAAAAGCCGAAATACGACGTTGACGAATGCCAGCAGCGCGACATGACCTATGCCGCGCCGCTGAAGGTGACGCTGCGTCTGATCGTGTTTGATGTGGATGAGACCACCGGGGCACGGTCGGTCAAGGACATCAAGGAACAAGACGTCTACATGGGCGACATGCCCCTGATGACCAGCAACGGGACGTTCATCGTGAACGGCACCGAGCGCGTGATCGTGTCCCAGATGCACCGTTCGCCGGGCGTGTTCTTTGACCACGACAAGGGCAAGACCCATTCGTCGGGTAAATTGCTGTTTGCCTGCCGCATCATCCCATATCGCGGCTCGTGGCTGGACTTTGAGTTCGACGCCAAAGATATCGTGTTCTCGCGCATTGACCGCCGCCGGAAGCTGCCGGTGACAACCCTGCTCTACGCCCTTGGGCTGGATCAGGAAGCGATCATGGATGCTTACTACAACACTGTTAATTACAAATACCTTAAGAACAAAGGTTGGGTCACCAAGTTCTTCCCCGAACGTGTGCGCGGCACCCGTCCGACGTTTGATCTGGTCGATGCCGCAACCGGCGAAGTCATCCTGAAGGCAGGCGAAAAAGCCACGCCGCGGATGGTGAAAAAGTGGGTCGACGACGCCGAGATCACCGAACTTCTGGTGCCGTTTGACCATATCCTTGGCCGCTATATCGCCAAAGACACGATCAACGAAGAAACCGGCGAGATCTGGGCCGAGGCCGGCGATGAGCTGACCTGGGAGTTGGACCGCGACGGCGAAGTCAAGGGCGGCAGCGTCAAGGTGCTGCTGGATCAGGGCATCACCGATATTCCGGTGCTCGACATCGACAACGTCAACGTCGGCCCCTACATCCGCAACACCATGGCGGCAGACAAGAACATGGGCCGCGACACCGCGCTCATGGACATCTACCGCGTGATGCGTCCGGGCGAGCCGCCAACCGTTGAAGCGGCTAGCCAGCTGTTCGACACGCTGTTCTTTGACAAGGACCGCTATGACCTGTCGGCCGTTGGCCGGGTCAAGATGAACATGCGTCTGGATCTGGGCAAGCCCGATACCCAGCGCACGCTGGACCGTGACGACATCATCGCCTGCATCAAGGCGCTGACCGAGCTGCGCGACGGCAAGGGCGAGATCGACGATATCGACCACCTCGGCAACCGCCGGGTGCGTTCGGTCGGCGAGCTGATGGAAAACCAGTACCGCGTCGGGCTGCTCCGCATGGAGCGCGCGATCAAGGAACGCATGTCATCGGTCGAGATCGACACGATCATGCCGCAAGACCTGATCAACGCCAAACCGGCTGCGGCTGCGGTGCGTGAATTCTTCGGCTCGTCGCAGCTGTCGCAGTTCATGGACCAAACCAACCCGCTGTCGGAAGTCACCCACAAACGCCGTCTTTCGGCGCTTGGGCCTGGCGGTCTGACCCGTGAGCGTGCCGGCTTTGAAGTGCGCGACGTTCACCCGACCCACTATGGACGGATGTGCCCGATTGAAACGCCTGAAGGTCAGAACATCGGTCTGATCAACTCGCTGGCGACCTTCGCCCGCGTGAACAAGTACGGCTTCATCGAGACCCCGTATCGCAAGGTGATCGACAACAAGGTGACCGATGAGGTCATCTACATGTCGGCGACCGAGGAAATGCGCCATACGGTTGCTCAGGCAAACGCGGCACAGGACTCCGAAGGGCGCTTTACCGATGACCTGATTTCCAGCCGGAAGGCCGGGGAATTCATGCTGAACCCGCCGGACGCGATCGATCTGATCGACGTGTCGCCGAAACAGCTGGTCTCGGTCGCGGCATCGCTGATCCCGTTCCTTGAAAACGACGACGCCAACCGCGCCTTGATGGGCTCGAACATGCAACGTCAGGCGGTTCCGCTGCTGCAGGCCGATGCCCCATTCGTGGGCACCGGGATTGAAGCCGTGGTGGCGCGTGACTCCGGTGCGGCCATCATGGCCCGCCGGTCGGGCATCATCGACCAGGTTGACGCCACCCGTATCGTTGTGCGGGCGACCGAAATGCTGGAACCGGGTGAGCCGGGCGTCGACATCTATCGTCTGCGCAAGTTCAAACGGTCGAACCAGTCGTCCTGCATCAACCAGCGTCCGCTGGTGAAGGTGGGCGATACGGTCGAGCGCGCGCAGGTCATCGCTGATGGCCCCTGCACCGACTTTGGCGAACTGGCCCTTGGCCGGAACGTGATCGTCGCGTTCATGCCGTGGAATGGATACAACTACGAAGACTCGATCCTGATTTCGGAACGCATCCTGCGCGACGACGTGTTCACCTCGATCCACATCGAGGAATACGAAGTCGCGGCCCGCGATACGAAGCTGGGGCCAGAGGAGATCACCCGCGACATTCCGAACGTCGGTGAAGAAGCGCTGCGCAACCTCGACGAGGCTGGCATCGTCTACATCGGTGCCGAAGTGCAGCCGGGCGACATTCTGGTCGGCAAGATCACCCCCAAGGGTGAGTCGCCGATGACGCCGGAAGAAAAACTGCTGCGCGCCATCTTTGGTGAAAAAGCGTCTGACGTGCGCGATACCTCGCTGCGTCTGCCGCCGGGGGCTTATGGCACCATCGTCGAAGTGCGGGTGTTCAACCGGCACGGCGTCGACAAGGACGAACGCGCGCTGCAGATCGAGCGTGAAGAAGTCGAACGTCTGGCGCGTGACCGCGACGACGAGCTGACCATTCTGGAGCGCAACATCTACTCGCGTCTCAAGACCCTGATCACCGGCAAGACGGCTGTCAAAGGCCCGAAAGGCATCAAGTCGGGTTCGACCATTGACGACGACCTGCTGGGTACGCTGTCGCGTGGCCAGTGGTGGCAGCTTGCCCTGAGCGAAGAAGCTGAGGCCAAGGATGTCGAAGCCCTGCACGACCAGTACGAAGCCCAGAAGCGCGCTCTTGAGCACCGCTTTGAGGACAAGGTCGAAAAGGTCCGTCGCGGTGACGATCTGCCTCCGGGCGTGATGAAGATGGTCAAAGTGTTCGTCGCGGTGAAGCGCAAGCTGCAACCGGGCGACAAGATGGCCGGTCGTCACGGCAACAAAGGGGTTATTTCCAAGGTTGTTCCGATCGAAGACATGCCGTTCCTGGCCGATGGCACCGCCGTTGACCTTGTGCTGAACCCGCTTGGGGTTCCGTCGCGGATGAACGTCGGGCAGATTCTTGAAACCCACATGGGCTGGGCCGCACGCGGTCTGGGCATTCAGATCGACGAGGCTCTGAAAGAGTATCGGCGCAACGGCGACATGACTCCGGTCAAGGAAGCCATGCGGATCGCTTACGGCGACGAGACCTATGCCGAGGCCTTTGAGGACCGCAACGACGACGATCTGCTGGAACTGGCAGGCAACGTGACCAAAGGCGTGCCGATTGCCACGCCGGTGTTCGACGGGGCCAAAGAGGTGGACGTGAACGACGCGCTGACGCGCGCCGGGTTCGACACTTCGGGTCAGTCGGTGGTGTTCGATGGCCGCTCGGGTGAGCAGTTCCAGCGCAAGGTGACAGTGGGCGTGAAATACATGCTCAAGCTGCACCACCTTGTCGATGACAAGCTGCACGCGCGTTCGACCGGACCTTACAGCCTCGTCACGCAGCAGCCGCTGGGTGGTAAGGCGCAGTTCGGTGGTCAGCGTCTTGGGGAGATGGAGGTCTGGGCTCTGGAAGCTTACGGCGCCGCCTATACCCTGCAAGAGATGCTGACGGTCAAGTCGGATGACGTGGCCGGCCGGACCAAGGTCTATGAGAGCATCGTCAAGGGTGAGGACAATTTCGAAGCTGGCGTGCCAGAATCGTTCAACGTTCTCGTCAAAGAGGTCCGCGGTTTGGGCCTCAACATGGAACTCCTGGATGCGGAGGAAGAGTGAGCGAGGGTTGGGGCACCCCCCAGCAATCGCTCGGTAGGGCGGGGTTCACCCCGCCCTGCACCTTCCCCCGCCGCCCTTATTCTCAGGAATTGAAATGAACCAGGAACTCAGCACCAACCCGTTCAACCCGGTTGCGCCCGTCAAGACATTTGACGAGATCAAGATCTCTCTGGCCTCGCCAGAGCGGATTCTGTCGTGGTCGTTCGGCGAGATCAAGAAGCCCGAAACCATCAACTACCGCACGTTCAAGCCTGAACGCGACGGTCTGTTCTGCGCCCGGATCTTTGGCCCGATCAAGGATTACGAATGCCTGTGCGGCAAATACAAGCGCATGAAATATCGCGGCGTTGTCTGCGAAAAATGCGGTGTGGAAGTCACCCTGCAAAAAGTCCGCCGCGAGCGGATGGGCCACATTGAACTGGCAGCACCCGTCGCGCACATCTGGTTTCTGAAATCGCTGCCAAGCCGCATCGGTCTGATGCTGGACATGACGCTGCGCGATCTGGAACGCATTCTGTACTTTGAAAACTACGTTGTGATCGAGCCGGGTCTGACCGACCTGACCTATGGTCAGCTGATGACCGAGGAAGATTTCCTCGACGCGCAGGACCAGTACGGCGCTGACGCGTTCACCGCGAATATCGGCGCCGAAGCGATCCGAGAAATGCTGGCCGCGATTGATCTGGAACAGACTGCCGACACGCTCCGCGAGGAGCTGAAAGAGGCGACCGGCGAGCTGAAGCCGAAAAAGATCATCAAGCGTCTGAAGATCGTCGAGAGCTTCCTCGAATCCGGCAACCGTCCGGAATGGATGGTCCTGACCGTTCTGCCAGTGATCCCGCCGGAACTGCGCCCGCTGGTCCCGCTGGATGGTGGCCGCTTTGCGACCTCTGACCTCAACGACCTGTACCGCCGCGTCATCAACCGCAACAACCGCCTGAAGCGGCTGATCGAACTGCGTGCGCCCGATATCATCGTGCGCAACGAAAAGCGGATGCTGCAGGAAGCTGTCGATGCGCTGTTCGACAACGGCCGTCGTGGCCGGGTCATCACCGGCACCAACAAGCGCCCGCTGAAATCGCTGTCCGACATGCTCAAGGGCAAGCAGGGCCGGTTCCGTCAGAACTTGCTTGGCAAACGGGTTGACTTCTCGGGCCGTTCGGTCATCGTGACCGGGCCGGAGCTGAAACTGCATCAGTGCGGTCTGCCGAAAAAGATGGCGTTGGAGCTTTTCAAGCCGTTCATCTATTCGCGGCTGGAGGCCAAGGGTCTGTCCAGCACCGTGAAGCAGGCGAAAAAGCTGGTCGAGAAAGAGCGTCCCGAGGTCTGGGATATTCTGGATGAAGTCATCCGCGAACACCCCGTTCTGCTGAACCGGGCACCGACGCTGCACCGTCTGGGCATTCAGGCGTTTGAGCCGATCCTGATCGAAGGCAAGGCGATCCAGCTGCACCCGTTGGTCTGCGCCGCTTTCAACGCGGACTTCGACGGTGACCAGATGGCTGTTCACGTGCCCCTGAGCCTTGAGGCCCAGTTGGAAGCGCGCGTTCTGATGATGTCGACCAACAACGTGTTGTCGCCCGCCAACGGCGCGCCAATCATCGTGCCGTCGCAGGATATGGTCCTTGGTTTGTACTACACCACCATGCAACGCAAAGGCATGGTCGGCGAGGACATGATGTTCACCAACGTGGATGAGGTCGAACACGCCCTCGCCGCCGGTGCCGTCCACCTGCACGCCAGGATTCAGGCGCGTATCAAGCAGATTGACGAGCATGGCAACGAAGTGTGGAAGCGCTTTGAAACCACACCCGGCCGTCTGCGTCTGGGCAACCTGCTGCCGCTGAACGCCAAGGCTCCGTTCGATCTGGTCAACCGCCTGTTGCGGAAAAAAGACGTGCAGAACGTCATCGACACCGTCTACCGCTATTGCGGTCAGAAAGAGTCGGTCATCTTCTGCGACCAGATCATGACGATGGGCTTCCGTGAGGCGTTCAAGGCCGGCATTTCGTTCGGCAAGGACGACATGCTGATCCCGGAAAACAAGTGGGATATCGTCGGCGAAGTCCGCGATCAGGTGAAGGAATTCGAACAACAGTACATGGACGGCCTGATCACTCAGGGCGAAAAGTACAACAAGGTTGTCGATGCCTGGTCGAAGTGTAACGACAAGCTGACCGAAGCCATGATGTCCACCATCTCGGCCCCCCGGTTTGACGAGAATGGCGCCGAGCAGGAACCGAACTCGGTTTACATGATGGCACACTCCGGTGCGCGTGGTTCGGTCAGCCAGATGAAACAGCTGGGCGGGATGCGCGGTCTGATGTCGAAGCCAAACGGCGCGATCATCGAAACGCCGATCATCTCGAACTTCAAGGAAGGTCTGACCGTTCTTGAATACTTCAACTCGACCCACGGCGCCCGGAAGGGTCTGTCGGATACCGCGTTGAAGACGGCAAACTCCGGTTACCTCACCCGCCGTCTGGTGGATGTGGCGCAGGATTGCATCGTGCGGGCCCATGATTGCGGCACCGACCGGGCGATCACGGCCCAAGCCGCCGTCAACGATGGTGAAGTGATCCAGACCCTTGCAGACCGCGTTCTTGGCCGGGTTTCGGCTGATGACGTGCTGGTTCCCGGCACCGATGAGGTGCTGGTGGGGGCAGGCGAGCTGATCGACGAGCGCCGCGCCGACCTGATTGATCAGGCCGGGGTTGCGGTCATGCGCATCCGTTCGCCACTGACCTGTGAAGCGGAAGAGGGCGTTTGCGCCATGTGCTACGGGCGTGACCTTGCCCGTGGTACGCTGGTCAACAGTGGTGAAGCGGTCGGTATCATCGCCGCCCAGTCCATTGGCGAGCCGGGCACCCAGCTGACGATGCGGACCTTCCACATCGGCGGTATTGCTCAGGGTGGTCAGCAATCGTTCCTCGAAGCCAGCCAGGAAGGCAAGATCGAGTTCCGTAACGCGAACCTTCTGGAAAACGCGAACAAGGAACTGATCGTGATGGGCCGGAACATGTCGATTGCGATCATCGACGATGCCGGTCAGGAACGCGCCGTTCACAAGATCACCTACGGCTCCAAAATCCACGTCAAGGACGGGGCCGAGGTCAAGCGTGGCGCCAAGCTGTTCGAATGGGACCCCTACACCCTGCCGATCATCGCCGAAAAGGGCGGTGTGGCGAAGTTCGTCGACCTGGTTTCGGGGATCTCGGTCCGCGAAGACACCGATGATGCGACCGGCATGACCCAGAAGATCGTGTCCGACTGGCGTTCCGCGCCAAAGGGCAACGATCTGAAACCGGAAGTCATCATCATGGACCCGGCAACCGGCGAGCCTGTGCGTGGCGACAATGGCAATCCGATCAGCTATCCGATGTCAGTGGATGCGATCCTGTCGGTCGAAGACCAGCAGGATATCAAACCCGGTGACGTGGTGGCCCGGATTCCGCGCGAAGGTGCCAAGACCAAGGACATCACCGGGGGTCTTCCCCGCGTGGCCGAATTGTTCGAAGCCCGTCGTCCGAAGGATCACGCGATCATCGCCGAGATGGATGGCTACGTCCGCTTTGGCAAAGACTACAAGAACAAGCGCCGCATCACGGTTGAACCCGTGGATGAGACGATGACCGCCGTGGAATACATGATCCCCAAGGGCAAGCACATTCCGGTTCAGGAAGGTGATTTTGTCCAGAAGGGCGACTACATCATGGACGGCAACCCCGCTCCGCACGACATCCTGCGTATCATGGGTGTCGAGGCGCTGGCGAACTACATGATCGACGAAGTGCAGGATGTTTACCGACTGCAAGGCGTGAAGATCAACGACAAGCACATCGAGGTGATCGTTCGCCAGATGCTGCAAAAGCTGGAGATCCTGGAAAGCGGCGACACCACGCTGCTCAAAGGGGAGCAGGTCGAAAAGATCGAGCTGGACGAAGAGAACCTGAAGGCCCGCAACCGTGGCATGCGCGAGGCGAAAGCCGAACCTGTGCTGTTGGGGATCACCAAGGCCTCGCTTCAGACCCGCTCGTTCATCTCGGCGGCGTCGTTCCAGGAAACCACGCGGGTTCTGACCGAGGCTTCGGTTCAGGGCAAGCGCGACAAACTGGTCGGTCTGAAAGAGAACGTCATCGTCGGCCGGTTGATCCCGGCAGGCACCGGCGGGGCCACCAGCAAGGTCAAGAAGATCGCGGCCGATCGGGATACCGATGTGATCGAAGCGCGTCGGGGAGAGGCGGAACAAGCCGCTGCTCTGGCCGCTCCGATGGAGGACGTGATGCAGAAAGAGGTCGGCTTGGTCGACCCGTTTGAGAGCCGCGACTAAGCCTCGGTTTCTTTGACACGCAAGCCCCCGCCAGCCGTGATGCTGGCGGGGGTTTTTCGTTTTTCCCCTGTGTTACAGAATATGAAATCTCGTAAAAACAATATGTTGACCCTGCGGGATTAACGAGTTCTTTACTCTTTCACGGCGATCCCGTGGGCGATGCGTTGCCTGTTCCCGGGCCGTCGCTTCTTGGCGCGGGCACTGGCGGGGAAATCACCTCTGGCGGAAAGATATGTTATACTATAACTAATCCGGGCAATGACAAATCCGGAGGTGGGAATGACCCGCATATCATCTGTAACGACACGACTCTGGGCCTCTGCCGCCCTTACCGTTCTGGCGGCAGGCGCGGCTGTGGCGCATGACGAAGCGGACAGCCACTATCGTCTGTTCATCGGCGACCATGCCGAGGGGATTGTCCGGGCGATCGACGCCGAAAGCGGCGAGGCTCTGGCGACGTTCGAAATCGACATGACCCCGGCGCTGACCCCCAGTGCCAGCGGGCGCACGGTGTTTGCGGTGCAGGGCGATGTCGGCAAGGTGGCGGTGATCGACACCGGCATCGCGCTGGAGGATCACGGCGATCATGCCGACATCACGGTGACAGACCCGGCGCTGCTGGATCTGGTGCTCACGGGCACCAAACCTGCGCATGTGGTCGAAGGCTCGGGCCAGATCGCGCTGTTTGACGACGGCACCGGCGATGTGACGCTGTTTGCGGAAAGCACGCTGCTGGACGGCAGCTTTGCGCCGGTGACGCTGTCGCCGGGGGCGGCGCATCACGGGCTGGCGGCGCCGATGGGCGACTATCTGGTGGTCTCGGTGCCGCATGATGACCCCGAGCAGCCGCGTGTCGGGCTGAAGGTCATCGACAAGGCTGGCGCGCAGGTTGGTGAAGTGGTGAATTGCCCCGCTGTCCACGGGCAGTCGCAATCGGCGCGTGTCTTTGCCTTTGGCTGCAAGGATGGCGTGGTGATCGCGACCCCGGGTCAGGGCGGCGCGGCCCCGGTGCTGGAGCATCTGCCGACCGCTGATCTGGGCGAGGGCAATGTCTCGACCCTGACAGGCGGCAAGGCGCTGCAGTTCTTCCTTGGCAATTACGGCAGTTCTGCCGTGGTGCTGATCGAGCCGGGCAGCGACGCCCCGTTCCGCAAGATCGAGCTGCCGACCCGTCGGGTCGATTTCGCGCTGGATCCCGCGATTGCCCGCAACGCCTATATCCTGACCGAAGACGGCCAGCTGCACCTGCTGGACATCCTGTCCGGCGAGATCACCCAGAGCGTGACGGTCACCGAGCCCTATTCGATGGATGGTCATTGGCGCGACCCGCGCCCGCGTCTGGCGGTGGCGGGTGATCATATTGCCATCACCGACCCGTTGCAGGGTCTGGTCCGGCTGATCTCGACCGAGACGCTGACCGAGGTGCGCAAGATCCCGGTGGAGGGTGTGCCCTATACCATCACCGCCGTTGGCGGCTCTGGCGCCACGCATTAAGCGCGAGGCTGGCAGGAAGAGGGGGCGGGACCGGTGTCCCGCCCCCTTTGCATATCCCGGTCCGGATAGCCACTCCGCACGGGAGTTGTTTTGTCAGGAAGACTGCGACGGCATTTCATCTTGGCGAAAATACTCATTTGCACCGGGCGGAGCAGGGGCGAGGCTGGCCGGTTTTCTCCGCGGGGCTGCGAGGCGATTGAGGGTGTCGCCAAGGTGGGAGAGTGGCTCCCCCGGTTCAGCTGTCTTCGCCCCTGCGGCCGCCCAGTCCCATCCCCATGCCCATGCCGCCGCTGCCTGCACCGCCTCCACCACCGCCGCCCCCAGTTCCCCGGGCGGTGTCGCCGCTGCGTCCGCCAGACCGGCCGCTGCTGCCCGATTGCGGTCGGGTCGGGCCTTGCGACGGGATCTCCACCTCTGGCGGCACGGGGTCGAGGTCAAGCGCGCGGCGGACATAGGTGCGCAGCGAGGTGACCAGTTCGGCGGTGTGAATCGGCCGCCCGGCCACCATGTCGCGGGCAGCTTGCCCGGCCAGCCGCACATGCTCTTCGGTGCCCAGAAGCAGGATGTCCGACAGGGCGCCCTCGACCGCGTCGCGGATGCGGCGGGCGCGGTCCATGCCGGGAGCCTCATTGTCTGGTGAGGGTTCGCCCTCTGCCTCGGGCTGGCTGCGCAGGTCGCGCAGATGCGCCGGATTGACAGTCAGCTGCCCGGTGAAGGAGCCGCCCAGCACCTTGTAAGCGGCGATCAGGGTTTTCAGCCGTTCGTTGATCTGCCGGTTCATGCGCTGCTGGCGCTGCTGAAGGGTCAGCATCATCACCACCCGAATGCCGACCCCGATCAGGGTGATCAGGGTCAGGCCCAGAAGGGTGGTCAGAATTCCCTGCCAGGACGAAAAATCGAAGAACCGCATCTTGTGCCCCCGGGCTTGTCAGAAGTCACCTTATCAGCTGAAGCGGGGCTGGCCAGTGCCGCCTGGGGCGCAGCCATTACCGCAGATTGTACCCGTCACATCTCTGCCCCTTTCCGGGAGCGGAGGCGCGGCCTAAGCAGGGGGCAGGGCAGGAGACCGGGATGCAGCTTTCAGACAACGCGCGTGGCGCGGTCTACATGATGGTGGCGATGGCGGCGTTTACGCTGAATGACACCGCGATGAAGGCACTGACGCAAGAGGTGCCGCTGTTTCAGACGATTGCGATGCGGGGCGGGCTGACATTGCTGGGGCTGATCGGGCTGGCGATTGCACTGGGTCAGTGGAAGCCGCGACTGCCCCGGCGTGACGCGGTAATGATCGGCATCCGCTGTGCAGCCGAAGTCGTATCGACGGTGCTGTTTCTGGCGGCGCTGGTCCAGATGCCGCTGGCCAACCTGTCGGCGATCATGCAGGCGCTGCCGCTTGCGGTGACACTGGCGGCGGCGCTGATCTTCAAGGAGACGATCGGCTGGCGTCGGATGACGGCGATTCTGATCGGTTTTGCCGGGGTGCTGATCATCATCCGCCCCGGACCGGATGGGTTTGACATCTGGTCGCTGATGGGGCTGGGGTCGGTGGCCTTTGTGCTGGTGCGCGACCTTGCCGCACGCTCGGTCAGCCGGGCGGTGCCGTCGGTGATGATCGCGGTCTGGGCCTCGGCGGCGGTGACGGGCGTGGCGGCGCTGGCCAGTCTGGGGACCGGCTGGGTGGCGCTGACCCCGGGGCAGGGGGTGCTGGTGGCGGCGGCGGCGGTGGCGCTGGTGATCGGGTATCTGTTCTCGGTCATGGTGATGCGGGTCGGCGATATCAGTTTCGTCGCCCCGTTCCGCTATACGGCGCTGATCTGGGCGATCGTTCTGGGCTGGCTGGCCTTTGGCACCCTGCCGGACCCGCTGACCCTGTTCGGGGCGGGGCTGGTGGTGGCGACGGGCATCTTTACCCTGTGGCGGGAGCGCAAGGTCAGGGCACGTCTGACCTGACTGCGCCCTGTGCAGCAAGGGTGCTGCTGTTGACATCGCATGCGACTCCCCCTATACGCCCGCTAATCTGACATGCGGAGAGATCGGCATTTCGGAGCCAGAATGCTTGATGTGGTCAAGATCCGGGTCAAAAGCCCCGATCCTCTGGAAGTCCACCGCGTCATCCCTGCGCTGGGGATGATTGCGGTTTTGTGCTTTGCGATTCGCGCATGGCACACGTCGAGAAGCAGTGCCCCGCCGTTCGGGGCGAGTATTGACAGCAACACGAGGAACGTGAATGCCGACTATTCAGCAGCTCATCCGCAAACCGCGGGAGCCTAACGTGCGCAAGTCCAAGTCGCAGCACTTGGAAGGTTGCCCCCAGAAGCGCGGTGTTTGTACCCGCGTTTACACCACCACCCCGAAGAAGCCGAACTCGGCTATGCGGAAAGTCGCCAAAGTGCGCCTGACCAACAGCTTTGAGGTCATCTGCTACATCCCCGGCGAAAAGCACAACCTTCAGGAGCACTCTGTGGTTCTGATCCGTGGCGGCCGTATCAAAGACCTTCCGGGTGTGCGTTACCACATCCTGCGCGGTGTTCTGGATACCCAGGGCGTTAAAGATCGTCGTCAGCGTCGTTCGAAATACGGCGCGAAGCGTCCGAAGTGAGGGTTTGAAACATGTCTCGTCGTCACGCCGCTGAAAAACGCGAAATCCTGCCCGATGCCAAGTATGGTGACCGGGTTCTGACCAAGTTCATGAACAACCTGATGCTGGACGGAAAGAAATCCGTTGCAGAATCAATCGTTTATGGCGCGCTTTCCCGTGTGGAAACCCGTCTGAAGCGCGAACCGATCCAGGCTTTCCATGAAGCGCTGGAAAACGTGAAACCCTCCGTCGAAGTGCGTTCGCGCCGCGTCGGTGGTGCCACGTATCAGGTTCCGGTCGAAGTGCGCATCGAGCGCCGCGAAGCTCTGGCCATCCGCTGGCTGATCATCGCTGCCCGCAAGCGCAACGAAAACACCATGGAAGAACGTCTGGCTGCTGAACTCTCGGACGCGGTGAACAACCGTGGTACCGCTGTGAAAAAGCGCGAAGACACCCACAAGATGGCCGACGCAAACAAAGCGTTCAGCCACTACCGCTGGTAAGGGGTCCACATGGCACGCGACTATCCGCTTGAGCGCTATCGTAACTTCGGCATCATTGCTCACATTGATGCCGGCAAGACCACCACGTCCGAGCGTATCCTGTACTACACAGGCAAATCCCACAAAATCGGTGAGGTGCATGATGGCGCCGCAACGATGGACTGGATGGAACAAGAGCAAGAGCGCGGGATCACGATCACCTCGGCTGCGACCACTACGTTCTGGGAACGCACCATTGATGCGGGTCTGGATCACGCTGCAAAAGACAAGTACCGCTTCAACATCATCGACACCCCCGGACACGTCGACTTCACCATCGAAGTCGAGCGTTCGCTGGCCGTTCTTGATGGCGCTGTCGTTCTTCTGGACGGCAACGCAGGCGTTGAGCCGCAGACCGAAACCGTGTGGCGTCAGGCTGACCGCTACAAGGTTCCGCGGATCGTGTTCGTCAACAAGATGGACAAGACCGGCGCTGACTTCTTCAATTGCGTGCGCATGATCAAGGACCGGACCGGGGCACATGCTGTTCCGATCGTTCTGCCGATCGGTGCCGAAGACAAGCTCGAAGGCATCATCGACCTCGTGACCATGGAAGAATGGACCTACGAGGGCGAAGATCTGGGCGCGTCCTGGACCCGTCAGCCGATCCGTGCCGAGTTGAAAGACGAAGCCGACGAATGGCGCATGAACCTGCTGGAAACAGCAGTGGGCCAGGATGACGAAGCGATGGAAGCCTATCTGGAAGGCGTTGAGCCGACCCCGGAAAAGCTGCGCGAGCTGATCCGCAAGGGCACGCTGGCCATCGATTTCATCCCGGTGATGGCTGGTTCATCGTTCAAGAACAAAGGCGTGCAGCCGCTGTTGAACGCCGTGATCGACTATCTGCCCTCGCCCCTCGATGTGCCGCCCTACATGGGCTTTGCGCCGGGTGACGAGACAGAAACCCGTAACATCGCCCGTTCGGCCGATGACGACCAGCCGTTCTCGGCGCTGGCCTTCAAGATCATGAACGACCCCTTCGTTGGCTCGCTGACCTTTACCCGGATCTATTCGGGCAAGCTGGCCAAGGGCGACGGCATGCTGAACGCGACCAAGCAGCGCAAAGAGCGCGTTGGCCGCATGATGATGATGCATGCCATCGAACGTGAAGAAATCGCCGAAGCGTTTGCTGGCGATATCATTGCGCTTGGCGGTCTGAAAGAAACCACCACTGGTGATACGCTGTGTGATCCGGCAAAGCCTGTCGTTCTCGAAACCATGACCTTCCCGGTCCCGGTGATCGAGATTGCGGTCGAACCGAAGACCAAGGCCGACCAGGAAAAGATGGGCATAGCACTTGCCCGTCTGGCTGCCGAAGACCCGTCCTTCCGTGTGGAAACCGATATCGAGTCGGGCCAGACGATCATGAAGGGCATGGGCGAACTTCACCTCGACATCCTCGTCGACCGTATGCGTCGCGAGTTCAAGGTCGAGGCGAACATCGGCGCGCCGCAGGTGGCGTATCGCGAAACGATCTCGCGCGAGCATGAAATCGACTACACGCACAAGAAACAGACCGGTGGTACGGGTCAGTTTGCACGCGTGAAGCTGATCATCTCGCCGACGGAACCGGGCGAAGGCTATTCGTTCGAGGCCAAGGTTGTGGGTGGTTCGGTGCCAAAGGAATACATTCCTGGCGTTGAAAAGGGCATCAAGTCGGTGATGGACTCCGGTCCGCTGGCGGGCTTCCCGGTGATCGACTTCAAGGTGGCGCTGATTGACGGCGCGTTCCACGATGTTGACTCCAGCGTTCTGGCCTTTGAAATCGCGGCCCGTGCCGCGATGCGCGAAGGTCTGAAGAAAGCCGGTGCGAAACTGCTCGAACCGATCATGAAAGTCGAAGTCGTCACCCCGGAAGAATACACCGGCGGCGTCATCGGCGACCTGACCTCGCGTCGGGGCATGGTGACCGGGCAGGACAGCCGCGGCAACGCCAACGTGATCTCTTCGATGGTCCCGCTGGCGAACATGTTCGGCTACATCAACACGCTGCGCTCGATGACGAGCGGTCGTGCGGTGTTCTCGATGGAGTTCGACCATTACGACGCGGTGCCGCAGAACATCTCGGACGAGATCCAGAAGAAATACGCTTAACGGTGTGGCGGGGGGATCCCCGCCCTACCAGTCCCGTAGGGCGGGGTTGACCCCGCCGCATCCGATACATGAATGAGGAGTTGCCCAGATGGCAAAGGCAAAGTTTGAACGGAACAAACCGCACGTCAACATTGGCACGATTGGCCACGTTGACCACGGCAAGACGACGCTGACGGCGGCGATCACCAAGTATTTCGGCGATTTCAAAGCCTACGACCAGATCGACGGCGCGCCGGAAGAGCGGGCACGTGGGATCACGATCTCGACCGCGCACGTGGAATATGAGACCGAAGCGCGCCACTATGCGCACGTCGACTGCCCCGGCCACGCCGACTATGTGAAGAACATGATCACCGGTGCCGCACAGATGGACGGCGCCATTCTGGTGTGTGCCGCCTCCGACGGCCCGATGCCGCAGACCCGCGAGCACATCCTGTTGGGGCGTCAGGTCGGCATTCCGTACATGGTCTGCTACATGAACAAGGTTGACCTTGTTGATGACGAAGAGCTGATCGAACTGGTCGAGATGGAAATCCGCGAGCTGTTCTCGTCCTACGACTACCCGGGCGACGACATTCCGATCATCAAGGGCTCGGCCCACCAGGCGATGATCGGTGAGCGCAAGGACATCGGCGAAGATTCCGTGCGCGCGCTGATGGCGGCTGTTGACAGCTACATCCCGACCCCGGCACGTGCCGTGGACCAGCCGTTGCTGATGCCGATCGAAGACGTGTTCTCGATCTCGGGTCGTGGTACGGTTGTCACCGGTCGCGTGGAGCGTGGCGTGATCAACGTTGGCGACGAAGTCGAAATCGTCGGCATCCGCGACACCAAGAAGTCGGTCTGCACCGGCGTCGAGATGTTCCGCAAGCTCTTGGACCGTGGTGAGGCTGGCGACAACGTCGGCGTGCTGCTGCGCGGCATCGACCGTGAAGGCGTGGAACGTGGCCAGGTGCTGTGCAAGCCGAAGTCGGTGAACCCGCACACCAAGTTCGAAGCCGAAGCCTATATCCTGACCAAGGAAGAAGGCGGCCGTCACACGCCGTTCTTTGCGAACTACCGTCCGCAATTCTACTTCCGCACGACCGACGTGACCGGCATGGTCCAGCTGCCCGAAGGCACCGAGATGGTGATGCCGGGCGACAACCTGAAGTTCAACGTCGAACTGATCGCCCCGATCGCGATGGAAGAAAAACTGCGCTTCGCCATCCGCGAAGGCGGCCGTACCGTCGGCGCAGGCGTGGTCTCGAAAATCCTCGCCTGATCTGCGCGAATCGCCTTTCCAAAGGCGGTATGACAGTATAACGACACGCGGCGCGCCCATACCCTGGGCGCGCCGCAGACCATCCACAAATGTGAACCTATGGGCCGGGCATGTTGCCCCGTCTACGTTCCGAAGGAACAAGAAATGCAAGGTCAGACCATTCGCATTCGCCTGAAGGCCTTCGATTACCGCGTGCTGGACGCCAGCACCCAGGAAATCGTCAACACGGCCAAACGCACAGGCGCACAGGTTCGCGGGCCGATCCCGCTGCCGAACAAGATTGAGAAATTCACGGTTCTCCGTGGTCCGCACATCGACAAAAAGTCGCGTGACCAGTGGGAAATCCGCACGCATAAGCGTCTTCTCGATATCGTCGATCCGACCCCGCAGACCGTGGACGCGCTGATGAAGCTCGACCTGGCTGCCGGCGTTGACGTCGAAATCAAAGTATAAGGGGGCACAAACAGATGCGCTCTGGTATTATTGCGAAGAAACTGGGCATGACCCGGTTGTTCCTAGAAGATGGCAAGCAGGTTCCGGTCACGGTTCTGCATATGGACAATCTGCAGGTTGTGGCTCAGCGGACCGCTGACAAGGACGGCTATACGGCTGTTCAGCTCGGCGCCGGTTCGGCCAAAGCCAAGCGGACCTCGGCTGCGATGCGCGGCCACTTTGCCAAAGCCTCGGTCGAGCCGAAGCGTAAAGTGGCAGAGTTCCGGGTTACGGACGATTGCATGATCGATGTCGGTGAAGAAATCACCGCTGACCACTACTTCCCCGGTCAGTTCGTTGACATCGCCGGCACCTCGATCGGTAAAGGTTTTGCCGGTGCGATGAAGCGGCACAACTTTGGCGGTCTGCGGGCGTCGCACGGTGTGTCGGTGTCGCACCGGTCGCACGGGTCGACCGGCCAGTGCCAGGACCCCGGCAAGGTGTTCAAAGGCAAGAAAATGGCGGGCCATCTGGGTGCCGTGCGCGTGACCACGCAGAACCTGCAGGTCATTCGTACCGACGCCGACCGTGGTCTGATCATGGTCAAAGGCGCGGTCCCCGGATCGAAAGGTGGTTGGGTGACGGTCAAGGACGCGGTGAAGAAGCCGGTTCCGGACACTGTGATCATCCCGGCCGCGCTGCGTTCCGCAGCCAAGGCGGCAGCAGCAGCCGCTGCAGCAGCAGCCGAAGCCGCCGCAGCCGAAGCAGCAGCCGCTGAAGAAGCACGTCTGGCCGCACAAGCCGCCGAACAGGCAGCTCTGGAAGCCAAGGCAGCCGAAGAAGCACTGAATGCGGGCAACGAGCCTGCTGAAGGCGCTGACGAGGCCACCACCAAGTCCGAAGGCGGTGAAGCATGAAACTTGATGTTCTGAAACTCGACGGCGGCAAAGCCGGTTCGGTCGATCTGAACGACGACCTGTTTGGGCTGGACCCGCGCGCAGACATTCTGCACCGCGTGGTGCGCTGGCAGCGGGCGAAAGCCCAGGCTGGCACACACTCGACGCTGACCCGCGCCGAAGTGTCCTATTCGACCAAGAAGATCTATCGCCAAAAAGGCACCGGTGGCGCACGCCACGGGTCGCGCAAGGCGCCGATCTTCCGCAAGGGTGGTGTCGTCAAGGGCCCGACCCCGCGCAGCCACGCGCATGACCTGCCGAAAAAGGTCCGTGCTCTGGGTCTGCGTCACGCGCTGTCGGCCAAGGCCAAAGCGGGTGAGCTGATCATCCTGGACACGCTGACGATGGCAGAAGCCAAGACCGCGATCCTGGCGAAACAGGCGAAGGAACTCGGCTGGAAGCGCGTGTTGATCATTGACGGTGCGGCTGTGGATCAGGGCTTTGCTCTGGCTGCACGCAACATCGAAGGGATCGACGTGCTGCCGACGATGGGTGCCAACGTCTATGACATCCTGAAGCGGGATCAACTCGTGATCACCAAGGCAGGACTCGAAGCATTGGAGGCTCGTCTGAAATGAGCGCGAAACCCCAGCACTACGACCTGATCAAAAAGCCGATCATCACCGAAAAAGCCACCATGGCTTCGGAGCATGGCGCGGTTGTGTTTCAGGTTGATATGGACGCAACCAAGCCGATGATCAAAGAGGCCATCGAGGCAGTCTTTGGCGTCAAGGTGAAGGCGGTCAACACCACCATCACCAAGGGCAAGACCAAGCGTTTCAAAGGTCGTCCCGGCGTGCGGTCCGACAAGAAAAAGGCCTATGTTACGCTCGAAGAGGGTAACACTATCGACGTCTCTACGGGCCTCTGATAGAAGCCAGCGAATCTCGCGGCCCCGGATTTCCGGGGCCGTGGATTTTTTGCAGAATCAGTCTGTTTTGTGAGGTTTCACAGACAGATTATACCACCGGGGACCTTCGGGGCCCTATAAACCGGGGACCTTCGGGGCCCTATAATTCGGGTCTGTAACAACAGACCCTCTAGCTGACGGAAGACAGAAAGCATGGCACTTAAGTCGTACAAACCGACGACGCCTGGCCAACGCGGGTTGGTTCTGATCGACCGTTCGGAGCTGTGGAAAGGACGCCCGGTCAAGGGCCTTGTAGAAGGCTTGACCAAGACGGGTGGACGGAACAACACCGGACGTATCACGATGTGGCACAAGGGCGGCGGCGCAAAGCGTCTGTACCGCATTGTGGATTTCAAGCGTCGTAAATTCGACATTGCAGCGGTCGTCGAGCGGATCGAATACGATCCGAACCGCACCGCATTCATCGCCCTCGTGAAATACGCGGACGGCGAACTTTCCTACATCCTTGCTCCGCAGCGTCTGGCTGTCGGCGATTCTGTGATCGCTGGCGCAAAGACCGACGTGAAGCCGGGCAACGCCATGCCGTTCTCGGGCATGCCGATCGGTACCATCGTCCACAACGTCGAGATGAAGCCCGGCAAGGGTGGTCAGATCGCACGTGCGGCTGGCACCTATGCCCAGTTCGTCGGTCGTGACGGTGGCTATGCCCAGATCCGCCTGTCGTCGGGAGAACTGCGTCTGGTGCGTCAGGAATGCATGGCCACCATCGGTGCCGTGTCAAACGCTGACCACTCGAACCAGAACCTCGGCAAAGCCGGTCGTAAGCGCCACATGGGCGTGCGTCCGACCGTTCGCGGTGTCGCCATGAACCCGATCGACCACCCGCACGGTGGTGGTGAAGGCCGGACCTCTGGTGGTCGTCACCCGGTTACGCCGTGGGGCAAGGGCACCAAGGGCAACCGCACCCGGTCGAACAAAGAGACGGACAAGTACATCCTCCGCTCGCGTCACGCCAAGAAAAAGGGCCGCTAATCCATGTCACGTTCCATTTGGAAAGGCCCGTTCGTCGATGGCTATGTCCTGAAAAAGGCAGAAAAGTCGCGCGAGTCGGGCAAAAGCGAAGTGATCAAGATCTGGTCGCGTCGTTCCACCATCCTGCCGCAGTTTGTCGGTCTGACTTTTGGCGTCTACAATGGCCACAAGCACATTCCGGTGGCGATCACCGAAGAAATGATCGGCCAGAAGTTCGGTGAATATTCGCCGACGCGGACCTATTACGGTCACGCCGCCGATAAAAAAGCCAAGAGGAAGTAAGCCATGAGCAAGGAAAAGAATCCGCGCCGCGTGGCGGACAACGAAGCGATGGCGATCAGCCGTATGCTGCGGACCTCGCCGCAAAAGCTCAACCTGGTTGCCGGCCTGATCCGTGGCAAAAAGGTTGAAAAGGCACTGGCTGACCTGACCTTCTCGAAGCGCCGCATCGCGGCTGACGTGAAGAAGTGTCTGCAGTCCGCGATTGCAAACGCCGAAAACAACCATGGCCTGGACGTCGACAGCCTGATCGTTGCCGAAGCCTGGTGTGGCAAGAACCTTGTGATGAAGCGTGGCCGTCCGCGGGCACGGGGCCGTTTCGGCAAGATCATGAAGCCGTTCTCTGAAATCACCATCAAGGTTCGTCAGTCCGGGGAGTCGGCATAATGGGACAGAAGGTTAACCCGATCGGGATGCGCCTCCAGGTCAACCGCACCTGGGACAGCCGCTGGTTTGCCGAGTCGAAAGACTATGGCAACCTGCTGCTGGAAGACCTGCGGATGCGTGAATTCATTCACGAAGAAGCCAAGCAAGCCGGCATCAGCAAGGTGATCATCGAACGTCCGCACAAAAAGTGCCGCGTCACGATTCACGCTGCCCGTCCCGGTGTGATCATCGGCAAAAAAGGCGCCGACATCGAAACGCTGCGCAAGAAACTGACAGCGTTCACGAAGTCGGAACTGCACCTGAACATCGTCGAAGTCCGCAAGCCGGAACTCGACGCGCAGCTGGTGGCCGAGTCGATCGCTCAGCAAATGGAACGCCGGGTGTCCTTCCGTCGCGCGATGAAGCGCGGCGTGCAGAACGCCATGCGGATCGGTGCGCTGGGGATTCGTGTGAACGTCGCCGGCCGTCTGGGTGGTGCCGAGATCGCACGGACCGAATGGTATCGTGAAGGCCGCGTGCCGTTGCACACGCTGCGCGCCGACATTGACTATGCCCTGTCCGAAGCAACGACCCCTTACGGGATCATCGGTGTGAAGGTCTGGATCTTCAAAGGCGAAATCCTTGAGCATGATCCGCAAGCGCATGACCGCCGTCACGCAGAAGCACAGGAGGGCGCGGCACCGCGTCAACCTCGTCGCGACCGCGAACGCGCGTAAGGGAGTATTGAAAGATGCTGCAACCGAAACGGACTAAGTTCCGCAAACAGCACAAGGGCCGTATTCACGGCGAAGCCAAAGGCGGCTTCCTGCTGAACTTTGGCTCCTTTGCGCTGAAGGCCACGGAACCAGAGCGTGTGACGGCGCGTCAGATCGAAGCGGCCCGCCGCGCGATCACCCGCCACATGAAGCGTCAGGGTCGTGTCTGGATCCGTATTTTCCCAGATGTCCCGGTGTCGTCGAAGCCGACCGAAGTGCGGATGGGTAAAGGTAAGGGCTCGGTCGATTACTGGGCAGCCAAGGTGAAACCTGGCCGCATCATGTTCGAGATCGACGGTGTGTCGGAAGTGATCGCACGTGAGGCCCTGCGCCTTGGCGCGATGAAGCTGCCGGTCCTGACCCGCGTGGTCGCCCGCGAAGACTGGTAAGGATGGCGCGTGTGTGAACACGCGTCCCCCTGAGCATTGGCCCCTGCCGGAAACGGCGGGGGCCTTTTTGTTTGGGGGGTGGAGGGTCGCCTATCGTTCGCCTGCGGTGCTACGAGGTCGCTGCAGGGCCATCGTCGGCAGTTGCCGAAGAACGACGTGAGTTCCGGGCGCGTTTGTTGGCGGTTTTGAATGGCATGGGGCTAGGCGCGCCTCGGAGGGGCTGGCGCGCATTCATTTTCAGATTTATCTTCCAAAGGCATACTGCTACGTTTGCCGCACACTTTTAACTTAAAGAATTGGTATTCTGAATGCACGATATCACTTCCGCAGCCCCCAAACTGCTCGACTGTACCTTGCGCGATGGCGGTTACTATAACGACTGGGATTTTTCGCTGCGGGAGGCACAGGATTACATCGACAATCTGGTGCGTGGCGGCGTCGATATTATTGAAATCGGCTTTCGTTTCACGCCAAAATCCAAGTTTCTGGGCCCCTTTGCCTATACAAGTGAAGATGTCCTGCAACAGCTCGAACTGCCCGAGGGTGTGCAGTATGGCGTGATGATCAACGCCTCTGACTACCTGTCGGACCGTTGGCTGCAGGACATGGAGGCGGCCTTTGTGCCCGCCGCAGAAAGCCGCGTCAGTCTGGTGCGGATCGCGGCGCATATCGGGCAGATTCCGGCCTGTGACAAGCTGGTGGCCTGGCTCAAGGCGGCTGGCTATGATGTCGGCCTGAACGTCATGCAGATTTCGCAGGCGGACGATGCCCAGATCACCGCTTTGATCGAGGATGTTGAAGCCCGCTTTGTGCCGTTTGAGGCGCTGTATTTTGCAGACAGCCTTGGCAACCTGAAGGTTGACGATGTGACCCGCATCGTGACGCTGTTCCGCGCGTCGTCGCCAAAGCCGATCGGCTTTCACGGTCACGACAACATCGGACTGGGCGTCGCGAACTCTATGGCGGCCCTGCGCGCCGGGGCGACATGGGTTGATGCCACTGTCACCGGCATGGGTCGCGGGGCGGGCAATACGCAGACCGAATATCTTTCGGTTGAAATGGCCCAGATGGGTCTTAAGTCCTTTAATCTGCTGGATATTCAGCGCGCAGCGACCGGCTGGCTGGCCAAGCTGAAAGAGCGGTGCCGGTGGGGAACCAACATCTTTTACTATGAAGCAGGGCTGCGCTCGCTGCACCCGAGCTATGTGCAGCAGATGCTTGCCTCTAACCGCTACGAGCCGGTTGATATTCTGGTGATGATCGCTGCGTTGAGCGGGGGCGAAGCGCCCACCTCTTACAGCGCTGCGAATGTTGATCGCGCCTTGGCTGCGATGATGAATGCCCCCGAAGGGCGGGATTCGGTCGAAGGGCTCTGGGCTGGGCGGTCGGTCATGATCGTGGCGGGCGGGCCGCAGGCCGTGCGGCACTGGAATGCGGTGATGGCACTGGCACGAAAGCGAAATGCGGTCGTTCTGGCGGTCAATCATCTGGAAGACCATGATCCGGCCAGTTTTGACGGTGTGGTCTGCATTCACCCCGCCCGTATGATGGCCCTGCTTGGTGACAAGTCGTGGAATGCCCTGCCGCTGTATTCCACGCTTGGCATGCTGCCTGATAGTCTGGACTCCAAGATGCAGGGCCGAGCGTCGGTCACCGATTATGGTGTCTGTGTGCAGGCGGATGCACCGTTTTCGGCGCGTCCCAAAGGCTGCACGATCCCGGCCCCGGAGGCGTTGGCCTATGCCTGGGCACTGGCGGAAGCGGCAGGGGCATCTGAATTGCTTCTGGCCGGGTTTGACGGGTACAACGGTATGTCCGAGAGCTATCGCAAGACAAACGCCTTGATCGCGTCGATCAAAAGCCAGAGTGCGCTGCCAGTGAGTTCTGTCACCGCGACCCACTATACGCTTGCCCATACCCCCCTCTACTCCGAGTGAATCATGACTGATTATGCAGTGGTTATTCCGGCACGCCTGGGCTCGACCCGGCTGGCACAAAAGCCCCTTATGGACATCGCGGGCAAGCCGATGGTGATCCACACCTGGGAACGCGGGATCGAAGCAGCACCTGCGGAGCATGTTTACGTCGCGACCGACAGCGAAGAGATCATGGAGGTCTGCGCAAAATACGGGGCGCAGGCGGTCATGACCTCGCCCGATTGCCTGACCGGCACAGATCGCGTTGCCGAGTTCGCGACCAAGGTGGTCAGGGATGTGTACATCAACCTGCAGGGCGACGAGCCGATGATGCCGGCAAAAAGCATCAAAGCGGTTATCGACCTGAGCTGCTCCCGGCCCGATCAGATCATCAACGGCTGGGCGCCGATCACCGAGGAAAGCGAATTCCGGTCACGGACGATCCCCAAGGTGGTGCTGCGCGAGGACGGCCAGCTGATGTATATGAGTCGTGCGCCCATTCCCGGCACGAAGTCAGATACCTTTGTGTTTTCCCGCAAACAGATCTGCGTTTACGGCTTCCCGCGCACAGCCCTTGCTGCGTTTGCCGCGCGGGGGGCAAAGACAACGCATGAAAACGCCGAAGACATTGAGATTCTGCGCTTCCTGGAGATGGGCTGGACGGTTCAGATGATCGAACTTTCGGGCGCCTCGATCGCGGTTGATACGCTGGAAGACCTTGGCAGGGTGCGCGAAGCAATGGTGATCGCCGGGTCGCAGTAGCGGCCCGGCGGCATCTGCTTATGATGCTCAATACCTTAACAAATTGTTAATGCTGCCTGTGCACCGTGGCCTGTGCCCGTTATTTGGTCAATCGAGACGATTGCCATCAGTGTTTGCTGCGCAAAAGTCGTGATCAGACTGGTCTTCACGCCCCGAAGACGCTATCAAACATCACGTCGGCCTAAGAATAGGGCAGCCTCTGACATTGATCTTGCAGCAAGTAGCTGAAGTCAGGCCAACCAGCCTGCCTGCGAGTGTCGGGTCGGGGGAGACCGGGGCGTACTGCCTTGCCATGTGAAGGTATTGTGTATCTGTACATGTAGTCGGTGTCTGAACAGCATTCTACCTTTAAAGCGTATACGAAAGGTATCTGGCCTTGGATCTCATTCACTACCAGACCCTGATTTTTGATTGCGATGGGGTCATTCTGGACTCAAACCGGATCAAGACAGAAGCATTCCGCACCGCAGCCCTCCCCTACGGCGATGCGGCGGCCAATGCGCTGGTTGCCTGGCATGTCGCCAACGGTGGCATCTCCCGCTATCAGAAGTTCGCTCATTTTCTGTCCGAAATCGTTCCGGCCGGACAGCCCGGCCCCGATCTGACGTCGTTGCTCGCGCGCTATGCCGAAGCTGTGCGCGATGGCCTGACACAGTGTGCGGTTGCTCCCGGTCTTGCAGACTTGCGACAACGCACCAGAGCGGCACGCTGGCTGATTGTGTCAGGGGGCGATCAGGCAGAGCTGCGCGATGTTTTTGCCGCGCGTGGACTGGCCGACATGTTTGATGGCGGGATCTTTGGCAGCCCGGATAACAAGGATCAGATCCTGTCACGCGAACTGACATCAGGCAATATTACCGGCCCGGCGTTGTTTCTGGGTGACAGCACCTATGATCATCGTGCTTCCCATGCAGCAGGGCTTGATTTTGTATTTGTGTCGGGCTGGTCAGAGGTCGTCGGGTGGCAGGACTATGTCAGAGAGCAACAGCTTTCGGTCATTGCGAATCTGGAAATTTTAACACGTACCTGAAGTAAGGTTGAGTTTATGGACTATCCCAAAATATCCATGGTGATCGGCAGCTTCAATCGCCGCAAACTGCTGGAATTGTGCATTGAGGCAGTTCGTGCGGAACTGAATGACCAGTCGTACGAGATTATTGTCGTGGACGGTGGCTCTACCGACGGCACGGTGGAATGGTTGGTTCAGCAAAAGGATATTATCACCATCATCCAGCACAATCGGGGGGAATGGGGGGGCAAGCAAATTGTGCGTAAGCCCTGGGCCTATTTCATGAACCTCGCCTTCAAAGCTGCGTCCGGACAATACATTTGCATGTTGAGCGATGACTCTTTGATTGTGCCGGGCGCGATTAACAACGGCGTTGAACTTTTCGACGAACAGTTGGCGAAGGGCGTGAAGTTGGGAGGGGTTGCCTTTTACTTCCGTGACTACCCTGTTCGGAAAAAATACGCCATCGCCTCAAATTTGGGTAACCTGTATGTCAATCATGGTCTGTTCCTGAAAGCGGCTATGGAGGAAGTCGGGTATTGCGATGAATCCTATCATTTCTATTTTTCTGATACAGATCTGGCATTGAAAATCCGGGCTGCTGGATATGAAATCATCCCTTCAAAGCTGTCTTTCGTCGAACATTATTTTGATGCGACGCCTGAAATTAGATCGTCCAATAATGATGAGAGAAAGCTGGTCGATCGGCAAAAGCTGATATCAAAATGGTCCGGTATTGCCTATCCTAAAGAGAAGGAAGAATATTACTCACGGCATGTCGGGCGCTGGCTTGAGCATCCAGACTCCCCGACTATTCCACTTGATACGATTCAGAAACTTGTTGCCGCAGAGAATCCGGACTACTTCAGTTTTCCGCGTGTTTCTGTGATAACGGTCGTCTACGAAGATCCTAAAGGATTGGCCCGAACCATCGACAGCATCAAGTCCCAAACCTATCCTTTCATTGAGTATGTAGTTATAGATGGTGGATCCGGAGAGGCTGTTCAGCAAGTTCTGTCGGATAATTCTGAATCGATAGACATATTGGTTTCGGAAAAGGATAATGGAATCTATGATGCGATGAACAAGGGCATCTCTTTGTTCACAGGTGATTTTTGTTTGTTCATGAATGCGGGTGATACATTCTATGAAGCCGACACCTTGAAAAGGTTGGTCGCGAATCTGGATGATGTGAGCGACGTATTTTATGGTCATCGTGAATATATCCATGGCGCGGGTCATTCCCTTGCTCAGATCCAGAAGGGGCAGCCTATCGAAAAGATAGTGAGTGGAATGCCTTTCTGTCATCAGTCGATTCTGTATAAAAGTGATGCATTGAAGAGGAATGAATTTAACACAACCTACCGATATGCAGCTGACTACAATCAATTTGTAAAAATGTATACAGCCGGCGCTAAGTTCCGTCTTATTGATCAGGTTATCTGCAAGTTTTTCGCAGGAGGCAGCTCTGAGTCCGGGATACGGCCGTATCTGGAGTGTCTAAAAATTCAGTTTGATTACTTTGGGGACGGTGAGCACATCAAGGAAAGTAAATACATGAAAGGATTTATTAAAAACTGGCCTGATTTCGAGAAAAAGTTTTCCTGACCGAGGAGCATGTAATGTCGACTGCGAATTTACTGTCGTCACGGGAAACATGGAAGGACATTCTGTTTGCTGACGATTTTTACCTGTCGCAAAGAACGGAGGCTGAGAAATCAAGGCTTCTTGCGACATGGTACAAGGATTTTATGACCAGTGACTTCGATCTTCCACAGATTGATGCGGATAGCGTTGTGTTTTTTCGCAGCCTTGTGAGAGATGACTACCGAACATTTTTCGAGCTGGTACGCGATAATGTCGATTTTCCATGCGTTACAGTTCAGGACTATAAAAAGCGCCGCTCCGACGGAAGGCTGAATCTTGCCGCTAGTAAATTTTTGATAAGCAACAAGAAGTTATTTGATCTTGTTGATGCAAGGAACGGATTTGAGCAAAGTTTGCTATACATCCGTTCTTGCATGTACAAGTACATCCTTGACCATTTCCGAAGTCAGCCGAAGCCAAAAGCCGTCGTTTTCTTTGCTGATATGCAACCGATTGAGCACCTGCTTGCCCGGCATTTCCGCGCGATGGGCGTTCCGACGGTGACACTGCAGCATGGCCTTTATGTAGACTACGGCGATTATCATA
Source organism: Pseudotabrizicola sp. 4114 (assembly GCF_031457365.1). Taxonomy (NCBI): domain Bacteria; kingdom Pseudomonadati; phylum Pseudomonadota; class Alphaproteobacteria; order Rhodobacterales; family Paracoccaceae; genus Pseudotabrizicola; species Pseudotabrizicola sp. 4114. The sequence goes on along the minus strand of NZ_JAVDWP010000002.1, from coordinate 1,176 downwards.
CGGTCAACAAGATCAATTATCTGCATCAGCCGTCCGAGTACTTTCTCTCCTGGGGTCCGGAAACATCTGAACTGATTGCCCGTCACCACCCCACGACCCGGATTGTGGAATGTGGAAAACCCTTGATTTTCAATGCATCGCCACCACCAGGCGCGAAGCCTGCCCAACCCTATGTGTCACTGTTTCTGGATCAAAAGCCGTTTCAGGCCCAGAACATTGAAATGATCGAGACCGTGCTGGCCTATGCGCAACCCAGGGGGCTGGAGGTCAAAGTGCGCTTCCATCCTTCATTGCCCAAGGCCGAAATTCTGTTGCGGTATCCGGGAATGGCTGAGCAACTTCACTTCACCGATGCAGCGTTGATTGTGGGACATACGTCATCTCTGCTTTATGAAGCACTGGCGCTTGGATGCAGGGTCATGCGCTTTGCTACCGAGATACCCGCAATTCCCTTGCCGGATAACAGCCAGTTCAGCACGTTGCAGGAGCTTGAGCAGAAGCTGACCTTGCCTCAGGAAAAGGACTTGTGGCGCCGCTACTTTACAGCTCTGGGGGAAGATGCGTTAAAGAACTACCGAGCGTTTTTTGACGAATTGTTGAACAACCGAAAGGTCATGACTGCATGAGCGTTCACCAGAGTCTTGCGGAGACCATGATGCCCCAATCTCCACCCTCTGATGAAAAGCTCTCCAAGGCTTTTCTGGCAGATCTCTGGCTTTTGCACTGCCAGAGCTTGCAGGCCGAAATTGAGCGTCAGCAGGATGAGATTGCCGATCTGAAGCTTCAGTTGAAAGAAGCCTTGCCGCAGAAGGCAGTCGCTTCGGGCAATACGTTCGATGGCTGGAAAGCGATTATTGCCAGACCTGAACCGATGGACCCGCTTGTGCAGCGCTCCTTTTTGGCGATCTGTGCTGCGATGCTGACCACCCAGCCGGAGGCGACTCTGCAGCAACTGAAGGGTGATCGGGCTTTGTCGAAAGCGCTCGACTCCGCTCTGGTGGCTTGCGGAGATGCCGCGGTGGTGGGCTTGATTACCCGCACGATGGAGTGGGCGAAGATCAAGGCCACCCATACCATCTAACAGGCTGCTGAAGAAGTCTGCGGGGCGGAACGGTTTTCCTTGCGGAGGCTGTCGGCATTCCGCGTCGCGCCGTTCCATGTTGCAAGCATGCGCGC